>CALWZW010000007.1 GCA_944386135.1 uncultured Clostridia bacterium | reverse complement strand
TCTTTTGTTTCTATTGCATCCAATATATTATCATTGTTTATACCTATTGTATTTAAATTAAATATATCTTTTATAAAACTAATTATATCTTGACCAAAAACAACACCTGTTGTAACCAACAGTAATATTATTATACTTGCAATGATACTCTTATATTTATGCTTAATTTTAGATTTCGCAGATTTTAATCGTGTTTTTACAGTGCTTTCGTTAATGTTTAATTTTTGCGATATTTGTTTTGTTGTTAAATCTTGTTCATAAAATAAATAAAATATTTCATTTTCTTTTTCCGTTAATATTTTTTTGATAGCATTAAAATCTATAATTTTATTTCCATCATGTTGTATGGATACAAAGGAAGAATAATTAAAAGTATATCTATCTAATAATTTAGTATTGTGTTTCTTTTGATTGTTTATTTTATTACATTCATTAATTAGTATTTTTATAATCCATGTTTTAAAATATTTATTTTGCTTTAAGCTTGATAATTTAAGATATGCATTAATGAAAGTTTCTTGAATCGCATCTTGAATATCATCTTCGTTATTTAAGCGTAATTTAGCAATAGCATATAAATCATTATAGATACTAGAAATTATTTCAGAAAAAGCATCTTTATCGCCTTTTTTTGCATGTTCAATTAAGTATTCTATTTTAATCACCCTTTTATTAGTTTATATTGCTCAATAATATATATTATAAAATAAAAATATTAAATAGAGAAGATATTTTAAAAAAGTTCAAAAAAGTCAAAAAAGTTTTATTGAACACAAATGAATAAATTGATAAAATACATAAAAAGGAAATTACACAGTAAAATTTTAATTCCTTTGAAGTAAAAGGTGGTAATTATGGGACTTTCTATAGCAATTAAAGAAATAATTTATAATAAAAAAATGACAGCAATAATGATAATATGCATTATTATAGTAACAATGTTAATTACTTCTGTTAATATTTTAACATCAAGTTACCAAGATTATATAATAAATTTATCAAGAAGTAGAGAAAACTGGGAAGCAAATTTCAGCAATGTGGAATTTAAAAATATAAATTATATAGAAAATGACGAAAATATAAAAGAAATATCAATAGTCAAAGATTTAGGAATAACTGAAGAAAGCTATAGTAAAGACTTAACAGAAAAAATGTATATTAAAGCCTATGATGTAAACGCCTTAAAAAATTTAGAAATTAATTTAAAAGAGGGAAAACTACCTCAAAATACAGACGAAATTATTATAAACGAAGATATGACTTTTGAAATTGGAGACAAAATTGAGGCAACTATAGGTAAAGATAATTATACTTTTACAATAGTCGGAAAAATAGAAAAAACTGATTTTGACGAGTTCGATTATATACATCTTGTAAAAACAAGCGGAGCAATAATATTATTTGATAGAGAAAATATTTCGGAAAATGAAAAAGTAGATGTATCGATTTTAACTAATGACATATCTAATATATATGTAACAACAGAAAAAATAAGCCAGTTAATAAATGCAGATGTGACGATAAAATATAATGATGAACTATTATCTTATGCATGTGTAGCAAAAGAGGGCTCAGAATTTGAGAAAACACTTACTATAGTAAAACGGAATACTTATTTTTATTATAATGATAGCTTCAGTAGCTCTAATATATACAACATTTAATATTAACATGAAAGATAAAAGAAAATATATAGCATCACTTTCATCAATTGGAGCTACAAAAAAGCAAATAATAAAAATTTATCTTATTGAAGCAGCTATTATCGCTATTATTTCAATAATTTTAGGAATGATATTAACATTTGCTATAGATTACTTATTAATAAAAATTCTTAATAACTTGTTTAAATCAATACAAGGAAATATTTTAAATACTACATTAGAGGTAATGGCTGATGTTGATATGCAATTTATTTGCTCAAGTGAAATTATGGGAATCTCAATAATATTGGTCATATTTATTGTATTTTTATCTTCTTTAATTCCAATTGTTAATGCAAGTAAGGCTTCAATAATAGAAATGATAAAAAAGAATGAATATAAAAGAGTTAGTAAAATTTCAAAAAAAGTACCTATATTTATATCAAAAATATTTAAAACAATTGGTGAACTTTCATATAAGAATGTAAAAAGAAGCAAACATAGATATGCTACTTTAACAATTTCACTGACAATAAGTATAATATTATTAATTACTATAACGGGATACATAAGTAATCTAAATGAATATAATAAAACTGAAGAATTGGATTATAATTATAGATTATTTGTGACTAAAAGCTCTTGGGAAAAAGACTATACTGGAGAAATTCTAGATATTTTAAATCAAACAGGATTAATCGACTCTATGTATGGATTTAATCAATTAAATGCATTGTATTTGAGAATAGAAGAAAGTAAAATAAATAATTCTTTCAAACAGGCTATGGACAAGTTTGAAAAATTATCCGAAACACTAAAAAGAGGAGAAGATGGTTCTATACAAGTATTATCCTATGTTATGATATTAGACGATGTAGAATATAATAACTACTTAAATGAAGTGGGAATTGATAATTTAGGTGAGAATGAATGCATATTAGTTAATTATTCTAATGTAAGCACAAAATATTATGATGAACTATATCTTACGAATTATGTCTCAGGAGATATCATTACAATGGATATACAAGATAGTTCAGATAAATATATGCTAGAACAATTTTCAGAACAATTTGGACTTTCAGGAGGAATAGCAGAAAACAAAAAAATAGATTTAACAGTAAAAGCTGTTACAAATATTATACCAAAAGGGTGCCAACAGGACATATATGGAGCTAATATTTGGTTAGTAGTGAATAAAGAAACATATAGTAAATTATTCTATGAAACATTAGGAACAGAATATCTAGACGTGTTTGATTATTACGTATATTCATCAAATCCAAATATGCTAGATGAAATTATAGATGAATTAAACATAAGATATAACGGACTAACAAGAATTATTGGCAAAAATTTATCAACCGAACAACAAGCAAATGAAAATGAAGTAGCCATAAAAGAAATATTGTTATATAGTTTTTTAGTACTAATTGGTATTTTAAGTATTATGAATGTATTTAATATTATAATTTCTAATATAACAACAAGAAAAATTGAATTTGCGGAGCTTAGAGCGATAGGAATGTCGAAAAAGCAGATGAAAAAAATGCTTATTTTAGAAGGCTTATTTTATGGAGCTACTTCACTGATAATTGGTATTATAATAAGTGTTATAATCTTATATGTTTTATATATAAATATGTTAGATACTAATTTTTATAAATTTACAATATCAATACCTATCATAGTAACAACTATTATTTCTATATATTTAGTTATATTTGCAAGTATATGGTATGCCAAAAAACAGGTAGATAAAGATAGTATATCTAATGTTATAAAACAAGCAAACTAATATAATAAAATAAAGCAAATTAGGATTTACCTAATTTGCTTTGTTTTACTTAAATTTATTTCACAACTATATTATAAATCTTATTTTTTACATAAATTTCTTTTATAATTTGTTTTCCTTCTAAAAGATTTGCAACTTTTTCATGAACAAGCTTCTTTACAATAGGTTCATCACTATCAAGAGCAATATTTATAGTTCCTTTTAACTTTCCATTAAATTGGATAGGAAGCTCTATTTCATCATCAATTGTTTTTGATGCATCATATACTGGCCAAGAGCTTTCAGCAATCGTCTTAGCATTTCCAATCTTAGAATATAGCTCTTCTGTTATATGAGGAGCAATAGGGTTTAATAGTATAAGGAAAGTACTAAACTCAGCTTTATTAATTCTTTTTAACCTATAAAATTCATTTACCATTGTCATGAAAGTACTAACAGCTGTATTAAATTTCATAGTTTCGTAATCTTCAGAAACTTTCTTTATAGCTTTATGCATCATCTTTTCGAAATCCTTAGAATATGAATCGCCGTCCTCTAGTATTTCAGTTAAGTTCCAAACTCTGTCTAAAAATTTACTACATCCACGTAAAGATTCCATAGACCATGGTGTAGATTGGTCAAAAGGACCGATAAACATTTCATAAGTTCTAAAAGCATCAGCACCAAATTCTGCAACTATTTCATCAGGATTAACAACATTTCCTTTTGATTTTGACATTTTTTCTCCATTATTTCCTAATATCATACCATGTGATGTACGTTTTGCATAAGGCTCTTTTGTAGGAACAATGCCAATATCATATAAAAATTTATGCCAAAATCTTGAATAAAGCAAATGAAGAGTTGTATGTTCCATTCCGCCATTATACCAGTCAACAGGTGACCAATATTCTATAGCTTCTTTAGATGCTAGAGCTTTATCATTATGAGGATCCATGTAACGCAAGAAATACCATGAAGAACCAGCCCATTGAGGCATAGTATCAGTTTCTCTTTTAGCAGGTCCACCACAATGAGGACAAGTTGTATTTATCCAGCTAGTCAATTTTGCAAGTGGAGACTCGCCATCTTCACCAGGTAAGAACTCTTTAACATCAGGAAGTTTTAAAGGTAAATCTTTTTCATCAAGAGGAACCCAACCACATTTTTCACAATATACCATTGGAATAGGTTCTCCCCAATATCTTTGTCTTGAAAATACCCAATCTCTTAATTTAAAGTTAACCTTAGATTTACCAATATGATTATCTTCTAAATATTTTATAGTAGCCTTTATGGCATCTTTAACTTCCATTCCATTTATAAATCCAGAATTGATAAGAATACCATTATTTGTATCTGTATAAGCTTCTGTTTCAACAGAGGCTGTATTTTCTTTATTAGTTATAACCTGTTTTATAGGTAAGCCAAATTTTTTAGCAAATTCATAGTCTCTTGTATCATGTGCAGGTACAGCCATAATTGCACCTGTACCATAAGTAATTAATACGTAATCAGAAACCCATATAGGAATAGCCTCATTTGTAAGTGGATTTATGGCTTTTACTCCTTTTATTTCAACACCAGTTTTCTCCTTTGAGATTTCAGTTCTTTCAAAATCAGATTTCTTTGCTGCAAGTCTTTTATATTCTTCAACTTCATCTAAGTTTGTAATTTTATCTTTTAACTCATTAATTATCTCATGTTCAGGAGAAACTACCATATATGTTGCACCAAACATAGTATCAGGTCTGGTTGTATATATACGAATAGATTTATCAATTCCCTGGAGTTTAAATTCAGCTTCTGCACCTTCACTTCTTCCTATCCAATTACGTTGTTGTATCTTAATTTTTTCAAGGTAATCAACATCTTCTAAGTCGTCAAGCAATCTTTGAGCATATTCAGTGATTTTAAGCATCCATTGACTCTTCTCTTTTTGAATAACTTCGCCACCACATCTTTCACAAACGCCATTTACAACCTCTTCATTTGCAAGACCAACCTTACAACTTGTACAATAGTTTATTGGCATTGTAGTTTTATATGCTAGACCATGTTTAAATAATTGAATAAAAATCCATTGAGTCCATTTATAGTAATTTGGGTCAGTTGTATTTATTTCCCTTGACCAGTCAAAAGAAAATCCGATTGATTTTAATTGCTCTCTAAAATGATTTACATTTTTCTCTGTTACGATACTTGGATGAATATTGTTCTTAATTGCATAGTTTTCAGCAGGAAGTCCGAAAGCATCAAAACCAATAGGGTATAGTACATTATAACCTTCAAGTCTTCTTTTTCTTGCAATTATATCAAGGGCTGTATAACTTCTAGGGTGACCCACATGTAATCCTTGACCAGAAGGATAAGGAAACTCTATAAGTCCATACCATTTTTTTAGTGAATAATCATTTTTTGCATTAAATGTTCCTTCATCTTCCCATTTTTTTTGCCATTTTTTCTCTATTTCTTTAAAATTGTAAGCCATAAATTTAATCATCTCCTAAATAAAATCTACACTTCTAATTTACGCCTTAAAGCTTACGGAAAGTATAATATTACTAATTATACAATAAAAAGTACAAAAGATAAAGTAAAATATTGAAAAAAGTGCAAAACTATTATAAAATAAAGGAAAATGTATAAGAAATACTATATTGATGGAGGAAAAATATTTGGATATTTTGAATGAAACTAAATTTATAATGAAAAAGTATAATATAACTGCAAATAAATCATTAGGACAAAACTTCCTAATAGATGAAGATGTTATATTAAACACAATCAAAAGCGCAAATATAGGAAAAGAAGATTTAGTTATAGAAATAGGACCAGGACTTGGAACTCTTACAAACGAACTTGTAAAAAACGCTGGAAAAGTAATCTGCGTAGAATTAGATAAGAAAATGATACAAATACTTAAAGATAGATTTATGTTATTTGATAATATAGAGATAATAAATGATGATATACTAAAAATTGATTTAAACAAACTAATAGATAAAGAGAAATATCCAAATGTAAAAATAGTTGCAAACTTACCATATTATATAACAACTCCAATTATAATGAAACTTTTAGAAACGAGAGCAGATTTTGAAAGTATAACAGTAATGGTACAAAAGGAAGTAGCAGATAGGTTATGTGCTAAAACAGGAACAAGAGAAGCGGGAGCAATAACTTATGGAGTGGAATACTATTCAGAAGCTACAAAACTATTTACAGTTCCAAATACATCTTTTATACCTTCACCAAATGTTGAGTCAGAAGTAATAAACTTAAAAATAAAAAAAGAGAAGAGAAAAGATGTAAAAGATGAGGACAAGTTATTTAAGATTATAAAATATGCGTTTATGCAAAGAAGAAAAACTTTGATGAATGCACTTCAAAATTCAGAGATAGGTATAGATAAAGAAGAATTAAAAAAAGTCTTAAACACTTTAGGAATCGACGAAAGAGTAAGAGGGGAAGCATTAACATTAGAAGATTTTATAAATATTACAAATTTACTTTAAAAAGAAGGTGTTTAATATGCAGGCTAACAGTATGTTCATATTTGATTTAGATGGAACATTGGATTTAACAGATAGACAATTATCAGTTGAAATTCACAGAATGGCAAAGATGGGAGTAAGCTTTGTTACAGCAACAGGAAGGACAAATAGCTATGTAAAAGAAACTTGCAAAAAGTATGATATTATACCTCCAAGATTTATTATAGCAGATAACGGAGGAACTATATATGACAATCTAAATCAAGAATATGTAAAAAGAACTACGCTTCAAGCAGATACAAGAACAAGAATTCTAGAAGAGTATATAAGACTTGGAGGAATAAAAACAGATATTAGATATACAGACGGAGATTATGTTTATGCATCAGAAACAGCAGAAGTAAGAAAATATTATGAAAAAGAAAAAAGTATACAGCACAAGGGAGCAGATGAGTTAGTTGAAGCAATATTTAATTCAGAAAGTGATATAACAAAGGTAACTTTAGCTGGAAATAAAAAATTAATGAAGGATATAATAAAATTTATAAATGAAAATGATATAAAATGTTGGACAGATATAGGAACCACGGCATTTCCACAAAAATCAAGAAAAAATTATAGACTAGATATTACAGATGGACAAAGTAGTAAAGGAGAAGCTGTTGAGTTTCTAACACAATATACAGGGATTAAAGATTTTACTTGTATAGGAAATGGACCAAATGATTTTAGTATGTTTAGGTATGCATTAGATTCAGGAATGCCAATTATCGTAGTTAAAAATTCTGAAGAAGGAAAAATTACAAAGGAAAGTGAACTTATAATAGAAAAAGTAGAAGAATATGCTAGAAGTATAGGAAGAGAAGATAAAGTGACGGTTGCTGCATTTCCAATTAATAGATATATAAGGAAAATGGAAGAAAGTAAAACAGCAAAACAAAGAAGGAAAAGTTTTGTAGAAGGGTTAAGAGCCAATGCTACATCTAAAGTAGATGGCGTTCCAAAGGGAATGCAAACAAGACTTAGGAGGAAGCAGTATAAGGACGGAAGAGGATGAGTGGAAAAAACACAAGTATTTTCCAACATTAATAAATAGTGGACTAAAAAATTGGGATGATTAAATTCATCCCAATTTTATATTACTCTACGGTTACAGATTTTGCAAGATTTCTTGGCTTATCTACATCAAGTCCTTTTTCTTTTGAAACATAGTATGATAAAAGTTGAAGCGGTATAATAGAAATTACAGGAGAAAGTAGAGGGTGAACTTGTGGAATAGTTACAATATTAGGGAATATCTTTTTATCTAAGTTTTGATTTGTAACAATTAATGTTTTTGCTCCCCTAGTTATTACCTCTTGTAAATTGCTTACAGATTTTTCGACTAATCTTCTGTCTGTTATTATTCCAATAACAGTAACATTATCTTCTATTAAAGCTATAGGACCATGTTTTAATTCTCCAGATTGATAAGCATCTGAGTGAATATATGAAATCTCTTTTAATTTTAAAGAGGCTTCCATAGCAGCTGCATAATCTGTTCCTCTTCCAATAAAGAACAAATCTTTTTCTTTATATATTTTCTTTGCAAAAGATTTTATTAAATCTGTGTTTTCTAAAGCTATGCTTGCTTTTGAAGGTAGCTCTAAAATTTCATCTTTTAAATTCTGTAGCATTTCATTTTCATCTAATTCAAGTACTTCTGCAAAGTGAATTGCGAGAAGAGATAGTATGGTTATTTGAGATGTATAAGCCTTAGTGGATGCAACAGCAATCTCTGGACCAGCATGTGTATATATTGTAAAGTCTGCTTCTCTTGTTATAGAACTTCCTATAACATTAGATACTGCAATTGTCTTACAACCCATTGATTTTGCATTTTTTAATGCAGCAAGAGTATCTGCTGTTTCGCCTGATTGGCTAATACAAATAATTAGTGTCTTTTCATCAATAAGTGGGTCTCTATATCTAAATTCAGAAGCTATATCAACTGTTACTGGTACTGAAATTAATCTCTCGAAAATTGGTTTTACAGCGAGACCAGCGTGCATTGCAGTACCACATGCAACTATATATATGTTTGAAATGCCTGATAAATATTCTTTAGAAATGTTTAAATCACTAAAATCACATTTTTTACCAGAAACTAATCTTGTTCCTATAGTTTCTCTTATTGCAGTTGGTTGTTCATAAATTTCTTTTAGCATGAAATCATCATAACCATTTTTATCTGCTGCTTTTGCATCCCAGCTAATAATTTCAGGAGACTTGTTTATAACATTAAATGAAGTATCATAAAATACTATATTATTTTTTGTTAGTTTTGCTAAATCTCCATCGTTTAATATATATATATTGTTTGTGTATTCTAAGATTGCAGGTATGTCGGAAGCTATATATTTTTCATTTTCATTAATACCAATAACTAAAGGGCTGTCTTTTCTAGCAACTATAATTTTATCTGGCTCTAAGCTACATAAAACTTCAATTGCATAGCTACCCTTTAAATCTAGAGTTGCTTTTCTTACTGCATGAGCAAATTTATCAGGAGTGTTTTCATCTTCTTTTGTGTAGTAATAATGAACTAGATTAGGAATGACTTCTGTATCTGTTTCAGAAAAGAATTTATATCCAGCGCTAGTTAAAAAATTTCTAAGTTCATTATAATTTTCGATAATTCCGTTATGTACAACTGAAAAAGTTTTGCTATTATCAAGATGAGGATGTGCATTTGTACTTGATGGTTTTCCATGAGTTGCCCATCTAGTATGGGCGATTCCTACAGTTCCCTCCAAAGAACTAACACCATTCATATTTTCAAGTTCTTTTACTCTACCTTTATTTTTTAGACATGAAATTTTACCATTTTCAATTGTTGAAATTCCAGCTGAATCATATCCTCTATATTCTAGTTTTAAAAGACCATTAATTAATATTGGGCGAGCTTTATGAGTTCCAATATATCCTACAATTCCACACATATAATACCTCCGTTTGTGTAAAGTTAAAATTATTATATAATATTATCATAGAGGGGAAAAAATAGCAAGTCCTTTAAAAAAGTAAAAAATTAAATGAAAAATCGTATAATAGTAAGAAGAATTGCACCAGGAATTCCAAGGATACTTACAAATATTATGGTAAAGAAGTTAAGTCCAATATGGAAGCTAAAAAAGCCACCAATAAAGTTGATAATAAGAATAATTACAGCTCCAAACAAAGAGTTAAGTAAAAGTTTTAGCATTGCCTTTAATGGAACTATAAAAATTCTGCAGAGAACAAAAAGAATACAAAGTCCTGAAATATAAGTTAAAATATTAATAAGTTCCAATTTCTAATCACCTCGTCCTTATTTTGTACATTCTATGATTAGAAACTATATAATATTCTTATTTTCTAGATAATTATGCTTTACCTAAAATTAAGCTTAAAACATAATTGTGCTTTTGGCTAGGCAAACAAGCAAGAAAACCGGAGGCGTGCTTTTTGCACGTTGATGCTGAGGCTGTTAAGGCTTTGCCTGTTACAGCCTCAGTACGCAAAGCCGGATTTTCGTAGCGCAGTTTAACAACGCCAAAATGCAATTATGTTTTAAGCTCATATTGCTTCATCAAGGCCCTTAATTTCCATATCATCAATCATGCTAACAAAAAGACCAACTTGTTTTGCTTTTCTTAAGAGATAATTATATTTAGACTGAGTTGCTTTTATTTGATAAAGATAATAATCTATGAGTTCACCTTCCGCAAATTCAAAATTTCTATTTGCAATTGCTAAGTCTTCGCGAGTTTTAATAATACTCTTTATAAGTTCTGAATTAGACGTGTCCTCCTTTTTATTAAAAAAGTTATTTTCCTTGATATATTTTTCATAAATCATACTTTAAAACCTCCAAAGCTAGCAATAATTTCTCAAAATTCAAAAATTTAGTAATATTCTATGCAAAATAAATTCAAAATATACATATAAATATGAAAATTATAGAAAAATTATAAAATATAAAAAATAAGTTACGATTAGGAAATAAGGAAATATGCTTGTTTTTTTTGTGTTTTCATTATATAATAAACAAATATGAAAAGAGATTAAGGAGGCAAAAAGTTTATGAAGGTCGAAAGAGAAGAACTTTTGCATATTGCAAAACTTGCAAACTTAAAAATAAATGAGGAAGAAATAGATGATTATTTATTAAATCTACAAGATATTTTAAATTTTGCAAATATCGTAAATGATGCACCAGTAGAAGGGTTAAAAGAAACAGTTGGTTCAGATGATAGATATAATGTGTTTAGAAAAGATGAAGTAAAAGAATTTGAAGATGAAGAGAGCTTACTTCAAAACGCCCCTGAGAAGGAGAATCATATGTTTAAAATCCCAAAGGTACTATAATTCGCTAAGAAAGGAAATGTAAAAATATGAATATTACAGAGCTTACAGTTCATGAATTAAAGGAAAAGCTTGACAAAAAAGAACTTACAATTACAGAAATCACAAAAGCTTATGTGGACAGAATAAATGAAAAAGAAAAAGATGTACAAAGTTTTGTAACAACTTTAACTGATGAAGCAATAGAAAAATCAAAGAAAATAGAAGAAAAATTAAAAAACAACGAGAATTTAGGAAAATATGCAGGAATTCCAATAGGAATAAAGGATAATATGTGCACAAAGGGAATAAAGACTACATGTTCATCAAGAATGCTAGAGAATTTTATATCTCCTTATGATGGAACAGTTGTAAATAGAGTTATAAATGAAGAAAATATGATAGATTTAGGAAAACTTAACATGGATGAATTTGCTATGGGAAGTTCAACAGAAACATCATATTTTAAGAAAACGAAGAACCCATGGGATTTAAGAAAAGTACCTGGTGGCTCATCAGGAGGTTCTGCAGCTGCTGTTGCAGCTAATATGGTACCTTGGGCTCTTGGCTCTGATACAGGAGGAAGTATACGTCAACCAGCATCACTTTGTGGTGTTGTTGGATTAAAACCAACATATGGATTAGTTTCAAGATATGGATTAGTTGCTTTTGCATCATCACTTGACCAAATAGGACCAATTACAAAGGATGTAAGGGATGCAGCAATGTTATTATCAATTATTGCAGGTCATGATGAAAAAGATACAACATCTGCAAATATACCAAAAAAAGACTATACAAAGGCACTAAAAAATGATGTAAATGGACTAAAAATTGGAGTACCAAAAGAATTCTTTGGAGAAGGAATCAATGAAGAAGTAAAAGAAAGTATAAATAAAGCAATAGAAAAATACAAAGAGCTTGGAGCAATAGTAGAGGAAACTTCATTAGATGTTGCAGAATATGCACTAGCCACTTACTATATTATAGCTTGTGCAGAAGCAAGTTCAAACCTTGGAAGATTTGACGGCATAAGATATGGATATAGAACAAAGAACTTTACAGATTTACAAGAAATATATGAAAATTCTAGAAGTGAAGGATTTGGAGCTGAGGTAAAAAGAAGAATTATACTTGGCACTTATGTGCTTTCATCAGGATACTATGATGCTTATTATAAAAAAGCACAACAAGTTAGAACATTGGTAAAAAATGAATTTGCAAAAAATTTAAGTAAATATGATGTACTTCTTACACCTACATCACCAACAACAGCTTTTAAATTAGGAGAAAAATCAAATAATCCACTTGAAATGTACTTAGCAGATATTTGTACTGTATCAGTAAACATTGCAGGATTACCAGGACTTTCAATACCATGCGGAGTAGATAAAAGTGGAATGCCAATAGGAATGCAATTAATTGGAAAGGCCTTTGATGAAGAAACAATATTAAATGCAGGATATACATTTGAACAAGCATATAAATTTAGAGAAAAATATAAACCAGACTTTAAAGGAGGTAACAATTAAATGCCAAGAGAGGATTATGAAACAGTCATAGGACTAGAAGTTCATGCAGAGTTATCAACAAAAACAAAAATATTTTGTAGTTGTCCGACAGACTTCGGAGGAGAACCAAATACACATTGCTGTCCTGTTTGTATGGCAATGCCAGGAGCGTTACCAGTACTAAATGAAAAAGTTGTAGAATATGCAGTGAAAGCAGGTCTTGCTACAAATTGTACAATATCAAGAGACAGTAAAAACGATAGAAAAAATTATTTCTATCCAGACCTTCCAAAATCATATCAAATATCACAATATGATAAACCATTATGTGAAAAAGGATATGTAGAAATCGAAACAGAAGAAGGAAAAAAGAAGATAGGAATTACAAGAATTCATATAGAAGAGGACGCTGGAAAATTAAATCATGACGATTATGGAAGAGGAAGTTTAGTAGACCTAAACAGAGCAGGAGTTCCATTAATTGAGATTGTATCTGAGCCTGATATGCGTTCTGCTCAAGATGCAGATAAGTATTTAAAAAAATTAAAATCAATACTTGAATATATTGAGGTATCAGACTGCAAAATGCAAGAAGGCTCATTAAGAGCAGATGTAAATGTATCAATAAGAAAAAAAGGACAAAAAGAATTTGGAACTAGAACAGAAATGAAAAACATGAACTCTTTTAAATCTATAACTAGAGCTATTGAATACGAAATAGGAAGACAAATAGAAGTTGTAGAAAATGGAGGAAAAATCTATCAAGAAACTCTAAGATGGGATGAGGTATCTGGAAAGACATTTCCAATGAGAAATAAGGAAGATTCACAAGATTATAGATATTTTCCAGAGCCAGATTTAGTTCCAATAAGACTTTCTGAAGAGTATATAGAAAATATCAGAAAAAATTTACCAGAGCTTCCAGAAAATAGAAAACAAAGATATCTAGAAGAATATCATCTTACTGAAAAAGGAGCAAATATATTAACAGCTTCAAAATATTTATCAGACTTTTTTGAAGAGGCAATTAAAATTTGTAATAATCCAAAAGCAGTTTGCAACTGGTTAATGTCAGATGTAGCAAGAATTTTAAATGAAAAAGAAATGGAACCAGATGAAATTCCATTTAAACCAGAAGAATTAGCAGAATTAATTGAGCTTATTGAAAAAGGAACAATAAGCAGTAAAATAGCAAAAGATGTACTTGATAAAATGTTCGAAAATCCTGAGAAGCCAAGTAAAATTATAAAGGACAATGGCTGGGTTCAGATATCAGATGAAGGAGCAATAAAAGCCATCGTACAAAAGATTATAGATGCAAATCCTCAGTCAGTACAAGACTTTAAAAGCGGAAAAGAAAAAGCTTTAGGATTTTTAGTTGGACAAGCAATGAAAGAAACAAAAGGAAAAGCAAATCCTCAAATGCTAAATAAAATGTTTAAAGATGCTTTAAAATAGAGGAATAAAAATGCACTTAAGAAGACGAAAAATTCTTAAGTGCATTTTTAATTAACTTAATTTAAGTTTATGGTTTGCTATTGTGATTGTCTGGTATATATTCAAATAATTCTGAAACTTCACAATCTAATGCTTTACAAATGCTGTCGATTTGGCTAATATCTATACGTTTTGTTTCTTCGTAGTACATTTTAGAAATTGTCGCAGGACGTATATTTGTAAGTCTCGATAAAGTTTTTTGATTCATCTTATGTTTTCCAAGTAAATCAGAAAGTTTAATTCTAATCATAGTAGCCTCCATTTCATATTTTGAATATAAATATTTTGCCGAAAAATTTATTTATTTGTTGTATTTTATCATTTTATGTATTAAAATTACAGAAGATAGTTAAAATATAACGTCAGAGGTAACAAAATTACATCTTTAAGTAAACATAATTTAATTATAGAGTTGGAGGTTAACATGGAAGTAAAGACAGAATGGAAGGAAAGGAATAAAAGATATTTGAATGCTATGCAAGCATTTTTAGATAAAGTCGATAATGTTCAAGATGAAGAATTGAGATCAGAGATAATTGGTAAAATGCTAAGATGTGATCAAATTTTAACAGAAATTGCAACAGAGGAAATAAATAGGAATAAAAAAACCAAAAATAATAAATAATATATGTAAATATTTATTAAAAGTGGTGTATATGAAATTTTTAAAAAAGATTATAATCGGACTATTTGCTGGAACAGTAACAGGACTCTTTGGATCAGGAGGCGGAATGATACTTGTTCCAGCATTTACTTTTCTTTTAAAATTAGGAGAAAAAGAATCAAGAGCAACTTCAATATTTTGTATATTGCCAATGGTGTGTGTAAGTTCATTTTTCTATTTTAACTCTTCATATATAGAAATAGAAACAGGAGTTCTTTGTGCTGTCGGAGGAATAATAGGAGGATTTATTGGAGCAAAACTTTTAAAAAAACTACCAGATAGGTATTTAAGAATTTTCTTTACAGGATTTTTAATTTATGTAAGTATAAGACTTATCATACAAGGAGTGAGCTAAAACCTGTGTCAATGGGGACTCACCGATAAATGACACAAAAGTATAAAAAATTATAAAATTATTTTAAATTAATATTTTGTGTCATTTATCGGCGAGTCCCCATTGACACAAAAAAGGAGAAGAAATGACAAATATATTAATTGGAGCTATTTCAGGAATAGTAAGCGGAATGGGCATGGGAGGAGGAACAATATTAATCTTATGCCTATCTCTATTTCTAGGAAAAGAACAACACGTAGCACAAGGAGCAAACCTTATATTTTTTATACCAACTTCAATAGTATCTATTGCAATAAATATAAAACAAAAATTAATAAAATGGAAAACAGGATTAATAGTTTCAGGATTTGGAATAATCGGAGCAATAATTGGAGCAAACATATCGATAAATCTAGACACAAAAAGACTAAAACTTTATTTTGGAATATTTCTATTATGTATAGCTATACTTCAAATATATTCTTTATTTTTTAAAAAAGAAAAGAAAAAATAAAAGTATATAATTAACCAAAAAAGTAATAATAATATTGACTATATTTTATAGGACAGGAATAATTTTATTCAATTATTAAAGAAAGGAAGGAATTAAGTATGAAATTTGTAAAAGGTATGTTAATTGGAACTATGGTTTCAGCAGGTATAGCAATGATGTACATGGAGAGCACAAACAGAACTAAAAAAAATATAATGAAAAAAGGAAAGCAAGTTGCAAAGAAAATGGGAATAATGTAATCACAATCACATAATAAAGGGCATAGACTAATGTATGAGGTGAAGGTTGAAAATGCTAGATTTTATACTTAATACATTAGTCTATATACTTGCAATATATGGAATAATCGAAATAATAAAAACGGTTTACTATATAATGGAATATACAAACTTAAGTGAAGACGGAATATACATAATAATTGCAACCAAAAATCAAGAAGGAAGGCTAGAAGGAATTCTCCGTTCAATATTATTTAAAATAATGTATGGCAAAGAAGATGAGATAAAAAAAGTTATTTTAACAGATCTTTCTTCAAAGGATAATACTTTCAATGTATTAAAGAAATTTAAAAGGGAAAACGACTATGTTGCTGTGTCTACATGGAAAGAATGCAAGGAGATTATTGACATGATAGACAAAACTGAAAAATAGATAAATTTTATTGATATAAATATACCTTTATGTTAAAATATATAGATATAAAATTTACAAGAAAGGAAAAATTGATATGGACTATTTTAATAAAAAAGTTGATGAAGTACAAAAAGAACTTGAAACAGATATTGAAAACGGTCTAAACAAAGAAGAAACAGAAGAGAAGCGTAAAAAATATGGATTTAACGAATTAGAAGCTAAGAAAAAAGAAAGTCTTCTAGTAAAATTTTTAAAACAATTTAAAGACTTTATGATAATAATTTTAATAATAGCCGCGATTGTATCAGCTTTTGTTGGAGTTAAAGAAGGAGAAGGATTTACTGATTCTATAATTATCATGGTTGTAGTAATAGTAAATGCAATAATAGGATTAGTACAAGAAAACAAAGCAGAAAAATCTTTAGAAGCATTACAAAAATTAAGTGCACATGCATCGAAAGTTATAAGAAATGGAGAACTACAAGTCATACCAGCAAGAGAATTGTTACCAGGAGATATAGTAGTACTTGAAACAGGAGATTATGTACCTGCAGATATAAGACTAACAGAAGCAATAAATTTAAAAATACAAGAATCAGCATTAACAGGGGAGTCTGTTCCAATAGAAAAAACAACTGACGTTATAACGGATAATGAGACAAGCCTAGGAGATAGAAAAAATATGGCATTTTCTTCTAGTATGGTAACATATGGAAGAGGAAAAGGAATAGTAACAGCAATTGGAATGAATACAGAAGTTGGAAAAATTGCCGGAATGCTAAACGAAGTAGAAGAAAAAGAAACTCCACTTCAAAAAAGATTAAATGATTTAGGAAAAACACTCGGAATAGTGTGCCTAATAATATGTGCTGTTATATTTTTAATAGGTATCGCAGAAGGAAAAGAATTAGTAGATATGTTCATGACAGCAGTAAGTCTTGCAGTTGCAGCAATACCTGAGGGACTTGCAGCAGTATCTACAATCGTTCTTGCAATAGGAATGCAAAGAATGGTAAAGAAAAATGCAATAGTAAAAAAACTTCCAGCTGTTGAAACATTAGGTTCAGCAACAGTTATCTGCTCAGACAAGACAGGAACACTTACACAAAATAAAATGACAGTACAAAAATTATTTTATAATTCAAAAATATATAATCTTGAAGATGTAGAAAAAAATAGTTTACTTGAAAAAATAGTTTATGCAAATATGCTTTGTAATGATACAAAAATAGGAGCAAATGGAGAACTTACAGGAGATCCAACAGAAACAGCATTAGTAGATATGGGATTTAAACTAAATTTTGAAAAAGAAATATTAAAATCAAACCCAAGAGTAAAAGAAGTTCCATTTGATTCTGATAGAAAGTTAATGACAACTGTAAATAATGTTAACGGAAAATATGTAGTATATACAAAAGGTGGAGTAGATGAACTTCTTGCTAGATGTATTTCTTACGAAACAGCAGAAGGAGTAAAAGATAATTTAGAAGATTATAAAAAAGATATATATATAAATAATGAGGAAATGGCAAAATCAGCATTAAGAGTTTTAGCTTGTGCCTATAAAGTTATAGATCATGAACCAACTGATGAAGAAATGAAAAACATAGAAAATGATTTAATATTTCTAGGAATGTGTGGAATGATTGATCCACCAAGACCAGAGGTAAAAGTCGCAGTTCAAAAATGTAAAAGTGCAGGAATAAAAACTGTAATGATTACAGGAGACCATAAGATTACAGCAATAGCCATAGCAAAAGAACTTGGAATATTAGAAAATGATGATGAAGCTTTAACAGGACAAGAACTAGAAAAAATATCAGATGAAGACCTTACAAAGAACATAAGAAAATATAGTGTATATGCAAGGGTTTCTCCAGAACATAAAGTAAGAATAGTAAAAGCTTGGAAGAATAATGGAGAAATAGTTGCAATGACTGGTGACGGTGTAAATGATGCACCAGCTCTTAAAACTTCAGATATAGGATGTGCAATGGGTAAAGTTGGCACAGATGTTGCCAAAGAAGCGGCAGATGTTATACTAACAGATGATAATTTTGCAAGTATTGTAACAGCTGTAGAAGAAGGAAGAAGAATTTATGATAATATTTTAAAAGTAATTCAATTCCTTTTATCAAGCAATATAGGTGAAATAGTAGTATTACTTCTAGCAATATTACTTGCACCAACACTTGGAGAATGGTTTAACATATCAGATATAAATGCAATAACACCACTTCTCGCCATACACATATTATGGATAAACTTAGTTACAGATTCACTTCCAGCATTAGCTCTTGCAGTTGATCCACCTGATAAAAATATAATGAACAGAAAACCAAGAGATAACTCCAAAGGTATTTTTAGAGGAGGAATGGTATTTAGAGTATTATATCAAGGAGCAATGATAGGAATAATTACACTTTTAGCATTCATAGTTGGACTTGCATCAAGTGAAGGATTACCTGACGCAGAAAGAATAAAAATAGCACAAACAATGTCATTTGTTGTACTTGCATTCTCAGAACTTGTACATGTATTTAATGTAAGGAACAACAAAGAATCTGTATTTAAAACAGGAATATTTAGCAATAAGCAACTAATAATTGCAATACTTATAGCAGCAGCTTTGGTATTAACAATATTATTTGTTCCTGCATTAAGAGATATTTTTGGAATAGCAATACTTCCAGAGGCAAATGTTATAGAAACAATTCTACTTGTAATATCGCCATTAGTAATAGTAGAACTATTAAAATTATTTAAAATAAATACATTAAAAGATGAAGAATAATGTTTGAAAATAATGCTATAAATTTATTTTCAAACCTAAAAATCAGTATAAAGAGATAAGGTGACAATAAGTGGGGGAGAAAAAGGAATTAATAGATGCAAAAGTAATAAAAAGAGAATTTATAAATAAAATGTTAATTTTCGGAACTTTGGTATTGACTGTTATAGTAGCAGCATCAATTGCTGGAATTTGGGTAGCTGAAAGATACAATGAAAAATTACTCGAAGAATATTTTTCACAAATGGAAGAGGTTCCAGAAGAAAATGAAGAAGAAAACGGAAAAGCAGAAGAAATACAAGAGGTTCAAGAAGAAACTACAATTCCAGCTAATCCAGTGTATTCAGAAGATGCAAAATATCGAATGGACAAGATATATAAAGAAGGAAATGTGGAAAAAATAGCATATCTTACATTTGATGATGGACCATCTTCTAATATTACACCACAGATTTTACAAATATTAAAAGATGAAGGAATAAGAGCAACTTTTTTCGTATTAGGAAGTAGGGTAGAATTATATCCAGAGCTTGTAAAACAGGAATATGAAGCAGGACATTATATAGCAAATCATGGATATTCACATGAATATAAATCAGTGTATTCATCTCCAAATGCTGTACTTGATGAATATAATCATACAGAAACATTAATAAGACAAGCGATTGGAAATGACGGATATTCAAGTCATTTATTTAGATTTCCAGGAGGAAGCACAGGCAAATATTTAGACGTAAAAAAGGAAGCAATAAAATTATTAGAGGAAAATAATATTGCATATATAAATTGGAATGCTCTTACAAATGATGCAGTAGGACATCCAACAGCCGAAAGCATTGTCAATGATTTAAAATCAACAGCAAGTGGAAAGAATAAAATAGTTGTATTAATGCATGATACAGGAAGTAAACAACTAACAGCAGATACATTACCAGAAATAATTTCATATTTAAGAGATGAGGGGTATGAATTTAAGAATTTTTATGATATAATGTACTAAAATTTTGACAATAATCATCATCTGGCGTTGTTGGACTGCATTAGAAATCAAATCAACGTGCAAAAAGCACGCCTCATTGATTTCTAATTTGTCCGCCTAGCCAAATAATAATTCTTGTCAAAATTTAAAATAAGATTGGTATAGCTATACTAATTCTTATTTTAAATTACTGATTTTGATAATAATATTTATTGTCAAAGTTAAAAATAAGGAGGAAAAAATAATGGGATTAGTAACTAC
This sequence comes from uncultured Clostridia bacterium, assembly GCA_944386135.1. Lineage (GTDB taxonomy): Bacteria > Bacillota > Clostridia > TANB77 > CAG-508 > JAAWPK01. The sequence goes on along the minus strand of CALWZW010000007.1, from coordinate 35,203 downwards.
AAAGGAAATGTTCGAAAAATCAATGAAAGAACATTTTGCAATTGGAGCATTTAATGTTAACAATATGGAAATAATACAAGGAATAGTAGATGCGGCTAAGGAGGAGAATTCTCCGGTAATTTTACAAGCATCTTCAAGTGCAATAAAATATGCTAGAATAAATTATTTAATGAAAATGATAGAGGCAGCAACTGAAGAAACAGATGTACCGATAGCGATACATTTAGACCATGGACCAGATTTCGAAACATGTAAAATGTGTATTGATGCTGGATTTACATCTGTTATGATAGACGGTTCAAAATATGATTTTGAAGAAAATGTTGCATTAACAAAAAAAGTTGTAGATTATGCACATGAAAGAGGAGTTGTAGTAGAAGCAGAACTTGGAAAACTTGCTGGAATAGAAGATGATGTAAACGTTGCCTCATCAGATGCAATGTATACAGATCCAGAACAAGCGAAAGAGTTTGTAGATAGAACAGGATGTGATTCTCTTGCAATAGCAATAGGAACAAGCCATGGAGCATACAAATTCAAAGGAGAAGCAAAACTTAGATTTGATATATTACAAAAGGTAAAAGAAAAATTACCAAATACTCCAATAGTATTACATGGAGCTTCAACAGTAATACCAGAACTTGTTGAAACATGCAATAAATATGGTGGTAATATTCCAGGAGCAAAAGGTGTTCCAGATGAAATGTTACATGAAGCAAGTTTAAAAGGTGTATCAAAAATAAACGTAGATACAGACTTAAGACTTGCAATGACAGCCGAGATAAGAAAAGTATTTGCAGAGAATCCAGAAGTATTTGACCCTAGAAAATATTTAACACCAGCAAGAGAAAAAATAAAAGAAACAGTTAAACACAAAATGAGAGATGTATTTGGCTCAACTGGTAAAGCATAAGAATAAACACAAAAAGGGACGATGAGTTATAAAACTCATGTCCCTTTTGTTTCATCAAATTTATTTTTAATATCTACTAATAGTTCGTTAACATCTATTTTGAGTACATAAGATAAAGCATATAATTCATAATCTTTAACAGTTCTTTTATTGTTTTCAATATCATATATACTTTGCTTATGTATGCTTATTCCTATTAGTTCAAGTTTTGCAGAAAGTTGTTCATATGATAGATTATTTTTTATTCTATATTCTTTTAATAATCTGCCAATTACATTCATATTACCATTAAATTTTGAAATTAATGACATATTTTTTCTTTTCACTCCAATTTTTTTAAAATTACATATTGATTTTATAATTAATTAATGTTATATTTATAAGTGTTAACACTTATAAATATATTATTCTTAATTTGTTTAGAGTTAAAAATCTCTTTACGGTTGGAAATCAATTGGTTTTGGTTTTATTTGGTTTTGACTTTCGACCTTTTGGTTTCTAACCGTAAGGAGAGAAGAGTAAAACTTTAAGCTTATATGAGAAACTAGTAAAGAGTTATTTAAAATTATATTCAATTAGCTAAAGTTCAATTTTTATCATAGAAATTCTAAAGCGAAATAATGAGCCTCTTTCACTTTGTAAGATTTTACTTACGTAAAATCTACGTGAACATCCCTCATTATTTAGCTTAAGAATTTCTAAGTTCAAAAATTTCACAGTCGCTAATTTCATAAATTTTAAATAAGTCTTTACTAGTTCAAAAGAAAGTGCAAACTAGAGGCGTAGAATAAATATAAATTGATGAAATTAGCTCCTGCAAGTATTTCGAATTAGAAATTGTAAATTTTCAAAACGAGTAAGATTCACGCTTGCCGTGAAAAAGGCTTGTTTTGAAAATTATTACAATTTCTTTGAAGAAATATGTAGCTAAAGCTAATTGAAGAATATTTATATTTATTCTGCGCTAGGTAAGAAATAATATACAAGGTTATATAGTAAAGAATATTTTCTTTGCTTATAAATAAAAAACAAAAACCAAACGAAGGAAAAAGGAGGAAACCAAACAAAAAATGAATAAAGTTAAACCAAACAAAAATGCCCTAACTAGAGGGTCTATTAATTGTACTCAAAAACCAAGTAACATTGCTAAAATCAAAGAAGAGCAAGGAATTACTTTAATTGCATTGCTAGTTACAGTAATATTACTTGTCATACTCGTAGGAGTTGCAGTAAGCCAAATCACAGGAGACGAAGGGATAATAGTCGGAACAGAAGAAGCAGTAGATGACTACAAGTATCAGCAATATAAAGAGCAAATAGAGCAATTAGTACATAGTATTATCCTAGCAGATAGCTTAGCAGGAAGGACAACAACAGTAACAAGTATGGCAGCAGATATGGAGAATGAGTCATGGATAAAATCAGCAGTGCCAAATGAAGAAAGTAAAGATATAATAGTAACTGTGCAAGAAGGGTATGTATATCAAGTATATTATGATGAGCTAACCGGAATGAGTAGTGTAGATAATATAGGAACAGAAGATGGAGAAAGTTTGCCAACAGTAACAGCAACATATAATAAAGAGACATATACGATAGAAGTAACAGCAAGCTGTGAAGATGGAATAACAAAGATAGAGCTAATCTATGGAGGAGAAGTAGTACAAACAGCAAATAGCGAAACAGCAAGCTTTGAAGTAGAAGAGTCAGGATGGTATCAAGTAAAAGCAACATTAGGAAAAGGAAAGACAAGATATGCGAATGTAAGAGTATCAAACGAAGTAGGAGCACCAAGCATAGAAGTAACATCAAATGGAGAAAGTGAAAATGACTGGTATGGAAAAGATAATGTACCAGTAGAAGTAACAATAAGTACAGAAGAAGGAAATGTAAGTGGAATATACTATAAAAAGAATACAGACACAGACTATACATATGTAGAAGGAAAGAGCACGCTAGTTACAATAAATACATCTGGAAGAACAGTAATATATGCATATGCAGTAGATGGAAGAGGAAATGAATCAGATATAGTAAGGATAGAGGTAAAATACGATAATGTAGTACCACAAGTTGGAGCAGTAGCAGTAAGCCCAGAAGTACCAGCAAGTGGATGGTATAATACAGATGTAGTAGTATCAATACCAAATGCAGAAGACGCAAACTCAGGTATTGCAGGATACTATTACTGGGAAGTAGTAGGAGATGTAGCAGAAGTATCAGATGAAGAAAAAAATTATGTAAGTGGAGCTAGTAAAACATTAACAGTAAGTAGTGATGGAGAAAAACTAATAGCATTTCAAGCTATAGACAACGCTGGAAATTTATCAGGAATATCAAATGTAACAATAAGAAAAGACACAATAGCCCCAAAAGATTTTACAATAAGTATATCAAACCAAACAAAAACAGGATTTACAATAAATGCAGGAACAACAGATGACACAAGCATGGCAAGTAGTGTATCAGGAATGAGTCACTATGAAATATATATGAATGGAAGTTTAAAAGATACAATAGAAGTAACAGATGAAAATAACCCAACAGTATCATATGTAGCAGAAAACTTAAGTGAAAATACAGCATATACAGTAAGTGTGAAAGCATATGACAAAGCAGGAAATGTAAAAGATAGTGCAAGTATGATAGGACAAACAGGAGATGGTTCAGGAGGAACAGAAGAGCCAGACCCGGGTGGAGATGAAGATCCGGATAATCCAGGAGGTAGTGAAGATACAGAATTACCAAGAGACCCAGATAGTATAGACTTTGGAAATTTAACTGATGAAGTAAAAAATAGTTTGATTGGAAAATATGTAGATTATACACCAATAGCAGGAGTTTATAGAGATCATAATTATAGTAATTATTCAGGAACATCAAATTCACAATTATTAACGGATATGGATGTAGCATGGAGAATTTTATTCGTAGATGAAAACACATTAACACTTATATCAGAAGAGCCAGTACATAGTGGATTTAAACTAAGTGGAGCAAATGGATATAACAATGGAGTATTATTATTAAATAATGCTTGTGAGGAATTGTACAGCAACAAACTATTGGGGGCAATAGGAAGGAGCTTAAATATAGATGACATAGAAAGCGTATCAACGTATGATAAAACAACATATACAAATTATGGAAAGGAATATTCACTATCAAATGCATATTATCCAAACATATTTGCATTAGAAATAACAGGGGCACCAGAAGGAACATATGGAACAAGTTACAATTTGAGTGATCAAGATGAATATGTAATAGGAAGTAAACAAACGACACGATTGACAGTCAAACAGACATACTATACATATACAATGTCAACAGCAAATATGGCTTCAGAATATTTAGAACTATTTAGATATAAACCAGAAACGACAACTAATTTAAACTCATATTGGCTTGCTTCACGCTGCGTAAATTATCAAAGTGGCAGTAATGCTTTTGGATTTAGGATATTTAGTGTGAGTGATGGTATGGTTGTTACACCTCAGGCTTCTTTGGCTACATCGATAAATGGAAGTAATGATACTACTAATTCACTTCGCCCAGTAGTTGAAATCGATTTATCTAAGGTAAATGTTGGAGTAACAGGAGAAGGATCTATGTATGTTCCATATAGTATAACATCTAGAGGAAAACTTCCAAAAGTGGAAGAAGAAAGAGATACAACATTAGCTGGAAAATATATAGATTATACGCCATTAGAAGGAGTTTATACAGATCATACATATGATACATATTCAGGCAATTCTAATTCACAATTATTAACAGATACAAATGTAGAATGGAGAATATTATATTCGACAGAGACTAAATTAGTAATCACAACAGAAATTCCAGTACATAAAGGATTTAATTTAAAAGGAGCTGCTGGATATAATAATGGAGTTTTATTACTAAATAAAGCGTGTGAAGAACTATATAGTAACAAATTACTTGGTGCAACAGGAAGAAGCATAAATATAAAGGATATAGAAAACGTATCGAGTTATGATAAAACAACATATACAAATTATGGAAATGAGTATTCACCTTCGGATAAATATTATCCAAATATATTTGCATTAGAAATAACAGGTGCGCCAGAAGGAACATATGGAACGAGCTACAATTTAAGTGAACAAGACGAATATGTAACAGGAAGTAAAGAAGCATCTATTTTGAAAGGAAAACATACGTATTATACTTATGAAATTTCCGAGAGTTATATGACTTCAGAATATTTAGACTTATTCAGATATAAACCAGGAACGACAGATAATCTAGACTCATATTGGTTTGCTTCTCGATGTGTCCAATATGATAGTGATAATAATAGATTTAGATTAGGCTTGTTCGAGGTAAAAAGTGGTAAAGTAGATGCTGAAATCATATATAATTCGAAAAATCAAGCTAATGTAATAAATGCTGCACTTCGCCCAGTAGTTGAAATCGACTTATCCAAAGTAAATGTTGGCGTAACAGGTGACGGATCAAAATATAGTCCATACAGTATTACTGCTAGAACAGAAAGTTAATAATATTTGATGAACACTTTTATGAAGTACAAACGAATTAAGAATTTTGAAGTACAAAATATACAACAATAATAAAATACTAAGAAAAGCAGAAAAGTTAAGCAAAAAAGCTTAACTTTCTGCTTTCTTTAATAAAAAATAGCCATAATGTCGAAAATGTAGAATAATTTTTCTTGACTTTATAAGTAAATAATTATATAAAAAATATTATAAGTTTTTAAATTGAAACGTTTCTTATTGTATGTGGGATAAGTGAGAATCTACTACATATGGTAACAGCGTATTATCCAAATCCTAATAAATGGAAAAAAGATATGAAAACGAGGAGGTAGAAACATGAAATGTTTTAAATGCAATGGAGAATTAGAACTAAAAAAGGTAAATTATGTTGTAGATTTGGAAAATACAATTATAATTATAAAAAATGTTCCAGCAAATGTTTGTATGACATGTAATGAACAATATTTTGATGATAAAACAGCAGAAAATATAGAAAAAATAGTTAATCAGCTCAAAGAATTATCAGCAGAAGTAACGGTTGTTAATTATAAGGAAAAAGTTGCCTAAAAAAGTTGGTCATTTTAGATGCGTCCCCAACGACCAACTTTTTTTATAGTTCTAATAATTTTGCTTCATAGCACGTTCAATCTTTCTTTCGGCATCTTTTTTAGCCATATCGCGTCTTTTGTCATAAAGTTTTTTGCCTCTGCCGATACCGAGTTCTAATTTAACTCTATTATTTTTAAAATATAAACTAATAGGAACAAGAGAATAACCTTTTTGTTGAACCATACCAACTAACTTATTAATTTCACGCCTATTGAGTAACAATTTTCTGGTACGCAAAGGGTCTTTATTTTGTATATTTCCATGTTCATAAGGACTAATATGTATTCCATAAACAAAAGCTTCTCCATTTTTTATGGTTGCATAACTATCTTTTAAATTAACCTTCCCGATTTCTTATAGATTTTATTTCTGTACCAGTTAAAACAATACCGAGCCTCTATTGTATCTATAATTTCATAATTGTGTCTTGCAACTGAATTCTTAAAACTTGAGCTAGACATCTTAATTCCTCCAAATTTGCTAAATATATAATGATTATAGCATCTCTAAGAAAATAAGTAAAGAACAAATAATAAAGACTATGTGCTAATTAATATATTGAATTATTAATAAACAAAAATACATGAGCAAAAATAAAAAAACTAATTATATTTTATATAAAAGTGAACAAAAAATTACAAAAATTACAAAAAATCTAGAAATTATATGTTTGTACTTGACAGTTAAATTAATATAAGTTAAAATAAAGATGATTTATTACAAAGGAGAAAAATAAAAATGATAAACGCTAAAAGCCTAGAGACTCTACACACACACACACACACACACACACAGGTATATATCTTAATAGACTAGAAAGTAAAGGTAATATAAGGACACATAGAACTTATATGTTTTTTTGACATATAAATTCTATGTGTTTTTTTATTATACATAAAAAATATAAATATTAAAAGGAGGAAAGAAACAAATGAAATTTGAAAAAAATCAAATCAAAAAAGAAGGAGGAATAACACTAATTGCATTAATTATAACTATAATAGTTCTAGTTATCTTGGCAGCAGTGTCTATCAAAAATGTATATGATTCAAAAATAGTTGGGTATGCAACAAATGGAGCTACAGCTTATGCTTCGAGTGCTAATGAAGAAAATAATATACTTGATCAAACAACTTCAATTGTAGAGAGTGCAGTAGATAAAATAGATAGAGTATTGGGAAATAAACAGTTAATTACACCAGTAATGACAGTAATAACAGGAACAAAAGGGGAAAATGATATATACACAAGCGATGTTATAGTAAAGATAGAAAATCTTGAAAGTGATGAAAACGCAGAAAATATGAAAATACATTATGAGATAAGTGGAGCAGAAGAACAAATGACAGAAGAAAAAAATACTGAAGTAACAGTAAAAGAAGAAGGAACAACTAATATTGTTGCTTGGGTTGAAGATGATTTAGGAAATGAGTCAGATAAGGTAGAAATCAATTGTACAATAGATAAAACAAAGCCAGATGTTCCTACAATATCATTAAATGGAACAACTGGAAGTAATGATTATTACAAAAGTGATGTTAATGTAAAGATAGATGCAGGAGCAATCGGCATAAGTGGCTTATCAGCAATAAAATATAAAGTAGAAGGGGCAAACCCAATTGAAGAGACAGAAATTGCGGAAGGTACTGTTAACTTTGATATCACAGCAGAAGGAACAAGTACAATAACAGCTTATATAATAAATAATGCTGGTGTAACATCAGATACAATAACTAAAACAATAAATAAAGATAGTATAGAACCAAGTACAGCAAGTATTACATATTCTTCTAGAAGTACGTCATCTATAACTGTAAATGCAAGTGGAGCAGATGCAACATCAGGTATAGCAAGTTATGAATTCCAAAGAAGTACAACAAGTGCTACTTCAGGATTTACCACTGTAGATACTAAGACAAGTACAGCAGCAACATACTCATACACATATTCAGGATTGTCATCGGGAACAACATACTATTTAAGAGTAATAGTAACAGATAAAGCTGGAAATAAAACAACAAGCCAGGTATTAACTCAAAGTACACAGTCAAGTTCAAGTAGTTCAGGAGGAAGTTCAGGAGGAAGCTCAGGAGGAGGAAGTGATTGTTTTATTCCTGGAGCAATTTGTGGACCTATAGGTGGTTGAGTTCTTATAAAAGAAACTTAGTAACATAAACAGATAAGAAAAACTAAAAGGAACAAATAAAAAATGGTAAAAAAAATATTGATAATAGTAGGTTCATTGATAATTGGAATCTTTGGAGGATACCTTATATTTGCAAATCTAAATAAAGCGAATATTGAAGAACCACTTCCAAAACCAGAATTAGAGGAGGGGTTACGAGGCAAATATGGCATTGATAAAAATATCAATGAAAAAACAATAGATAATTATTTAAACAGAACTGATACTGTATATAGAGACGTCCGAATGCTAGTCGATTCAGCTACTTGGGAAAACAAAGGAGGGGATCGATATTTAAGCGGCTATATTAAAGGATTCGAAGTTATTCCTTCTGTATATTTGACGGGATTTACAGATGAATATATTGAACAAAAAAGAAAAGAAAATGTAAGCGGATTATATACTGGAAAAACTTTATTTACTTTAAATGATGATGGTAAAACATATAGTGCCAACTATGAGGAATCAATGGACATATTAGAAACCATATTCCCTAAAAATAAAAATATTTTTATTATGTGTGGTGCTGGAGGCTATGCAGGACAGATTAAAGATATGCTAATTGCACTTGGTTGGGATAAAAACAAAATCTATAATGTAGGTGGATATTGGTATTATGAGGGAAATAATTCTGTTAAAGTTAAAGAACATAGAAATGAAAAAGACTATTATAACTTTGGTAAAGTTCCATATTATAATATTGATTTTGATATATTGAACGAGGTCAAAAAATGAAAAACAAAAAATGGCTAATTATCTGCTGCTTTTTAATTATAATAATTATTATTCTTTTCAGGATACTTCAAAATAAAAATAAAACATTTTTTTTGGAAGATAAGTATTATGAGATAAATGATATTGCTGAAATAAAAATAGATGAATTAAATGATTTAATAAATAGAAAAGAGTCATTTGCAGTTTTTATATATCAACCTATGTGTATTACATCATCAGATTTTGAAAATATATTATATAGCTTTTTAGAAGAAAACAATATAGGAATTTATAAGATTGCTTTTTCAGAAATAAAAGATACAGAAATAGGGAAATTTATAAAATATTATCCGTCCTTTATTATCTACAATAAAGGAAAAATGATAGACTTTTTAGAGGCTAATAAAGACGAAGACGTTATTTATTATAGTTCAAAAGAAGGATTTAAAAAATGGTTTACTGAATATGTAAAATTAAAAAATAATGTATTGGACAATCAAAACTACCATAATAATGAAATAAACACAATAAATAATTTAGAACAGGATAATATTACCCAAAATATAACTATAGAAAATGTAATTAAAGAAAATAACAAAATTAATATTTATTTCTTTTGGGGAGATGGATGCATTCATTGTGAGGAAGAATTTAAATTTTTTGAAAGTATAAAAGAAAAATATGGTGAATATTATAATTTATATACTTTTGAAACTTGGTATGATGAAGAAAATAAAAATCTGCTTTATACTTTTTCTGAGAGTATGGGAGAGAAAATAAGCAGTGTACCTTATACTATTATAGGAAATATGCAATTTAAAGGGTTTAAAGAAGAATATCAAGATGAGATTATTAATATAATAGAAAATCAATATATGAATAGCTATGATATTTATTTTGATAAAATAAAAGAATAATCTTATAATTAAAAAGAAAAAGATTGCAAATACAACTACATTGGCAATCTTTTTCTTTTTAGTATGAGTTACTTAATCATTACGTCTATTTTCTGTTTGAGTACCATAATACCAAACTAGAGCAACTATTATAACAGCAGCAATAGCAAGAACTATCCAAACAAATGCACTATTTGTTCCAGCATTAGTACCATCAGCAGATATGGCTCTTGTTGTAGCTGTTCTTTCTGCGTTATAACCACCATCATCTGTTCCAGTCATTCCAGTAGTATCATGATTTGTCATATCGTCATTTCCCATGCCGTCTTTAACATCATCCATAACATTTTGCATTCCTTCACCCATATCGCTCATCATATTGCCCATACCATTTTTGGCATTTTCCATAGCACCTTCTGCACCATTTACCATAGCTTCTACACCATTACCGGCACTATCTAAAGCATTTTTTGTGCCTTCAACTAAATTTGTTGCAAAACAAGCAGTAGATAAGAATACGATAAGACAAAATACAGATAATATAATTAAAGATTTCTTTAACATTTTTATTCCTCCTTATATTAATTGTACAAAATTCTAAAATTTCATATTAAGTAAAAGAAGTTTGTCTAAACTATATATATTTTGTATAAAAACAAATAAAAATATCCATACAAAAAAACACTAAACTGGAATAGATTTCCAAAAGTTTAGTGCTTAAAAAATTAAAAATTTATTTTAACGCATACGAATTAAAATTGCTATTGCAAATAATACGAGTAAAATACCAAGTACGATTAAAATAATATTAAGTATATTTGATAAAGTCATACTAGGTGAACTTAATGCTGAAGTAGAACCAACTGAAACTGTTGTATCAGGAGATGTTGTTGTAGTAGCTCCTACGTTAGTATTTACTGATTGGTTTTGAGTAGAAGTGTCAACATTATTAGTAGTTTCACCAGCACTAGCATTTGTATTTGCACTTGTGTCTGTATTTGTATTAGCTGTGCCAGTATTTGTATTTGTAGCAGTTCCATCTGCAGATAAATTCATATCTATACCACTTGCATAAACTAAACTAGATGCAAATATCATAATTAAAGTGAAAATTAAAGAAAATATTATAACTTTTTTCATAAAAACCTCCATCATATGTATATAATCAAATCTAAAATATTTCAAAATTATTTTATAGTATTTTGAGAATAATGTCAATGAGATATACAAAATAAAAAAGAAAATTTAAAATTATGTCGGTAAGTTAAAAGAATTAAATTAAGCTTGAAAAATAGTTAAAATCGTACTTTTTTTACAGAAAAACCTTGACAAAATCATAAAAATAGTGTAAAGTAATATAGCGTTACACCGAAATCAAAAGCAAGGTAAGGAAGAATTATGGAAAAAAATGTAATAATTGGAATGCTCTTAGATTTATATGGAGAGCTATTAACAGAAAAACAAAAGGATATATTAGACTTATATTACAATAATAATTTGTCACTTGCTGAAGTTGCAGAAGAAGTCGGTATAACAAGACAGGCTGTAAGAGATAGTATTGTGAAAGGAGAGAAAAAACTTTTTCGGATTAGAAGAAAAGCTAGAAATTATGAAAAAGGTACAAAAACAGGAAAAACAAATACAAAAGATATTATCTGAATTATCAGCAATCCAAACCAAATATACAGACGAAGAAATAGAACACATTTTAAATAATGTTATGCAAGAATTAAAATGCTTAGTTTAATCAAAAGTATAACTTAGGAAAGGAACGGGAGATATATGGCTTTTGAAGGATTATCGGCAAGATTACAAGGTATAACTAAAAAGCTTAGAGGAAAAGCAAGAATAACAGAAAGCGACTTAAAAGAAATTTTAAGAGAAGTTAAGCTTGCACTTTTAGAAGCTGACGTAAACTATAAAATAGTAAAAGAATTTATAGCAGACATAGAAAAGAAAGCTTTAGGACAGAATGTACTTGCATCACTTACTCCTGGACAACAAGTAATAAAAATCGTAAAAGATGAACTTATAGAATTACTTGGAGGAGTAGAAAGTCGTATAAACTTTACACCAAACCCACCAACAGTTATAATGCTTGTCGGACTTCAAGGTTCAGGAAAAACAACAACAGCAGGAAAACTTGCAAACCTACTTAGAAAACAGGGAAAAAAACCTTTACTTGTTGCATGCGATGTATATAGACCAGCAGCAATAAAACAGTTACAAGTAGTAGGAAATTCATTAAATATTCCAGTATTTGCAAATGAAACATCAAAAGATGTAGTTCACATTGCAAAGCAAGCAATGAATGTAGCAATGTCAAAACTAAATGATGTAGTAATACTAGATACAGCAGGAAGATTACATATAGATGAAGAACTTATGAAAGAACTTCAAAATGTAAAACAAAGCATAAAACCTCATGAAATTCTTCTTGTAGTTGATAGCATGACAGGTCAAGATGCAGTAAATGTTGCACAAAACTTTAATGAAAAACTTGGAGTAGACGGAGTAATTCTTACAAAACTAGATGGAGATACTCGTGGAGGAGCAGCACTTTCAGTAAAAAAAGTTACGGGAAGACCAATAAAATTTGCAGCAACTGGAGAAAAATTAAGTGATATTGAAGTATTTCATCCAGACAGAATGGCAACAAGAATTCTTGGAATGGGAGATGTACTTTCAATCATAGAAAAAGCAGAAGAAGCTTTTGATGAACAAGAAGCCATTGAACTTGAGAAAAAATTAAAAAAACAAGAATTTGATTTAGACGATTACTTAACACAATTAAGGCAGATAAAGAAAATGGGCTCTTTTTCATCAATACTTAAAATGCTACCTGGTGCAAATAAACTAGGAGATATCAAAGTCGATGACAAAGAATTTGTAAAGATAGAAGCTATAATTTGTTCTATGACTAAAAAAGAAAAAAGAAATCCAAAAATTTTAAACGGAAGTAGAAGGCAAAGAATAGCAAAAGGTTCGGGAACAACAGTGCAAGATGTAAACAAATTCATGAAATCTTTTGAAATGACACAAAAAATGATGAAACAAGTAAATAATAAAAAAGGTGGAATGAAGAATGCACTAAAAAACTTAAATATGAATGACCTAAAAATATAGTTATTAAATTTATAAATATATAATCAATTTGCAGGAGGTGAATAAAAATGGTAAAAATCAGATTAAAAAGAGTAGGAAAGAAAAAAGCTCCTTTCTATCATATAGTAGTTGCTGACTCAAGAAGCCCAAGAGACGGTAAAATAATAGAACAAATCGGAACTTATGATCCTATGAAAGAGCCAGCTGTAATTTCTTTAGACAAAGAAAAATGCGCATCTTGGATAAAAAATGGTGCAAAACCAACAGATACAGTTAAGGCTTTAATAGAAAAGGCTTAAGTTTAGGAGGAAAATTTGACTATGAAGGAAGTTTTACAAACAATTATTGAAAGCCTAGTAGAAAACAAAGATCAAATACAAATAAATCAAGTAGATGGTGAAAAGAATATTGTTTTCGAAGTAAAAGTTGCACATGATGACATGGGCAGAGTAATTGGAAAAGAAGGTAGAATTGCAAAAGCAATAAGAACTATCTTTAAAGCAGTTGGTAATAAAGAACAAAAGAAAGTTACAATTGAATTTATAGATTAATAAGGAGCAAAATTAATGCAAAACTTATTAGAAATAGGTCAAATAGTTAACTCATATGGAATAAAAGGCTTTTTAAAAGTTGTACCATATACTGATGACATTACAAGATATAGTAATTTAAAAGAAATATATATTGAAAAAAATAAAAAGCTTGAAAAGATGGAAATAGAGGAAGTAAAATATCATAAAAATTTAGTTTTATTAAAACTAAAGGGAATAGATGATATAAATGAAACTTTGAAGTACAAAAATTGTTATATCAAGATAGATAGAAAAGATGCCGTAGATTTACCAGAAAATAGCTATTTTATAGTAGATTTAATAGATATTGAGGTATATACGGAAGAAGATAAATATCTTGGTAAAATAATAGATATATTTCCAACAGGAAGCAATGATGTATATGTCGTAAAAGATGAACTAGGAAAACAGATATTACTTCCAGCAATAAGAGAGGTAATAAAGAAAGTTGATATTGAAAATAAAAAAATGATAGTTCATCTATTAGAAGGAATGGTATAAGATGAAGTTTAGTGTACTTACACTTTTTCCAGAAATGTTTGATGTATTAAATTCAAGCATAATTGGAAGAGCAAAGGAAAATGGACTTATTGAAATTGAAACAATTAATATAAGAGATTTTTCTAAAAACAAACATAAAAAAGTAGATGATACACCTTATGGGGGAGGAGCTGGCATGGTTATGATGCCGGATGTAGTATATGATGCATATAAAGCTGTAGAAACAGAAAATGCAAAAGTAATATATTTATCTCCACAAGGGAAAACGCTAACACAGAAAAAAGTTAAAGCCTTAAGCAAAGAAAAACATATAATATTACTTTGCCGGACACTATGAGGGAATTGACCAAAGAGTATTAGATGAAATTGTAGACGAAGAAATTTCCATTGGAGACTATGTTTTAACAGGTGGAGAGATACCTAGTATGGTATTAATAGATGCAGTCTCAAGATATGTGGATGGAGTGATAAGTGAAGAATCAATACAAGAAGAAAGCTTTTCAAATGATAGAAATCTATTAGAATATCCACAATATACAAGACCAGAAGAATTTCATGGAGTTAAAGTTCCAGAAGTTTTACTAAGTCGGACATCATGAAAACATAGAAAAATGGAGAAAAGAAAAATCTCTCGAAGTGACAAGAAATAAGAGACCAGATTTAATAAATAAAATTTTAGAAGAAGGAGAAGAAAATAATGGACATAATTAAATCTATCGAACATGAACAATTAAAAGAAAAAGTTCCAGTATTAGACGTTGGAAATACTGTAAGAGTTCATGCTAAGATAAAAGAAGGAAACCGTGAAAGAATTCAGGTATTCGAAGGTATTATAATTAAAAAACAAGGTGGAGGATTAAATGAAACATTTACAGTAAGAAAAATTTCTTACGGAGTAGGTGTTGAAAAAACATTTTTATTACATTCACCAATGGTAGAAAAAATTGAAGTTGTAAGAGTAGGTAAAGCAAGAAGAGCAAAACTTTACTACTTAAGAGACAGAGTTGGTAAATCTGCTAGAACAAAAGAAAGAGTAGGAGCTAGAATCGAAACTAAGGAAGTTACTTTAAAGGAAAATCTTGAAGAAGAACTTCCAGCAGAAGAAGTAGAAAAACCAGCTATTGAAACAGAAAATCCAGTTGTAGAAGAAACAGTTGATACAGTAACAGAAGAAACTACAACAGAAGTAAAAGAATAAGATAATTTTAAGCTTTCTTTATAACAAGGAAGCTTATTTTTTTTATTCGGCCGCTAAATGCGTCCTCATTGGCACATTTAACAAATTTAATAAAACATTAATAATCTCTCTATTTTTTCTTAATAAATTTTGTGGTATAATATGAATGTATAAATAATAAAAGCAAAGAGGGAAAACTATGTATAATATTTTAGTGTGTGATGATGATAGAGAAATTGTAAAAGCAATTGAAATTTATTTAACAAAAGAAAACTATAATGTACTTAAGGCATACAATGGAGAAGAATGCCTAAAAATCTTAAAAGAGAATACAATACATTTAGTAATATTAGATGTAATGATGCCAATAAAGGATGGAATAGAAACAATAGAAGAAATAAGAAAAGAGCAATCAATACCAGTAATAATGCTATCAGCTAAATCAGAAGATGAAGATAAAATAAATGGATTAAATTTAGGAGCAGATGATTATATAACAAAACCATTTAATCCATTAGAATTAATTGCAAGAGTTAATTCTGGAATAAGAAGATATACAAAACTTGGAAATTTGCAAAAAGAAGATACAAAAAATATCTACAGATCTGGTGAACTTATCATAGACGATAACTTAAAAAGAGTTACAGTAGAAGGCAGAGAAGTAAAATTAACACCAACTGAATATAACATATTAAAATTTTTAACAAGAAATAAAGGAATAGTATATTCAATTGAACAAATTTATAAGAATGTATGGGATGATGAAGCGTATGGTGCTGAAAATATAATTGCTGTACATATAAGACACATAAGAGAAAAAATAGAAATAAATCCAAAAGAGCCTAAATATTTGAAAGTAATTTGGGGAATAGGCTATAAGATAGAAAAATTATAAGGAATGATGTAAATGAAAGAGAACAAAGTATTAAAAATAATAAGTTATATACTTCTTCCAATATTTATTGGTATTATAATCATATCAATACTTTATAGTTTTGCAAAAGATTCATATATAAAAAATACAGATGAATACTTTGAAACAACATCTTTTTCTGAAGATTATATTAGACTCTTAAGTATGCTTGCGAGAGAAACCATATACACAGATAGCGAATATGCATATATTGATGATAATGGATACAGAGTGTACTATGTGAATTTAGATAATTACAACTATAATGTTAGACTAAAAGATAATTATGTATTAGTAATATATAATGATAAAGCTATTACAAATGTAAATAATCAAGATATAACTACAATAGAAGAAATAAAGCAATATATACAAGAACAAAACCGGAGAAAAAGTAAATGTTATAAATGGACAGATAGAATCTACATCACTTGTGCGGAAATTTAGCAAATTATAGATATTTATTTGAATATAGCTATTACTATACAGCAGTAGGCAGCGAAGAAGAGATTGCTTCAACAGTCTATGACCAAAGTAGTTATGATGATTTCGAAATTTATAGTACTTATAAAAAGGAATATATATTAAGTGAATTTGATAATTTTGCGGTTGGAATATTAAATGAAACAGCACATTACGAAAATATAATGTATTTTGTTCTTCCAATAGCAAGTGTCTTTGTAGTAATAATTGTGACTTATCTTATAGTAGCAATAGGTCATACTAAGGAAAAAGAAGGAATAGACGTTAATGACTTAGACAGAATACCACTAGAAATATTGATTATTATAATGCTACTAATTGGAACAATAGGTATTGCTATATGGACAACTTTTGGAATGAGTAGAATGGAAGAGTATTATAAGCTAATGATAAGCGGAATAGTAACATCATATTTTGTAATATATACAGCAGTTGCAATCGTAGTTACAACTATAATAAAAAGAATAAAAGCCAAGATGCTTATGGATACTTCAATAATAGGAAAAATTATAAAGTGGCTAGGCAGAATAATAAACAAAATAGATAAAGCACTAAATATATTTACAAGTTCAATGAAAAACACATGGAGACTAATTTTCTACGCTGGAGCTTATGCTATAATCATGGTACTTGTACTTGCTATTTTTAGTCAAGATGGTTCTGTACTTGGCGTTTTAATAGACATTGGAATTACTATATATGTATTTTATCAAATTATGAGAAGAATAAATTCATTTGAAAAAATTGAAAATCATTTAAAAGAAATATATGAAGGCAATAATAGTGAAAAATTAAATCCAGAAGAAGTTTGCAAAGAATTCAAAAATATGGCAAATTATATCAATGATATCTCGAATGGATTTGAAAATGCAATACAAGAAGGAATAAAAAGTGAAAGATTAAAAACAGAGCTTATAACAAATGTATCACATGATATAAAAACACCACTTACATCAATAATAAATTATGTAGATTTATTAAAACAGGAAAACATAGACAATGAAAAAGCAAAAGAATATATAGAAATATTGGAAGCTAAATCACTCAGATTAAAAAGACTTACAGAGGATCTAGTAGAGGCATCAAAAGCATCATCTGGAAATGTAAAATTGAACTTAGAAAAAATAAACATAGGAGAATTAATAAATCAAACGACAGGAGAATTCGAAGACAGATTTAAAGAAAGTGGACTTGAAGTTATTACAAGTATTCCAGAGGAGAACATATTTATAGAAGCGGATAGTAGATATATGTATAGGGTAATTGAAAATCTATTTAGCAATATATCTAAATACGCAGCAAAAAATTCAAGGGTATATATAGATATTTTGCTGTATGAAAGTAAAGTAAATATTGAAATAAAAAACATTTCTGCTGATAAGCTTAATATAAGCACAGAGGAACTTATGCAAAGATTTGTCAGAGGAGATAAATCAAGAACGACAGAGGGAAGCGGACTTCGGACTATCAATATCAAGAGACTTGACAGTATTACAAAAAGGTAAATTTGATATACAAATAGACGGAGACTTATTCAAAGTAGAACTTGAATTTGAAAGAATATAAGAAAAGTGGCTTCGCCACATGGCAATTGGGGACTGTTCTAAATCGCAATTTTTCTTAACATTAAATTTTTGTTGATTTTTAAACAAAAATTGCGATTTAGAACCGTCCCTAATTGCAATAAATCTGCAAAAAGGTCATTCAAAACCGTCTTAGGCGACCAAAAATTAATTTAATGCATAAGAATTAACAAAAATGAAAAAAATAAGTCAAAAAATTTGGATTTTGTAGTAATAAAGCAAAAAACATGATATACTATACAAAATTAACAATGAAAGGAGTAAGGTCAAAATGGTTAATGAGAAAGGGAAAACATTAAAAACAATAGATACTTTATCAGAGGATGAGATATATGCTTTATACTTAAAATCAATGCTTAAGAAAAGTGAAGATGACATAAAAAAAGGTAAAGTTATGACTATTGAAGAATCTATAGAGAGGATGAAAAAAGAGCATGAAAGTTTTAATATCGACTGAAGCACATCAAAATATATCAGAGATTTATAGATATATTGAACAAGACTCATTAAAATATGCAAATGAAACTTCAAAAAACATTTATTCATTTATCCATGATTTAGAAAAGTCACCGTATCTAGGAAGATATGTCCCCGAACTGCAAAATAAACATTATAGAGAAATAATATATAAAAGCTACCGAATAATTTATAGCATTGCAGAAAAAGAAAAAATAATATACATACATTTTGTAATTCATGGAAAAAGAAATTTAGAGTCATTTTATAAATCATATATTTCAAAAAATAATTTTTAATCTAACATGTTTAAAATCTAAAAATTAATCAAAAATAATTTAAGTAAACTAAAATCTACCAAACCCTTGTTTTTTAAATTTATATATAGTATAATTATGTCCATGGGGGAATCAGTTTGAAAAAGTATATAAAATACTATGCTTTTTTAACTCGGTTTGTACCTTAGGAAGGATTGATTATAAATGAATGACAAAATAGTAATAAAAGGTGCAAAAGAACATAATTTAAAAAATATAAATTTGGAAATACCAAGAGATAAATTAGTTGTAATAACAGGTCTTTCAGGCTCTGGAAAATCTTCACTTGCATTTGATACATTATATGCAGAAGGACAAAGAAGATATGTAGAAAGTCTTTCATCTTATGCAAGACAATTTTTAGGAATGATGGAAAAGCCAAATGTTGAATCTATAGATGGACTATCACCAGCAATTTCGATAGACCAAAAAACAACATCTAAAAACCCACGTTCAACTGTCGGAACAGTTACAGAAATATATGATTATATACGTCTATTATATGCAAGAATTGGAATAGCATATTGTCCTAAATGTGGTAAAAAAATAGAGAAACAAACATTAGACCAAATAGTAGATAATATATTAGAACTTGATGAAGGAACTAAAATACAAGTTTTAGCTCCTATTGTTCGTGGAAGAAAAGGAGAATTTGTAAAACAAATTCAAGGATACCAAAAAGAAGGATTTGTAAGAGCTAGAGTAGACGGAGAAACCGTAGAACTTACAGATGACTTAAATATTGATAGAAAAAAGAAACATAATATTGAACTTGTAGTAGATAGATTAGTAATAAAAGAAGGAATAAGAAATAGGCTTGCAGAATCTGTAGAAATTGCTTTAAAACATGCAAATGATTTAGTATTAATTGATATAAATGGAAAAGAGGAAAAATTATATAGCTCAAATTATGCTTGCCCAGATTGTGGAATAAGTCTAGGAGAACTAACTCCAAGAATGTTTTCATTTAACAATCCATTTGGAGCTTGCCCAACTTGTACGGGAATTGGTTATCTTATGAGAATGGATGAAGACTTAATTATACCAGACAAAAATAAAACTCTATATGACGGAGTAAAAGCTTTTGGCTCGAGCACTATGAAAAAAGGCGAAACAATGGCAAAGATGTACTTTGAAAGCATAGGAAGGCATTACGGAGTAGATATATCAAAACCAATAAAAAAATTACCAAGAGATTTCTTAGATAAAATATTATATGGAACAGGAAATGAAAGCATAGATTTTGAGTATGAATCAGCAGTAGGAATAAGAAAATTCAAAGCACCATTTGAAGGAGTTATTCCAACATTAGAAAGAAGACATAATGAAACAAAATCTCAAGGAATGAGAGATTTCTATGAAATGTACATGAGCGAAAGTGACTGCCCAACCTGTAATGGAGCAAGACTAAAAAAAGAAAGTTTATCAGTAAAAGTTGGAAATAAAAACATCAAAGAGCTCACAGACATGTCAATTGTTGAAATAAAATCATTTTTAAATTCACTAGAATTATCTCAAAAAGATAAAATGATAGCAGACCAAATTTTCAAAGAATTAGATAAAAGACTACAATTTTTAATAGATGTAGGATTAGAATATTTAACATTATCAAGAGCAGCAGGAACACTTTCAGGAGGAGAAGCACAAAGAATTAGACTTGCTACACAGATAGGCTCAAGTTTAACAGGTGTATTATATATTTTAGATGAACCAAGTATTGGATTACATCAAAGAGACAATGATAAGTTAATTGCAACACTTAAAAAATTAAGAGATTTAGGAAATTCTGTACTTGTCGTAGAGCATGACGAAGATACAATGTATGCAGCTGACCAAATAATAGATATAGGACCAGGACCTGGAGTGCATGGAGGAAATGTAATAGCACAAGGTACAGCAGAAGAAATTAAACTTGTTCCAAATTCTGTAACAGGACAATATTTAAGTGGAAGGAAGCAGATTCAAGTTCCAAAGAAGAGAAGAAAATCTAAAGGAAAGTCTATAGAAATAATAGGAGCATCAGAAAACAATTTAAAAAATATAAATGTAAAAATTCCGTTAGGAGTATTCACTTGCGTAACAGGTGTTTCTGGCTCTGGTAAATCTACTTTAGTAAATGAAGTATTATATAAAACAGCCTCAAAAGAAATTAATAAGTCAAACGAAAAACCAGGAAAATGTAAAGAAATAAAAGGATTAGAGAACATAGATAAAATTATAAATATAGACCAATCACCAATAGGTAGAACACCTCGCTCAAATCCAGCTACATATACAGGAGTTTTTGATATTATACGTGATTTATTTGCAACGACTAATGAAGCAAAGTTAAGAGGATATCAAAAGGGAAGATTTAGTTTCAATGTACCAGGAGGAAGATGTGAGGCTTGCCAAGGCGATGGAGTTTTAAGAATAGAGATGCATTTCTTACCAGATATATATGTACCTTGCGAAGTCTGCAAAGGGAAAAGGTATAATCAAGAAACATTGGAAGTAAAATATAAGGGAAAAACAATTGCAGATGTATTAGATATGACTGTTGAAGAAGCATTAGAATTTTTTGCAAATGTTCCAAGGATTAAACAAAAAATCCAAACTCTTGCAGACGTAGGACTTCGGATATATAAAACTAGGACAACCTTCAACAACACTTTCAGGAGGAGAAGCACAAAGAGTAAAACTTGCAACAGAATTATCTAAAAAAGCAACAGGAAAAACACTTTATATTTTAGATGAGCCAACAACAGGGCTTCATATTGCGGATGTCCATAAACTAGTAGATATTCTACAACGACTTGTAGATACAGGAAATAGTATAGTTGTAATAGAACATAACTTAGATTTAATAAAAACATGTGATTACATTATAGATTTAGGACCAGAAGGTGGAGAAGCAGGAGGAACAGTAGTACAAGTTGGAACACCAGAGCAAGTCGTAAAAAATGAAAAAAGCTATACAGGACAGTTTTTGAAAAAATATTTAGAAAGATAGAACATTTAGCTTCGGCTCGCTGGTCGCTTACGCGGTACTTTTAAATTTAAAATACCTCTTATTAAATATATATTTATTATTGTACATAAAAAATAATGCCTTATATTCTAAGGCATTATTCAAAAAACTAACGATTATTATTTTCATTTTGGTTGTTGTTATTTTTGCTGTTATTATTATTGTTATTATTCTTATTTTTCTTTTCTTTCATGTAAATAAGCACCTCCATATGAAATTAGTATATCTATAGTATTGACCCAAAAATATCAAAATATACAATATAGAATTCATAAATCCTAAAAAGGAGCTAGACTACTTGACTTTTTAGCGAAAAAAAGATAAGATATTATAGTGAAAAAGGATGTTGAAAAATGAAAGAAACGATTTTATTAATATTAGGACTAATACTTACAACGATTGGTGTAATACTAATTTATGATGCGAGAGGAATATCAAAAAAATTATTTGGATTTGGAGACCAAAACGAAGCATCTGCTGGCTTAAAAATATTAGGCTTTTTTATGTCGATAATAGGAGTTCTAATAATATATTTTAATTAAAAAGGAATATAAATATGAACCAAAAACAAAAACTGAGTAATCAGAAAAAGAAAAAAATAATAATAATATCAACAGGTATGTTAATATTGCTTTTAATATCCGCAATTCTTACTGTAACAGTTTTGTATTTTCAAAATAAAAATAAAGAATTAGCAAAACAAGGAGCGAATATACTTTATTATAGTGAAAGCGAAAATCAAATAGCTAAAGAAGAAGGAGGAGAAGAGGAAAATAACGTGTTGGTAGTTGGTTTAGATGATGAAAACAAAACAAATGAAAATGACACGAATGAAAACAAAGAGAGTGAAAATAAAAGTAGCCAAAACAATGAAGCAGATATACCATACTATATAAAAGTAAATAATCAAGCAAATGTTGTTACAATATATAAAAAAGACTCAAAAGGAAACTATACTGTACCTATAAAAGCAATGATATGCTCTATAGGAACTGCAACACCAGAATCAGGTGTGTATAGCATGTCAGATAAATATACATGGAGATTATTACAGGGAGACGTATATGGGCAATATGCCTGCAGGATTACAGGACACATTCTATTCCATTCGGTGCCTTATGAAGAAAAAGACAAATCAACTTTAGAATGGTGGGAATATGATAAATTGGGAACAAAGGCTTCTCTTGGCTGTATAAGGCTTACTGTAGAAGACGCAAAATGGATATATGACAATTGCGTACCAGGAACAAAGGTAGAATTCTATTCTTCATCAAACCCAGGGCCACTTGGTAAACCTACAGCACAAAAAATAAGTGATGATGAAGAAGTAAGAAATTGGGACCCAACAGATCCAGACAAAGATAATCCATGGAAAGATTATTTAGAAAAGCAGGAAGAAGCAGAAGAAGTAAACACAGAGCCAGTAGAAGAAAATGATACATCAAGAAATGAAACAGAAGATATAACTAATGGAGATAATATTGTCAATGAAAATGATAATAACACAGATACAAATGTAAATAATAACACTAATACAAATAATAATTCTATATATACAAATAGTATAGATGTAACTAACAGTACTAATAAAAAACCAGACAGTGGAACAAATTCTAATAAACAAAATACAGTAACAAACACAGATAAAGGAAAAAATAATATAACATCTAAAAATGAACTAAATAAAGACAAAACATCAAATCAAGTTTAAAACTTTAAAGGCAGACTTTATGGTCTGCCTAAAAAATAATTTAGGAGGAAGCTAAAATTTATGAAAGAACACAGCTTAAACCAATATAATCCAAATGAATTCGAAGAAAAGATATATAGTGAATGGGATGAAAAAAAATATTTCACTCCAAAAGTAGATAAAACGAAAGTGCCATATACAATAGTTATTCCACCACCAAACGTAACAGGAAAATTACATATGGGACATGCTTTAGTTATGACACTTCAAGATATATTGATAAGATATAAAAAATTAAGAGGATTTAATACCTTATGGATACCAGGAACAGACCATGCAGCAATTGCAACTGAAGTAAAAGTAGTAGAAAAATTAAAACAAGAGGGAAAGACCAAAGAAGAAATTGGAAGAGAAGCCTTCCTAGAAGAAGCATGGAACTGGACACATGAATATGGTGGAACAATAATAAAACAGTTAAAAAGTTTAGGCTGTGCTTGCGATTGGACAAGACAAAGATTTACTCTTGATGAAGGACTATCAAAGGCTGTTGAAAAAGTTTTCATAGATATGTATAAAAAAGGTGCGATATATAGAGGAAACAGAATGATAAACTGGTGCCCTACATGTAAAACATCTTTATCAGATGCAGAAGTTGAATTTGAAGAAGAACCAACACATCTATGGCATATAAGATATTATACAAAAGACAAAAGAAACTTTGTAACAGTTGCAACTACTCGCCCAGAAACAATGCTTGGTGATACAGCTGTTGCAGTTAATCCAGAAGATGACAGATATAAAGATATTATAGGTAAGAAAGTTATTGTTCCTTTAGTAAATAGAGAAATACCTATTGTTGCAGACGAATTTGTAGAAAAAGACTTTGGAACAGGATGCGTAAAGGTAACTCCTGCACACGATTTTAACGACTATGAATCAGGGCTAAGACATAACTTAGAAGCAATAGAAGTGTTTGATGAATATGGAATAATGCTAAATTTAGTTCCAAAATATAAAGGTATGGGGCTAATGGAAGCAAGAAAAGAAATAGTAAAAGATTTAGAAAATCTAGGAGTATTAGAGAAAGTAGAAGATTATACTCATAATGTTGGAAAATGTTATAGATGTCATAATACAGTAGAGCCAAGAATATCAATGCAATGGTTTATGAAAATGGATGAGCTTGCAAAACCAGCGATAGAAGTTGTAAAATCTGGAAAAATAAAATTTGTACCAGAAAGGTTTGATAAACTATATTTCCATTGGATGGAAAATATAAAAGACTGGTGTATATCAAGACAAATATGGTGGGGACATAGAATACCAGCATATTATTGTGAAGAATGTGGAAAAATAATGGTATCTAGTGAGAAACCTGAAAAATGTACAAAATGTGGAAGCAAAAAGATACACCAAGACCCAGATACATTGGACACATGGTTTAGTTCAGCTTTATGGCCATTTTCAACAATGGGCTGGCCAGAAGAAACAGAAGATTATAAATATTTCTATCCAACTAATACATTAGTTACAGCATATGATATTATATTCTTCTGGGTTGCAAGAATGATATTCTCAGGACTAGAACATACAAAACAAATTCCATTTGATACAGTATTTATGCATGGATTAGTTAGAGATGCACAAGGAAGAAAAATGTCTAAGAGTCTAGGAAACGGAATAGACCCAATGGACATAATAAATAAATATGGAGCTGACTCTTTGAGATTTTCATTAGTTCAAAATATGACACTCGGAAATGATGTAAAATACTCAGAAGAAAAAGCTATGTCTACTAAGAATTTTGCAAATAAAATTTGGAATGCATCTAAATTTGTGCTAGCAAACATTGATGAAACTTTAAAAGAATATAAAGAAGAAAATTTAAGAATAGAAGACAAGTGGATATTAAATAAACTAGACAAATTAGTAGTAGATGTAACAAATCATATTGAAAAATATGAAATCGGAATTGCTGCAACAAAGATATATGACTTTATTTGGAGTGAATTTTGTGACTGGTATATAGAAATTGTAAAACCAAGACTATATAGCAAAGAAGACGAAGCAAAAAAAGAAGTAATGTACACATTAAACCATGTGCTTGTATGTTCTTTGAAGTTATTGCATCCATTTATGCCATTTATAACAGAGAGGATATATAAAGAACTTATAGTAGAAAAAGAGAGTATAATGCTTGAAAAGTGGCCTGAAATAAAGAAAAACTATAAATATGATAAAGAAGAGGAAGAAATCGAAATCTTAAAAAATATAATTGTAAATATAAGAAACATAAGAGCAAATATGAATGTTGTTCCAAGTAAAAAGACAAACCTTATATTTGTTACACAAAAGTACAAAACTCTTCTAGAAGATTCAAATGAATTCTTGAAAAAACTTGGTTATGCAGAGAATATAATAATTCAAGAAGATAAGAAAAATATACCAAGTAATGCAATATCAATAGTACAAGAAGGGATTGAAGTGTTTATTCCTTTTGAGGAATTAGTTGATATAGAAAAAGAGTTAGAAAGATTAAAAGGTGAAAAAGAGAAACTAGAAGCGGAAGTTGCAAGAGCAAGTAAAATGCTTGCTAACAAAGGCTTCATTGAAAAAGCACCTAAGGCAAAAATAGAAGAAGAAGAAGCAAAACTAAAAAAATATAGAGAAATGTTAGAAACAGTAGAAAAGAGAATAAGTGAAATGAAATAAACAAAAAGAAGTGAAGATTTAATTTCTTCACTTCTTTTTGTTTAGAGATAGAAAAATATGGTAATAATTCCCATAGAGGTGTGAAAATGGGATTTTTATTTGAGATAATAAAATTTATAATATATTCTTTGGTAATCGTTTTTGTGTCAAAACAAATACTTGTAAAACTTTTAAGAAAATTTGCAGAAATTTTAGATTTATCTCCGAAAGCAATTGGAAATATAGCAGGAATTGCAACTTCGATGCCAGAACTTCTAACGGTATTTTTTTCTGGCTTACAAGGATTATTTGATGCTAGTATTTACAATATTATAAGTTCAAATATAATAAATTTTGTACAATACATATATTCAGTAGTGATTAATAAAAATGTAAAAATACTAAGAAATAAAGCATTAAAAATAGAACTTGGAATAGTGATTATAACCATAATTATACCAATAATTATGGTTATAGCACGAATAGAAGTAAATTTTGTGATGGTTCCTATATTTATATTGCTATTTATAATATTGTATTATATAAAAGGAAATGCATACAAATTATATAATATAACTACAATTAATAATAAAGAAATAAAGAAAATAGAAGAAGAAAAGAAATGGATAAAACATAAGAAGAAACTTGCAATAATAACTGGAATTAAGCTAATAGGAACAGGAGTTATACTATTTTTTGCTCGGAAATTTATTAGGAAATACATTAGAAAGTTTGAATAATATATTTAATATTCCGGAATGGATAATAGGTATAATATTAGGATTTGTAACAAGTATACCAGAACTAATAACCTTCATAGAAGCACAAAAACATCATAGTAAAAATTCTAATGAAGTACAAGGTGTAATAGAAGCAACAAGTAATTTATTTGCTTCAAATATGCTAAATTTATTTGTAATAGAAAGTATAGGAATAGTTATGTTTATAACATTTGGCACATAAATAGCTGATAAGAGAAAGTTGCTTTATTGATTTTTTAGGAAAAATATGGTAAAATATAAAAGTTAAAAAATTAATAGGAGAAAAAATAATATGATACACACCTTATTACATACATTAGAACATACAATAACAGATAGCATAAAATTATTACCATTTTTATTTATAGCATATTTAATAATGGAATATATTGAACATAAAATAAGCGACAAGTCTAAAGAAAAAATAAAGAAATCAGGTAAATTTGGACCTGCAATAGGAAGCCTTTTAGGAATATTTCCTCAATGTGGTTTTTCAGTTGCAGCAACAAATTTTTATGCAGCGAGAATAATCACACTTGGAACACTAATTGCAGTATATTTATCAACATCTGACGAAATGCTGCCAATACTTATATCAAGAGCAGTTCCAATAAATATTATAATAACCATACTTGCAATTAAATTTGCAATAGGTATGATTTATGGATTTATTATCGATTTTATTATAAATATAAAAAATAAAAACAAACAATCAGAAAATAAAATTGTAGATATTTGTGAAGAAGAACATTGCCATTGTGAAAAAGGAATATTCAAATCAGCATTAAAACATACAATAAATATATTTATATACATATTTATATTAACATTTGTAATAAATTTTGTCATAGAAATTGTTGGAGAAGATACATTAAAAGGATTTATGCAAGGTGCTTCAATATTTGAACCAGTAGTAGCTTCACTAATAGGATTAATTCCTAACTGTGCTTCTTCAGTAATCATAACAGAATTATATTTATCAGAAATAATAAGCTTTGGTTCTTTAATTGCAGGACTTTTAGTAAATGCAGGAACAGGAATACTAATGTTATTTAGAATAAACAAAAATGTAAAAGAAAACATTAAAATAGTAGTATTGTTATTTACTTTAGGAGCAGTCACAGGAATTGTGATGAATTTAATTGGAATTACATTATAGAAGGGAAAATTTTAATGAAAATAAATGTAGTAATGGTAGAACCAGAAATCCCACAAAATACAGGAAATATAGCAAGAACATGTGCAGCAATAGGTGCAAAACTTCATTTAGTGCATCCACTTGGATTTAGTATATCAGATAGATATCTAAAAAGAGCAGGGCTAGATTATTGGGACAAGTTAGAAATAGAAGAACATGACTCACTAAAAGCTTTTTTAGAAAAATATAAACCAGAAGAAAACAATATGTTTTACGCAACAACGAAAGCAAAACATTGCTATTCAGATGTAGATTTTAGTCAGATGGAAGAAATATTTATATTATTTGGAAAAGAGACAAAAGGACTTCCAGAAGACCTTCTGAAAAAATACATAGACAATACAATAAGAATACCAATGAAAAATGAACTTCGTTCACTAAATTTATCAAATTCAGTTGCAATAATAGTCTATGAAGTACTAAGACAAGGAAACTTTAAAGACTTAAAAGAAATAAGTGAATATTTTGATTAGTAAACAACTCTGCCAAAAGGGCTCACTTTTGGTAGAGTTATTAATTATCCTTATCACATAAGGTTTCATTTACAAGAATAGTCGTAAGACTATCTCCAAGCTGAACAAAAACTGCAGCAAGAACTGCAATTTGCTCTTTACTGTAATTTTTCACAATTAAGCACGAAAGTGCAGAAACTAAATTAACTAATTCACAAGATTTCATAGTAATATATA
The DNA here is from genome assembly GCA_944386135.1 of uncultured Clostridia bacterium. Lineage (GTDB taxonomy): Bacteria > Bacillota > Clostridia > TANB77 > CAG-508 > JAAWPK01. The sequence goes on along the minus strand of CALWZW010000007.1, from coordinate 6,214 downwards.
ATATTAAAAAAAGATAAAAAAGGTACTTGAAAAAAAAATAATATATGATAAAATAAAAGAAAATTTGTTTGATTTTAAAGGAGAAAATGAATGATTGCATATATAAAAGGAAGTTTAGAAATGAAACTAAATGACTCAGTTGTAGTAGAAACAGCAGGAGTTCGGATATAAAATATTTATGCCACAGAATGCAATAGAGAAAGTACGGAAACATAGGAGATGTTGTAAAAATTCATACATATCATTATGTAAGAGAAGATAATATAAGCTTATATGGATTTTTGACAAGTGAAGAATTAAGAATGTTTGAACTACTAATTCAAACAAGTGGAATTGGTGCAAAATCTGCCTTAACAATACTTGCAAATATAGAACCACATCAATTTGCATTAGCAGTAATAACAAATGATGATGCCAAACTTACAAAAATTCCAGGGATAGGAAAGAAAACAGCAGCAAGAATGATATTAGAATTAAAAGATAAGATGAAAATAGAATTAGACGAAGTTGTATCTAAAAATAGTGATGTAGAAGAAAAGCTTAACATTAGTGAAAATGTCGAAGAGGCAATGTCTGCTCTTCAAGTGCTAGGATATAATAGGAAGGAAATAGAAAAAGCACTTGAGAAGGAAAATTTAAAAGACTTGTCAGTAGAGGATATTATTAGAAGAGGACTTTCATTATTGGCTAGAGACTAGTTCAAAATAAAGGAGCAAGATATATGGACATGAGCAAACCATTGGCATATAGAATGATGCCAAAAACATTAGATGAATACGTAGGACAAGAACAATTACTTGGAAAAGATAAGATTTTATATAGAACAATAAAAGCAGATAGATTATCTAGCATAATACTTTGGGGACCACCAGGGTGTGGAAAAACTTCACTTGCAAAAGTAATAAGTAATACAACAAAGTCAAAATTTTATAAAATAAATGCTGTAACATCTGGTGTATCTGACATAAAGAAAATAATAGAAGAAACACAAAATCTTTTATTGAATCCAACAGGGAAATGTATATTATTTATAGATGAGATACATAGATTCAATAAGCTTCAGCAGGATGCACTACTTCCATTTGTAGAAAATGGCACAGTTATTTTAATCGGAGCAACAACTGAAAATCCATATTTTGAAGTAAATAAAGCATTAATTTCAAGGTCAATGGTTTGTAAATTAGAACCACTTAGCATGGATGATGTATTTAAAGTCCTAAAAAATGCATTAGAAAGAGAAGATGGATTAAAAAATTTTAATGTAAAAATAGAAGACTCAACTTTAAGAAAAATTGCAGAAACAGCAAACGGAGATGTAAGAAATGCACTAAATGGACTAGAAGTTGCTGTACTTACAACAAAAATGGATGCAAATGGAGCTATAAACATAACAGATGAAATAGCAAAATCATGCGTTCAAAATAGGAAGGTAATCTTTGATAAAAATGGTGATAGTCATTATAATAACATAAGTGCATTTATAAAATCAATGAGAGGTAGTGATCCAGATGCTACAATATTTTATTTGGCAAGAGCAATAAACGGAGGGGAGGATCCAATGTTTTTAGCAAGAAGAATAGTAATTGCAGCTTCAGAAGATGTTGGAATGGCAAACCCTAATGCTTTAGTTGTTGCAAATTCAGCAATGCAAGCTGTAAATATGGTAGGAATGCCAGAGGCAAGAATAATACTGGCGGAAGCGGCTGTATATGTTGCTACATCAAAAAAATCAAACGCATCATATTTAGCGATAAATAAAGCTCTTGAAGATGTGAATACAAAGGAAACTGGGGAAATACCTATGCATATAAGAAATGCTCCTGTCCAAGATATGCAAAACTTTGGATATAGCAATGGATATAAGTACCCGCATGATTATCCAGGACATGTGGTTGAACAACAGTATTTGCCAGATGAGATGGTAGGGACAAGATATTATTTGCCAGACGAAAACTGCACGCAGTAATTTGCAAGATAAACGGCGTATTACGTTGTTTATTCAAATAAAAAAAGCATATCATCATTTCCGCCTACCTTTTTGAGTAATATTTATAATTTTATCGTTCCTTGCTGGCTTCGCCACTCGCCTATGGTCGCTCCCACTCTGGGAGCCTCCCTGTGCGTCACTTCAAAAATTAGAAATATTACTCAAAAACGGCTAGCCTACAATAAATATTATAATTTATTCAATCCTTCTATTATCTTTTGAATTCATTTTCTCATATTCCTTACATTTTATTTTATAATCAAGTTGCATACACAAATATCTATAATACATGTATGCCTGTTCATATTGCATCATCGGATTAAACATGGGGTCATTTAACCCAGAATCAAAGTTCAAATTATCATAAGGAGAAAATCCACTATAATCAACATTTTTATCCATCATTAAATCATCCTTTCTAAAGATATAATTATGGTTGAAAATCAGGCTTAATTTCTAAAATAATGAAAGATTATCTTTCTTAAATATTATTCTAAAAAAATAGATTTATGAATAGATATTATTGAAGGATGTTTTATAGTGGAAGGGAGAAGATAAAGTGAAAGAAATGTCTGAAACAAGAACGATGGTAAGTTCAAGTAATTCGGTAAAAATTCTAAAGGGGCTTATAATCTCATGCATAATTACTTTTGTACTGCTGTTCATATTTGCAGCTGTATTAACTTACACAAATATAGAAGAAAATACAATAGGACCAGTTATAATTGCAATAACAGGAGTAAGCATATTATCACGGAAGCTCTATGGCAACAAGTTCAATAAAGAAAAATGGAATATTAAATGGAGGAATAATAGGTTTTGCATATATAATACTTATATATATAGCATCAAGCATAACGGGAAGTGGATTTGCCTTAAATATTTATTCAATAATAATGATGGCAGTTGGAATTATTGCTGGAATGATAGGAGGGGTAGTACGGAGTAAATTTGAAATAATAGCAAATGTCAAATCCGGTCGTTGGGGACGGTTCTAAATGACCGAAGTTTAAAAGAATAAGTTTTATTTAAATTATTAATCAAATTTCGGTCATTTAGAACCGTCCCCAACGACCGGATTTAGAAAACAAAAAATCTCTGGATATTTTCCAGAGATTTAAAATAATGTTTACGCATTTTTTGCTGTTTCAGCTAATTTTGCGAAAGCTTCGCTATCTGATACTGCAAGTTCTGCAAGCATTTTTCTATTTATAGAAATATTTGCTTTTTTAAGACCAGCTATTAATTTGCTGTAAGTTAAACCATTTTGTCTTGCAGCAGCATTAATTCTTGTAATCCATAATTTTCTAAAATTACTCTTTTTGTCTTTTCTTCCAACATAAGCATACATTCCTGATTTCATAACAGCTTGTTTAGCTGTTCTAAATCTATAATGTTTTGCTCCATAATAACCTTTAGCTTGTTTTAATACTTTTTTATGTTTTTTACGTGTTATTCTTCCAGTTTTTACTCTTGCCATCTTAAATTCCTCCTTTTCCTATTAACTATATGGTAATAATTTCTTAATTCCATTTTCACAAGTTTTGTGAGCATAAGCATTTTGGATTTTTCCTGATTTCTTTTGTCTACTTGTTTTATTAGCTAAAAGATGTCTTCTATTAGATTTTGTTCTTTTGATTTTTCCAGTAGCTGTCATACTATATCTCTTAGTTGCAGCTTTATTTGTTTTTAGTTTTGGCATAATTTTTTTCCTCCTTTAAATTGATAATTATAATTTCTATTTATTTAATGAAAAAATTATAAACATGTTTTTACCTTCAAGCAAAGGCTTCTTCTCAGGAGTAGCTATATCAGATAAATCTTCGATGAATTTATTTAAGATATCCTCTCCAAGTTTTACATAGTTAAGCTCTCTACCTCTAAAACGTACAGTAACTTTTACTTTAGAACCGCTTTCTAAGAACTTTCTGGCATTTTTAACTTTAAAATTAAAGTCATGTTCCTCTGTATTAGGAGTAACCCTTATTTCTTTAACTTCAAGAGCCTTTTGCTTTTTCTTAGCTTCTTTTTCACGCTTTGCTTGTTCAAATTTGTATTTACCATAATTCATAATTTTACAAACTGGTGGATTTCCATTTGGAGCAACTAAAACTAAGTCTAAATCTCTTTGAGAAGCTAAATCTAAAGCAGCTCTAGAAGACATAACTCCTAATTTTTCTCCAGTTTCGCTAATTACTTGAACATTGTTTAATCGTATTTGGTCATTAATAAGTAATTCTTGTTTGGCCATAAAACCTCCATTTTCATAAAAAATAAAATAGACTTGCTTAAAAAACAAATCTATCCACTAAATAATTTAATATTGAAATTAAATAACCTTTTCCCACAGTTGGTATAGGTGAGAAGTGGATGACTTCTTCTTAAACACATATACTATTATACACTTTTTTTATAAAATGTCAACAAAAATTTGAAAAAATGTATGATTTTACTGGACGAAACAGAAAATATGTAGTAAAATATTATCTATATAAAGAAAATGGGGGCAATATATGCAATTTATAAATGTAGGATATGGAAACATCATATCTGCAAATAGAATAATATCTATAATAACTCCAGGAGCTGCACCGATAAAAAGATTAATACAAGAGGCAAAAGAAAAATCGCTTGTCATAGATGCAACTTCGCGGAAGAAGGACACGAGCTGTAATTATTATGGATACAGGGCATATAGTGTTATCAGCAGTCCAACCAGAAACAGTAGTTAGTAGATTAAATAAAGATGTTCTAGAAAAGGAGGATGAGTAATTATGATGGTAAAACCAACTGTTAATGAACTTCTTAAAAGAGTAAACAATAGATATGAATTAGTTATAGCTACATCAAAAAGAGCTAGACAATTAGCTAATGGAGCTACACCACTTACAAATAAAAAAGAAGCTTCAGTTGTTACACTTGCTGCTGATGAAATAGCAGAAGGAAAGGTATATATTGTACGTAAATAAATAAAGCTTGATGTTTGGAGGAAAAAATGCTAGTAATATTATCTGGGGTTGCAGGAGCAGGAAAAGATACAATAAAAAAAGAAATAATCAAAAGAATGAATAATGTAGAATCAATTCCATCAATTACAGATAGACCAATAAGACCAGGAGACATTCCAGGTGAAACATATATATTTGTAGATAATGCAAAATTTAAAGAAATGATAGAAAATGGCGAACTTTATGAATTCGATATACATCATAATCATTACTATGGTGTTCCTAAGAAAAACTTAAATGATAAGATAAAAGAAGGAAAAATAGTAATAAAAGATGTTGATGTAAATGGAACTGAAAATTTAGTAAAAATACTAAAAGGAAATATGAAAGTGGTAACTATATTTTTACGAGTTCCAAAAGAAGAATTGAGAAAAAGATTAGAACAAAGAGTAGACAAGCCAAATGAAAAAGAAATAGAACTAAGACTCGGAAGATTTGATTTTGAAGAGTCAAAAATTGAAAATTACGATTATGTTATAGATAATGTAAATCAAGAAGAAACAATAAAAAAAGTGATGGAAATAATAATAGAAAATACAGAAAAATAGCTTAACAGGTAACAAAAATAGATGCTTTGTAAATAAACGGATTAAAAGGTTTATTTACAAAGCATCTATTTTTTTGTACTATTTTCAAATTAAGTTCTTGAATATGGCTTTGGGTTGTTGGTTAGACCGACTAAGTAATCAATAGAAGTTCCATAAAATAAAGCTAATTTTTCTAGACTATTGATGTCAATAGTAATTTCTCCGGTTTCATATCTAGAATAAGTTTGTTGAGTACAATTTAATAATTCGGCTAACTTAGATTGCGTTAAATCACGGTCTTCTCTAATATCTCTAATTCTTAATTTCATATATTTCCTCCATTAACCAAAATGCTAAGGCTTTGACTTTTGCAGAAATAAGAAGTTAATTAACAGTTCTTATAAAGACAGTATAAAATATTCGTAAAACGTGTATTGACAAATACACGTAATACGTGTATAATATCCACATAAACACGTAAGACGTGTAAAAAATTCTCTTTACGGTTGGAAATCAAAATGGTTTTGGTTTTGTTTGGTTTTGACTTTAACCATTTGGTTTCTAACCGCAAGGAGAGAACTACAAAGCTTTAAATTTATATGAGAGCTAGTAAAAAATAATTTAAAATTTTCTTCAATTAGCTCGGCATTGCATTTTCTTCAAAGAAATTGTGATAATTTTCAAAATGAGCC
>CALWZW010000006.1 GCA_944386135.1 uncultured Clostridia bacterium | reverse complement strand
TACGGTTAGAAACCAAATGGTCGAAAGTCAAAACCAAATAAAACCAAAACCAATTGATTTCCAACCGTAAAGAGAAAAAATATTATATCTATTTTATTACGTTTCAAACGTCATAATTTATTATAGCGTTTCGAACGTATAATGTCAAGACGTAATATTTTTGATATTCTATAAAAAAAGCTTGAAAGGCATGTTATATATGAGTAAATTCGACAAAAATATTTTAGGAAATAATTTATTAAAAGTAGATGGTCATCTAGAATGGCATTTATCAGACCTATTAAAATCTAGAAATATAACTAAATATAGACTATCAAAACTATCAAACATAAGATATGATACAATTTGTAACTACTGCTCCGGAAACGTAACTTTAATCAATGCAGAATATATAAAAATATTTTGCTATATTTTAGACTGCCAAATACAAGATATAGTCCAATATGTAGATTAATTTTTGCTAACATCAATAACAAATTTTTATTATTATCATATCTTATTAGAATATTTTTTTAAGTCCTTCATAAGTTTTATAGTACAACAATAAAACTTATGGAGGTTTTTATGCAATTTTCATTTTTAAAAAAAGCACTCTTTACTTTTTCTTGTGCTATATTAATATCATTTTGCTTTTCAAATTTCTCCAATGCAGAAAATCTATATATATGGTCAGATACCTCTTCCCTAGAAACAGCTTCCGAAGAAAAAACAACAGACTTAAAACTCGAATCAGGAGGAGCAATATTAATAGACCAAACTACAGGAACTGTCCTATATGAGCATAACTCCCATGAAATGTTTAGACCAGCAAGTGTTACAAAAGTAATGTCACTTCTCTTAATCATGGAAGCAATTGATAGTAATCAAATTTCATTAAAAGACAATGTAACCTGTTCAGCAAATGCAGCATCAATGGGTGGTTCTCAAATATGGCTTGAAGAAAACGAAACATTAACAGTTGAAGAAATGTTAAAAGCAATATGCCTAAACTCTGCTAATGACTGTGTAGTAAGTCTAGCTGAATTTATAGCAGGCTCAGAAGAAGAATTTGTTAGTCGTATGAATGCAAAAGCAAAATCTTTAGGCATGCATGACACAACATTTAAAAATTGTCACGGTCTTGATGAAGATGATCATGTAACATCTGCATATGACATTGCACTAATGTCTCGTGAACTTCTTAATAATCACCCAAGCATAACAAAATATACAAGTATTTATATGGACACTTTAAGAGGTGGTGAAACAGAACTTGTAAACACAAATAAGCTTGTTAGAAACTATAAAGGATGTACAGGGCTAAAAACGGGTTCTACCTCTCTTGCTTTATTTAACTTATCTGCAAGTGCAACAAGAGATGGTCTATCTTTAATTGCTGTAATCATGCATTCCCCTTCGTCTGATATAAGATTTTCAGAAGCTCAGAAATTATTAAATTATGGGTTCTCTAACTTTACCAATATATCTTTAGGTAAAAAGGGCGATATCGTTCGGAAAAGTCAATATTCAAAAAGGCGTTACTTCAGAAATAAATGCTATTTTAGAAGAAGATGCATCATTATTTATTGAAAAAGCAAAATCTAGTCAAGTTGTGCAAAATATATCATTTAATGATTCACTTCAAGCTCCAATTGAAAAAGGTGCTATCATTGGCGAAGCTACTTATTCTTTAGATAATAAAGTTATAAAAAAAGTAAATATCATCGCAAGCGATACAGTAAGCAAATTAACTCTTGTAAATATGACAACTACTCTCTATAATACTTGGTTCAATTTACTTAGATAACTAAATAAGTTGTTTAATTTTTACTAATTAAACAACTTATTTTTTATTATATAGGAAAAAGGCAAAAAAATACCCCCACATTAGCCGTAAGTTCTAGAAATTTTATGGACCTGTATATATACAGGTGGGTGCTTACCTAAATACTTATGGGTTTCTTACTACATTGTGTAAGCTTACACGCCATATTCAGAGATCAGCTCCCTTATCCATTGCTTTGTAGGTTCTAAAATTTCTTCCTTAAGTACGCACCATGCAGGGATTTTGTCTAACTCTTATATTAAATTTATTTTAACATATTTTTATTATATTTTCAAGTATTTTTTACTACTTATCATTTACATTATTCGGCAAATAATTATATATTATTTTAATCTGTTATCTCTACTACATTAGCTACTTGATTAGCAATTGCATTGGTATCCAATTCATTGCCATCTTGATCTGTTCCTTGTGCTTCATCATTGCCTTCATCAGGTGTAATATTTGTCTCATTTTCCTCTTCCTCGTATCCTAATGACTTTTTCATCGCATTTATATATTCTATAGCATCATATTCTGTTCCGTTATATAATATATAATATTTAGTTTGTCCAGCATTTGTTTCAGAGAATATTTGATCAAATCTTATTTGTATTAGTTCATTGCCTTTGACATCTATTCCTCCATATTTTTCAGCTACGCCAACAACTACCGTTCCAGTTTCTCCTATTGTCAATGCATTATTTTCTACTACGTCATCATCTTCATTTACAAATCCAACCGTATCATATTCAACTTCTGTTATTCTATTGCCACTTGTGTCAAATAATCTCCATTTTTCATTTATTTTAGCTGGTATTATTTTATCATATAAGATATATTGGTTCTTTATATTGTCTGCTGGGAATAGAGTTGTATCAATTCCTATTTGGTCATATTCAATATAAATAATAGTTGTCTCTGAGGAATCAATAACTCCATATTTGTTATTGCTCTTTACTAAATAAAGTCCTAATTCGCTATCCATTACTTTTATTTCATCATAAGCAACTGTGATTTTTGTTTTACCATCAGTATAGGCTATTCCAACTTTAGAGCTAGAATTCGTTATAATAAATTCTCCTGTACTTTCAACAAATTCTATGTTGTTATACCTAGGGCTTAATATCTCTGTTCCATCAATTGATACTACGCCAAACTTTTCTGTTGATTCTTTTGATGCAACTATCATTCCATATATTAAAGCCTTTTGATTATTAAAATCTTCACTTATTTGTGTATATCCATAGTCTGCAATTCTTGCAGTGTATTGTTCTAATAAATTTGGTAATGTCTGAATTGTTATTTGATTTTCTTCACTATTGTAAGATAATAATGAATTAAATCCAACTATAAAACCTTCTCCAACAATATACATTTTTCCATTTATAGATGTTACTGGCTCAGGAATTATTACGTTTTCATAGTCATCCGTTGTGTCTGGTGCTACTTTACTTATCGTTGTTGAATTTAAGAAAAATGATGTAGTTTCAGTTCCATCTTTTGCTTCTACATACATTTTATTTGTGTCTTCAACATCTATTTTGTATTCTCCATTGTGTGCCTCATATCCTACATATTGTGCAATATCTCTGATTGATACATATATCTTACCGGTCTTCTGTAAAAATAAATGTGTCATCTGGAACACTTACCTGTACTCCATCAACTGAAACAGTTAGTTTCTTTCCTTGCATAGATAATATCGCAAATATTATTCCTATTACAGCAACAATCGTTACAATTATAAGTACTGCTATTATTGTTGCAGTTTTAGGTCCTTTCTTTTGGTTTGGATTAACTATTGTTGGTTGGTCTTGTTCTATTTGCATAACATTTCCTCCTTTTATTCTTTTGTATATCCATATTTATTATAAAATTCTTTTTTGAATTCTAATAAATTGTCATTTTCTATTTCTATTCTAACTCTTTCCATAAGTTTAGTCAAGAACCTTAAGTTATGAATTGATAATAATCTTACACCCAATATTTCATTTGCTTTTATTAAATGTCTAATATATGCTCTTGTATAGTTTTTACATGTATAACAATCGCATTCTTCATCGAGCGGGATAAATTCTCTTTCATAAGTTTTATTTCTTACTACAACTTTTCCATGTGATGTAAGTGCAGTTCCGATTTCTTGCAATTCTTGTAGGTAAAACACAGTCACACATATCTATTCCTGCAAGTGCTGCTTCTATAAGATAATCTGGTGTTCCGACTCCCATTAAATATCTTGGTTTGTTTTCTGGCATTAATGGAGTTGTGTACCTAAGTATTCTTAGAAATTCTTCTTTTGGTTCTCCTACACTAATTCCACCTACTGCATATCCTGGGAAATCTAATTTTATTAAATCTTCTGCACTTTGTTTTCTTAAATCTTCATAAAATCCACCTTGTATAATACCAAATAGTCCTTGCTTTTCAGTATTTTTATGTGCTTCTTTACATCTTACTGCCCATCTTGTAGTTCTTTCCATTGATTGTTTTGTATATTCATAAGTTGCAGGATATCCTACACATTCATCAAATGACATTATTATATCTGCTCCAAGAGAATTCTCTATTTCCATTACTTTTTCTGGCGAAAAGAAATGTTTACTTCCGTCCAAATGTGATTTGAATTCAACTCCATCTTCTGATATTTTCCTCAAGTCACTTAAACTAAATACTTGAAATCCTCCACAATCTGTAAGTATAGGCTTATCCCATCTCATGAATTCATGCAATCCACCTGCTTCTTCAACTATTTTATGACCTGGCCTTAAATATAGATGGTAAGTATTTGATAATATTATTTGTGCCTTTACTTCTTCTTTTAATTCTTCTGGTGTCAAAGATTTTACTGTTGCTTGTGTTCCTACCGGCATAAATATTGGTGTCTGTATATCTCCATGAGGAGTATGTACTACGCCTCTTCTCGCTCCTGAATTCTTATCTATATGTAATAATTCATATGTTATTGCTTGTTTTTCCATTTATTTTTCCTCGTCTTTCTTAATTAAATAATTTTAACTAAATTATTTTTCCTCCTCCGAAGAAGAATTCCCTCCTTGTCATAAAACACTACTGACTGTCCTTTTGTTATTGCTCTTTGTGGCTTTTCAAATATAACTTCTATTGTGTCTCCTTGTTTTTTTACTTTTACTTTTGACATTTCAGAAGAATATCTTATTTTTGCATATATTTCGTCTTGCCACTTATCATAATCTATCAAAAAGTTTACTTCATTGGCATATAAATTGCTACTATATAACTCATTTTCAGTTCCTACTACTAGTTCATTTTTTTCTTCATTTAAGCTTATAACATATAGTGGTTCTTTGTATGATATTCCTAATCCTTTTCTCTGCCCTATAGTATAAGAAATTAGCCCATTATGTTTTCCAATTATTTCTCCACTAGTTAGAATAATATTTCCTGTTTTTTCTTTTATATTAGAATTTGTCTTTAAGAATTTTTTATAATCTCCATCTGGTATGAAACAAATATCTTCACTATCTGGTTTATTGGCAACTTTTAGATTATTCTCTTTTGCAATTTTTCTTATCTCTTCTTTATTACTCATATCTGCAAGAGGAAGAATAAGATGTGGTATTAAATCTTTTGATATATTCCATAATACATAGGTTTGATCTTTTTTGCCGGCATGTGATTTTCTTATGACCCAAGTATCATATTTTTTACTAAATTCTGCTTTCGCATAATGACCAGTTGATATATAATCACATCCGAAGTTCTTTTGCTTTTTCCCACATAAAACCAAATTTCAAATATTTATTGCATTCAATACAAGGATTTGGTGTTTTACAATTTTTATAGCATTCTATAAAATCGTCTATAACATATTTTTTAAATTTGTCTTTAAAATCATATGTAAAATGTGGTATTCCAATAAAATCACATATTTCTTTTGCTTCTATATGATTTTTACTTTTTAGGCAATTACTATCCCCAAATAATTCTAATGTCACTCCTACTACTTCGTATCCTTGTTTTTTTAAAATAAGTGCTGATACAGAACTATCTACTCCACCACTTATTCCTAATAATACTCTTTTTTTCAATTTTTATCTCCTATCATATACAAAAAGCACCAGGGCTAAGTGCCCTAGCGCTTATTTATTAATTTTGTTCTTCTGGGTAAACACTTACCTTCTTTTTGTCTTTTCCTAATCTTTCAAATTTGACTATACCATTTACTAATGCATAAAGAGTATCATCGCTACCAATTCCTACATTAGTTCCAGGATGTATTTTTGTTCCTCTTTGTCTCATCAAAATATTTCCTGCTAGAACATATTGACCATCAGCTCTTTTTACTCCAAGGCGTTTAGATTCACTATCTCTACCGTTTTTAACACTACCTTGACCTTTTTTATGTGCCATCGTCATTTCTCCTTTCTAAAGTTTTATATATTTTTAGAAATTAAACTTCTTCTTTTTTTGTAGCTGTCTTTTTCTCTGCTGTCTTCTTTTCAGCAGTTTCTTTTTTCTCAGCTGCTAATTTTATAGATGTAATTTCTACTTTTGTGTATGGTTGTCTATGTCCTTGTTTTCTTCTATAATTCTTTTTAGCTTTATATTTGAAAACAATGATTTTTTTAGCCTTACCATGAGCAATTACTTTTCCTTCTACTTTAGCACCTTTAACATAAGGAGTTCCAACTTCTACTTTACCTTCATCTGATACAAGGATTACTTTGTCAAATTTTACTTTTTTTCCTTCTTCAGCTTCTAATTTTTCGAAGAATACTACATCTCCCTCTGATACTTTGTATTGCTTTCCACAAGTTTCGATTATTGCGTACATTATGAAAGCACCTCCCTTTTTCGTATACTCGCTAACCTTTAAATTTAGGTATCTAAACTTAATTAGATTTTACAAACCTTGACTTATGCGGTTACAGATTAATATTTTAGCATAAATTCCATGTCTTGTCAATTTTTTTTGCAAAATTATTTTCTTTTTTTATTGAAATACACTCATTCAAATATTAATATATTTCATTAATATTTGAATGAGTGAAAAAAGTCTTTATTATATACTTATTTTATGGTTTTATTCCTTCTTGAATTTGTACTTTTATTCTATTCCATACGTCATTTGTTTTTAAATATTCTTTATAATGGTCTTGTACATTTTCATCATATTTTTCTAATTCGTCTACTAGACATAAGAAGTCTTGTTCTGGGAATAATTTATTTACTTTTTCTATACTATTTTTTAATTTTTCTTTTGCTATTTGTATATCTCTTAAATATGTATTTCTTTGCATTATATACATAAGTAATGGTTTATATTTAATCCAACCTATAGATGCTCTTAAGAATCTTTCTCCAACACTTGTATCATTTACAGATATTTTTTCAAATCTTTTTGGGAATTTTCCTCTAGGTATTCCTGTATATTTTAAAAAGCTATCATGGAAATGATATGTTGGTACTTTTACAACATTTGCTTTTGATAGAAGTGTACAGAAAAATGTATCTTCTCCTCTTGCAAGTGGTGGATTATAGAATGCAGGTATTTTATCTAAATGCCTTAAATTTAAACAAATTCCTGAGGCAAGTAACCAATTTTCTATTCCTATATTTTTTAGCACTATTTTATCTTTTCCTTCGGTTATATCTGTCTCTGCAAATGTCATACCGTTATCTTTATTCATATCTTTCTTAACTTTTTCCCAAGATACAGCTTCATTACTAACAGCATCAATATACTCTTTAAAATCTTGTTCTTTGATGTCGTCTCCAAATTCTACATAAGGTACTGGCGACATATTTCCACATCTATGTCCTACTGTTATATCAGAGTATTGTATGACATTTAAATGTTCTAATATATTATCTTGTTTTTTCCATATAATTTCATTTCCCTCGCCTTTTAAATTAGCATAAGGATATTCGTCATCATCCCAAAATAATAGATAATCAATTTTTCTTTTAAGTGCGAAGTACATTATTGAATTTCTTGCTTTAGCATATCCTGTTCCTAAAATTAAATTTACTTCACTTTTAGTTAAATTATATCTCGATTTTAATATTTTCTTTTCTTCTTCAATATCTTCTGGTGTAATATATTTTATTTGAATTTTTTTATAAACATCATCTTTTAAAGTATAAAACTCTTCTCTTTTTGTGTGTTGATACTCCAAATCATATAATATAAATATTGTTAAGTTTACTCCTTCAGGATAATCTTTTACTTGTTCAATCATATCCTTATAGCAGTTATTAATAATGTTGCATATGTTTGTTCTTCCTGTTAAAAATCCTATGCCAAATTCTATTGGTTTCCCCATCTCTTTTTATCATTCCTTTTTTGTTTTTTTCAAATTAGTGCATGCTAATTTGACATATAAGTTTTAATTATAAATTATTATAACATAGAGAGATTTTTTTTGCAAGTTTTTAATTTTTTATTAAGAATTATATTGAATTTATTTGTTTTTTGATATATTATATAATGTATAATTTACTAAGGAGGAAGTTTTATGGCAAAAGAATCTGTAAAAAAGGAAATTAATAAGGAAAAAGAAACCAAAGTCAAGGCTAAAACTAAAAAAACTAAAACTCAAGCTAAAGTTAATACTAAGGTTACTACTTCTAAATCTGATGTTTCTGCAAAAGCAAAAAAATCTACCACTAAGGAAAAAGCAAAAAATACATCAGTAACTAAAGCAGCTTCTAAAAAGCCAGCTAGTACTAAATCTAATAAAAAGTCTGTAAGTACTACATCTAAAAATGTAAAAAAGACTTCTTCTCGTAAGAATACTTCAAAACCGAAATTAAAATCGACTGCAAAACCAATGCTTGCAGAATATTATGATTTGCCATATAGATATAATGAGACAACTGTAAAAATTTTAGCTCAGACACCAACTACACTTTTTGTTTACTGGGATATTTCAGATGATGATAGAAATACTTTAATCCAGAAACATGGTGAAAATGTATTTTATGATACAAAGCCTATACTTATAGTACATAACATAACAAAAAATTACTCATTTGAAGTTGAAATAAATGATTTTGCAAATAGTTGGTATATTAGAACTCAAGAGCCAAATTGCAATTATGTAATAGAATTAGGAAGAAGAAAAATTGATAAGCCTGAAGAATATATCTATATTCATTCTTCAAATAATATAATCTCTCCTAATGACCATATTTTATTTGAAAATGTTAATTTAGGAAATATCTTATTTAGAAATGTTAAAACTAATACTCTATCTAGCAAAGATTTTGGTAGTTTGAAATTTATAAATGATATGGATAAATTATATGGTAATTTATATGATGTATATAGTAGATTATATAAAGATGAAACAATAAATGAACTAACAATGCCAACTTCTGGTGGGTTCATAAATAGATAGAAAGAGGAATTACAAATGACTAATAATCCAAAAGGTTACGTAAGTTTTGTTTTACATGCACACTTACCTTTTGTGCATCATCCAGAAAGTGAAAATTATCTAGAAGAAGAATGGCTTTTTGAAGCTATATCTGAAACATATATACCTTTACTTACAAATTTCAAAAAGTTAGAGGAGGAAAAAGTTGATTTTAGAGTTACAATGTCTCTTACTCCCCCTCTTCTTTCTATGTTAGATAACAAACTTTTGCAAAAAAGATATATAAAATATCTAAAAAAACATATTGAATTATGTGAAAAAGAAGTTGTAAGAACTAAGGATAATCAAAAAATTAATACTTTATCACATTATTATTTGGATAGATACACTTCTGATTTACATATTTTTAAAGATGTATATAACTGTAACATTATTCAAGGCTTTAAACATTTCCAAGATATTGGTGTTTTGGAAATCATTACTTGTGGTGCAACTCACGGATATTTTCCTATTTTATATGTAAATGAAAAAACTGTGCGTGCACAAATTGGTGTCGGAGTTCAAACTTATGAAAAATATTTTGGAAGAAAGCCACGTGGAATATGGCTTCCTGAATGTGGTTATGTTCCAGAAGCTGATAAATATTTAAAAGAATTTGGGATAGAATATATTATTACAGAGTCTCACGGAATTTTGTATGCTAACCCAACTCCAATATACGGAACTTTTGCACCTATTGTCTCTCCTACTGGTATTACTGCATTTGGTCGTGATATAGAAGCCTCAAAACAAGTTTGGAGTTCTATTTGCGGATATCCTGGTGATTTTAACTATCGTGAATTTTATAGAGATATTGGATATGATGCAGATTATGATTATATAAAGCCATATATTACTTATGATGGAGTTAGAGTTAATACAGGAATAAAATATTATAGAATTACTGGTAAAACTGAAAATAAAGATATATACGATTTAAGATGGGCAATGGATTCTGTGGAAAAACAAGCTGGTCATTTCTTTGATTCAAGACAGTCACAAATTACTAACCTTTCAAAGTATATGCAAACTCCACCTATCATCCTCTGTCCTTATGATGCAGAGTTGTTTGGACATTGGTGGTATGAAGGTCCTTATTGGTTATATATTTTATTTAAAAAAATTTATTATGATAAATGTGATTTTAAATTAATAACTCCTGGAGAATATATAGATAAATTTCCAGAAATTCAACAATCTACTCCTTGTCGTTCTAGCTGGGGCGCTAACCGGTTACAGTGAAGTGTGGCTAAATGAACTAAATGATTATTCTATAAGGCATATGCATAAGTGTGGAGATAGAATGGTTGAACTTGCAAACGAATTTGCAAATGAAAAAAATAAAACAAAAATAAAAGCATTAAATCAATGTGCAAGAGAACTTTTATTACTTCAAAGCAGTGATTGGAATTTTATTATAACAAACCGGTACAATGGTTGATTATGCTAAAAGAAGAATTAAAGACCATACTCGGAAGATTTAATAAATTATATCATCAAATAAAAGAAGATAAGATTGATTTAGCATTTTTAGAAGATATATCAGAAAAAGATCCTATCTTTCCTGACATTGATTATAAAATATATATGTGATTTTATACAAGTTTCAAAAAGTCCTTTTTTGAATAAGATAATGTATATCTAAATTTATTTTAGCGAATAATATACATGTATCTTTTCGAAAGGGGTCTTTTTTAAATGAAATCATTATGCATTAAAAGTAATAATACAGACATAGTAATTTATCTACTAGATAGATTACAGACTTTAAATATAGACTCTTTACATGTATCTGATAAAAAATTTAAAATATACGAGAATGTTATAGTTCACTTTACTTCAGATAATACAGAATTTTTTTATGATAAAATTTCTTCTGTTTTAACAGATACCATTATCTTATTTTATGAAGAAAAGTTATTAAAAAGAATTCTTGAATATAATTATTTTTATTTCACTCAAATCGAAAAGAAAAAAATTTTAAATAATTCTAGCGATTTCTTAGAAACAGATAACATTTCAAAAGAAGATAATTATTTTTCAATTTATTATTCCGTACTTGATTATATAAGGGAAAATAAGTCGATAGTCTTAGAGGGTTTTGTAAATTTTAGATTACAAAACTACTTGAAAAATTTAGATTATGTTGTTGATATTTCTGTAAATAAATTTTTAATTGAGAAAGAATATAATGAATTCATAGATATTTTAAAATTATATGTATCTATGAGTCCTTTTAATAGTCCTGTTGTACACCTAATTTATTGTAATGGAGAAAGTATATTACTTGATAATGATAAAAATATTATTCCTATAAAAAAAGATTTACTCAATGCAAAATATTTGTCTGATATAACTTTTTCTGCAAATGATTATTCTTTAAATACTTTGCTTAATCTAAACCCCAAAAAACTTGTTATACATTTAGTAGACAAAAAAGAGGATGAATTTATTAATACTCTTAAGATTATTTTTGATACTAGAGTTCAAATTTGTAATGAGTGTAAAATTTGTTCTTTGTATAGTAAAATAGGTTTTATGTCAAAATAAATAGTTTTAATTTAGGTGTCCCTAGTTAATGATTATATTTTAATCATTAACTAGGGAATATTAACAGTTTTCTCAAAGTTTTTAAAACACGATTTTGTTATTCTATATCATGTCTTGAAAGTATTTTTGCTGGTGTTTTTCTTAATACTTTAAATAGTGGAATTAGTCCAACGATTATATTGAATGCATATGTTATCAGAATGCTTATACCTACTGTGCTTACATTTACTACATAATTTTTTGCTATATACGCGTTTTGAGAAAGCATCCATAGTACATAAGTCATAAGTACTACTCCTGGCATTCCTGCGCAAGTGGTTATTGCAATTATTTCTCCTAAAAATTTCTTATATATATCCGCCTTTTTTGCTCCAATAGCTCTTAATACCCCTACTTCCTTTATTCTTGATAAGAAAGATGACCTCATCATTAGATATATCTCTATTAGCGATATTCCAAGTATTATTCCAGCTAATACTATTGAGCTTGTCCTACTTTCTTTTTGAGAATTTATATAATTCTCTTTATCTGTTTCATATCTATTAACTACATCTAGTCCATAATCATTTTCGAGTGTTTTAATTACGCCCTCCTCATTTTTAGGATATATTGTAATTCCTTCTAACTTATTTATAACATCATATTTTACTGTATTACTGTTTACTAAATAATCTTGTCTATTCGTTTTACTTTCATAATACCCTACTACTTTTAGTTCTTTTTCATTTACTTTTACTGGTATTGTTTTATTTAGTTTCATTTCATATTGATTTGATTTATTTACAATTACCTCATAATCATTCGTTGGCATTCTTCCTTTTGTAATCTCTATGTCATCTAAATATCTGTTATAGTCAAAAACCTTATTTTCTTCATCTATATTACTACTATCTTGAATATATATTCCTATTCCCGTACTATATTCATCTATTTTGGAGCAATTTAGTAAATCTATAAATATACTTTTATAAGCATAAATTGACGCAGTTTTTTCATCTACAAATCCTACTATTGTAAAATCTGGTAAATTGCTAATTGATACTTTTTTGTTTAATAACTCATTTTCGCTTTGTATTCCCATGTATTGCCCTGTTCCAGAGTTTCTTAAATCATCTATTACCTTTTTATCTACTATAATTTCATATTCGTTTTCTGGCATTCTTCCTGAAATTAGATTAGTCTCATTTATGACATCTAAACTTACAAGTGAACCTGTAAATGCCATTTCAAACATTGATGTTTGATAGTAGTCATCAAATCTAATTTTAAAATTAACAAAGCTATCTCCTGGCAAAACATAATCTACTTCTTCTAGTTTTTCTATTTTTAAGAAGTTATCTACACTTATCTTTGCCATATCTGCTTGTAAGTAGTTTTTGTTCATTGTTATAAAATCTGTATCTTCTATTCTTGTCATTCCTGCCATATTACATACAGAATATACTATAAACATACTAGCAGCAAAGAAACCTACAAGAAGTATTTTCCTTAAAACAGAATAGTCAGCAATTTCTCTAATACCAGCTATAATTGATTTAAATAGTCCATATATTGAACTTGATTTAGTTTTAATATTTTTATCTATTACGTTTTCTAAATCATATTTATTTTCTTGATAAATACTTTTATCTATCTTTTGGTAATGTTCATTTATTAGTTCTATTACTGAATTATCATCAACAACTTCTATCTTTTTGTTTTCTGACTGTATGTAAATATTTCCTTTTTTTACAACTAGTTTTATATCTACTTTTTCATCATCATTTGAGTAGACATCTACATTAACATTGCTGCTACTATAATTTTTTATATTTTTGAAGTCTTTTAAATATATTTTATTTTCTAATCTGTAATCTAAGCTTTCACTTATCTCATTTTTATAGTCTCTTTCAATTTTGCCGTCTTTTATTTCTATTATTCTTGATGCATAAAATTTGGCAAGTTCTATCTCATGTGTTACAAGTATAACTAGTTTATCTTTTGATATTGCTTTTATTATATTCATTATTTCTAATGAATTTTTACTGTCTAAGTTTCCTGTTGGCTCATCTGCAATTACTATATTAGGATTTTTTACTATTGCTCTTGCTATAGCTACCCTTTGTCTTTCTCCTCCTGAAAGCATATTAGCCGGTCTATTTCTGTACCTGTACATATTTACACTTTCTAGTACATAATTTACTCTTTTTTCTATCTCTTTTTTGTCTTTTATTCCTATCATCTTTAAAGCAATTGCAACATTTTCAAATACAGTTAGGTTATCTATTAATTTATAATCTTGAAATATATATCCTATGTTTAAATTTCTTATTTTGTCTACTGTATGAGCTGTTTTATGTGTTATTTTCTTTCCATTTATGTATATTTTTCCTTTGTTTATCTTGTCTAAGCCTCCTATAGCATTCAACAACGTAGTTTTTCCGCTTCCCGATTCTCCAAGTAATGCAACTAGCCCTACATTATCGAATTCGAGTGATGTATTGTTTATTATATGGATTTCATTTCTTTTATGTCTATTAAAATATTTATTTACATTTTTTAAAATTACCATATATACTTACACCTCCTCTTTATAGGTATTCATTGCTGATTTCTTAAATATCTTTTTCGAAAATCTTCTTGAAATCATCCTTGACATAATGATTATAACTATATAGAGCAATATATATTCTTTTATACTTACAAAATTTGTAAGTTTTGCAATATATTCAAAGTTTAGCACATTTATTTTGCTTAAAATTATAACTATTAAAGCTCCTATAAAAGCTATACTTGAATTTATAAATAATTCTATATCTAGTATTCGTCTTACGTTATTATATGTTGCTCCTAAAATTCTTAAGGTTGTATAATATGTTTTTCTTGAAGCGAGTATTATTCTTATTATAAAGTAAGATATAAAGAACAATACAATTATAACAATTATCGTTACTATTACCGTCGCAATTTTTATAATTTGCTTTTGTGTTGCAAAGTTATCTATTGCATAGTCTGAAGCTTTCTTTGGTATTAAGTCCAGATTTTTTAAGTCATTTATTGTACTTTCTATTTCATCTACATTTTTTATATATACACTAGATTGATAAGATGGCTTATAATACAATGAATTGTAGTCTTCTTCATTCATAAATATTACATATCTATTTTCATCATACTTTTCATATCCTGTTAATCTAGTGAAATTTGATTTTGTATATGTATTGCTTATCTTTAAATCAATTTCTTCTTCATAATAAATATTATTTACTGAAATCTTTATGTATTTGTTTCTTACATTTCTGTTTGACAATATATACGTAAGGTCATTGTCAATTATTACTTTGCCTTTTTCAACTGTTGAGCTTGGTAATATTCTTATATATGTATCTACATTTACTTGTTTATCATCAAAGAATATTTCTAATGTACTATTTTGTGCGTTTACATACCCTCTTAATCTATCCATTATATTATTAGATACAAAAAACTTAAATTCATAGTCATTATCATCTTCATTATACTTTATACCTACTACCTTTAGATTATTAATGTTGGTATCTCTTATTAAGAAATTACTTGATAAAAATTCATCTAATTTCTTTTCTATTGAATTGTGTTTTTTACTACCAATTATTACTATCTCATTATCATTTTCTGGCATTCTCCCTATATCTAATTCACCTGTAAAATTATCAATACTTTGCATATATCCATACATATATAAAGTATATTCTATACTTTTAGATTCCGCTTCCAATGTAAAGTTTTGATCTATGAATAAGTCATCCTCTGCTACATAATCTACATTCGATAAATTTCTTATCTTTATATAATCATCGTCTGTAAAGTTTGTTCCATCGCTTTTCTTTATTATTATTCTATTTTCTGATAAGTCACTAAGTACGATACTCCTTACAGATGTCTTGTTTCCTAAGTCTTCATATAGCTTAAAGCTTCCATATTCTAAAAATACGGCTGCTACTATAAAAAAGAATACAAAAAATAGAAGTATAAATTTTGAGAATATATTAAATGTATTTCTAACCCCTAATCTATACTTATTAAATAATGTTATTTTGTGATATTTACTTTCTTCTGCTTTTATATTATTGTCTACTTTTTTTATTTCTTGATTCTCTATTATTCTTCCATCATGCATTTTTATGATTCTTGTTGCATACTCTTCTACTTGTTCTAAATTATGTGTAACTATAATTACTAGTTTGTTTTGTGCAACTTTTCTTAATATATCTATAACGTCTTTTGCAGATTCTGAATCTAAATTTCCTGTTGGTTCATCTGCAACTATTATAGGTGTATCTTTTACCATAGCTCTTGCAATAGCTACTCTTTGCTTCTGTCCTCCTGATAGTTTTGATACTTTTGTGTTTTTAAATTTTGTAAGTCCTACTTCTTCTATGATATCAAGTACTTTTTTCTTTATATGTCTTTTCTTATAACCATTTAATAATAAAACTAATTCTACATTTTGATATACTGTATAACTATTTACAAGGTTAAAATTTTGAAATATATTTGCTATATATTTTCTTCTATATTCTTCAAAATCTTTTTCTGTATAATGGCTTGTCTCTTTGCCATTTATGTACATTTCTCCTTCTTCATAGCTGTCTAATCCTGATATTACATTTAAAAGGGTACTTTTTCCACTTCCGGATTCTCCTGTTATAACAATAAACTCACCCATTTTCATTTCTAAGTTTATTTTTGTAAGTCCTGATGTGATTATTCCTTTATTATAATAAAACTTTGATACGTTCTTTAGTTCTAACATAAAAATCCCCCTTATATTTATATTAGCTTATCTTAGGTTCTGAAAATGAGATGTTTCTATTTTCATCTATTGTAAAATCTATTTCTATTTCAACTTCTGAATTTTTACTATTAAATCTTAATTTATATTTTCCACTCTCTAACATAGCATTTGTAATTTTCCACTCATATTCCTTAGTAGTAGTGTTTTCTTTTGTATTACTTGATATTTCATTTAATTTAATTTTTTCGATTTGTAACCCATTTTCATATTTGTCTATTGATATGTAATCATTAGAATAGTCATAAGGATATTCATTTGTATCTGTTATACTAATAGATATCTTTTCAT
The DNA here is from genome assembly GCA_944386135.1 of uncultured Clostridia bacterium. Lineage (GTDB taxonomy): Bacteria > Bacillota > Clostridia > TANB77 > CAG-508 > JAAWPK01. The sequence continues at coordinate 41,889 of CALWZW010000006.1, read as the reverse complement.
TTGTAAATTCATTTATTGTGACTGAAACATTATCTTTCGAACTATAACAATATCTTAATATATTTATAGGTATCTCAACGTCACTCTCTTCTTTTGTTATCTCGATTTTTCCAATATTAGAAATACTTGGAGGTGACATTGATGTAATAAATCCGCCATAATAAATCAATATTTCTTGTCCTTTTTTAAATCCTATATTTCCGGTATTATAAATACTTGCTCTCTTTAATGTTCCACTATTACTAGCTGGAGCTATAACCCATAAATCTGTTTCGTCTACTTTTACTACTACTGCTGTCATTGTTGCACTCATATTATCATATTTCATATTGTCAATCATTGATATATATATTGTAACATTAAATGCTATTACTGCTATTAAGAATATAATAACTCCAATCAATACAATTGCAAAAAATTTCTTTCCCATATTTCTCTCCTTTGTTATTTTATATTGGTAATATATCTGCAATAGAATATTAATTATATGTTACTTCATAACCTGTTAGATTTGGTCTACTGACATCTTCATCTGTAACTTCATTAAATTTCCAATCAGTATATTCAGATACACTATATTCATCTAACTCATTAACTTTTCCAGTAATTAACTTTAACAATGTTCCATTTTCTACACTTACATAAGGTATAGTACTTATAACACCAATAAGAGGTTGTATTTCATAACATCTTTCATTTCCGACTGTATCGTAAGTTATAAAAGAAAATATAGATTGTTTTAACTTGTCTTCGAAGTTGTTTGAAACAACTGGGATTGGTAAGTTAGCCTGTATTGCCGTTTCATTATTTTCGTATACAATTGCAGTTAACTCTTTTGGGTTCATTGAAATCTGTTCAGCTGTATCTGCATCATGCCAAAAAATGTTATCTCCCATTATTGTAATGCTTCTATTATCTTTTCTATAATATTTTATGAATGCTGTTTCACCTGACTCAATATTTGAAAACTTTATTGTATATGAATAATTAGTTGAGTTACCAATTTCCTCTTGCTTTTTTGCTATTTTGCTTATGATAATATAATTTCTAACAAAGTGGATTAAAAATAGTAATAATAAGATAAAAATAATTATAAGTATTATCTTATATATTTTTTTCTTCCTCATAATATTGACCTCCTTTTATCTTTTGATATATATATATTATAACATATATAATTTCTTTTTTCCTATTTTTTGTGATTTTTATAGTTCATCATCTAATATTTTTATTTCAATTACATTGTTTATTGTTGCTGGCGAGCTTTCCTGTATTGGTCCTAAGAACGTAATAGATATATTATCTCCTTCTTCTAATTCTGACATATCTATTTCTTGATTATGCCAAGTTATTCTAGTCTCACTTTGTATGCTAAATGAAAAATCGCCTCTATATGAAATATCATTGACTTCTAATCCTTTTACTATGAAACTATTATTTTTCTCTTCTGTAATTGTTGCATAAAACGTTATACTATATTCAATTTCATTTCCTAACATATCTGTATTATCAATTTCTTGAAAGTTATTAAATATTTTCGGTCGTTTAGAATGCATCCTAAACGACCGATTTTAAAGCTTTTATAATATTAACATGGCATCTCCGAAGCTGAAAAATCTAAATTTTTCTTTTACAGCTTGATTATATGCTTTTAATATGAATTCTCTTCCTGCAAGTGCTGATACTAGCATTAAAAGAGTTGATTTTGGTAGGTGGAAGTTTGTGATTAATCCATCTATACATTTGAATTTATATCCTGGGTATATGTATATACTTGTATCTTCTTCACATACATGTACCATTCCATTTTCATCTGCAATAGTTTCTAATACTCTGCAAGATGTTGTTCCGACTGATATAACTCTCTTTCCGTTTTTCTTTGTTTCATTAATTTTATCTACATCTTCTTGCTTTATATAAAAATGCTCTGAATGCATTTCATGCTCTTCTATATTTTCCTCTTTAACAGGTCTAAATGTGCCTATTCCAACATGCAATGTAACATTTGCAATTTTTACACCTTTTTTCTCTATTTTTTCTAATAATTCCTTTGTAAAATGAAGTCCTGCAGTTGGTGCTGCAGCTGAACCATCATATTTTGCATATATTGTTTGATATCTATCTCTTTCTTTTAATTCTTCGTGTATGTATGGTGGTAATGGCATAAGTCCTATTTTATCTAATATCTCATTGAAAATTCCTTGATATGTAAACTTTACTTTTCTTGTACCACCTGGCATAACTTCTAAAACTTCTGCTTCTAATATTCTTGGTTCTCCAAAGTATACTTTTGTTCCAGGTTTTAACTTATTTCCTGGTCTTACAATGCTTTCCCAAATATCTCCTTCTAATTGTTTAAGTAGTAGAAATTCTACATTTGCTCCAGTTTCTTTTTTTCCGTATAATCTTGCTGGAATTACCTTAGTGTTGTTAATAACTAAACAATCTCCTGGTTCTAGATAATCTATTACATCAGAAAATATCTTGTTTGATTCTATTGTTTGATTTTTTCTATCTAGTACCATTAATCTTGACATATCTCTTTTTTGAATTGGTGTTTGTGCTATTAATTCTTCTGGTAAGTTATAATCAAAGTCTTCTACTTTCACGTCTTATTCCTCCATTACATAGTCTGATTTAGGATCCTTATATACTTTTTCTATTGTTTCTTTTATTTTATCTAAACGTTTTAGTACTGCATTAGGACAACTTTTTGATATGTATTTAGTATCTCCGTTTAAAATAGCGTTTCTGATTTTAGTTGAAGATACTGCTTCAAACATATTATCTCTTTCAAATAATCTAAAAGTTATCCTACTTGATAACATGTCCTCAAACCAATTTTCTATAATCTGTTTATCATCTGAAAAATAAAAACTAAAACTTTTTTGTTCTCCAAGTGATACTATATTATAGTATAAATACCTTCCCCATTCTAAGTTAGAACCGATATCTGTCTCCATTGACCAGTCTGGAAGTTCAGAAATAATTATTCTATTTCTGTCTTCTTCCTTAAATTTTTCTTCTATTGCTTCTTCTAATATTTCTCTTCTAAGCTTTATATCTAATGGGTTTCTTATAGTTTCTTTTTTATTTTTACTTCCGATTAATATTATAACTTGTTCATTTTCTTCTAGTGCTTTTTCTATTATTCCAAGATGTCCAATATGTAGTGGCTGCATTCTTGATAGAAATACTCCTGTTTTTTTGTTCATTTTTTATTCCTTCCAAACTCCTATAATATTCTGGCCACATCATTATACATAACAAAAACAGACAATCCTATAATGAACATAAAACCTGCCATTTGTATTTTTAATGATGTTTCTTCTTTTAGTGGTTTTCTCTTTATAAATTCGATAATATATATTAGTATTTTTCCTCCATCTAGTGGTGGAATTGGTATAAGGTTTGTAATTCCAAGTGACAATGAAATTACTGATAATAAATATATAAAATCTGTCAAGCTAGATGTTTGTGATACAATAGTTGCGACTCCAACAGGTCCTGCTAAATCATCGATTGTAGTTCCACCTGTAAAAAGTATCCTTATGCTATCTTCTAATGCTCCTATATAGTTTATAGTACTTTTCGCTGCTATCTCTATTCCGTAGTGGAATGTGATTAATAAAAAGTACACAAGTAATCCAAATAATATATTTACAATTGCTCCTGCTGAAACAATTGCAATCTTCTTTAATATACTAGCATTGCTAAAAGAGCCTTCTGCATCTGAATGTTCTTCTTCTCCTTCCATGCTTACGAATCCACCTAAAGGTATTAGTCTTAAACAATACTTAGTTTCTCCTTTTTGTCTACTTAAAAGTATTTTTCCAAAACCTATTGAAAATTCATTTACTTTTACTTTGCACAATTTTGCAACAACAAAATGTCCACCTTCATGTATGATAACTAGGATTCCAAGTAGTATTAAAGTTTTTATAATAGCCATCAAGATTTCTAGCATACTTTATTTACATTCCTCCTTATCAAGCATATTTTAATATATCTATTTTATCCAAATTTTCACATTTTATATATTCATTAATAATATATATGCAACTGGTGCGATAAATAGGATACTGTCTATTCTGTCTAATATTCCACCATGTCCTGGTATTAGGTTTCCATAGTCTTTGATTTCATTGTACCTTTTTATACTAGATGCTGCAAAATCTCCTATCTGCCCAATTATACTTAAAAGTAATGATATGAGTATAATATATATATATGATATATTAGTAAAGAAATATGTATTACATATTACTGTATATATTAATGATACAATAACTGCTCCTATTGCCCCTGCTATGCATCCTTCTATTGATTTGTTTGGACTTATTTTACTAAATTTATGTTTTCTATTATTTAAGATTTTTCCTGCAAGATATGCAAATATATCTGTTGTCCATCCACATATTATTACATACCAAATTAGAATTTCTCCATTTTTTTGACTATATATTATTGGTAAGAAGATTATCATTACTGGAACATATAATATACCAAATACAGTTACTGCTCCATCTATAATACTTGTTTTCATTCCAGAATTTAATATATGGAAAAACACAATAAATACAGAAAATATAACTAAGCAAAACATCATATTAATCATATCTGTATCTACGTCAACCAAAGTTGATTCTAAATGGAATAATCTAAGAACTGCAATAGAAATTGCAATTAAATATCCTATCCATTTAACAGGCTTTGCTTTTTTACTTTTCTCAAATGCCCCAAAATATTCTCTTATTGCAATCAATGCTACTATTGCAAAAAATATGTCTATAATAGTTTCGTTTCCAAAAACTAAAATTACAATAACTAAAGGAAGACCTAAAACTGATGTTAGAACTCTTTTTATATCCATAGAATTACTTACCTCCAAATTTTCTATTTCTTTTTTCATAAGTTTTTATAGCTTCGTCTAAATCCTCCGAAGAAAAATCCGGCCAATATTTGTTGACAAATACAAATTCTGTATAAACTAATTGCCATGGTAAGAAATTACTTAATCTTATTTCTCCACTCGTTCTAATTAAAAGGTCTGGGTCTGGCTCATCTTTCGTATATAAATGATTAGAAATCATATTTTCATTTATATCATCTATATCTACTTTGCCATTTTTTACATCTTCTGCAATTTCTTTTACAGCTTTTGTTATTTCATCTCTTCCTCCATAATTAAAAGCTATACAAAGAGTTGTTCCTGTATTATTTTTTGTTTTCTCTATGGCTTTTTTTATACTTTTTTGAAGAGTCAAAGATAAACTTTCTATATGTCCAAAAAATTTTATTCTTATATTTTCTGTATCTGCTGCTTTTGTTAAATCGTCTAAATAAGTCTTGAAGAGTATCATTAATGCTCCAACTTCTTCTTCACTTCTTTTCCAGTTTTCAGTAGAAAATGCATATACTGTAAGATATTCAAGTCCTATTTTGTTTGCATATCTTGTTAATCTTTTTAAGTTTTCTGCACCCTCTTTATGTCCTAGTTTAGTATTTAAGCCATGTTCTTTTGCCCATCTTCTATTTCCATCCATAATTATTGCAATATGTTTTGGCATAGTATTCATTTCTTTTCTCCTCATTTTTCTCTATTTTTTATATATAGTGCAAGCTCTCTTAAAAAGTTTCCACTTTCTTTATATATTTCAATTTCTTCCATTGCCTCTTTTGTCACTTCATCTAACCATTTTTTTGCTTTTTCAAGTCCGTATTTTGTAACAAATGTTACTTTTCCAAGTTTTCTATCATTTCCAACAGGTTTTCCAAGTATCTTTTCATCACCAATCTCTGATAGTATGTCATCTTTTATTTGAAACGCAAGTCCTATTTTTTCAGCATATTTTGTTAATCTATTTAAGTCTTCATCCTCTGCTCTTGCTAGAATAGCTCCTATCCTCACTGATGCTCTTATCAATGCTCCTGTTTTATTATTATGCATATACTCTAGATATTCATTCGAGATTTTTTGTCCTTCAAATTCTGTATCTACATATTCTCCTGCTATCATTCTATCTACTCCAAATGATAATTCATTTAAAGCAGATATTTTTGCACATACTTTATTTATATTTTTTTCTTTTTTTAATTCATTACTTATGACTAAATATGCATTGTTTAAAAGTCCATCTCCTGCGAGTATTGCGGTTGGTTCGTTAAACATTTTATGGTTTGTTGGCTTTCCGATGTCTTAAATCATCATTATCAATTGCTGGTAAATCATCATGTATAAGTGAAAAGTTGTGTATCATTTCCATTGCTACTGCAAATGGAAAGACTTCTTCATAATCACTTTTAAATAATTTATATGTTGATATCATAAGTATTGGTCTTAGTCTCTTAGCTGAGCTAATTAAGCTATATTCCATAGAAGAATTAAGCTTTTTTTCAGGACATTCTTCTCTTCTTACATATTTTTCTAATTCATTATTTACTATATCTACATATTTACCTAATTCTTCTTTAAAGTTCATTTTTCTAAGCCCTCTCTTTTTTTATTTTCAAAGATTATACACTCATGATTTCCTTTTCCTTATTAGCCAAAATACTATCTATCTGTTCAACTTTCTTATCAGTTAATTTTTGAATTTCTGTTTCTGCATTTCTTAAGTCATCTTCTGTGATGTCTCCATCTTTTTGAGCTTTCTTTGCCTCATCCATTCCGTCTCTTCTTAATGAACGAATTGATACTTTAGCTTCTTCTGCCATTTTCTTTATATCTTTTACTAATTCTTTTCTTCTTTCTTCGTTAAGTTCTGGGAATGATAATCTTATAACTTTTCCATCATTATTTGGAGTTATTCCAATATCAGATGCAAGTATTGCTTTTTCTATTTCTTTTAATATACTCATATCCCATGGTTGAATAACAATGAGTCTTGCCTCTGGAACTGAAATTCCAGCTACTTGGTTTATTGGAGTTGAAACTCCATAATAATCTACTTTTACTTTATTTAATATTGCTGGATTAGCACGACCTGCTCTAACCTCTGCAAAATTTTCAGTTAATACACTTATAGTTTTATCCATTTTCTCTTCTATTTTACTAAAATCCATTTTATTTCTTTCCTTTCTAAATTTATAAATATAATTGAAAAAGAATTGTGCTTTTGGCTAGGCGTTCAAGAAAGAAATACCGGAGGCGTACTTTTTGTACGTCGAGGATTTTCTTTCGTAGAACAACAACGCCAAAACGCAATTATTTTTTAATTATTCTACTACTGTGCCTATATCTTCCCCCTTAACAACCTTTACAATATTTTCTGGGTTTTCAATTGCAAATACTCTAAGTGGTATATTGTTATCCATACATAGTGATGTAGCTGTTGAATCCATAACTTTCAAGTCTTTATTTAAAATATCTAAATAACTTATTTTATCATATTTAACAGCTGTAGGATCTATTTTTGGATCTGCTGAATATACTCCATCTATTGTCTTTGCAAGTAAAATTACTTCTGCATCTATTTCAGCTGCTCTTAAAGCTGCTGCTGTATCTGTTGTAAAATATGGGTTTCCTGTTCCACAAGAAAATATTACTACTCTACCATTTTCTAAATGTTTTATAGCTTTTCTCTTTATATATGGTTCTGCAATTTGTCTCATTTCTATTGCCGTTTGTAATCTTGTTTTTACTCCTCTTGCTTCGAGAGTATCTTGAAGAGCTAAACCATTCATTGTTGTTGCAAGCATTCCCATATAATCAGATGTTGTTCTTTCCATTTGATGTCCGTATCTTCCTCTCCAGAAGTTTCCTCCTCCTACTACTATTCCGACTTGTACTCCTAAATCTACTACCTTTTTGATTTCATCACAGATTCTTCCTATTACATCTGCATACACTCCTGTTTTGTTATTTCCTGCAAGTGCTTCTCCACTTAGTTTTAATAAAATACGTTTGTATTTTACGCCATCCATTTTAACCTCCGTCCGGACACAAATGTCCATAATATAAAATTCTTATATATTCTATCACATATTATAGTACTTTTGTCAATTTTTTTGAAATTTATATCAAATTCTTAATTTTATTTATATAATCCATTTTCTATTATATAATCAATAACTTCATCTGAAACTATTTCTTGGTTATATTCATTATCTTTTTTTATTTTATTTCTAAAATCTGTAGCATTGTACTTACTATAATTTTCATCCTTAATAACTTTTATATTATCTTTATGACTTCTTATAAATTCATTTTCATTTATATATCTATTTAAATCTATGTTATTTCTATCTAAAACAATATAATTATACTTTTCAATTATTTCTTTTGAATTTTTCCATTTTACTATATTTATGAAATTATCTGCTCCCATGATAAAGAATATATCTACATTCTTATAATTTTCTTCTATAAGTTTAAAAGCATCTGCTGCATATAATTTTTCTTTTCTATTTAATTCTAAATCTGAGATTTCTATATTTTTCAAACCGCTTGCAAGCTATTTTTAGCATATTATATCTATGTTTTTCTGGTGCTAATTCTTTTTTACCATAAAAATCTCCAACAGGAACAAACACTACCCTATTTAAATTACATTCATCTAAAACTTTTTTTGCAAGATTTACATGTGCATTTGTTGGTGGATTAAAACAACCTCCAAAAAAACCTATTTTCATTAAGTCCTCCATTTATAGTACAATTTTAACTACTTCGAAAATTTCTTTTCCAATTTCTTCTCTTGTCTTTATTTTTCCATTGTTTACACATTTAATTTCTGTCCATTTATAATCGTTTGCAAGTTCACAAGCAGCTTCATAGCTTTCTTGAATGTATGCTCTATTACTTTCATGTATATCTTTTTTTGCTTCCTTGTCAAATTTGTTTTGTCTATTTTCAATTAACTTTAAAGAATATTCAGGTGGCATATTTAAAAAGAAAACTTTTGTAGGAATTGGAATTTTGTATATATTAAATTCTAAATTCCAAAGCCAATCCAAAAATTTCTTTCTTTCACTTCTATCTTTTATCTTGCCTGCTTGGTGCACCATATTTGCTGTTGTATATCTATCTGCAAGTATTAAACCACCATTTTCATAATACTCTTCTAATTGCTTTTTATAAGTTGCATATCTATCCACAGCAAAAAAAGTAGATGCTACATATGGACTTATTGCGTCAGCATCTGTTCCAAACTCCCCAGATAAATACATTTTTACCAAACTTGAAGAAGGTGAATTATAATTTGGAAAACTTATTTTTCTATAATCAATATTATTCTCTTTTAACTTGTTTTCTAATATTTCTAATTGTGTTTGTTTGCCACTTCCATCTGTTCCATCTATTACTATTAATTTTCCCATTATTCTATCCTTTCTTTAATTTTTTCGGTCATTTGGGACGGTTCTGTTTGACCAAAAATAATTTAATTATTTAATTTTTTAAAAAATTTTTAGATTTTTTGGTCAAACAGAACCGTCCCAAATGACCGAAATTTATTTTGAAAATAGCAGTAGACATGTAAATCTACTGCATTAATACTTAAACCTTCATTTGTTCTCTAATATATTCTATTTCTGCTTCTTTTTCTAATCTCATAAAAAGTGGTGTTCCTTTTTGAACTACTTTATCGTCACCTGTTAGTAAATCATATTTATCAATTTTCTCCCAAGAGATTAGCTTATCATCATTTATACCAAGTTGAGTTAGAATTTCATTTGAAGTTTTTGCAATAATAGGTTTTAACATTATAGCAACCTTTCTCAAATTTTCTACCAAATGATACATTACAGAAGCAAGTTCATCTTTTTTATCTTCTTTTGCTAATGCCCAAGGCATTGTTTCGTCTATATATTTATTTGTTTTAGAAATTACTTTCCATATTTCCTCTAGAGCATTATTTATATGATAATTTTCCATGTATTCTTCTGCTTTTTTTACATATCCTACTGTCTCTTTTTCCAAACTTTCATCAAAATTAGTTTTATAACCATTATATTTTGGAATAGTTCCCTCGAAATATTTATTTATCATACCTATTGTTCTATTTAGTAGATTTCCGAGATCATTACATAAGTCAAAATTATATCTCTCTACAAATCCTTCTGGTGAAAATATTGCATCCTGTCCAAATGTAAATTCTCTTAGTAGAAAGTAACGCGTTGCGTCTAATCCATATCTTTTAACTAACATATCAGGATATACGACATTTCCTTTAGATTTTGACATCTTACCGATCCTTCATCATTATAAATCCATGTGCATATATCTTTTTAGGTAGTGGTAAGTCAAGTGCCATAAGGAATATAGGCCAATATATTCCATGAAATCTTATAATATCTTTTCCAACTATTTGAAGTGTTGGTGGCCAATATTTATTAAATAGACTATCATCATTTGACATATATCCTAAAGCAGTTAAATAATTAAGCAATGCGTCTAACCAAACATATATAACATGTTTTGGATCTTTCTTTACTTTTATTCCCCAATCAAAGCTTGTTCTTGTTATACACAAGTCTTCTAATCCTGGCTTTATAAAATTATTAAATAATTCATTTTTTCTTGATTCGGGTTCTATGAAATTAGGATGCCCTTCATAAAATTTAATAAGTTTATCTGTATATTTTTTCATGTTGAAAAAATATGCTTCTTCTTTCATTTTCTTTACATCTCTTCCACAGTCAGGACATTTTCCATTTACTAACTGTGTTTCTGTAAAATAAGTTTCGCAAGGAGTACAGTACCAACCTTCATACTCTCCTTTATAAATATCTCCTTGTTCCATTAACTTATCAAATACTTTTTCAACTACTTCTGTGTGCCTTTTTTGTGTTGTACGAATGAAGTCATCATACTTTATATCCATAGTTTCCCATATTTTTTTTGCATAATCTGCCATTTGGTCTACATATTCTATTGGAGTTTTACCTAGTTTCTGAGCTACTTCTTCTATTTTTTGTCCGTGTTCATCAAGTCCAGTTATAAATCTTGTATCATATCCTCTGAACTTCTTATATTTATTTATAGTATCCGCAAGAACAGTTGTATAAGCTGTTCCTATATGAAATTTACCACTTGGATAATAAATTGGTGTTGTTATATAAAATGTTTTTTTATCCATATTAAGTCCCTTCTAAGAAAATTATATTTTACTCCAGAACCAGTCTAAACTATTATCTATGCTCTTTTTATTTCTATGTTTTGCTTCTATGTCATCTATCCATAAATATGCTAGATAAGTAACAAGTACAAATCCAAAGTCATATAACATTGATGTAGAAAGTATTACTGTATAGTTTGCATAGTATTCTCCAAATGCGAATAGTTGTACAGTATGTAATATAAGCAATCCCATACTTAATACTAATGCTATTGCAGGAACAACTGATCTTTTAATTTCATGTCCTAAAAAGATTGCAGCAACTATAGCAGCTAAGCAAAGAGCAACTGTTAGTGGGTTAGTTAAATCTATCACTGGCATTTTTGCACCCCCTTTTTCTTTCGTATATTATATTGTTGTAGTTCTATATTTTAAGTTTCTATCACTTTTATTATTATATATGTTTTCTATTCTATTTTGCAATACTTTAGCGCAATTTTTCATAAAAACATTTAATTTTATTTTTGTTTTATGGTTTCAGTCATTGCGTTACTTTCATTTGTTTGTGTTGTTAAAGCTGTTTCTTTTGTTTCTTCTTGCTTTAATTCTTCTTGTTTTTCTCCATCTTGTTGTTGTATATCATCATCAGTCTTTTTCTCTTCTTCTACAGGAGGATTTTGCATTTCTGCTGTTATCCATTTAATAAGATTTAAGTTTTGAGCATCTAATACCATTTCATGCTTTGGCATAACTCTAAATGTATATCCATAATTTCCACCTGTTGAAAGTGATATTTTTGCACTATATATATTGCTATCTTTAAATAGTTTTTCCATCTCTGTTACTTTTATGTCTTCTAATATACCATTATCTAAAACTTTTCCAGAATAAACTTGAACAGAAATGTTATCAGGATTTATATTTTGAAGGTCAACCTCACATTTTACTTCTATATTATTTCCTGCATCTATTGTTACATTGTTTAAATTATTTAATTCTATAATTCTAATTTTATCCCATCTTGTTTTTATATCATCTATCCATTCATTTAGTCTTATAACATTTTCTATGTCTGAATAATACTTTTTATATAAGTTGCAAAGTGGTAAGTACATTTTTTCTAAATAGTCTATTAACATTCTTGCTGTACTATATTGCCATCCTGTAGAGATAATAGAATTTTTCATTATTCTTACCCAACTTTCTGAATATTCTGCATCATTTTTTCTATCATAGTAAGTAGGAATAATTTTGTTTTCTAAAGTATCATAAATACTCTTTGCATCTTCATTATCTTGCATATCATAAGAGTCGTAATTCTTATTTTGTCCTATTATCCATCCATTTTGTTTGTTATATCCTTCTACCCACCATCCATCAAGCACAGAGAAATTTATTACTCCATTTATAGAAGCTTTTTGTCCACTAGTTCCTGAAGCTTCCATTGGTCTTCTTGGATTATTTAGCCATACATCAACACCACTTACAAGATATCTTGACATTGCTATATCATAATCTTCAAGTAAGAATATTTTTCCTTTGAACTGTGGTTTCATAGAAATTTCATGTATTTGTCTTATTAGTTCTTGTCCTTCTATGTCTTGTGGGTGTGCCTTACCTGCAAAAATTAATTGAACAGGTGCTTTACTATTATTTAATATTTCAGTTATTCTTTCTAAATCCCTAAATATTAGAGTACCTCTTTTATATGTTGCAAATCTTCTTGCAAATCCAATTGTTAGAACATCTGGGTTTAGGTGTGATACTATATCCATTATTTCTTCATATCTCATACCGTTTCTTCTTAATCTTTCTATAGTATTCTCCCTAACAACTTTCATAAGTCTTACTTTTCTTTTATAATGTGTTTCCCACAATTCTTTATCTGGAATGTTATTTATTTTATTCCATGTATTTTCTAAATGAATTGTATCTTGCCAATATGGTGTCAAATATTTATTATATAATTCTTTCACACAAGGTGCAAGCCATGAACATGTATGTACCCCGTTTGTTACATATCCTATTGGTGATTCGTTTGCTGTAATATCTGGCCAAATATCACTAAATAGTTCTCTTGAAACACTTCCATGTAATTTGCTAACACCATTTTTCTTGCCTGATATTTTAAGTGCAAATATTCCCATATTAAATCCTGGCTCTAATTCCTCTTTTGGATTCATTCCTAATCTTAAGAATTCTTCTCTACCTATTCCAAGTCTTGGCCAGAAGTTTTTAAAATATTTTTCCATAAGATCTATTGGAAATATGTCATTACCTGCTGGAACTGGTGTATGTGTTGTAAATACCGTTTTTGAAGCTACAATTGTTATAGCGTTTCTAAAAGATATCTGTTTTTCTTCAACTAATTCTCTTGCAAGTTCTAGAATTAAAAATGCAGAATGTCCTTCATTCATATGATATACTGTTGGATTTAGTTTTAATTTTTTTAGAAGGTTTGTTCCAGCCATTCCAAGTACGATTTCTTGTCTTATTCTAGTTTCTTGGTTTCCTCCATATAAATATTGAGTTATTTCTCTAAAATCTTGATCAATATTTTCGTCTATGTCTGAATCAAGTAAATATAATTTTACTCTTCCAACATTTATTTGCCAAACTTTTAAATATAGTCTTTTCCTTTGTATTCTTGATTCTACTATTAAGTCATTTCCTTTTTCATCTTTAACTGGTGTTATTGGAAGATCTTCTAGGTCTATATCCCTATATGTATTTTCTTGTCTTCCTGCTCCATTTATCACTTGATGAAAATATCCTTTTTTATATAATAATCCTACTCCAACAAGAGGAACCCCTAAATCACTTGCTGCTTTTAAATGGTCACCAGAAAGTATTCCAAGCCCGCCTGAATATATTTGTAATATTTCATCTAATCCATATTCTGCTGAGAAATATGCGATTAAATCATTTTTATTTTCTGGATATTTTTTTGAAAAGAATGTACTTCTGCTATTCATATAAGATTCAAAATTTCCTATTACTCTGTCATATTCTTTCAAAAATTCACTATTTTTAGAATATTCCTCTAGTTTTTCTTGTGGTACTAATTTTAAGAATTTAACTGGATTTTTACCAATATGCTCCCATAAATCTATATCGATCATTTTGAATAATTTTAAGAAATCAGTATTCCATGACCACCATAAATTGTTTGCAACAACTGATAATTTATTTATTCTTTTTGGTAGCTGAGGATTTACTGTTATCCTATTGAATAAATACATAAAAATTTCCTCCCTTTGTTTATTAAAAAATACGAAATATAATTTCGCATACTTATTTTGTATAATCTATATTTTTATCCAAAATAAATAATTTCTTTTGTAAGTAATATATTAATTATCTATTAAAATATAAAAAAAGTCAATGCTATAAAACAAAAAATCTCACAATTTAATTTTATTGTGAGATTTTTATTTTATTTTATTTTATTGTATAGGAAAAATCAACTTTTATCTTGACCCTATGTGGATTTTTCCGTATACAACAAGGTTAGGCTTCCTATATTTGTGAAGCACTGCGAAGCAGTCTTCACATGTGTGCGTCGAAATCTTTGATTTCGTTAACGCACGCCTTTCTTACTTATAACCAGTTTTTTTAATTATTGTATCACTTATACTTTTAACTGTTGATGAAACTTGATAATCTTCTTCGTCAAATAAGAATTTATGCAATTCTTGAACTTGTTTTTCCAAATTTACTGGTGCTCCATACCAAACATCAGCTGGTTGATATCCTTTTGTCTCAGGCCATCCTACAGTATCTTCTATTTCATAATTTGCGACTTGTGAAAGTAATCCAATTATTTGTGTTGTTGAAATGTTAGTTGATACTTCATCTAAAACAACATCAGCTAAATTATTTAATTCAAATAAATTCATTGTCTTAATTTTTTCAAATGCTAAATTCAAAACATCTCTTTGGCGTTCAGTTCTCTTATAATCTCCACCAGATGTATATCTTATTCTAGAATAAGCAACTGCTTGTACTCCATCTACATGATATGTTCCAGCTTTTGTTATATGTTCTGAATTATGTCCTGTAACACTATTTACTTCATCAATATATCCATTTATATATTTAACTTCATCAGATGTAATTTCTAAGTCAATTCCGCCCACGGCATCGATTACATCAACAACAACATTAAAGTTTACTGCAACGTATTCTTTTAAATCCAAGTCTAAATTTGTATTAAGTGTACTTAACGATAGTGTTGGTCCACCTTTTGCAAATGCATGTGTTATTTTATCATAAGAACTACCAATTTTTAGATATGTGTCTCTATATACTGATGCAATTCTTACTTTGTGTGTATCTTGATTTATACTAATTATCATAATAGAATCACTTAATGTGTGTTCATAACTATTTTGCCTTGAATCTACACCAAATAGCACTATATTTCTATAACCTGTTGTTTCTACTCCTTCAGTTACCTCTATTTGACTTTCATCTATATCATCATGTTCTACCCTAGCTATCTTACTATATACAAATCCAATTAGTACTCCTGCTAAAATTACTATTATCGCAAGTAGTATTAATACTATCTTTAAAAATATATGTTTTTTCTTCTTTTTCTTTGATTTTTTACTCATTTTCTTTACAGAATCTGGTATATCATCATAATCTTCTTCCTGATTTTTATTTCTCATTCGCTTCCCTGCCATAAGAGCCTCCTTTAGTTTTTCATATAATATTTTAAATTATATTCCATTTTTCATCAAAAAGCAACAAAAATATATAATTTTTACAAACTACATTTTATCTGGCATTTTAATTCCAAGTAAATTTGCTCCTTTTCTTAGTACTACATTTACCATATAAGTTAGATATAATCTAGTGTTCATTTGTTTTTTATCACCACTTAAAATTTTATAATTGTTATAAAAAGTGCTATATTTTTTTGCAAGTTCTATTAAATATTTACTAAGTAAATATGGTTCGTTTTTATCAGTTACACTTTTTAATACGTCTTCGAAATTATATATGCTTTTTATAATTTCTATACTTTCTTCATTTAATAAATCTTCTATATTTACGTCTGCAAGTGTTGGTAAATTTTCTGCATTTTCCAGAACACTCTTTGTTCTAACATAAATATATTGTATATATGGTCCTGTTTCTCCTTGGAAATTAAGAATTGTATCCCAGTCAAATATTTCATCTTTAATTCTGCTGTTTGATAAATCGTTAAATATTACAGCTCCTATTCCAACTTTTTTAGCTATATCTTCTTTATTTTGAATATTTGGATTTTTCTCTTCTAATATTTTTCCCGCCCTTTGTATAGCTTCATCAAGTAAATCTTCTACTTTTACAACATTACCTTCGCGTGTAGACATTTTTCCTGATTTCAAATGAACCATTCCATATGATACATGTTCTAATCCATCTGTATATTTTTTATCTAATCCAAGTAGCTTTGCAACTTCAAAAATTTGCCTAAAGTGTAAATTTTGCTCATATGCAACTACATATAGGCATTTATCAAAATCATATTCTCTTGCTCTATAAAGAATTGCCGCTAAATCTCTTGTTGCATATATGCTAGAGCCGTTTGATTTACATATTATACATGGTGGCATACTTTTATCACTTAAGTCTACTACTTTTGCACCTTGTGATTCTACAAGCTTTCCAGACTTCTCAAGTATATCAATTACTTCATCTATTTTATCTGAATAAAATGCTTCTCCATTTAATGAGTCGAATTTTACATCCAATAAATCATATATTTTATCAAATTCTTTTAAACTAAGTTCTTTAAATTTTTCCCATAACTTTACTTCATACTCTTCTTTATTTTCTAGTTTTTTAAAGTTTTCTCTGCAAAGTTCAAGAACACTTTCATCTTCTTTACAAAGTTCATTAATTCTTACATAAATATCTGTTAGATCTTCTATAGGATTTTCAAACTTATATTCTTCATGCCACCTTTTATATCCTTCAATCATTTTTCCGAATTGTGTTCCATAGTCTCCTAAATGATTAATTCCGATAGTATTATACCCTAAATATTTATATGTATTGTACAACGCATTTCCAATTAAAGTTGTTCTCAAATGTCCTATATGGAATGGTTTTGCGATATTAGGAGAAGAATAATCTATGACAATATTTTTGTCTTTTCCAAAAGCTGATTTTCCATAATTATCTTTCTTTGAGTCAAATTCCTCTAATACATTTTTGGTTAATAGCTTTTTATTTATGTAAAAATTCAAGTATCCGTCCTACTACTTCTTTTTTCTCTATAATTCCATCATCTATTTGCATTTTTTCATTTATCTCATTTGCAATCATTTGTGGAGCTTTTCTTAAAGTCTTTGCAAACTTAAAACATGGAAGTGCATAATCTCCCATATTCTTCTCCTTTGGAATTTCGATTATGTCTTCAACTTCCTTATTATTCAAATCTGTGGCATCTGAAATTTTTTTTGCTATTTCTTCTTTAAAATTAAGCACTTTTTTACCTCCTATTATTTGAAAAATAGGCATTTTAGCCTATTTTTCAAAACTTCTATTAATCCCCTAAAGAAATTCCTATACATCTAGCAGTTTTTACTAAATCGTCATCCATTGTAACTCTTCTTAAATTACTCTCTTTAGTATTTCCAGAAACAGCTCCTATTTTTTTGTTTTCTCCAACAACATCTTCTAGTGGAACGGAATCCAATTTACCATTTTTTAATACTGCAAGTACTCCAAATTTTCCTTCTAAAGCAAGAGACATTGCTTTTGCTCCATACTTTGTAGAAAGTACTCTATCAAAAGCCGTTGGTGTTCCGCCTCTTTGCATATATCCAAGTGTTGTATTTCTTGCCTCCAAGCCTGTTAATTCTTGTAGCTTAGCTGCAACCTTTTCTCCAATTCCTCCAAGTTTAGTATTATCAACTCCTGCACCATTATCTCTTACACCTTTTACAGTTATTTCTCCACCTTTTGGCATAGCGCCTTCTGCAACAACTACTAAACTAAATCTCTTTCCTTTTGAAATTCTTTCTCTTATTTTATCTGCAACTTTATTTATATCAAATGGTATCTCTGGTATTAAGGCAACATCTCCTCCTCCTGCTATTGCAGACTCAAGAGCTATCCAACCTGCATATCTTCCCATTACTTCCAATACCATTATTCTATGATGTGTTTCTCCTGTTGAATGTAGTCTGTCTAGTGCTTCCATTGCAACTGATACAGCTGTATTATATCCGAATGTAATATCTGTACATGCAACATCGTTATCTATAGTTTTAGGAACTCCTATTACATTTAATCCTTTTACATAAAAATCTCTTGCAGATTTTTGAGTTCCGTCTCCTCCTAATGTAAATATACAATCAAATCCGTCTTTTTTTGCATTTTCTATACATATATCTGATAAATCTTTATATTCTATCTTACCATTTTCTTCTACTTTGTAATTGAATACATTTGTATTTGTTGAAGAACCTATTATTGAACCACCTTTGTCTAAAATTCCTGAAGCATTTGTATACGAGTTTAACTCTACAAAATTATTTTCTAATAATCCTTTATATCCTTCGATTATTCCATAACATTTAACATTATTTTGTTCTGCTGTCTTTACAATTCCTCTTATAACAGCATTAAATCCTGAAACATCTCCTCCATTTGCAAGTATTGCGACTTTTTTCATGTCTTTTCATTCCTTTCTTTTGTCTCAAATTTTATACATATTACTATTATACCAATAATTTCAATAATTACAAGTTTTTTTATCATTTTTTCGTAGTTTTTGGAGTAAAATAAGAAAAAGAGGGTTCCTATTCTAGGACACCCTCTATTATATTTAGAAATCAGCTGCTCTTTCTAATTCTATTATGTTTTCTACTTCTTTTCTAGCAAGTCCTGTAAATCTACAAATATCTTCTATTTTTACTTTTTCTTTATACATGTTAAGTACTATCTCTTTTGCTTTTTCTTTTATTCCTTCTTCTCTTCCTTCTTCTCTACCTTCTTCTCTACCTTCTTCTCTTTCTGCTTTTATCCATGATAATGCATCTCTTAAGTTTTTTTCTCTTTGATAATATTTTTCTCTTAATTCTGGATCTGCTGTTATTCTTTCTAGTTCTTCTTTCATCTCCTTTATTTGCTTATCTAATTCACTTATCTTTTTCATTTCATCTACCCCCTTAGATTTCAATGCTCTTATCCAGTTATCTTCTGGTCTTATCTCTTGTCCTTCTTTAAATTTGCTCAGTTCTATTATGTGTATCTCTAAATCTTCTGTTAGTTTTTTATTTATGTTTTCTTCTTCTCTTATCTCCCACTTTGTATGATACTTTTCTATTCCTTTTGTTTCTTCTAATTCCTCTACTGATATTAATATCGCTATTGTTTTATTTAAAATATCATATTCTTTTCCTCTTTTTAGGTCTCCTATATATGTTTGTGACCAATAGTATAAGAGCCTTTTTGCCATATACTTATATCTTGCAACTTGCATTTCTATTATTACTTTTGTCCCATTATTTAATATGGCTTTTACATCTACTCTTCCTATCTTATCTTCTAGTCTTTCTCCTATTAGTCTTTTATTCGTATCTAATGTTAAACTTTCTATTTCTATTCCTAATACTTTCTCTAGGAATGCTTTTGTTATATTCTCATTGCCTACTTTTCCAAATATCCTTTGGAATACTAAGTCATTTGTTAGTCTTATTTCTTCTTCCATTTAATCTTTCCTTTCTTATTATATCTTAATCTATTGCTTTTAGCAAGATATATTATTTTATTTTTAAGTCAAATTTTCGGTCGTTTGGGACGGTTCTGAATGACCGGAGTTTTTAAATTACATTTTAACTTAAATTCTTATTTGAAATCCGGTCATTCAGAACCGTCCCAAACGACCGAAATTATTATAGTTTTTCCTCACACTCCTTTGTTTTGATTTTCTTTTTTTGTGATTTTTCTTAGGATAGAATTTCCTTAAGATTTTTGTTTTGCTAATTCCAAAGCTGTTTATTGATTTAAAAAATTTAAGTATATGCTTATTTATATTATACTTATCTAATCTTGTCAACAAAAAACATTCGACAAAATTTGACTTTATATGCAATAAAAAAAACGTGAAAATTTACTATACAGTAATCTTCCACGTTTTTAGTTCACATTTTCTTAATATAAATTTATCTACTATTTTGCCTCGATGCTGTATGGAGTGTCTGCTCCTCCGTCACCTGTTAGTCCGACATTAACCTTGCTTAAGTCGATTTCTACAACTGGACGAATTGCATAACTAAGATTATACCCTGGATTGTATGTGTCACCGTTTGAATCACATAACCAATATGAGGTTACATTATTATTAGTTATATTAAATATATTAAAAGTTAACCAAAAATTGTTATAATCAACACAACGTGAAGCTAGCCAAGATTGTATAGAACTGCTAAATAAGTCTACATATGTCTGGTTTTGCATTGTACTCGTTGACATTGTAAATGCATAATGTGTCAATTTTCCTTTGAAAGAAAGAGAATAACCTCCACCAGAAGAGCCTGTTATATATTCATCCTGATTACTGCTACCATAAAGTGTTCCATATGTTCCATTTGGAGCACCATTTATTTCGTATTCAAATATATTTGGATAATATGTATATTCATTAACACTATATTCTACCATTGGTGCTCCTGAAATATTTGAATAATTCTCTATATCATCTATATTCAAGTGTCTTCCTATTGTCCATAAATCATTATTACTATACATTGCTTTGCAAGCATTATTAAGTAGTAATACTGCATTATTATATCCATTATATCCATATAATCCAAATCCCGTATTTGCTGCCATATCTGATATCAATGTTAAAGTATCAGATGTTGCATCTAATATTCTCCATTTTAAACTTGTTATCGTTGATAGTTTTGTATTGTTATTTCCGGCATCTCCAGAATATGTTGTTCCTACATGATCACTAAATGTTCCACTTACTGGTGTGTAGTCTACATATTGACCTATCATTCCATCTATTTCTTCTTCTGTTAGTTTTCCAAAGTCTATTCCTGGTTCATCTATTGGCTCTTCTGGTTCTTCCTCTTCATCTCCACCTGGGTTTTCTCCAGTACTTCCTCCTGCTATATCGCTTATTTTATCAACTGCACTTTGCATAATTGATGCTGTTTGGTCTAATATCTCATTTTCTCTTGTAGCTTCTGAAGCATAATTTATTGCTCCATTCACTGCATAATTAATTATATTTGAATTGTATACTGCACTTATTGATACCGCAGCAAGTATTACTAGAACAATTATTGTAATAATTAGTGCAATAAGTGTAATACCGTTTTTCATTTGGTTTGGTTTTCATTTTTTTAATTCCTCCTTTGTATTTTTTGTTTAAATTTGTCGAATCAGATTCGCTAAGTGTCTTGATAGAGTAACTAATAATTAAAAATTTATAAAATTTGCGCCTGTAAAACTTTTAAGCTTAGAAATTCTTATTTGAAAAACTGAGGGATGTTCACGCTTTGCGTGAAAGAGGCTCAATTTTAAAAATTAGAATTTATGCGTAAAAAGTTGAAACTTAAGCAAATTGAATAGAATTTTAATTATTAGTTACTCATAAATAATTTTAAACGTAAAATAAGTTAATTTAATTCTAACTTAATACAAGTTAACTGTCAAGTATAAGAATTAACAAATTTGGAAAAGTTTGTCTTAGATTTTAAATGCTTGTTTTTCTTAGAATTTTCTGAATAAAATTTTTACTAACAGAAAGGAGAGAGCTTTCGGCTCTCTCCTCTCTGCTCGATACTTAGAAAAGCTCCAGTATCATGCCTTCAAGTGAGTTAATGTGAATGGTGTCTTCGTTTTTGTCGGTCTTAAACGCAATTTTAGTACGTTCAGGTTCTGTATTGTGTATGCTGATGTCCACTATGTGGTCGCTCCGGTTGATAATGAGATAAAGTTGCCTTTCGCCGGTCATTCTCTCAAGAATGCAAATTTCGTCGTCAATATAGTTGACTGCAAAATCGGCATTCTTAAAGAATTCCTTTTCGCGCTTTCTAAAGCTCCCAAGCCTCTTAAAGACTTTAAGAAGCTTCTTATCTCTTCTCTTCCATGGGTAACACTTACGGTTAAACGGATCCTTCTGTCCTTGGAGTCCAACCTCATCCCCATAAAATATTGAAGGGATTCCCGGCAAGAAATATAGTATCAAGTAGCTTAGGATAAGCCTTTTTCTACCGATTTCATAGTCAGAACGACTCAAAGTGTCATTCTTCTCTTGCCATTCTCTGTCGTTTTCTCCAACTTCCGGTCCTGCGAGTTTTGTTATGGCTCTTACTGTATCGTGAGTTGACACGAAGTTCATTAGAGACCATGCAATTTCTCTAGGATAGTTTTCAAGGAAAATGCTTTGCAAAGTTTCCGTTAGATGTCCTGCCCAAAAGTCGCCATATCTTACATAAGCAAGTATAGCATTTTTTACAGGGTAGTTCATTACCGAAGTGGTTTCATGTCCTAGAAGATATTCCATTCTGTGACCATAATTTGCTTTATAACTTGCATCTTCCCAAACTTCCGATATTATAACTGCATCTTCCTTGTTTCGTTTAGAAACTTCATAGATTGCATTTAATGCATAATTCGGAAGCTCATCAGGGACATCAAGTCTTAAGCCATCTATGCCCAAGGAATACCAATAATCAATTACTCCTCCCTTTCCAAACATATACTCTTGGAAAGAACGAGAGCTTTGATTAATCTTAGGATGGTCTACAAATCCCCACCATGACTCATACATTTCAGGATATACATGAAAGTAATACCAGTCATAGAAGAAACTGTCCTTAGCGTTGAAAGCACCTTTCACAGGATATCTGCCATATCTATTAAAGTAGATACTGTCTGCACCCGTATGGTTTAAAACAGTGTCGATTATGACAATCATTCCTGCTTGATGTGCCTTTTGGATAAGTTCTTTTAGGTCATTTTCATTTCCTAAAAGAGGATCTACGGTCTTGTAATCAGCGGGATCATACCGATGATTGCTGTGTGCAAGCCAAATTGGATTTAGATACAAGGCTGTTACTCCTAAAGACTTAAGATACTTAAGCCTGTGAATAATGCCTTGGAAATTCCCTCCAAAAAAGTCTTTGGAAATAAGGTTATCCTTGTAAAATGGCTTTCCTCCCCAAATGCGATAGATTCTATCATCAGGAGGGTGTTCTACCTCTCCAAACTTAGCAAACCTATCTGGGAAGATTTGGTACATCACTCCTTCTTGCATATTAGAGTTTGTTGTTACCGGCTCATATATGGTAATCTGCCAATTCAAGCCGTTCTGACTGTCTTGGATGTGTCCTTCAAATGTGCCTTCATTTTTCTTGACAAACTTCGTCCTTCCATAGGATTTGAAAGAAAAATAATAGTGGTATATATTTTTTTCTCCGAAGTTTCCTTCAGTTGAGAAAATAATACTCTCGTTATCTTCTCCTTCACGATTCATCCTTACAGAAAAAGTTTTGTCCGAGTAATACTCGTTAAATATGATTTCCACATCATACGGACCATCCCACTTGGGAATTCCTAACCGAAATGTTACCTTTTCACCTACCTTTGCGCAACCTGTTGGTGTCTTAAACTGCTTCTGCAAGCTGTCATATATTGCCCTCACTTTGTACACCTCCTTGTTATACAAACATTGAGATTTACAGCTGTGCTTACAATTATAAAATAACATAATAACTTTCAAATGTCAACATAAAAAGTATATGTTAACAAAATCGGAATTCCAATATATACATTTTTTATATAATAAAAATAAGAGTACAAATAAATTAAAATACTTGTACTCTTGCTTTTATCTTCTATCCGAATATTCCTTTTCTTCTAACAGGTGGCTGTTCATTCATAGTTTTAGCTAGCTTTTCAAAAAGTTCTCTTTGCTCTTTTGTAAGTTTCTTTGGAGTTTGAACTATTACAGTAAATATAAAATCTCCTCTATAATTCCTATTTATACTATTAAATCCTTTTTGTTTTATTTTGAATTTAGTTCCAGTTTGTGTTCCTTCTGGTATTTTGAATTTTTCTTTTGTTCCATCTACCATAGGAATTTCAAGTTCAGCGCCTAATGTTGCTTGCGTCACAGTTACTGGTATATCACATAACACATGATCGTCTTTTCTTACATACAAAGGATGATGCTTTATATGTACTACAATGTATAAATCTCCTTTAGCACCTCCATTTTGCCCAGGTGCTCCTTCATTTCTAAGTATTACTGTTTGACCATCAGCAATTCCCGCTGGAATACTTACACTAATTTTTGCTTGTTTTCTAACTTTTCCTTTACCTCTACAATTATCACACGTTTCTCTTATGATTTTACCTGTTCCACCACACGCTGTACATGTTCTTGATGTTTGCATTTGTCCAAAAAGAGTTGTTTGTACTTGTCTTATTTGTCCTGTACCTCCACACATTGAACATGTATCTACTTTGCTTCCTGGTTTTGCTCCACTTCCATGGCAAATATCACAGACTTCATCCCTATATATATTTATTTGTTTTCTTACTCCTGAATAAGACTCTTCAAATGTAATTTCAATATCGTGTCTTAAGTCAGCACCTTTTACTGGACCATTTGATGTTCTTGAACTTTTTCTACTTCTTCCTCCTCCAAAAATTGAAGAAACAATATCGTCTAAGTCTATGTCAAATCCATCAAATCCATCAAACCCAGATGTAGAATATGAATAATATCCTCCTGGTCCTCCTCCATTAAATCCTTGTGGTCCACTATGACCAAATTGGTCATATGCTGCTCTTTTTTGCTTATCAGATAATGTTTCATAGGCTTCATTTACCTCTTTAAACTTAGCCTCTGCTTCTTTTTTATTATCTGGATTTGCATCTGGATGATATTTTTTAGCAAGTCGTCTATATGCCTTTTTTATTTCATCGTCAGTTGCAGTTTTCGATACTCCTAATACTTCATAATAATCTCTTTTATCTGCCATTTTAGCCTCCTAGCATTCTAGAAGTTAGATGTTAGAAATTAGATATTAGAATTGTTCTAATATCTAATTTCTGAATTTCCAATTTCTAGTTATTATTTTTTGTCGTCGCTTTCAACATTGTAGTCTGCATCATAAACATTTCCATTTTCATCTTGAGTTGGTCCATTTGTTTGAGCTCCATTAGCTGCTCCTTGTGGATTTGCTTGTTTATATAGTTTTTCTGATAATTCATAGAATACACTAGTTAGTTTTTCTGTTGCTTGTTTGATACTTTCTGTATCTGTTCCTTCTAATGCTTTCTTTACATTATCTATTTCTGTTTCAACTTTTGCTTTTTCTTCTCCACTAATCTTATCTCCAAGTTCGTTCATTGTTTTTTCACAGTTGTATAAAAGACTTTCAGCATTGTTTCTTACCTCAATTTCTTCTTTTTTCTTCTTATCTTCGCTAGCATGTGCTTCAGCATCTTTTACAGCTTTTTGAATATCTTCTTCAGAAAGGTTAGAGCTTGCTGTTATTGAAACATTTTGTTCATTTCCTGTAGCTAAGTCTTTTGCTGATACGTGTACTATACCGTTTGCGTCAATATCAAATGTAACTTCGATTTGTGGTACTCCACGAGGTGCTGCTGGAATTCCTGTTAATTGGAATCTTCCTAATGTTTTGTTGTATGCAGCCATTTCACGTTCACCTTGTAACACGTGTACTTCTACACTTGTTTGACCATCAGCGGCTGTTGAGAAGATTTGTGATTTCTTTGTTGGTATTGTTGTGTTTCTTTCAATTAATTTTGTAAATACTCCACCATAAGTTTCAATACCTAATGAAAGTGGTGTAACATCTAGTAATAGGATATCTTGAACATCTCCTGATAATACTCCACCTTGAATTGCTGCACCAATTGCAACACATTCATCTGGATTTATTCCTTTATCTGGTTCTTTTCCTGTAATTCTTTTTACTGTTTCTTGAACACATGGTACTCTTGTTGAACCACCAACAAGTAAAACTTTGTGTAAGTCTGATGCACTTATTCCAGCATCTTTAAGAGCTTGGTTAACTGGTTCAACTGTTGAATCAACTAAGTCTTTAATTAGTTCTTCAAATTTAGCTCTTGTTAATGTAATGTCTAAGTGTTTAGGTCCTGTGCTATCAGCTGTAATGAATGGTAAGTTAATATTTGTTTGACCTACTCCTGATAATTCAATTTTTGCTTTTTCAGCTGCTTCTTTTAGTCTTTGCATTGCCATTTTGTCTTGACTTAAGTCAATTCCTTGTTCTTTCTTAAATTCGTCTACTAAGTATTTAATTATTCTTTCATCAAAGTCGTCTCCTCCTAATCTGTTATTACCACTAGTTGCTAGAACTTCAAATACTCCATCACCAATATCTAGTATAGATACATCGAATGTACCTCCACCTAAGTCATATACCATTATTTTTTTATCTGATTCCTCTTTATCCATTCCGTAAGCAAGTGCTGCAGCTGTAGGTTCATTTATTATTCTTAGAACTTCTAGTCCTGCAATTCTTCCTGCATCTTTTGTTGCTTGTCTTTGAGCATCACTAAAATATGCTGGAACTGTTATAACTGCTTGAGTTACTTTTTGTCCTAAATAGTTTTCTGCATCTGTTTTTAATTTTTGAAGTATCATTGCTGATATTTCTTGTGGAGTAAATTCATCTCCTTCAATTTTTACTTTTCTATTTGTTCCCATGTCTCTTTTTATTGATATAATTGTATTTTCTGGGTTTGTAACAGCTTGACGTTTAGCTATTTGACCAACTAGTCTTTCACCATTTTTTGAAAATGCAACAACTGATGGTGTAGTTCTATTTCCTTCTGCATTTGGTATGACTACTGGTTCCCCTCCTTCCATAACTGCTACACATGAGTTTGTTGTACCTAAGTCAATTCCTATAATTTTTCCCATATTAAATTCCTCCTTTAAATTTTCCTTTTTATCTCATAAACTCTTTATTCTTTTGTACAATTTTATATATTTAAAAAATTAATAACATAATTTATATTGAACAAATCAAAACGAGTAATACAAGGCAAAGCGAATAAATAACCGGAAGCGTACTTGCTGTACGCTGAGGACTATTTATGATGCTTTAACGAAGTAGTACGAAGTTTTTCATTTGTTTAATTGGCGACTACAACCATTGCATGTCTAATAACCCTATCCCCAAGTTTATATCCTTTTCTATATTCTTCTTTTATTTCTTTTTCTCCCAAATTTTCATCTTGTACATTGCTAACTGCTTCGTGAAGTTCAGGGTCAAAGGTTTTTCCAATACTTTCAATTTCTTTTACTCCAAAAGAAGAAAGCACATCAATATATTGCTTTAGTACTAAATCTATTCCTTGTTTGTAATTAGTATCTGTAGTTTCAACACTTGCTGCTTTTTCAAGATTATCTAGTACTGGTAAAAGCCTATTTATAACATCTCCTAAAATAGAATTGTATAAAATATCTCTTTCCTTTGCATTTCTTTTTTTGAAGTTATCAAATTCTGCCATAAGTCTTTTTAGTCTATCTGTTGTATTATCAAGATCTTCCTTAAGTTTAATCATGTCTGCATTTATCTCTGTGTTTTCTTCTTTTTCATTTTCTTCTTTTATCTCTTCTTGCTTTTCTTTGTTATCTTCCATAGTTTTCCTCCATTCTAGCTATTTTATTTATTATTTTGCTCAAAATCTTCATTAAGTTTTTTGCTAATATATTTCATTACTGAAATTACTTTTGAGTAATTCATTCTTCTAGGTCCTATAATTCCTATAGTTCCTAAATCTTTATCACCAACTGAATGTTTAAAAGTTACTATACTAAAATCTTTTAAATCTTCATTGTCATTTTCATCTCCAATATATATTTGAATATCTTCTGCAAATCCTGTATTTAAAATATCTAGCATTACTTCTTTTGTATCTAAAAGATTTACAAAATTCTTTGCAAGTTCTAAGCTCTTAAATTCTGGAAGTTCAAAAGATTTATTTGCTCCCTCTAAATATATTTTTTCTTCGTCGTCAATTAATTTTTTCATCTGTTCTATAATAGGTTTTATTATATTTATGCTACATTTAAGTTCTCTAAAAATATATTGTTCTAAAGAAGCATCTATTCTTTCTATAGGTTCACCTTTTAATTTAGTATTAAAGAAATAATTTAAAGTTTCAACTTGTTCTTCAGTAACATCTTCATCAAATTTTATTATTGTTTCTCTGACAAGTCCTGTATCAGTTACTATTATTCCCATAAGCATACGGCTTCCAAGAAGTACAAATTTTATTTCTTCAATAATTTGTCCTGTTGTTTTTGGTCCTATACTTACAGTCGTATAATGAGTTATCTCTGAAAGCGTAGTTGTTGCAATCTTAGTAAGCTCTTCTATACTATTAGCTTTACTTTCAAGTTTTTCTTGTATATATTTTATTTCTTCTAAACTAATGTTGTCATATTTTAGTAATTCATCTACATATAGTCTATAACCTTTTGCAGAAGGAACACGCCCACTTGATGTATGTGTTTTCTCTAAATATCCTGCTTTTTCAAGTTCTGCCATATCATTTCTAACGGTTGCTGAACTTATATTATTTTCATATTTTTCTACTATTATAGCTGAACTTACCGGTTCTGCTGTATCAATATATTCGTCAACTATCTCCTTAAGTATTTTTCTTTTACGCTCATCTAACATATCTTTTGCCTCCATTAGCACTCAATATCTTCGACTGCTAATATATTATAACTTTTTCTAGCACTTGTCAATAGTTTTTGCTAAATTTTTTAATTTTTTTGCTTTTTAATATATTTTAACCTTTTAATTTTTTGCTTATTTATTTCTTGACATCTCTAATTCTTTTGTGTTAAAATAAGTATAGTTTTTGGCCCGTTGGTCAAGCGGTTAAGACGCCACCCTCTCAAGGTGGAATCATGGGTTCGATTCCCGTACGGGTCACCACTTTAGATGAAAAAGTTAACCTTTTTCATCTTTTTTATTGTTTTTCAAAACGTTGTATTTGCCTAAACAAGTGAAGTTTAAGACTTACTCATTTTTTTGTTTTTTAAAGTTTAGGAAAGTCACATAATAAAAATTGTCACTTCCCATTTTCAAAAATATTTGATTTTTGGGAAGTGATATGATATAATCTTTATGAGGTGAAAATATGAAATTAATAGAAAGAAATTATCTTGATACTTTAATAGAAGTAATGGGGACTCCTGATATAAAAGTTATCACAGGAGTTAGAAGAAGTGGAAAATCTAAATTATTAGAACTTTTTAAAGAATATATAAAAAATAATGTAAAAAATTACAATATAATTGATATAAATTATAACTCATTAGATTTTGAGTACTTAAAAGAATATCATAAATTGAATGATTACATAACACAAAGATATAAAAAAGAAATGAATAATTTTGTATTAATTGATGAAGTGCAAATGTGTGAAGGTTTTGAAAAGACTATAAATAGTTTACACGCAGAAGAAAAATATGACATATATATAACTGGCTCTAATGCTTTTTTATTAAGTAGTGATTTAGCTACATTATTTACTGGAAGAACATTTGAAATTGAAGTTTATCCATTTTCGTTTAAAGAATATCTTGAATATTTTCAATATGAAGATATAGATAAAGCATTCGATAAGTATGTAATGGAAGGCGGAATGTCAGGTTCATATTTATATAATTCAATAGATAAAAAATATGATTACTTAAATGATATATATAACACTCTAATAGTTAGAGATATTTTTGAAAGAAACAAGATAAAAGATGAGAAACTAATGAGTTCATTAAATGATTTTCTAATGGATAATATATCTAATAGAACATCTTTAAGAAATGTTGCAAATTCATTAAATAATATTAATTTGGAAACAAACCATAAAACAGTTGGTAATTATATTGAATATTTATGTGAGGCATTTGCCTTTTATAAAATGAGTAGATATGACATAAAAGGAAAAAAATATTTAAATAGTGATGAAAAATATTATTTATGTGATCATGCATTTAGATATGCTCGCTTAGGCACAAAATCTTTAGATTATGGTAGGATATATGAAAATATTGTCGCAATCGAATTACTAAGAAGGGGTTATGAAGTATATACAGGGATGTTATATAATAAAGAAGTGGATTTTATAGCACTAAAAAGAAATGAAAAAATTTATATTCAGGTTTCAGATAATATAGAGTATGAAAAGACTTTGAAAAGAGAAGCCGAGCCATTATTACAAATAAAAGATGCATATCCAAAGATAATAATAGCAAGAACAAAACACGAAGATTATCAATATGAAGGAATACAAATATACGATATAGCTAATTGGTTAGCAAATTAATTAAATATATTAATAATAAAAAAAACATTATATTGATTAGATAATTAAATTAATAAAATTCAGACTAAATTTCATTTTAGAAAAGAGATTAAAAATATTATAAAATGTAAGCACATGATTGATTTATAAAATTAAAGTCTGAGTAATTGAAGTTTTTAAAAACAGAATTTTTTTGATTTTTGCAACACAAAATTGCACACATTTTAAACAAAATGTTGATAAATCAAGAAAAAAAGCCTCTCAATTAGGGAGGGGTCACCATTAAGAATTTTATAGAAGGAGCGAAGGCTCCTTTTTTGTTTTGCCTGCCAATGGGGACGGTTCTAAATGGCAGATTTTTTAATCTTTAATTTATTAAAATTTTTCTATCTAAAATCTGCCATTTAGAACCGTCCCCATTGGCAGGCATTTTTTAGTATTGAAGTTTATGTAAATTTGTTATATAATATATTATAGTTCGCCAATTAGCAACTTTTTTGAAAGGAGTTAGTTTATGGCAAGTAACGAAAAAAATTTTGATGTAGTTAGGAGGTATCATTTTCGGAAAAATGGTGTTGTAGATTCTCAAGGATACGATTGGATAGGTGAAGCTCGATATGGGTTATACCCTGTTGAGCTTGACGGCAAACTTGGTTTTGCCGATAATAACGGAAAAATCGTTATTCCTGTGATATATAATACCGAGTATCATATCAATAATACTATTCAGATTGGAAATGAAGAATTTTTCAATTTGAGGAAAAATGGGCTTTATGGGCTAGTCAGACATGACGGAACTGTGGCTGTCGACTTTTGTTTTGAAGGTATTCACCTTGATAAGCTTAGTGAAGGATTAATTCCTGTTTCAATTAACAGAAAGTGGGGCTTTGTCAACGTAAAAACTGGCAAAACTCAAATTAAGCCAGAGTATGATGAGGTTGGTCCTTTTAGAGGTGGATTTGCTCCTGTTTGTCTTAATCATAAATGGGGCATGATTTCTTCTAATGGAATTCTAGTCCTTGAAGTCAAATACTTGTTAGAATCCTATTTTGAAGATGATTTTGCTATCGTCTTCGAGGGAGGTATTTGTCGAAGGGGTCCTTGGAATAGTGTCAAAATATCCGAGTCTAATTGCAAATTAGTAGACAAGAAAGGATACGAATTAGTCTCAGGTTGCTCCTGGATAAACAAAACAGGAGTTAACACATTTACCATTTCGAAAATGGTAGATAATTCTCGCAAAGTCGAAATGGTGAAGCAGTTTCTTCCATTTTCCGACTACATCGTGGTAATCGACAATGGAAAATACGAGTCTGGTTATATCACAACTGACGGAAGATTTTCTAGGAGGTTTATTTACGATGCAGAGCTTGGGATTGACTCTATTCATTATCCCAATGCAAGATATCTCGGTGGCGGTACCTGGTCCGTAATAGATTATACCGGAAAGGAAATCACAATTCCTGAAAGTGAACTACAAAAAATTAAAGAATCATTATTAGCTTAATAATTAGCTCTTATTACGAGGAACGGCGTGGTGTTGCATTATGTGCACCCGCCGTTCCTCGTTTTTTGCTGGTATAAACATTTTTTAAGTATTTTACTTATTTTATATGCATTTTTCTAATATTTCTTTTAGTCTTTCATCTTGCTTTGTTAAATAAAGATATCCTATTAATCCTTCAAATGCTGTTGAATACATATATTCATTTACTTCTGCATTTTTTGGTAAATGATGATTTTTAGTATTTCTTGTTCTTCTTACAATCTCTTTTTCTTCTTCTGTTAATTCTTCTTCTATTCTATGTAATATTGTCGCTTGTGCTGAGGCTTTTACATATTTTATACTCTCTAGGTGCAATTTGTGTGGCTTAAGTTTTGTTTTATTTACTAAATTTTCTCTTATATATAATTCATATACTGCATCTCCAACATAAGCCCATGTAAGTGGTGATAGTTCATTTATTCTTTTTTCTAGTTCTTCCAATTTAGTATTTCCTTTCTTATTTTAGTTCTAAATTTTTTCTAATGTTATTTTTCCGATTCTTCCATCTCTAAAATCCTGTAATAGTATATTAGAAACTTTTTTATTATCAACTCTTCCTCCAGAAATTAATGCTCCTCTATTTTTTCCGATTTGTTCCATTACTTCTAATATAACTTGATTTTCATCTTCACAAGTACTTAGATTTTCTTTTATTTTTTCTTCATTAAGTTTATATTTCTCAGTAAGTAGTTTTAAATAATTATTTATTAGGTATTTTAATAAATAAAACGCAATTTCTTCTCTATCTAAAATTTCATCTTTAATTGTTCCTGTAAATGCAAGATTAAGTCCTACTTCCTCACTTTCAAATCTAGGCCAAAGCATACCAGGTGTATCTAACATTTCTATATTTTTTGCAATTCTTATCCATTGTTTTTTTGTAGTAACTCCTGGTTTGTTTCCGTACTTTTGTTATGTTTTTCTTTGAAGCTCGATTAATAAAAGATGACTTTCCAACATTTGGAATACCAAGAACTAGTACTCTAATAATTTTTCCTGTTCTTCCTTTTCTTTCATATTCTTCTATTTCTTCTTTCATTATTTCTTGGATTTTATTTATTACATCATTTATTCCTTTTCCCTGATTCAAATTAACTGAAACTGCTTCTTGTTTTTGCTTTTTAAAATATTCTTGCCATTTTTTTGTTTCTTTTTCATCTGCTAAGTCACATTTGTTCAAAAGTATTATTTTCTTTTTTCCATTAATAATTTTTTTTATATCTGGATTTTGACTAGACTTAGGTATCCTTGCATCTAATACTTCTATTACTACATCAATTAATTTTAAATCTTCTTGTATTTCTCTTTTCGTCTTTGCCATGTGACCTGGGTACCAATTTATATTAATTTTTGATAGTTCTTTATTATCCATGACTTCACTTCCTTTATAATTATTTACTTCTAAATATTTTATTTAGAAATCTTTTTATTTTTTCTATAAGACTATCTTTTTTTATTTCTACCAAACTATTTTCTATCTTTTGTTTATCTGTATTTTTATCAGTTTTATCTTTAAAAATATTGTCTACATTATATTTTTCTCTTAGCATGTTTTGATATGACATTTCATTATTATTCCACGCTTTTATAATTTCTCTCTTTTCATCTTCTGTAGCAATAAATCTATAATAAATTATAGCTATTAAATCTTTGCATCCTTCTGAAATATTTTGGTCTTTCAATTCCTTATTTTTATCTATTTTTACAACTATATTAGAACCTTCTGATAGTTCTTCTAGCAATTTTAAAAAATCACTTGATATTTTAGACCTAAAATTTCTATCAAAATATCTTAACACTTGCATAGTTTCTGCAGCTATATTACTTATCTCCAATTGATTGTTCATTATCATAATCTCCCTTTTCATTTGTAAATCTACTTTTAATAAAGTTTTTAGCTTTTTGCAACATTTCTTGTATTTTCTTTATCCCACTTGTTTTTCTTTCGATAGAAATTTCTTTTGCCTGATTTTCTTCAAAAATTGCTTGTTTTTCTTCTTGTTTTGTTTTTTCTTCATTCTGCATTGTTATTTGCGATGTAATTTTCTCCCAGTCAAATACAATATCACTATCCATTGGTACTTTTCCAATAAAGCCAAATAATTTTTCACTAATTTCCTCTTCTGATGCTTCAAATATTCCTGTTGCTCCATTTTCTGTGATTTTATTTATTCCTGGCAGTTTTTCTATCATATCCCTATTGCATAATTTAGGTATAAAATATTTAAAAACTGCTCCTGCTTCTTCTTTATCAATTTCAATTGTTAAAGCATGTCCTCTATCCCTAACCATCATCAACATTTTCTTTTCCATTGATACTATATCGGTCCATCCTACATCCATATCTACTGGAAAGTCTAGGAAGATTTTTCTAGCAAGTTCGGTTTGTTCTCCATATATTGATATTGGATAACCAAATTCATTCATTTTTGTGGCAATTAGTGGCATAGCTTGCATTATTGCTTTATTATTAGTTATATATGAATGAAATGCATGTAATAATTCATTTATACTTTTTGTTTGTCCTATTATTTCCAATAAATTTCCATAATCTGTATAACCAACAAATTGATCTTTGATTTCTTCAATTAATGATTCGTCCATATTAGAAAAAATTTGTTGATAAGCTAAATTTATCATTCCTTTATCATAAAAGGCATTTCGTGATTTTTCAAAATATTTTGATATAGCATTTAGCACTTCTTCTCCTAGTCCAAAGCTTTCTGCTATACTTCTAAATTCTTCTTCAAAGTGAGTTAATCCATTATATAATGCATCCATATATTTCATTCTGCTTTCTTCATCATAGTCATCAATCTCTTTTGGAGCTAAACTCATCAATAAATTTTTCATATTCATATCTTTTTTGAAAAAGTCTTTTAATTTTTTAAAATTTTGCTCTTGTTCATCCATCTTTTATTCCTCACTTTTTCTATCTTAAGTAAAAATTTCTTTCATTATATCATAATAGCATTTTTTTATAAAGTAAATTTTTATAATTATTATTTAACATCAAAAGCACTACCATAGGCTAAGGTAGTGCTTCATATATTTATTTTTATGAAATTCTGTATTGGTTTTTATCTGCTCTTTCATCCAATTTTCTATCATATTCTTCATTTTGATAAAACCAGTCAGTTTTCTTATCTTTTGGATGTTCTTTTCTATTTCTATCTAACATTAAATCAAACAATACTAATAAAGGCAATATTATCCCCATTGCTGCAAAAATCAAATCTGTATAGCTTTGCATTGTTGTTGCTTCTCCCATATTAACTAAAATGTTATAGATATAATAGCCAAAATATAAACCATATGATACAAGATATATTAGTCCTCCTAACATGCTTCTTTTAACTACTAGTATCATGGCGAAAAATGTAATAAATAGTAATACAATTTCAAAATTAAAATCTATTGGTGTTGTTACAAAATCTACTCCTAAATTATAGCAAAAAGCAACTATAATTCTAAATATCCAAAACATTGCCATAAAAATAACGAATAAGTATGTTGTAAAATTTTTCATATGTTTCCTCTTTTCCTGATTTTAATACATTAAAAATCATTTTTCTTATATATAATTATTTTAACATAAACGAATTTTTTTATCAATAAAAGTACACAATATTTAAGTAAATATTATTAATGGAGTATCTTTAGTAAAATGAATCAAATTTTATGTACTTCGAGTTCAAATTTAAGAAATGCAAACGAAAGTTACAAGAAAAAAAATTTGTTTAAGATTTTATTTTGTATTTGTATTATTATAGTATTTTTTCTTTCCTTATATTATTTATCTTTTAGATATGATTTGTATAAGTCAGAAAAAATATCTCAAAAACTTTTAGATAGTTTTAATATAACTCGGCCTTTATAATAATTCTTCATATTCTGCTAATACAGTTAATCAAGAAATTTCTATTAAAGACTTTGAAGATGTACCTGGCTCTGTTATCGGAATAATAGAAATTAAAAAATTAGATATAGTTTATCCTATTCTTTCTGAAATTAGTAAAGAGTTTTTAAAAATATCTCCTTGCAAATTTTATGGTCCAGAACCAAATAATGAGGGAAATTTATGTATTGCTGCTCACAACTACAAAAATGATACCTTCTTTAGTAAAATTTCCGAATTAGTTAATGGAGATATTATAACAATCTATGATATTTCTGGTAACTATATAGATTATGTTGTTTATGATGTTTATTCTACTGATTCAAAAGATTTAGAATGTATAGACCAAAATACAAATGGATTAAAAGTTGTAACTTTAATTACTTGTAATTCTTTCAATAATCATTACAGAACTATTGTTAAGGGTAAAGAGATATAATTTACAATAAAAGAATAAGAACAACTTATATTTTTTAAGTTGTTCTTATTCTTTTATTTATCTTAAACATTATAATCTCTAACTTTTTTATATGTGTATATAGCTGCTACAACACTTATTCCTATAAAAACCCATAGCATTGTATCATTAACACCTGTTTGTGGTAATACTGAGTTAGTAGTTGTATTTCTATTAGTATTTGTATTTGTTCCTCCTATTGGAGTTATATTTTGAACATTATTATTTGTATTTACATTATTGTTTACTACATTATTTCCATTTGAAGGTAATGTTGTTATATTCTCTATTAAATCATTTACATTTCCTGTTGCATAATTTACACTTGATATAACACATAATGCAACAATTACAACTACCATTAATATTATTTTTCTTACATTTACTTTTTTCATATGACTCTCCTCTTTACATTATTATATTAAGTTATATATTATTTATACTATAAATTTACAATTATTGCAATAGTTTTTTTAATTTTTTTATATTTTTTAATTATTCATTTTTTTCCATAAAATCGTCATTTTGTATAAAATCTACTTTGCTGTGTCTCGCCATTTCTCTTGCGCCACTACTATATTTATATGAAACTATTGCAAATATAATAGCTGCTCCTAAAAGTGCTAAAATTATTGTGAAAGTTAATGTCGTTGGTCCTGCTTTATTCCACCAATCAGTAATCATTCCTATAAATCCTACTTTTTGTTCTGTTTCTTCATCTGCTATTATATTTTCTTCTGGTGTTTCCATAAGAGGTGCTGCTGTTGATTTGTTTATTGTAATTTTGTATTCTGTTACTTTATCATCCTTTGTCAGTTTTATTGTTGCAATATTTTCTCCTTCAATAAGTCCTGTATTTCCTAAAATTTCTACATTTGTTCCTTCTACATTTGCAACTGCATCTATTTTCAATTCTTCTTGGTCTGTTATATATACAGAATATTCAAATGTTTCGCTATTAAATTCTGGTATTAGTTCTACTCCTTCTATTGTAAGTGAAGTAAGTCTTAACTCTTCTGTTGTTGCTTCTCCTTCGTCATTAATTTCTTCTGGTGGATTTTCATCTACTATATTTGGTGTTGTGCTTTCTTCTGCTAAAGTAACTACTCTAACGGTATATTTTCCTTTTGTTCCATCTTCTGCCGTTACGTTTAATACAAAATTATTAGTCGTTCCAGCTTCTAACGTTTTTGTTCCTGTCCCAGATACTTTTGCATTAGAATTATTTGTCTCTGCATCTATTGTTATTGATGATGTAGATGCACTAACACTGCTTATAGTGATATCAGTATTTGGGTTTGAATATTTTTTTCCTCCAACAGTTATTGATTTTAATGTTGCATCAGAAGATTTATTAGAGCTTGAACTTCCAGAACTGCTTCCTCCACTACTTCCTCCGCCGTTACTTGGTGCTTGTGATTGAGGTTCTGAAACTGTAATTGTTACACTTTTGCTTCCTGTTACATCATTAAAACTTTTATCTGAAACATCTTCAGCAGTCACTGTAATTTTTGCATTTCCTTTCTTTTTAGCTGTTAAAGTAACACTATAAGTATTTGAAGAATCTCCTATCCATTCTTCACTATCACTAACACTTACTACACTTGAATCGCTCGATGAAAATTTAAATCTTCCTTCACAATCTGATACAGTAATTGTTAATGTAGTAGTATCTCCTACATTTAATGTTGTTTTTGCTGCACTTGCTGAAAAGCTTGCTGCTAAGCTTGGATTCTCAAATGCCAATATAATTAAAAAAAACATTATCAAACCAATAATAGCCTTAATTGTTGATTTTTTAAACATTTTCTTTATCAATCCTTTCTTTTAGAAAATTTTACATGGGCGATTTTATAAAATCGCCCTATTTAATGTTTTAATTACATTTTTTTAAATAATTACTTGCGACATATCCTGTAGTTCCATTTGACCTTTTGATTTTTGCCCAAGTATATCCATCCGCACTTCCTGCATTAATATTTTCAACTGTTACAATTTCATTTAATTCAAGTGTTGCAATTGGTGATGAGTTAACTGTTGCTGAGCTTCTTAGTCTTACCCCTGTTCCTGTAATATAGTATGATGTAGGGTCATTTTTATCAATTGAGCTTGGCAAGCTACATACATCTGGCATATCATTAAATACTGGTATTATAAAGTTTAGTGATAAATCTAGCATATTATTTGTTGCGTATGTATTATATAAATTTTTTGCTTGGCTTGATGGGTCTTGAACATTTGTCATATATTGATGCCAAAATGTTCCCGTTTTTTCATCATCAACTACATCAAATTTATAGAAGTATGCAGTATTTTGTCCAACTCCTATATATGAATCTGCCATATATTTTGAGCCTTCTATTATTGATATATATGGGCTATTCCATCCTTTTTCTTTTGCATATTTTAGTCCATTTTCTATTGCATTTCCACTATCGTACGCTCCTATATTAAAGAAATTATAGTATCCTTCATATCCTGGATAATTTCCACTAACTGAATTACTTCCTTGTCTTCCTACTTCTTGTATTATTTTTATAGCTATACTATATGGACTTATTCCACTTTCTTCTGCTGCTTTCATTATTATTTCTGAATAAGACATTGCTGTGCTAGAAGTTGTAGTCTTTCCTTTTACTGTTATAGGTGTTGCATCCATTATATAACTTTTAATTCTCATATAATCTGTTGCTCTTACTTTTCCATCTTCATTTATATCTGCTGCCATTTTTTGTATATTTGTAAGTGTTGTTTCTTCCATTATATAACTTTTAATTCTCATATAATCTGTTGCTCTTACTTTTCCATTTCCATCTAAATCTCCAAGAACTATCATCGTATATGAAGTATTATATGTAGTATTTGTAAAAATATACCCTGTTGCTGCATTTGATGAGTTAGAAACCGTTTTTCCATTTGAATCAGTAACTTTATATTTATCAATTCCTAGAGTAGAAGCAGCTTCACTATTCTTTGTCTCTGGTGTTATTATTATGTATTGACCATCTTGTCTAGCTTTTACCTCTGTTTCTACTTCTCCTCCTGATACATTTATTGTTTTATCCATGAATGTTCCACTTAATATACTATCTACACCTTCTTTAGTATGTATAGAAGAATTATATGACATTTCTAAGAATTGGAATATTCCAGATTCTGTTAAGAAGTTTCTTGGATCTGCAAAGTATTCAACAATTTGTTCTGAAGCACAAACATATCCGCTTGCACTTTCTCCTGAACTACATTTCCAAGATGCATCTGATGAAGCGTGTACTGTATTTCTAAGATGTTCTGATATTTCACTTGATATAAATTCATCCCATGTCATTCCTGTATAGAAAGCTGTAAATGTCCAATTTGGATGTAAATCAGAAAGTTTTTTTAGATAGGTTTGATAATCTTCTGGAAATTCTGATATTCCTGTTTTTGTATATTGTGTGTAAGTTTTAGCTTGCACATTATTTACTCCGATAATACTAAAAATCATGGCTAGAACTACAATTAGAACCAATTGCATAGATAAAAATTTTTTCAAAAATCTTTTTTTCGTTCTCATTTGTTTTTCCCTTCCTTTGATTTATAAATTGTAAATATAGTATAACATTTATTGTCGATTTAAGTCAATTATTTTTGATTAAATGTAATGAAACTGTAATATTGAAAGAAAAAGGAAAAAGTGCCACTATTTTGGCACTTTTTAAGCTAAGAACTTATCAAATAGTATTTTCCAATTCCTATATTTTAATAACCTTTTAGGCTTCATCAATTGTTTTTCATATTACACTTTAGATTATACTTCTCGGTAGTCACTATCGGTCAATAGTTTTTTTATTTTTTAGGAGGAGCTTTTTATGTATTCAATGAAAGAAACTTGTCAAAAAGTTGGTATGTCTTATGAAACCTTAAAATATTATTGTAATGAAGGATTAATTCCTAATGTAAAAAGGGATAAAAATAATTATAGAGTTTTTGATGATAATAATATAGATTGGATTAATAGTTTATCTTGTTTAAAAAAATGCGGAATGGGTATTAATGACATGAAAAAATATCTTGCTTATTGTATGGAAGGTAATTCAACCATTCCAGAGCGTAAAAAAATGTTAGATATTCAAAAGCAGTTTTTATTAGACAAAATCAAGGAATTAAATGAAAGTGTTGCTTTTATAAATTGGAAACAGTCTTTCTATGATGATATTTTAAGTGGGAAAATAGAACATAATAACTATTTTCTTAAAAATGAAAATTAGAAAAATAAAAAAGAGAGGAAGTAATTGTTTCTAATAAACTACTAAATTGCAATATTTATTGCTTTCTTGTTTTTAATTTATCAATAATATAAAAAATAATATCTAAAAATATTCCAATCATTATGCCGGATATGATTTCTTCATTTTTTTCGCCCTGTGCTATTTTTAGTATTCTACATAAAAATACCGCAATAATTGGAATAACAATATAAAATAAATATTTTAAGTATTTTTTCATAGATACTCCTTCCTACAAATTACTATTTTTATTATACTTATATATTGTAATTTATTATGCTATAAAAACATTATAAATAACTACAACATATAAAAATACTGCTGTAATAACAGTTAGTATAAAACTACTATTTTCTCTACTTTTCTTATACTCAATACTTCTCAATACTAATAAAGTAGCTAATGCTAAAAACATTATTGGATTTGCAATATCAAAAGATATAACTTTTAATAATCCTAGTAATGCAAATAGCATTGTAACTATTGATAATATAATCTTTGCAATTTTCACTTTTACCTCCTCCATATATTACTATTTATTTAGTTCTTTTTCTAAATCTTTCATATACCTTTTTTGTTGACTTTTTAAATAAAACTTTGCTAATAGCTTCATAATAAAGTTATTTACTTCTATTTCTTCAGTAAAGTCTAATTCTGTATTACCATTTGGAAGTTCTTTAAAAATACCAATCCATTTTCCTTTTAAATTAGCATTTTCTAAATCAAATTTATACTCTCTTAACTTTTCTTTTACAGTAATAGTAAAATATGTAGGAAAGTTATTTGTAGTATATTCAACAAAGTGTGTTTCATCTATTATTTCTATTTTTGATAAGTCAGTTCTCCATTTATAATTTGAATTATCTGTAATAATATTCCACAACTTATTTTTATCGCAAGAAAATTGTCTTTTTATGTTTGATTTAATCATAACTGCCTCCATAAATATTTTAATATCCTTTATTTATATTTTCGTTATCTACTAAAACCAAAATACTTCTTTCCTCATCTAAAATTACCATTCTATTAACACCTAAAGTTTCTGTATTAAAAGGATTTTCATAATCATATTCAAAACCAATACTATATATTTTATTATCAGTATTTATATCAATACTAAATCTATATGTTTTTCTATGCTTTCCACTATCCCAATGTGTTTCTGTTCCGTTTTCTTGTACTTTAAAATCTGAAATATTTTCATTTGAAATATCTATTAGTTTGTTTATTCCCTCATCTAAATTTGTTACATTTTTTATCATATCATTTGAGAAAATACTTTTTATATTTTCATAATCTTTTGTTTTAAT
>CALWZW010000005.1 GCA_944386135.1 uncultured Clostridia bacterium | reverse complement strand
CTCCAAACATTCTATGGTAGTACTTCTGACTTAGCTTTTTCTGGTTTACTAGCATTTCTCCAAGCAATTATATATCTAACAATTGTATCTAGTTTTTCTCCAAATTTTAAATATTTTTTTCCATTAATAATTTGCTTATCATAGCATAAATTAAACAAAAAATCTAAGTATTTTACATAAGCAATACATCTTTCTTGTAGTTCTACTCTTTTATCAATATTTCTTCCTCTACAATTTCATAATTTTCGCTTTTGTTTAATATAATGTAGCTTATTTCTAATTCCTCTAATTTGCTTAATACTTTGCTTAATC
Organism: uncultured Clostridia bacterium; assembly: GCA_944386135.1. Classification (GTDB taxonomy): domain Bacteria; phylum Bacillota; class Clostridia; order TANB77; family CAG-508; genus JAAWPK01. Next base: position 75,412 of record CALWZW010000005.1, on the reverse strand, counting down.
CAGATGCTGGAAATCCACATGTACTATAGTTAGTTTGGATTTTCTTTACTTGATAATTAAAAAGATATGATAATATGTATGAATCTCTTCCATATGCATGATAAAAAGTTCCCATTTTAATCATTATAATAGATGTTGGGTGAATTTCTTTAAAAACTTTTATTGTATTTTCAATTTTCATGGTTTTGTTCCTCTCTTGTTTCGACTTTTTTCTACATATTTTTTATCATACTTTAAGGTGTTTTAAGTTTTTTGTTCACAAAACCTCAGTTTTTTATTTCTATCTTCTAAGTGTATAACTTTCATAAACTTTTTTAAACTTTTTATAAAAAATATTAATGATAAATATTTTATCTATTACTAAACAGAAAATACAATTTTTATAAATATTTTTCATTTACTTTGAAAAAATATTTATTTAGAATATATATTTTATTCACTAATTTTGTGCTTGACAGTTAACTTGTATTAAGTTAGAATTAAATTAACTTATTTTACGTTTAAAGAAATTTGCGATTGGGGACGATCTGCCAATTACAAATTTCTTAAAATTCAAATTTTTCTATATATTCAACTAAAAACAATGGAATATTTAATATTTTACCATCTTTAATTAAATTATTCATAGAAAATCTAATAGATACATCATTATTGTATTTTTGATTAAACTTTGTCAGACTTAAGTTATTCGTAGATTTATTAGACTTTACTTCTATAGGTATAACCTTATTCCTTGTTTGAATAACAAAATCAATTTCATTTCTATCAAATGTAAAATAGTTTGGTACATCTTCATAAATAGTATTCAACATATTTAACACATAATTTTCTGTAAGAGCTCCTTTAAATTCTTCAAATAATTTATTTCCTTCTACTACTATTCTACTATCCAAATTTGCCATTCTTCTTAATAGTCCTACATCATTCATATATATTTTAAAGCAACTTAAATCAACATATGCTTTCAATGGAATACTTACTTTTGATACATTATATACTTTATAAATTAAATTTGCATCATTTAACCAATTCAAAGCTCCTTCATATTCTCTTGCTCTTGCTCCTTCCTTAACAGTTTGATACAAAAACTTTTTATTTTCCCTTGATAACTGTGAAATAACACCATTCCATATTAGTGAAATTTTATTTGCTTCACTATTTGATGTATGTTTTGAAAAATCACTTTCATATGATTTTAATATATTACCTTGAATATAATTAACTTTTTCTATATTTTTCTCATTAACCCAAGAAAAAACAACCTCAGGCATTCCACCAACGATAAAATATGCTTTTAGCTTTTCTTCTAACATATTAAAAAACATTTCTGGAATATTTTGAATAGAAGTAATACTTCTCATGTAATCTACTAATGTCTTTTGTCCGTCTGCGATTAAGAATTCACTAAATGTCATTGGATACATATTTAAAAAATCCACTTTACCAACAGGAAATGATGTATGTGATAACCTTATTCCAAGCAAACTTCCTGCACATACAATATGATATTCATTTGCTTCTTCTTGAAAATATTTTAATGCATTTAAGGCATTTGGACATTCTTGTATTTCATCAAAAAAAATCAATGTTTTCTCTGGAAGTATTGCTTTTCCATATATAAAGGCTAGTTGTTCTAATATTCTTTTCGGATCCTTTGTATTATCAAACAAGTTGTATAAATCTCTGTCATGATCAAAATTGAAATATGCAATTCCTTCATAATTTTCATTTCCAAATTGCTTTAATATATATGTTTTTCCGCACTTGTCTTGCTCCCTTTAAAATTAAAGGTTTTCTTGTTTTACTATTTTTCCATTTCATTAAATCATTCATTATAAATCTTTGCATATAAACCACTTCCATTTTATATTATATTCATTTCTTATATTAATTATACTATTATTATCACACTTTTGCAAATGTTTTTCAAGATTTTATCACGCTTTTGCAATAGTTTTTGCTTTTATTATCACATTTTTGTTTTTTAGTTCTCAAAACATATAATTTACTATATTTTCCATTTTTGTTATTTCTTGTACTTGACAGTTAACGTGTGTTAAGTTAAAATTAAGTTAGTTTAACTTAATTTGCGTTTAAAGAGTTTTGCGATTGGAGACGGTCTGCCAACAAAAAAATACAAAGGAGGAATTAAATCAAATGAAAACCAAACTAAACGAGAATGGTATTACACTTATTACACTAATTATTACAATAATTGTTCTAGTAATACTTGCTGCAGTTACATTAAACTCTATTTTTGGAAGTAATATAATAGGACTTGCAACAAATGGAGCGATAAATTATGCAGAAGAACAACAAAAAGAACTAGATATGCTAAATGATGTAAGTGATATGCTAGGAGATATTACAGGAGATACTGATAGGCCTATGTCCCCTACTATTACTTTATCTGGTACAAAGGGAAATAATGATATATATACAAGTAATGTAATGGTAACTATAAGTATAAATAAAGGGCTAGAACAAACAGGAACTATAAAGTTGCATTATAAAATAAATGACGGAGAAGAACAAACATCAGAAGAAGATGTAAGCTTTGAAGTAAGTACAGAAGGAGTAACAAAGATAACAGCTTGGACAGAAAATGAAAAAGGAAACTTATCAAATAATGCAGAGACAAGCTTTACAATAAATAAAACTCTTCCAAGTACTCCAACAATTAGCTTAAATGGAACAGAAGGAGAAAATGGATATTATATAAGTAACGTAGGTGTTACAATCAGTGCAGGAGATGTGGCTGATGTAGCAAGTATAAAATATAAGGTAGAAGGAGCAAATCCAATTGCTGAAACAGAGCAAGCAGGAACAACTGCAAACTTTAATATAACTACAGATGGAACAAGTACAATAACTGCTTATATAATAAATAGTGCAGGACTAACATCAGAAGAAATAACACAAGTTGTAAATAAAGATACAGTTGCACCAAGTACAGCTAGCATAGCACTATCAGGAGAAGCAGGAGAAACAAGTATTGCAGTTACAGCAAATGGACAAGATGCAACTTCAGGTGTTGCAAGTTATATCTTCCAATATAGTACAACAAACGAAGCAGATGGATTTACATCAATGGACACAGTAGATAGCACATCAAATTCATGCACATTTACATATCAAGACTTAGCATCAAATACAACATATTATTTAAGAGTAGTTGTAAAAGATAAAGCAGGAAAGACAACACCAAGCACGGCAGTAAGTGCTACTACAAAAAAAGCAGGAATGTCTGATACAGAGCTAGCAAGTAATGTGGGAAAATATGTAGATTATGTGCCAGTAAGTGGAAGTTTTATATCAGAAGGACAATATAATGGAAGCGGTGATGAATCATTCTCTACAGTAACTGGATTAAAATGGAGAATTCTAGGGGCAGATGATAATACATTAACACTAATATCAGATACAACAGCAAATACAGGATTTACATTAGAAAGTTACAATGGATATAATAATGGAGTGTTACTTCTAAACAATGCCTGTAGAGCTATGTATAGCAATAGTGATTGGGCAATTGGAAGAAGTTTGAATATAGATGATATAGAAACTTATATGACATATAATAAGAACAGTTATTCAAACTATGGAAATGAGTACACACCCCCAAATAGATTTTATCCAAATATATTTGCATCAGAATTAACAGGTTCAGTAAACGGAACATATGGAAGTAAATATGGATCAAGTGCACAAGAAGAATATGTAACAGGATATACGGAAGCATCAACATTAAGAGGAAAGTGGACATATTATACATTTACAATGTCCACAAGTACAATGAATAGTCAAACATATGTAGATCTATTTAGTGACTCTACAAGATATTGGCTCGCTTCGCGCTGCGTCAACTGGGAAAGTATCCGTGCTGAGTTCCGTATATTCTATGTGATCGATGGTATTGTGGATGCCCATAATTTGTATCGCTCGAACGACTACGGTGGCAACACTGGCTATGCGGTGCGCCCTGTAGTAGAAATCGACTTAAGTAAGGTTAATATAGGCTTAACTGGCGACGGATCAAGTAGTTCTCCATACAGTATTACAGTAAAATAGCATAATATAATTGAATATTATAAAAGTGAAGAGCTCCCAATTGGTAACTCTTCACTTTTTGCCTTTCTACTATTTTATATAATAATTTGTCTTAGAAAATTAAAACCCTCATTGTCCTTCTTTTCCATTCTCCCATAATTCATTGCTAGATAAATCTATATTATCATTCCAAGAAATTCCATAACCTCCGGCATCTACTTTTACATTATTATATAAGCCAGAAATATTAATTAAATCACAAAAAACTTTCCATTTTTTAAATAATGGATTTAAGTCATAATATTTCTTATTTGCGTGAAGATCATGATTTAAAACAAAAAGATGTAGCTGATTTTCTAAAGATGTCAAGAACTACTTATAATCACTATGAATTAGGTCATAGCAGCTTTACCGCTGATATGATTATTGATCTTGCAAATCTTTTTCACACTACACCTAATGTTCTATTAAATTTTGACACTTCCTCTGAAATTACTGATACTGATTTAGTAAAACTATGCAAAGTTGTTAAAGATGAAAAAATAAATGTCGATGCTTTAATCGAGCTTATTAATGTTTGTAAAAACTTACATTCTTAAACTTTGCTATTTTTCAAAATCATCTATGCTTTTGAATTCATATCCCATTTTCTTTATTTCTTGTATAATTTCTTCTAAGATTTCTACATTATCCTTAGATGTCGAATGTAGTAGCATTATACATCCTGGATGTATGTTAGATATGATTTTTTCTTTTGCATAATCTGTTCTTCCTTGTTTTTCTTCATCCCAATCATCATAAGCAAAACTCCACATTACAGTTGTATAACCGAGATTATTTGTAATACTCAAAGTTCTTTCACTATATTCTCCTTTTGGTGGTCTTATATATTTCATCTCATAGCCGAATTTTTCATACACAGCTGTATGTAATTGCATTACTTCCTCTTTTATTTCTTCTTCAGATATCTCTGGAAGGCACTTATGATTTACTGTATGATTTCCGAATAATATGTCCTTCTTTTATCATTCTTTCTACTAAATCACTTGCCGAATTTAAGTAATGAGCTGTTATGAAAAAGGTTGCATTAACTTCATTCTCCTTTAATATATCTAATATCTCTTCTGTATATCCCGCTTCATAACCGCTATCAAATGTAAGATATACGTACTTTTTTTCTTTATTTCCCATTGCTATTCCATCATATTTCTCTATTAATTCTATATTTGTTGTCCCAAGGTCTGGTTGTTCATGATTTTTCCCTCTTTTTATTCCCCAATTTATTTTTTTATTACTGATACTGTTTGCACTTGTAAGGATGCTTGTATCATTATAACTATATATTGCCCAAACTGTAATTAACATCAAAATAAAAACAAGTCCTGATAACTTTTTTATTATTCTTGTCATATACTTTTCCTCCTGTTTTATTTATATTATTCATTTGAAAAATATATGCAAAGATAGATTGTAAATAGGAAATCCGGTCATTTAGAACCGTCCCCAACTACCGGATTTCAATAAAAAAAGAAACGATAAATCATACCGTTTCTTCCATATATTTTATAGTTCTTGCTTTACTAAATTTAATGCTTCCATTATTACTTTATCCATATCATAATATTTGTATGATCCGAGTCTTCCTCCAAAAATCACTTTGTTATTTTCTTTTGAAATAGCTACATATTTTTGATATAGATTATTGTTCTTTTCATCGTTTACTGGATAATATGGTTCTTTTTCTTTATTCCAACTGTCTGGATATTCTTTTGTAATAATTGTCTTTGGACTTTCAGTGTCAAATTCAAAATGCTTATGTTCTATTATTCTAGTATATGGTACTTCATATTCTGTATAATTTACAACTGCATTTCCTTGGTGATTTTGCTCTTCTAAAATTTCACTTTCAAATCTTAGACTTCTATACTCTAACTCTCCGAATTTATAGTCATAATATTTATCTATTGGTCCTGTAAATATTATTTTTTCTGCTATATTTTCTAAATTTTCTCTATCATCAAAAAAGTCTGTGTTTAATTTCACTTCAGTTCCGCTCAAGCATTTTTTCTATTATTTTTGTATATCCGCCAATTGGTATTCCTTGATATCTGTCATTGAAATAATTATTATCATATACAAATCTAACAGGTAATCTTTTTATTATAAAACTTGGTAATTCTGTTGCCCTCTTTCCCCATTGTTTTTCTGTGTATCCTTTTACTAATTTTTCATATATTGTTTTTCCGAACTAAACTTATTGCTTGCTCTTCTAAGTTCTTAGGTTCTTCAACTTTTGCTTCTGCTTTTTCTTTTTCTATTTTTTCTTTTGCTTCTTTTGGAGTCTTAACTCCCCATAGCTTATTAAAAGTATTCATATTAAATGGCATATTATATAATTCGTCTTTATATCTTGCAACTGGTGAATTTATATAGTTATTAAATTCTGCAAATTTATTTATAAACTCCCACACTTCTTTATTACTCGTGTGGAATATATGTGCTCCATATTTGTGTACATTTATTCCTTCTATATTTTCTGTATATATATTTCCTGCTATGTGTGCTCTTTTATCTATCACTAGACACTTCTTATTTTTCTTTTTTGCTTCATAAGCAAAAATTGCTCCAAATAATCCTGCTCCTACTATTAAATAATCATATTTCTTCATAATTAATCACGTTCCTTCCTCAGTGCACAACTAATGTAATTTATTCCTAATCCTGCCTAATATATCCATAACAAATTCGTCTTTTAATATTATTAGCATTATACCATATACTATCACTCCAACAGCTACTTCTATAAATAATGATACTAGGCTATTAGTTAATATCTGTACTAATATTAGGCATACAGCAAACATTGTTATTGCTGATATTAGATAGTTTTTACTACTCTTCAAAATTTCTTTAAAATTGAAATCATGTCTTACAAAATATACCTGTATAGCTGTCACTGTGAATTCTGCAATTACTGTACCTATTGATGCTCCTACCGCTCCATAACTCCATATTAATGATATATTCATTATAAAGTTGATAATTGCTCCACATATTACTGAAATTGAAAATTCTCTTTGTCTTTTAGTTGGGAGTAAATATTGTGTTCCAGTAACATTACTAAGTCCTATTAATAGCAGTATTGGGCTAATTACATTCATTAGAATTATTACTCTTTCATATCCTTGACCAAAAAATAGCGGAACAAATACTCCTGATACTGCAAATATTCCAAATATCATTGGGAATGAAAGCATAAATACTACTCTAAATGATTTTTTCATATATGCTTTTACTTTTTCTTTTTCTCCATTTGCAAGATTATTAGATATTCTTGTAAGCATTACTGTTCCAAGCGAAGTTATAACCGCAAGTAACATTTTGATAATTTTTTGACTTTGATCATAATATCCAACTTCTGATTTGTCTGTAATTATTGCTCCTATCATCGTTCTATCAAGTACAGTGTATACTTGAATTGCAATTTGTGGAATAAATAACATTATTGTTGGTCTTAAATGTCTTGCAATTTTTAATTCACTTCTATTTACTTTTTCTATATATTTAGGTATGCTTAACCATAATGAGCCATTACCTATTAGAATAGATGACACATAGATCATAAAATATATCCAAAGGTCTCCAGAACTTTTAACAAATGTAAATGTACATACTATGCTAACTATTTTTACTATTAAGTTTCTTATTACTGCCTTTTTAAAATCCTCTAATCCCTGGAAAAACCATGTTATATCTATGCAGTTTCCTATTATTTCAAGAATTAGAATTTTATAATATAGACTATACCCACTATCTCCTCTAGCAAAAGTTAAATAAAAGATTATAATTGAAATAAATATTGTTATTGCTCTAAAAATTACAATTTCCCAGAAAGTTTTACTATATTCTTTTTTGTTGCCTTGTTTATATGCTATTTCTCTTTGGCCATATAGAGCAACTCCAAGTGAACCAAACAAAATAAAATATGCAGAAATAGATGTCGTGTAACTATATATTCCTATATTTTCTGCTCCAAGTACTCTTGATATATATGGAGTTGTTACTAATGGGAGTATTAGAACAAGCACTTGGTATATTAAGTTATACATATAATTCTTAGTTACGCTTTTTTTCTGCATTTTATTTCCCTTCACTTATCTTATATATTGATTTTCTCAAATATTCTCCTCTTTTTAGTTTCTCTGATATTGCTTTTGTATTTTCTATCATTTTTGAGTATTCTTCATCTGTAATTTTTTGAATTTCAAAAGATATATCTTCTAATCTTTCTATTGTGATTCCTACTTTATTATTTTCAACAAATTCTGCCATTGCTGAATTTTTCCAAACAATTACTGGTAACATTGCTGTTAAATACAAAGATGTTTTATGCGGATTATTATATTTTAAATATTCTCCATAAGGTCCGCTACATGTATCTATTGAATTTCCATCCCACACTAGTCCAAAACTCCCGTCTAAATTGTTTATAAGTTCTTCTGGAAGAAATGCACCTATGTAATTTATGTTTTTTTCATCTTCATCTTTTTGATATCCTTTTCCATAAAGATTAAAAGTAACATTATTAACATTTTTCAAATATTTTAGATATTCCGCTTTTTCTTTCGATAGATTTCCAGCAATTACTATTGGCTTGTCCTTTTTTCTTTCTTTTGGAATAATCTCATTGTCTAATATATAATCAAATATTTCAAGTTCAATAATTCTATCTTTATCTATTTTGCACATTTCTATTAACTTTTCTTTCATTTTTTTGTTATGTGCAATAATGTAAGTTGCTTTATTTATAACATTTCTATCCTCTTTTACAACTCTAGGCATTCCAATAAATCTTAAAGAATCTAAATCATGTATGAGTATTATTGTTATTACTCCTTTTTCTTTTAGCTTCTCCATTACCTTCTCAAATCCTAGCATTGTATTTATTAATGGATATTGTATCAATAGTATATCATCTTTTTTAAGGTTTGTAATAGTTTTCATCCAAATTTCACAATTTTTTCGATAGTCTATTAATTGTTTGAATTTTAGTAGTTTATTTTGTTGTACGCCATACTTAGTTTCTATATAAAATTCTTTAAAATTTAGATTTTTTAATATATACTCTGCATCTTTCCTTGCTTTTGTTGATGCATTATATGCTCCTTCTGGTGTTCCTTCACAAACAAAGTATTTCACTTAAAACTCATTCCTTTCTGAAAATTTTTACATGTCTAATAAATAATAATTCAAAATTTATGAAATTTGTGTCTGCAAGTATTTCAAATTAGAAATTGTTAATTTTCAAAACGAGTAAGATTCACGCTTGCCGTGAAAAAGGCTTGTTTTGAAAATTATTACAATTTCTATGAAGAAATGCGTAGCCTAAGCAAATTGAATACAATTTTAATTATTATTTATTAGACATTGCTATTTTTCAAGTAATATGTTTTCAAGCTTTTTTGCTTCAACCTTTATATCAAACCCATTTTCTGCTATATCATTTTTTCTATTATCTCTAGCTGTTTCACAATTTTTACAGCTATTAACTATAATTTCTGCCCATTCTTTTTCATCATTTAGAAGTGGTATAAACTCGAAATACTTTGACATTTTTGCTGACTTTGGCATTACGTCACTTGACGCAAACACTTGGAGTCCTGATGCCTGTGCCTCTATCAAAACTACTGCTAAGCCCTCAAATAACGAAGGAAATACAAACGCATCCATTGCTTGTAAAACTTCAGATACATTATCTACCATTCCTAAAAATTTAACCTTATCTTCTATTTCAAGCTCTTTTGCCTTTGCCTTTAATTTTTCCTCTTCCTCACCTTGTCCTCCAATTAGTAGGCAAGAATTTTCATTTATTTTGCAAATTTCTTTAAAAATATCAAGCAAAAATATTTGATTTTTCTGAAAATGTAGTCTTCCAATATTTCCGAACCACAAATTTATCTTGAAGCCCCATTTTTGCTCTATACTCTTCTCTTATTATTGGATTATACTTATATTTTTCTATATCTATGGCATTATTTACTATTAAAAACTTATCACTATTTCTTATGTTCCTACAATAGAACCACTTTCCTGCGTCTTCTGAGCAAGCCCAAAAATCTGTAGCGTATTCATCTATTATAAATTTATTTAATCTATGAAGCATTCCTCTTAAAAAGCTATCCATATTTCTAGAATTATGACTGTGTATAATTCTCCTCTTTATGCCATATCTTTTTGCATATTTTAAATAGTCGATGTTGGCTAAGCTACATACATTTACCCATATTGCTGAATACTCTTTTGCATTATTCTCAAAGAAGTTTTTCATATCTTCCTTATACTTCTTGTAATCTTTGCTCCTTGCTGTAACCTTAAATATTTTTCCACCTAAACTTAAAATTTCATCTTCATAAGAGACAATTTCACTATTACATAGAAAATCAAAATGTACTTTTTCTCTATCTATATTTCTGTAATAGTTCATTATTACACTTTCTACTCCGCCTGGATTTTCTGTTATCCCAAATACTAATATTTTCTTTTGTTCTTCTTTTTGTTCTTCTGGATTTTCTTTTTTATATTTCTTTAATTTTTCTTTTAAATAATTTATTATATTATTCCAGTTTTCTAAAATTATATATAGTGCTATAACTGATACAAGTCTAGCAATTCCCGCTTTGCTTAATACTTCGAAATATAGGTATCCATCCATTGGGTGCATATATATTGTATATGAAAGGTATCCATAGATTAATATCCATAAATTTCCCAATTTTCCACTATTGTATTTTGTTTTGCAGTACAATATTGTGAAAAATGCTGACATAATTCCTTGAAAAATTATTATTCCAAGTATTCCAAAATCGTTCATCCATCTTCTATATGCTGTATAAATATTACCTACCATTTCATCTTCATAATAGATAAACTCTAAGTGTCCAGATTCTCTTTCTCCTAAATTATAGTCTGTTAATCCAAGAGAATCTAGGTTTAAGATAAGGCTATAAAACGTTTCTTCTCCCCTTACCATTTTTATTTGCTTCTCATTTTTTACATATTGATTGAAACATTCTATTGAGCCTCCACAATAATATGTGATGTAGTCAAACATTCCTTTTGTATTAATTCTTCCAATCAATGTAGCACTATAATAGAATATTATTAATCCTATCACTCCAATAATACCTATTGTAATTATTGTTTTTATTTTTACATGTTTTTTCCACGCATATTTTTGAATCCATAAAAGTATACCTATTGTAAGCATGCTTACAACAAAATCTATTATCATACCTCTATTAGATTGAACTAGATAAGATATCACAAATAATATTGCTGGTAATAAATAACAAATATTGTTTCTTATATATTTTAATTTATTATCTTTTTCTACTAACAAATTGTTTATAAATATTAATGTTATAGAAAATGCGCCTGCTATAACTCCACATTGCATTATTGTTAAATAGCTTGGTAAGTCAACGTCTTTACTATATGAAGTATGGTCTTTGTATATTGTTAATGCATCTGATAGTCCTGTAAATTCTCCATACCTAGATGCTATATCAAGCACTACTAGAAGTTGCAAGCATATTACAATTATTGAGAAGATAATTATTGCATAGATTATTAATCTTGGAACTTCTATTTTTCTCATTTTTGGTTTTATTTCTTTATATTTTGTTTTCTTCATATATATTTTTTGTGTAATATATGAAACTAAAACAAATTCAACTGCTCCAAGTAATAATATTATAAATGTCATTTTTGACATTTCTATTCCCCAATTGTCAATATTACATACAGCACAAAGTACACTGAATGTGTACATTGCAATAAATATTATTACTGGATGCATAATTTCTTTTTTAAATAAGAAATATGAACCTATTAACATTAATATAAAACATAGTAGTAATATGTAAATTAACATTCTCTCTCCCTCATAAGTTACAGTATCTATTCTGAATATGCTCAGAACTTAATTTTCCCTTTCATCTTTTAAATTGTGCTTGTCTTATTTTTCCAATTAGCATTGTTATAAAATATAATTTATGTTTTATTGTAAATAATGTTATTTTTCTTGTCAAAGAAAGTCCTTCGTAATTTGATTTTTTTACCCCTTCTTTATATTCTGGTATACTTACTACTTCTTTTAAACTTCTAATCTGTTCTATCCAATTTAGACTATTTTCTTTATTAAAGCAATAATTTACTGATATAAGTAAAATATGATATGCTATATAGTTATTAAATTTTTTTATAACACTTTCATCATTTGCATATTCTTTTTCAATGTATTCTTTTGCTGCTTTCATAGATTTTAAGCAAATATTCGCAAAATCTTTATTATATCTTCTAACAGCTGAATTTTTATTAAACCTATAATTATATAATGCTTCATTTAATATATATACATTATTGACATTTTTTGCCGCTTGAATACCAAAAAGTGAATCTTCTGCAATTTTTATTTCTTCATTGAATTTTATATTTATTACTGCATTTTTCTTCCAAAGTTTTGCACATGCAATTCCTGCTCCACCTTGTACATTCAAAATGTTATCTAAAAATTCTTTATTAGTTATTCTTAGATTTTCACCTTTCGTTACTACTTCTAAGTTTTTTTCGTATAATCTGTTATATCCACAAATAACACATTCTACATCATTTTCTTTTAATTTTCTTAGTAACTTTTCGCAATAGTCTTTATCTAAATAATCATCTCCATCTACAAATGTAATGTAGTCTCCTTTTGCAATTTTAAGTCCTGCATTTCTAGCTGAACTTACGCCTCCGTTTGCTTTATGCATAACTTCTATTCTATTGTCTTTTTCTTTATATTCATCACATATTTTTCCTGAATTATCATTTGAACCATCATCTATAAGTATTATTTGTAATTTCTTATATGTTTGATTAATTACGCTATCTAGACACTCTCTTAAGTATTTTTCTACATTATATATTGGTATTATAATAGTTATTAAATCTTCCATGTCTCCTAAAAACTCTTTCTATATTTCTTTCCTGCAAATTTTGCCATTAAAAATGACATTCCTTTTTTTATCCAATTTATTTTTTCTATATCTAATACATTTACTTCTTTATAATCTAGTTTGCTTTTGTTTATCCATACATTTAGTAAAACTTCAGAAATTCTACCAAAAAATCTTGCATGGAAGTCATCATACTTAGTTGCGTCTACTCTTTTTTCTAGTTCAAATAAAATATTGAATAACCATGTGCAATATTCATCTAATATTTCTTTTTTCATTATAAACATATTAAACATGTGAGCTGATGTTCTTTTGTGAAGATTATCAAATTCTTCAAGATATTCTGGATACATTTCACTTAATATTTTCCTTGTTTCATCTAGTGGTTCTATGTACATTGTATGTTTATAATGAGAATAAATTGTTTCTATATAATATCTTCTTTTTTTAGCAAGAACAATATCAGTATCTTTTAATAACTCATTTGCTTCTTCTTTTGTTAACACACTTTCAATTCTTGAATCTATGTCTCTTGGTATATGTTTCTTTTTTGTAAAATATCTTCTATAGTGAACAAGTCCTATATAGTCTGCATCTAAATTTTTCCATGCCCAATACAGACCTGTTAACTCGCAAAAATAAGGATTCTTTAGAGATATGTTTTCTCCAACATTATCTCCTTGATATCCCAAGTTCTCGTTTTTTAATTCTTTTCCTACATGTACAGGAATATACATACTATCTTTTGGCATTTTATATTCCTTATGTGTTGCCACAATGATTTTTATATCTTTCACGCTATATCTTTTCCCTTCTTCTAAAAGAGTAACATCCTACCTAATTTTATCATTAATTCTAATTTTTGTTAATAGTACTTTCATTATACTTTTTAAAGTAATAAAAGTCAATATTTTTTGCTTATAGTTCATTGACAATATCAGTATTTTGTTTTAATATTATTTTTGGTATAAAAAATTGTAATAATTTGTAAATTTTTATACCAATTTTTTCTGTTCTATAGAAGTGCAGTAAATGGTTTTAGCATTTTCTTATTCTTTTTATAGAATAGAAATACGCGAATATTATAAAATCTAATCTTCTATAATTTAGGATTTTACAATTTCGCTTTTTCCTTAAATTTTTTTAGACGGAGGTAAAATAATGTTAAATTTTGTACTATGCGATGATAATTTATCGTTTTTGAACAATTTAGAAAAAACTTTAAATAAGATCATTTTGAAAAATGACTTTAATGCAAAAGTTGGCTTCAAGTCTACTAAAATTTCAGAGGTTTTAGACTATATGAGGGAGAATAAGGCAGATGTATTATTCTTAGATATTCAACTTAAGTCTGATGTAAATGGAATAGATATAGCTGAACAAATTAGAAGTACTAATAAGAATATTTATTTCATTTTTACAACTGGTCATTTAGAATATGCATTTTTAGCTTTTCAAGTTAAAGCTTTTGATTATTTACCGAAACCTATCACCTCTGAAAGATTAGAAAAGACATTAATTAGGTTATTTGATGATATTAACTTTTCTACAAGTAACTTTATTTCTTTAAACAGTAAAACTTATATTAACCAAAACGATATTTATTACATTAAAAGAGATGGTATGAAATTAGTTTTCAAAACCAACAACAAAACTTATGAGACTTATAGTTCATTTAATAAAGTCTCACAAAAATTACCAAAGAATTTTGTAAGATGTCATAAATCTTACATTGCAAATGTCAATAATATTAGCCATATTGAGACTAGTACTAACACACTTTTCTTTGATGAAAATACCAAGTGTTATATTGGTCCAAAATATAAAGATAATTTTATGGAGGTGATTAATAATGGAAAGAATTTGGACTATGCTCACAACGCCTAATGAAGGTTTGATGGGAATAATATTTAATAAGTGGGGAATACCATTTATTTTTATTGAAGCAATAGTATTTGCATTACTTTTTACACAAATATTAAACATCAAATATACCAAAAAGCAATTTGTTATTTATGTACTATCTTTATGCTTTGTTTCTTGCTTATCTAGTACATTTTTAGATAAGCCTTATAGTGTTTACTTAAATATGATTGCAGACTTTATTTTAATTATTTATGTTTTTAAATGTAGTATCTTAAAAGGTATTATTGCAGAATTCATTCCTAAAATACTTATTGTTGTTTTGGAAACTATATTTTGCAAGATTTTTATGATACTTTTTAATCTTAGCTATGAAGATTTATATCTCATTCCTATAACAAGATTGTTCATAACTATACTTATATATTTATCAACTTATTTGATTTATAGACTAATAAAACATTTTAAGTTAAATATTATTTTAATTGAAAATATGAGTAGAAAAAATAAATTCATACTAATATTAAATTTTATATTTGCAATTATTGCAATAGCTATGCAAATTTATATTATTATGTTTTATATGGAAACTTTACCATTTTTAGTTACTCTTTTAGGCATTATCTCACTAGTAATATATTTCTGCATTAGTATTTTTAGTTTATTTAAAACTACCAAATTAGAAGTAACAAACCAATCATTAGAAGAAGCACAGTTATATAACAAAACTTTACAACTTTTACATGATAATATGAGAATAATTAAACATGATTTCAGTAATATAATGCAATCAATTGCAGGTTATATTGCAAATGATGATATGAAGGGTTTGGAAAAATATTATAAGAGCGTTAACAAAGAATATGATAATCTAAACAATTTAGCTGCATTAGACCCATCTTTAATAAATGACCCTGCTTTATACAGTTTAATTGCATCAAAATATCTTTTAGCAGAACAGGAAAATGTAAATTTTAATGTTAGCATAAAGCCTCACTTTGATAAAATTCCAGTGTCTCCTTATATTCTTACAAGAATTTTAGGAATACTTCTAGATAATGCTGTAGAAGCTGCTAAAAATTCAGTTGAAAAAGAAATTTTCTTTGAAGTAACTGGTCCTTTTGAAAATACTAAATTTACAAAATATGTAATTTCTATTAAAAATAGTTATTCAAATAAGGATATAAACATTGATAGAACACGTGAAAAAGGTTTTACATCTAAAACTGAAGAAAAGGGTTCACATGGTCTTGGTCTATGGGAAGTAAACAAAATACTTAACAAATCTGATAACTTAAACTTATTTACAACAAAGACCAAAGAATTATTTATACAAGATTTAGAAATTTTTGTAAAATAGAAGATTACATAAATAGAAGTGCCTAAAAGGCACTTCTATTTATGTATATTTGTAACTTTATATTATTTTTTGATAGCCTTTTAACTATCATTTAAGGAAATATTATATTAATCTTATAATTAGATTGTAAATTTTAATCTTTTTTAATTAATGCAGCTGGCATTTTAGGTTGATGAAATGCTCCAAAAATCCAACAAGATGCATTAGCTGATTTTGCAGTTTTTTCTGCCATTTTTGCTAAAGTTTTTACCATACACAGGCCCCTTTCTTTTGTAAAATTTTATATAACACAAGATAAACGCCGGCTTTTTTATCTTGTATTAAACTAAAATTAGTTTTGAGCATATACTTCATGTCCATATTTATTGTTAAACACTATATACATAGGTCTTGTCATCATTATTGAACGTATCAAACATCCAAATACTAATATATTTGATATTACAATATTATTTAGAAAAACTGAAACTATTAAACTTATAGTCAATGTTACACATGCCATAATTTTTTTGAATTTTCTTTCTTCTTTTCTTAATATTGGTACACTTTCTGTATCTGCTGGTGCATAAATTATACACATAGTCATTCCAAATATCCATACTGCAAGAGTTAATAAATATTTTTCTAAATTCATTTCTTGAAATAAATTCTGACTTAAGATTACACCTCCGCAATATATAGTTGGAGTTGCTATTATACATCCTATGTGGCTTTTAGCATGCGCTCCACCTGCAAATATTGCATATGGTAGAAGAATTATATACGATAATATTGTTAAAGGTAAAACACCTAAGAAATATGCTATAAGAAGCATTATAATTAATTTTGGCACTTCTCCTATTATCATTTTTAGCCCATAATCAATTATCTCTATTCTTTCATCATCAATGTTAGGCATTTCTTTTTTTATTTTTACATTAATTTTTTCACAAATATTATCTAGTATTTTATCTATCATCAATAGATTTCTCCTTAGGTCAAGTTTTCTATATGATGATTTTATTATTAAAAAATAATATAGAATGAAAATGTTTATAAGTCACTTTATTTGCTTCATGAATTTTCTATTTTTTGTTTTTATATAATATTTTTATTTGTTTTGTAAAATTTTGTTGTTTTTTGTAACTTCAATTAAAACTTTTAAACAAAAAGTAACATTTTTGTCTCTATATTTTCCCATTTTATTGTTATTAAATAACGCATGTAAAGCAATGTATAGTAATAGTTCTTTAGGAGCAACAGGAAGAAGTTTGAATATAGATGATATAGAAGCACATTCAACATATTCAGGAGCAACATTAACCGAATATACCCCTTTGTACAGGAACTATCCAAGTATATTTGAACAAGAATTAAATGGAGCACCAAATGGAGCATATGGAACAATGTATGATTTAAGTACCCAAGACGTTTATGTAACGGGAACTTCAACGGGTAATGCGTCGTTTAAAGGAAGAGAAACATATTATACATATACTTTGTCAACAACATACATGACATCAAATTACTTAGAGTTATTTAGCTATCAGCCTGGTACTACAATAAATCTTAAAAATGCATATTGGCTTGCATCACGTTGTGTAGAATATAGTAGTAATTGGTTTGATTATAGAGAGTTTCGTGTAGACCGGAAACACTATTAATGCATATCATTTGTATCGCTCAAATGGTAGTGAAGGAAGTCGTAGTGATGCACTTCGCCCAGTTGTTGAAATCGACTTAACTAAAGTTAATGTCGGTCTAACAGGTGACGGTGGAGCAGATACGCCTTTCAGCATCGAAGCAAAATAGAAAAAATGAAATAATTTATTAAAGACTAGGAAATCGGAGTGAAGTTTCTAAAATCAAAACAAACTCCCCTATTCCTAGTCTTCTATTTTTGTAAGTTATGACATATTTTGTCGCATTTTGTAAAAAATCATAATAATTTAAAATTTATGAAATTTGCGTCTGTGAAACTTTTAAGTTAGAAATTCTTATTGTATAGGAAAAATCGACTTTTATCTTGACCTTATGTGGATTTTTCCATATACAACAAGGTTAGGCTTCCTATATTTGTGAAGCACTGCGAAGCAGTCTTCACATATGTGCGTCGAAATCTTTGATTTCGTTAACGCACGCCTTTCTTATTCGAAAAATTGAGGGATGTTCACGTAAATTTTACGAAGTAAAATTTTACAAAGTGAAAGAGGCTCAATTTTGAAAATTAGAATTTCTATGCAAAAAGTTGAAACCTAAGCAAATTGAATAAATTTTAAATTATTATGATTATCTACTTAATTCTATAAATATTTACATCTACATTTATTCTATTTCTAAATCTTCTATTATCTTCCATGTTCCGTTTATTTCTGGAAGTACTTTAAACGTCATTAATTCTTTTGTCACTGGATGATAAAAGCTTAAGCGATACGCCCAAAGAGCGATTTGCTTTCCGTCTCCCTCTTGTGCCATATTTCTGGTCTCCATATATGCTATGTGAAATATTTGCAAGCTGTACCCTTATTTGATGATGTCTACCTGTATGAAGTTTAACTCTTACAACTGACAAATTAATTTCCTCATTATACTTCAAAACTTCATAATCAAGTTTAGCAAGCTTTGCTCCTTTTGTGCCTTCTTTTACAACTTTACTAGTATTCTTTTGCTGATTTTTTAGTAAATAATCTTCAAGTGTGCCTTTTTCTTTTTCGAATTTTCCGTCTGCAACAACTAAGTACTCTTTCTGCACCCTTCTTTCTCTTACTTCTTCGCTTAGTCTTGCTGCTGCTTTTGAAGTTTTTGCAAATACCATTACTCCACCGAACTGGTCTATCAAGTCTATGTACTAATGCTAAGTATACATTTCCTGGTTTTTTATATTTTTCTTTTAGATATTCTTTTATCATACTTAGCATGTCCATGTCTTCTGTTTTGTCTGACTGTGAAGGAATATTTGGTATTTTTTCCACTACTATAATATGATTATCTTCATAAATTACATTTAATTTCTGCATTTTTCTCTCTTTCTTTATTATAAATTTAGTTTAGCAAGAATTGTGCTTTTGGCTAGGCGTTCAAGAAAGAAATACCGGAGGCGTGCTTTTTGCACGTTGAGGATTTTCTTTCGTAGAACAACAACGCCAAAACGCAATTCTTGTCAAACTATGCCTCAAATCTTCCGTATATCCCACATGGGAGCACAAGTTTTGATTTGCTCATTGGCAGTCCTATTTCGCCTGAATATGTTTTTCCTGTATGTTTTTTTGCAATAGTTAGATTTAGTATATTTTCTAACACTTTGCTTGATATTCCTGTTGTATATGAGTTTATTAAGAAGAATAATGGCTTGTCTGATAATACATTTGAGCATAGTTCTACTAAGTCATAAATATTGTTTTCAAATTGCCATACTTCGCCGTTTGCTCCTCTTCCATAAGATGGTGGATCCATTATTATTGCATCGTATTTGTTCCCTCTTCTAATTTCACGATTTACGAATTTTACTACATCATCTACTATGTATCTTACTGGTCTATTTGCAAGTCCAGATGCTTCTACATTTTCTTTAGCCCAAGATACCATGCCTTTTGAACTATCTACATGGCATACTTTTGCTCCAGCACTTAAACAAGCTACTGTTGCTCCTCCTGTATATGCAAATAAATTCAAAACGTTTATCTCTCTTTTTGCTGATTTTATCTTATCTATCATCCAATCCCAATTAACTGCTTGTTCAGGAAATAGCCCAGTATGTTTAAATCCCATAGGTTTAATATTAAATGTAAGGTTTTTATATTTTATTTGCCAAGATTTTGGAAGAGCTTTTTTATATTCCCAAGCTCCTCCTCCTGTTTTGCTCCTTATATATCTTGCATTTTGCCTTTTCCATTCTTCAGGATTTTCCTTACATTTCCATATTATTTGTGGGTCAGGTCTAACTAAAATAATATCTTTCCATCTTTCTAGTTTTTCTCCATTTGCCATGTCTATTATTTCATAATCTTTCCAATTTTTTGCTATCTCCATTATTTTTGTTCCTTCCTTACATGCTCGATAAAATATTAAAAAAGCTAATAAGTAAAACAACATTAATTATGCAAAAACTAAAGCCTAAGACTAATATAAATGTAATAAACTTTTTCATCTGTAATACCCCCTCAAAGAAATATATATTCTTCTTATGGCTTGTTTATTACATTTTTCATCTTCTACTATTCGTCTCTATTCTAGGTTTTCTTTTATTCTTTTTGCTAAATCTGCATTAATACCCTTTATCTCTTCTAATTCTTCTATGCTTGCATTCTTTATTTTTTCAGTACTTCCAAATTTTTTTAATAAAAGTTCTTTTTTCTTTTCTCCAATTCCTTCTATGTCATCTAGTCTTGATTTAGACATTTCTTTATCTCTTAGTTTTCTATGGTATTCTATAGCTGTATCATGTACAGTATCTTGGAATCTTGTTATTAAATTCATTGCATTTTCAGAAAGAGGTATTTCTTTTCTTTCTTCATCTATTAAAGCTCTTGTTCTGTGTTTATCATTTTTAACCATTCCATATATTGGAATTTCTACATTACATTTTCTACAAGCTTCTTTTGCGGCTCTAATTTGAGTAATACCACCATCAACAAATATTAAATCTGGAAGTTTTCCAAATCCGCTTTTTGTACTATCTATTGAATGTCTTAATCTTCTTTCTATTACCTCTTCCATGCACCTTGGGTCGTCTTGTGCAAATACAGTTTTTACTTTAAATCTTCTAGAAAGTGACTTGTTTATCTTTCCATCTTGCATTACACACATTCCGGCAACAATATTAGTACCTGAAATATTTGATATATCAAATGTTTCAATTTTATTTGGAAATTTATCTAGGCTAAGTATCTGTTTTAATTCACTTAGAATTTCGTATTTATCTTGTGAATTATTCTCTAATGTAACTTTTGCGTTGTTCTTAGCCATTTCTACAAATCTCAGTTTTTCTCCTCTTTTTGGAGATTTTATCTCAACTTTTTTCTCCGCTTCCTCTGACAAAATATGTGATAGAACTTCCTCATCTTCTATCTCTTCCTCTATCATTATTTTACTAGGAATATTCATATTTCCTACATAATATTGTTTTATAAAACCAGAGATTATCTCTTTATTTGTCATATCTCTTAATTCGTTTAAAAAAAAGTGCTCTCTTCCTATCATCTTACTGCCACGTACAAAAAATACTTCAACACATACATATAGCTCATTTCTTGCAATACCTATTACATCTATATCATTGCTGTTTATATTAGAAACTTTTTGCTTTTGAGAAATATTTTCTATTGCTATCATCCTATC
Organism: uncultured Clostridia bacterium; assembly: GCA_944386135.1. Classification (GTDB taxonomy): domain Bacteria; phylum Bacillota; class Clostridia; order TANB77; family CAG-508; genus JAAWPK01. The sequence continues at coordinate 53,824 of CALWZW010000005.1, read as the reverse complement.
TCTAAGTAGAGCCGCTTCTTCGTATCTTTGTTCTTCTGCTGCTTTTTGCATATCATTTTCTAGTTCTTTTTTTATCTTATCTACCTTTCCGGTCTAATAGCATAATTATTTGGTCAATTTGTTTCATGTATTCATCTTTTGGTACGTCATTTGCACATGGTCCTAAACATCTTCCAATATGATAGTTTAAACACACTCTTTTGTGAGATTTATAATTTCTACATTGCCTTATCTTAAATCTTTTTTTAATAAAATCCACCATTTCTTTTGCACTACCAGGGTTTGCATATGGTCCAAAATACTTTGCACCATCATGTTGTAGTCTTCTTGTTATGTATACAGTTGGATATTCATCTTTAATATCAATCTTTATATATGGATAACTTTTATCATCCTTCAATAGCACATTAAACTTTGGTCTATTTTTCTTTATTAAATTACATTCTAATATTAAAGCTTCTGCCTCATTATCAGTCACAATATATTCAAAATGGTCTATCAATGAGACCATTTTTTCTATTCTTGCTGTTTTATTTGTTTTTCTAAAATATTGTCTTACTCTGTTTTTTAAAGAAACTGCTTTTCCAACATAGATAATATTATCATCTATGTCTTTCATCAAATATACGCCTGGCTTTCCCGGAAGCTTTTTTAATTCTTCTTCAATATCAAACATATTTCCTCTTCTTTCATCTCGTTTTGAAAAAAACCACGCAAGATGCTGATTATTGTTAAACTTTAGCCTAGTTTGGAAAAGAAACGACGTAATACGAAGTTTATTTTTCAAACTATCAATTTTAACAAGAATTAGTATATTGCTAGGCATTTTAACATAGAAATACCGGAGGCGTGCTTTTGCACGTTGAGGATTTTCTATGTTAAAATAACGACGCAAGATGCTGATTATTGTTAAAATTTAGCCTTCTAGGGTAGCTACATAAGGAATATTACGATAATTATTATCAATATCAAATCCATACCCTACTAAATATTTATTTGGAACCTCAAATCCTATATAATCTATTGGAACTTCTATTTCTCTTCTTTCAGCTTTATTTGCAAGTGCACATACTTTAAGTGTTCTTGGATTTTTAGATCTTAGGTGTTCTAAAAGATAACTCATACTTCTTCCTGTATCTACTATATCTTCTACAATTAAAACATCTTTTCCTTCAATTGATTCTCTTAAATCAGTTCTTAAAGTTACTTCTCTTGTAGTATCTGTTCCTTCATAACTTGATATTGTTATAAATTCATATTTTAACTTGCTTTTCATTTTTAGTGTCAATTCTACTGTAAAAAATACAGCTCCCCTCATTACACATATAATTGTAATTTCTTTTCCTAAGTAATCCTTATCAATTTGCTCTGCAAGTTCTGTAATTCTTTTTTCTAATTCTTCTCTACTTATTAGTACTTTAAAATTTTCATTCATTGTAGGTTCCCCTTCTTTATATAATAATATAATATAGGATATATTATACTATTATCTGCTATATTTTGCAAGATTTAAAATAATTTCTAAAAACATACAATTAATTTTAGAAAAAGTATTAAAAATAACCTTATATATATAATTTTTTATTTACAAAATTTTTCCATTATGTTATAATTCGTTTTGAAAAGGGAGGTAAAACGTATGAATCAAATTTTGTATACAGGGAAAGGGAAAACTCATGGACCTGCTTCGTTAAAATCAATTCTAAGATTTTTTGCTATTTCTTTAATTATTTTCGGAGTAATCTTTATAGGAGATGGTTCTTATGCCTTATATCAAAATGAAGTAATACGTAAATCAAGCATTGATGAATCAGTTCCAGAGATTTCGTTTGAACAAGAAGGAAATAATGCTATTGTTACAATTACTCACAATAAACCTATTTCAAGAGTAAGATATCACTGGAATAACGATGTCGATACTATTGTTAACGGTAATTCAGAAAATACCTTTATACTAGATAATATAAGTATTCCATCTGGAATAAACACTCTTCATGTAACAGCTATTGATGAGAATGAAAGATATAGTGAAAGTTCTTATGAATATGCTTATGATGGAATATGCATTGAACTTTCTGTTATAGATAATAGTTATATAAAAATAACTGCAACAGATGTGACTGGTCTTTCATATATAACTTACAAATGGAATTCGGATGAAGAAATAACGGCATATCCAAGCACAGAAAACAATACTATAATTGAACAAACTACAGAAATTCCTACTGGTTTAAATACGCTCTCTATCACTGCTGTAAATACCCAAAATAAAACTTTAACAAAAACACAAGATGTTAGAGGAATACATCCACCAGAAATTCAACTTTATATTCAAGATAACTATCTAATTGTTATGGTTACTGATGAAGAGGGTATTGATACAATTACACAACAAATTAATGTTGAAGAAGAACGTGTAATTCAAGCTAATGGAGCAAAAGAATTTAGTTATAAATATGATATCTCAGATAGAGAAAATATTTTAGCTACAATTACAGCAACTGATGTAGAAGGTGTTTCAAGAACAGTAAAAGGAAAAAATTATTAAAATATTCTTGCCATTGGGGTAATTAACATATTTTGTTTTACTCTCAATGGCAAGTTTGGCCAAAAGCATAGCAAGAAAAAGGAATGATATAGAATATGATACATGAAATATTTATTATAGAAGATGATGAAGATTTAACTCTTATGTTAAAAGAAATTTTTGAACACTCAAAGGAAGTTATTATTAAAGCTTTTTCAGCAGATACTATTGCCGAGCATTTACTTGATGTTCCTGCTTTAATTATAATAAACGAGGACAAGCTAAAATCAAAAACTTTATTAGATGTTTGTAAAATTATTAGAAGTAGTGAGGATAATAGCATTACCCCTATAATGGTTGTAACATCTAATGATGCAGTTGAACATAAAAGAGAAATCTTAAGAGAAGAAGTAGATTTCTTTGTAAAAAGCCCAATTGATAGTGAATGTATGCACTATACAGTAAGAAATATAATCAAACTTTTATATAGAAATAGAGGTATAAGTCCTCTTACAAAGCTTCCTGGAAATTTACCAATTCAATCAGAATTAAAAAAGCGTTTATTAAAAAAGCAAGAATTTGCTGTTTTATATTTTGACTTAGATAACTTTAAAGCCTACAATGACACTTATGGATTCTTAGAAGGAGATGAAATAATAAAGCAAACAGCAAGAATTATTTTAAAAAATGTTAATGCAGATGAAAATATCCATAATTTCGTTGGGCATATTGGTGGAGATGACTTTGTGGCTTTGGTTACAAATAAGAACTATGAAGAAATTTGTCAAAATATAATCTTAGAGTTTGATAGAAAAATACTTGATTATTTTTCAGAAGAGGATAAAGAAAAAGGCTACTTAGAAGTTCCAAATAGAAAAGGAATTATTGAAGAATTTCCTTTAGTTTCACTTTCAATAGGTGTTGTTGAAGTATCAAGAGGAAGATTTCACAATGTGTTGGAAATTGGAGAAATAGGAGCTCAAGTAAAGCACTTGGCAAAAGTTACTCCTGGTAGTGCTTATGCAATAAATAGAAGGCAACATTAATCTTTAAATTAATATATTATCTGTATCTCACATATATATAGTATGTGAGATTTATTCATATCCAGGAGGATTTTATGTTTGTTTTCAGAAAAAAACACTTTGCTTTAATTTTGTGCTTTTTAGTATTGTCTTTTTCCTTTTGCCTTGTTAATGGAAATACTAATCAAAGAAGTTATGAGATAACTCAGGTTTCTGCTCTCCCTGTAAATGAAAAAGTTGTTATTATAGATGCTGGTCATGGTCGGTGCAGATGGTGGTGCTGTAGCTGCAAATGGAATAACTGAAGCTGAATTAAATATAAAAATTGCTCTTAAAGTGCAAGAGCTTTTAGAGCAAAGTGGTGCTACTGTTATCTTGACTAGGTCTGATGAAAATATAATATATGAAGTTGATAGTAAAACTTTAAGACAGAAAAAAGTTGATGATACAAAAAAAAGAGTAAAACTTGGTAATGAGAGTTCTGCCGATATTTTTGTTTCTATTCATTTAAATAAAATCACGGAAACTCAGTATAGTGGTTGGCAGACGTTTTATAATCTAAAAAATAATAATGGTAAACTTTTAGCTGAAAAAATTCAAAATTCACTAAACGAAACAATGAATAAAAAGAATACTAAACTTCCTAAGTCTATAAATAATATTTATATTGTTGATAATGTTACTATTCCTCTTTGTCTTGTAGAATGTGGCTTTTTATCTAACCCAGAAGAGCTTTCTCTACTTGTTCAGGATGATTATCAGGATAAGTTGGCTTTTGGGATTTATACGGGAATAAATGATTATTTTGACACGGAGATTTAAACCTACTTTTACTCCAAAACGGCTAGTTACTACTATACTTAAATGAAGAAGAAAAGGAACTATTTAATTTTAAGTGAACCCGCGCAGCGAACAACGGAGCTGAAAGCGACGGCGAATGGTGCAGACTTCTTATAAATTTTGTTTAGAAGTCTGCACCAGTAAGGGGAACGTCAAAATTCAATAGTTCCTTTTCTTTTGTAGTAAAAACATATTATAAATATCACTCCAAAAGGTAGGCGGAAATATTATATATTCACTTCTCCTGTGGGAGTGATTTCAATACTTATTTCTCCATTTTTGTCTGTCCTATAAATTTTACAATGTATATTTTCTAGCCTTTCTATGACATTTTGACTTGGATGTCCAAATTTATTATTCTCTCCTACTCCTATTAAAGCAATTTTAGGCGATACTGCTTCTAAAAAATTCTCACTTGTTGAAGTTTTTGAGCCATGGTGCGCAACTTTCAATATATCCGCTTCTAATTTATCTTTATCATATAATTTAAGTATATTATTTTCTGCTTCCAGCTCAATATCTCCGTGTAAATAACATACTTGTATTATTGCATATAAATTTTGCGACAATTGAATTATTATTTATATCGTCATGCATAAAATCTTCAGTTGGATATAATACATCCATATATGAATATTTGTCAAATACTACTTTATCTCTTGCTTTTACAACTATTACATCTATCTTCTTATTCATTACAATTTCCATTATTTGCTCAAAATTTTCACTTTGCTCACTTTGTTTTGAAACTACAATATTTTTTACTTTTAAATTTTTTAAAACACTTTTTAATCCTCCTACATGGTCTGTATCGAAATGGCTACATATAATATAATCAATACTCTTTATTCCTCTATTTAACAAATATGGTATTATTGTATTTTCTCCAATATCATAAGTTTCACTTCCCCCTCCGGTCAATTAATATTTTCGTATTATTTGGAGTGATTATTAGGCATGAGTCTCCTTGTCCTACATCTATAAAGTAAGCTTTTAAATTATTAGGGACTTTAATAGAAATTAAAATAAATATTACTATTATTATTAAAACTGCTACAAACTTTTTATTATTTTTTATTATAATATTAAATACTTCTTTTATTTTTAGCTTTATCCATTCTTTTCCAAATTTTTTATATAAATATGTACCTAAAAATATAATTATATAATAAAGCATTATCTGCCATATTTGTGGTGTCTTTACATATATTTTACTAAACGGTATGTCTGAAGTATATTTTGCAATTATTAATAGTAAATCAATAAATAATTTATATAAATTTCCTAATAATTTTGCAAGTTGTATATTTATAAATGAAACTAATATTAAGAAAAATCCTATGATAATTATAATTCCTATTAAATAACTAGTTAATATGTTAGTTATAAAAAATGTTAAAGATATTGTTTTATATGTATATGCTATTATTGGCATTATAATTATCTGAGCATAACTACTTATCAAAAATGTATCTTTTATATACCAAATTATTTTAGTTTTATAATCATTTACAGTTAATAAATTCTTTTTTCTTTTTTTACTAAATATGTTTATGAAATATACAATTCCGGATGGTTCCTCCATAAGATAAAAGCACTCCACTGTTTTTTATATTATATGGATTAGAAATTAAAATAATAAGAATAGATAAAGCAATATTTGACCAAGTATCACTTTTTCTATAAAAAATACCGAGCAAGTAAAGCAACTATGGTCATAATACAAGCTCTAACAACAGAAGGTACAAAATTTGCGAGTCCCATGAAGAATATTATAAATATAGTGCTAATTCCTTTTATTTTCCTTTTTGAGACATTTAAAGTTTTTAGTATATTAGTTATACCTATTACAATAAATCCGTACATGTGTGCCAGATACTGATAAAATATGATATATACTACTATCTCTAAAATCTTCTATTACATCTTCCGGAATTTCAGCTATATCTCCGAAGAAGAATACCTATAGTGACATTTGCTTCTTCTCCAATTATCTCTTTTAAATTTATTTTTATTTTTTCTCTTAAATTATTTAGTAGAATAAAAATATTATTCAAATTATCTTTTTCGATAACTTGTACTTTATCAGCTTTTACAATTCCATACACATTTTTTTCTTTTAAATATTCTTTATAATCAAATAGCTTATAGTTTGTCGCACATTTTGCTTCATCATAAGTTCCTAATATATGTATCTTATCTCCATATTCTAGTTTTTCTTCTTTGTGCACATATAGTAAAAGATTTGTATCATTATATTTTGTATCTCCATTTACGCTATCTATCTTTATAGTGTATTTCGCTTGATATGTATTTTCTTTTCTATCAGAAATTATTGTTCCTATAACATTTACTTCTTCTTTACCTTTATATAGGTTTTCGAATTTATTTTCTAAATATATTATTTGCCAGTTTGAAATAATTGCAAGAATTGCAGAAATTATTAGATAAAATACAAATGATTTTGAAATTATTTTCTTTGATTTAATATTTTTCTTATAAAATATTAAAGAAATTCCCCCGAATAAAAAAATAATAGGAGCTATACTTATTTTTAAGTATAGCCCCCATATTATACCTATTATATATCCAACCGTAATTATGATTAACGGTCTCATTTTATCCTCCCAGTTTTAAAAATAAACGTCGTACTGAGTTTCTTTTCCAAACTAAATATTATTGTTTGTTTTATATTATACGTCTAGCACAAACAAAATAATACCCATCTCCAGAAACATTTGATGTTATAACACCTTTTCTAGAGTTTGCAGCATGTATGAATTTTCCTCCACCGATGTAGATTCCAACATGCCCTATCTTTTTACTTCCACTTGACCTTGCGAAACATACAATGTCTCCTTGTTGTAAGTTAGATTTACTTACAGACTTACCGTTTGATGCCTGCCCAGATGAAGTACGTGAAAGTGAATATCCAAAATGTTTATATACATATGATGTAAATCCAGAACAGTCAAATCCACTTGGACTACTTCCACCATATACATATTTAGATCCAAGATATTTCTTAGCATATTTTACAATCTCTGCTCCTGTTGCAGATGATTTGCTACTTGACTTTGTGGTTTCTGTGCTTTCACTTTTTTCACTATTAGTTGTTGTCTCTTTAGACTTAGTACTAGATGATTTGCTTGATGTTCTATTTACAGAACTTCTTGATGTTGTTGCTACTTTCTCATCAGATACATAGCTTGATGAAACAAATCCTACTGTTCCATTAACCTCTATTTTTGACCATCCATTTTCTTCGCTTAGAACTTTTACTTCAGTATTTCTAGATAATTTTGATATAACTGTTCCTGAAGTATTTGCTTCTTCTCTGAAATTAACAGAACTTCCTGAAATATATCCTGTTTTTTGTGATGAATTATTATTATTATTTTGTTGTTCAGTTTCTGAAGCTTCTTTTTCTGTTATATTTTCTGTTCTAACCCAACCTTTTTCATTCTCTAATGTTATATAAGACCAACCATTTACTTCACTTGTAATTTCTATTTGCTTCTCTTCACTAATAGTCTCTAATACAATTGAATTAATTACTGGTGTTAGATATATTTTAGTTCCTGCTGATAATACTTTTATCATAACTTTATTTTCTTCTTGTGTGTTTGTATTTTCAGCTGCCTTTTCTTCAGTATCGTTTTTTTCCTCTTCGACTTTGTTTTCTTCAGAAGTTTCTTCGTTTACTTCTATATAATCTGCTGATACATATCCTTCAACTTGTTCTGAATTAACTTCTGCTTTAACTTTATACCATCCATTATTTTCTTCTAAAATTTCCACTTCATCACTCATAGATAGAAGTGCTACTATTGATGCATCTACTGATGCCTCTTCTCTTAATCTTAAAGTATCTGTTGTAACAATTCCTGTTGATGCAAAACTACATAATGCAGTACAAAATATTATTGTCGCAGTCAATAAGGATATTACTATACTTTTCTTCATAAATCACCTCAATTTTTCATCACGTAATCTTTATTATACTCTTTTTTTCCTGATTTGTCAAATTTTGGCCTCTGATTTTGAAATAATTGTGCTTCTTCTCTACTCTTTTATTCTCTCTATTATCTTCTTACATCTATCAAAGATTTCTTCTTTATTTATTCCTAAAATTTCACGTTTTTCCATTACGATATTACCATTAATAATAGTTGTTTCTACATTGGTTCCTTTTGCGTTATATACAATATCAGAAAAAACATTTCCGCATTGGTTCACATGTTTCTGTATTTAAGTCTAATATAATAATGTCTGCAATTTTTCCTTCTTCAATGCTTCCCAAAGACTTCTCCATGTTAAGTGCCTTTGCTCCATTTATTGTTGCCATTTTTAGTATCTCATAGCTTTCCATGTTTGCTGAATTTTCAAAAACTCCTTTTTGCAAAAGTCCTGCAAATTTCATAGTTTCAAACATGTCTAAATTAGATCCACTTCCTTGTCCATCTGTTCCAAGTGTTACATTTACTCCTTTATCATGCATTTGTTGAATTTTTGCAATACCACATCCTAGTCTTAAGTTACTTACTGGGCAATGTGCCACACTTATATCCATTTTAGACATCTCATCTATTTCTTCATCACTTACTTTAACTACATGTGCTAAAATATTATGTGTTCTTGTAAAATATTTTTTTAGGACATCTACTGGCCTTTGTACATTATATTCTTTTTTTATATCTAATGCTTCTTGTGCATTTTCACAAAAATGCATGTGTACTGGTAATGAATATTTTTCGGCAAGCTTAATTAATTTTTCTAATGTTTCCCTTCCTGTCGTATATAGTCCATGTATTCCTATATTTAAAGTTATATTCTCATATTTTCCATTATATTCAAGTATAAGCTTTTCTAATTCCTCTAATCTTTGTTTTCCAAGCTCTCCTACATCATTTACAGTTCTAGTAACTTGCAATCGCATTTTAGTATCATTTGCTGCTTTTATTGTATCTTCTGTCATAAAATATTGGTCATTTGCAAAAGTTGTTCCAGTTGAAATCATTTCAATACATGATAACAATGAGGCATAATAGATGTCTTCTCTTGTTAATTTATCCTCCATTGGCCATATTTTTTTATTTAGCCAATCTTGAAGAGTATATCCATCAAGAGTTTCTCTAAATATGCTCATACTTAAATGTGCATGTGTATTTATTAATCCAGGCATGCATATTTTTCCTTTTGCATCTATAATCTTTGTATCTTTTTCTACATCTATGTTTCTAGCAATTTTGATTATTTTTCCATTTGATATATATATATCCATATTCTCTTCATACTTTTCTTTTTTCTCATCCATAGATATTAAGTTACAATTCTTTATTAATATATCCATCATTGACCTCCCTTTTAATTTGTTCATTATATCATGAAAACTTGATTTTGTAAAATAAAACACACCTTAAAAGATTAAGGTGTGTTTTATTTAATAAGGTTAGTTTTTTATAATTCTATTCTCCAAGTTCTAATTCATATTGACCATTGGCATTACTCATTCTTAATACGAAATAAAAGTTTTTTCCTGTTGGTGTTATATTATATACTGAATATCCATTGTCATCTGCATTTACTAATTGACATTCAAACTGGCCACCATCATTTAGTATTTTAGCTACATTTTCTGGTACTTTTGAATAATCAATTGAAATTGATTCTTCTATGAAACTTTGTAATATTGCTACATACAACGCATCACTTATTTTTTCTTTTTCTTGTTCATATTCATAATCTATTGCTCCTTCTTGAGCAGTTTCGATTATTTTATTATTATACATTGATGTAATTGTAACTGCTGCAAGTATAACTAATACTATTATAGTTATAATAAGTGCAACTAATGTTATTCCGTTTGCTTTCTTTAAAATTCATATTTTTTCCTCCGTTTTTCATCTTCATTTGTACATAGTCATTATACATTAATTTGTTTCTGCATGTCAATATAAATTTGCATTATATTATTAAATATGACAAAATACGTTAAAAGAGGAAAGAATTCTTAAATTCTTCCCTCTTTTATACAACTATAACTTATGCTAATTCTACAACAGCTCCTGCTTCTGTAAATTTAGATTTTAATTCTTCAGCTTCTTCTTTAGCAACGTTTTCTTTAACTGTTTTTGGTGCTCCGTCAACTAAATCTTTAGCTTCTTTTAATCCTAATCCTGTTGCATCTCTAACAACTTTGATTACTTGAATTTTGTTTGGTCCAGCTTCTTTTAAAACTACGTTAAATGCTGTTTTTTCTTCTGCTGCTGGTGCAGCTCCTCCTGCTGCTGGTGCAGCAGCTGCTACTGCAGATACTCCATATTTTTCTTCAATTCCTTTAACTAATTCAGATAATTCAACAACTGTTAAACTATCAATAGTCTCTAACATTTCTTCTACTTTTGACATTTTAAATTCCTCCTAATTTTTTTTAATAATTTACGCATACTTTTTTAAGCAGCGCTTCCTTCTTTTTGAATACGTACTTGGTCAAGTCCAACTGCAAGTTTTGAAATAGTTCCAAGTAATCCACCAGCAAGCATTCCAATAAGAGTTTCTCTTGATGGTAGTTTTGCAAGAGTTATTATTTCTTCAGCAGTCATAACTTTTCCTTCTATTACACCACCTTTAATTTTATAAAAGTCGTGTTCCTTTGTATATTCGTAAATTGCTTTTGCAGGTTCTAAATAGTCGTCATGACCAATTATTACTGCTGTTGGTCCTTCAACTAATTCATCTAGACCTTCTATCTCACATTTTGCAAGAGCTCTTCTTGAGATGTTGTTTTTAACAATTTTGTATTCAGAATTAGATTTTCTTAAATCTGTTCTTAATTTTGTTACATCTTCAACATTGATTCCTCTGTAATCTGCGAAAAGAATTAATTTTGCATCTTTCATTTTTTCTGCAAGTAAATTTACTTCTTCCTCTTTTTGTTTTACTATCTTCTCGTTTGCCATTTTTTCACCTCCACTAAATTTTTACAATAATCAGCATCTTGAGTTGTTGCACTGAATTCAAATATCAATTCAACGTACACTTAGTACGCCTCATTGATATTTGAATTAGTGTGCCTAGCAATATACTAATTCTTGTAAAAATTAAAACTTATATTTTAATTTTATAAAATTAAAACCTATCTTTATGTCCTCCACCGAGGTATAAAGATAGGTTCGTTCGAACTCTTTATTTTACCTCGGTAGGGCTTATCATGTTGCCTACTGTCTTAGGTTATTATTTTTGATTAATATATAAACTTGGTCCCATTGTAGTTGCTATAGCTACACTCTTAATATATTGTCCTTTAGCAGCTACTGGTTTTGCTTTAATTATGGCATCCATAATTGTATTATAGTTTTCTAGTAATTTGTCAGTTCCGAAAGAAACTTTTCCAAATCCTAAGTGAATAATATTAGTTTTATCTAATCTATATTCTACCTTACCTGATTTAATATCATTGATTGCTTTTGTAACATCCATTGTTACTGTTCCTGATTTAGGGTTTGGCATTAATCCTTTTGGTCCTAATACTCTACCTAATCTACCAACAACACCCATCATATCTGGAGTTGCAACAACTACATCATAATCAAACCAGTTTTCCTTTTCTATTTTTGGTATTAGCTCTTCTGCACCAACAAAATCTGCTCCAGCTTTTGTAGCTTCTTCAGCTTTTGGTCCTTTAGCAAATACTAATACTTTTAATGTTTTACCTGTACCATTTGGAAGTACTACTGTACCTCTTACTTGTTGGTCAGCATGTTTTGAATCAACACCTAATTTAACATGTAATTCAACTGTTTCATCAAATTTTGCTTTTGGCATTTTTTCAATTAAGTCTAATGCTTCTTTAGCATCATACTCTTTTCCTTTTTCAAGAAGCTTCTTAGCTTCTTCATATCTTTTTCCTTGTTTCATTTTTACCTCCTTTGGTATTAACGAAGTTTATCTAAAACCTCTCCCAATTTAATTAATAATTTTACTCAACTAAAGTCGAATAAGAATTAGTATATTGCAAATTTCTAATTCTCATTAGTTGAAAAAGAATTGTGTTTTTGGCTATCTTATTTGTGAGTCGGATAAGAATTAGTATATCGCAAGGCATTTCAAATCAAAAAAGCGGAGGCGTACTTAAAGTACGTTGAGCATTTTTTGTATTTGAAATAACGAAGCGAGATGCTGATTATTATTCGACGATAACACCCATAGAACGAGCTGTACCCTTAACCATACTCATAGCAGCTTCAACTGATGCAGCATTTAAGTCTTCCATTTTTTGTTCAGCAATTTGTCTAACTTGTTCTTCAGTGATTTTAGCTACTTTTTCTCTATTTGGTTTTCCAGAACCTTTTTCAATCTTTATAGCTTTTTTTATTAATACAGCAACAGGTGGAACTTTTGTTATAAATTCAAAAGTTTTATCTTTGTATACTGTAATAACTACTGGGATTATCATTCCAGGTTGGTTAGCTGTTCTATCATTGAATTCCTTAACGAATTGCATAATATTTACACCACTTGAACCTAGTGCTGGTCCTACTGGTGGAGCTGGTGTTGCTTTTCCTGCTTCTATTTGTAATTTGATTACATTTGTTATTTCTTTTTGTGCCATTTAACTTGCACCTCCTTTTAAAGTTTATATATTAAAGTAAGTCTTTTTAGGCTTAATTTTTAAATTTTTTGAACTTGTGAAAATTCCAATTCAACTGGTGTTTCTCTACCAAACATAGAAACTAGTACTTTAACCTTTCCTTTTTCTTTATTTATTTCTTGTACTACTCCTATGAATCCTTCTAATGGACCATTGATAACTTTTACAGAATCATTAACATCATAGTCAACTTTCACTTCAACTTCTTCAAATCCCATATTTCTTATCTCTTCATCTGTAAGAGGTATTGGGTTTGTTCCTGAACCTACGAAACCAGTAACTCCTCTTGTATTTCTAACTATATACCATGTTTCGTCTGTTACTATCATTTTTATTAAAACATAACCTGGAAATACTTTCTTTAAATTTGCTTTTCTTTTTCCATCTTTTATTTCAATTTGTTCTTCCATAGGAACAATTATGTCAAAGAAATAATCTTCTAGTTCCCTGTTTTTAACCATTTTTTCTAGGTCTGTTTTTACTTTATTTTCATATCCAGAATAAGTATGTATAACATACCATCTTGCTACTGAATCTTCTTTTTGATGTGCCAATTTATCCGCCTCCTTTATATTATTCTGAAATATTATAAGATTCCAGCTGTATCTTTGGCTTTATTCTTGGCTGTCTTCTACTATATTTGTTACTTGATTAGTTTCACTGTTTTCATCTGCTACTTGATTTGTATCATTTTGAACAGTATTACCATCTACTATATTGTTTCCTACTGTATTGTTATCTACTACATTTTCCACTGTATTTGAAACACTGTTTTGTACTGCTGATTTTAATTTATCTATTCCGTATGTATTTAAAGCCTCAAAAGCTAGGTCTAGTACAAAACAAAGAGCTGTTACAATTGCTACAATAACTAAAACAACTACTGTATTGTTTATAACTTGACTTCTAGTTGGCCAATTAACTTTTTTTAATTCAGCTTTAAAATCTTTCCAGAAATGTTTTTGATTTTTTTTATTTTTTTCTGGCTTATCAGCTTTTCCCATTTTTCATGAGCCTCCTTTAAAATAAAGTTATTTAGTCTCTTTGTGTGTTGTACGTTTTTTACAATATTTACAATATTTTACTACTTCTAATCTATCTGTATTATTTCTTTTGTTTTTAGATGTCATGTAATTTCTTCTTTTACATTCTGTACATTCTAAAGTTATGTTTTCTCTTGGACCTTTTGCAGCCATTTAAATACACCTCCGTAAATTTTTTGTTCTATTTGTCATTCATTAATTTTGGTTAAAATAACGATGTGAACACGTATCAACCTCAATACGTGTTCACATATTTTATCATACTATTTTTTATTTGTCAATAATTATGTAGCATTTTAAGCACTTTTTTTAGTGTTTTTGTTCTTCTACATTATTAATGTGTCATTTCATCTTTATCTGCATCTTTATTTACTTGTGGTCCTGTTTTTTCTTGTACTTTTGTTGCATATTTTCCTTGTTCTGTATGTCCATCTCCAACACTTTCTCTTAAATATTCAATAAACATATCTCTTTCTGTTTTCTTTTTGTCTGTTTGTGGTGCCTTATCAGTTGTATTGTCTTGTTGTTTCTGTTCTGATTTTTTATTACTTCTTTCTGCAAGTCTTTTTCCTAGAAATGGAATTTTTGCAAGTCTTGGATGTTTATCTTCAAATTTTTCTACTTTTGCAGGTAAACTTTCGCCTTTTTGCTCTTCTTTATTTGCTTTAGCTTCTTCTCTTTTCTTCATAGCAGTTGATAACCCTGGTATTTTTGAAAGCACTGGATGTTTTTCATCAAAATCAGATTTTGTTTCTTCTTTCTTATCATCTTCTAGTTTTAGGTCAAATTCTCCTCCATTTTCTGGTGCTTTACCTTGCTCATCATTTCCGTTTAATATTACATTCTTTATCTCTTCTGTTTTTTCTTTCTTACTAGCTTGTCTCTTTTGAACTTCTTCTGCTGCAATTAAACTTATTTCATCCCAAGATTTTCCTGAAAGTAGAAGTTTCCAAGCCATGTTGCATTTATTAATTCTAGCATCTTCTTTACTTCTTCCACTTCTATACATATCTACTTTTGCTTTTAATTCACTTGTTTTTTCGCTTATACCGTCTAGTTTTCCTTTTTCTTTTAAAAGGTTATTCCATTTTTTCGCATTCTCTATGTTTTCTCTTCTATCTTCCTCTGTTATTGTTGTTTTCTTAGAAAATTCTTCACTATATTTTTCTAAATCTTTTAACTCGTCATCTATTTGTTTTGCTCTTAATTCAGCATTCGTCGCTTTGGCTAATTCCTCTTCTGCAGCTTTTAGATTCATTTCTTTTCTTTTTGCAAATCTATCTCTGTATACCATAATTTTTGCAATTTGGTCTTTAACTTCTGGATAAGCTTTTAGTCTTTTTTCTTCTCTATCAAGTTTTTCATATTCTGCTTTTAACTCGTCTATTCTCTTTTCTTGTCCATCTTTTCCGTTTCTACCTAATGTTTCTCTTGTTATAACGTCTTTTCTTTTAGCTATTTCGTTTAATCTGTTTTGCATTTCTTGCTCTGACATTTGTTCCATTTGAGCATATATTTTCTCCATTCTACTTGGTTCTTGAGTTCTCACTTTACCTTGCATTTGTTTTCTTCTGGCTTCTTTTCTTTCTGCTTTTTCTTGTTCTAGTTTGTTCTTATATACTTTTTTTGCCATTAGTATACCTCCTAAAATTTTCTATTTTTCTCCTAACATGTTTTAATAGGAAATGTAATTTCCTATTAAAAATACCTAGGTATTTATTTTTTCGTATATTTTCCCTCATGTATCATAACTAAATATAATTATAGCACCTTTACATAAAATTGTCAAATTTTGTTTGATTTTAACTTTTCTAGTGATATTTCTGCAAGTTTTGTATATCTTTCTTTTTTGTCTCTTATTTTCTCATTTAGACTTGGTAATATTCCAAAATTTGCATTCATTGGCTGAAAGTTGCTGTTTTCTGATGATATATAATTTGCTAAAGCCCCTATCATTGTCTCCTTCGGAAAAACTATTTTTTGCTTTTTCTTTATTCTCGATACAATATTTAGTCCGAACTATCATGCCTGATGAAATTGATTCAACATATCCTTCTACACCTGTAATTTGTCCGGCGAAATATACATTATTATTCTCTTTTAAATTATATGTATTATCCAATAACTTTGGAGAATTTATATATGTATTTCTGTGCATAACTCCATATTTTACGAACTCTGCATTTTCAAGTCCAGGGATTTTACTAAATACTCTTTTTTGTTCTCCAAATTTTAAGTTTGTTTGGAAACCAACTATATTATACATACTCCCTATATCATTATCTTGTCTTAATTGTACTACAGCATAAGGTCTTCTTCCTGTTCTTAAATCAGTAAATCCAACTGGTTTTAGTGGTCCAAACCTTAAAGTATCTATTCCTCTTTTTGCCATAACTTCTATTGGCATACATCCTTCAAATATTTCTCTTTTTTCAAATTCATGAAGAGTCGTAATTTCTGCATTTACAAGTTCATTCCAAAATCCTTCATATTCCTCTTTGTTCATTGGAAGATTAATATAGCTTTTTTCTTGTTCTTTTATTCTTTCTTTCCAAGCTTCTATGTCTTCTTCTCTTCCTCTTTCTTCATCATATCTATTGCCAAAAAACGCAATATTAAAATCTATGCTATCTTTTTCTATTATTGGAGCTGCTGCATCATAGAATGCAAGTTTATCCTCTCCTGTTAACTCCATTATTTCTTTTGACAATTTATCACTTGTGAGTGGTCCTGTTGCAATAACTACTATATTATCTTTTATCAGGTCTTTAAGATGTACTTTGTCTCCTATTTCATCTTCTATTAGCTCTATATTTTCCATATTTTTTATTTTACAAGTTACAGCTTCTGCAAATTTTTGTCTGTCAACTGCTAAAGCTTGTCCTGCTGGCACTTTAGTATCATCTGCTATCTTTATTAAAAGACTATCTAATCTTCTAAGTTCTTCTTTTAAAAGACCACAAGCATTTGTTATTAAATTTGATTTGAAAGAATTACTACAAACAATTTCTGCCAAATTAGGATTAGTATGTGCAGGTGTATATTTTTTTGGTTTCATTTCATATAGTTTTACTTTTGTTCCAGTTTTAGCAATTTGATAAGCTACTTCACATCCTGCAAGTCCAGCTCCAATAACTATTACCATATTTACTTTTATTCCTTTCTTATAAAATTAATACTGAATAATAAATATAAAATCTATTTACTATTCACTATTAATTATACATTCCTAATTACAATTATGTTTTATTTTACTTTTTATGTAAAACATGGTATAATTAGTTTTAGCAAATTGTATCGTCAGTCAAAAGAACCTATAGCGAAAGGAGGGCAGCAATGTTTGACGGCTGTGCTAAGTTTGCAATTGCTTTTTTCATGTTTATTGGCTGGATTTTCAGCCTGCCGACTCATCTGATTATTGCAATTGTGCTAATTCTTTTGATTGCTTATCTTATTCACTGGTTGTTTTTCTAGTGAACAGCTTGGGCGCCTGGTTTATCCGGGCGCCCTTTTTATTGTATATGTCTATTCTAATACGTATTTCTTAATTAGACCAACTCCACCTGCAAATGTTACAATTATTATCAATATTAAACCTATATATGTTTGTGCAACACCTGTTTTTACTGCTAAAATTACTGGTGCATCATCTATATCGTCTTCATCTGGAACTTTATTGTTTGGTGTAGAGTCAACATCTGGGCTATCACTTTCGTTATAGTCTTTGCTAATTTCAGCTAAGTTAACCTTTTCGCCAAAGTTTTCTGTTCCATTTATCCAAGTAAGTATTATTTTTACTTCAGCACTTTCTCCTGGTTGTAATAATGTATTTTCTAATGCTGCTGTTCCTACAACTCCATCACTTATTTCATACCAGTCTGGGTTATCTTCTGGAACAAATTTTAGTCCTTCTGGAATATAGTCTGTTATTTCTTGCGCATAACCTGCAATTTCTCCTTCATTTGTTATTCTTATTGTGTATACATATTTGATACTTATTTTATTTACATCTTTAGCTTTTATTTCTATTTTTACTGGGTCTTCATTTTTTGAAGTTTCTGCAGTATGACCAGTATCTGTTGTTGTTGTTTCTCCATTTAGAGTTACTATTGTTTGTCCTACCCATTTTAGAAGTGATAAGTCAAAGTATTTTACTTTTACTTGATCATAATCTATATCGTCTTCATTTTCTCCATCATGGTCATATACTTCATCTCTGTTTGGTTCAGAGTCTTTATCATCATCTGAATCTGCTGAGATTTGTGCTGTATTTATTATTGTTCTTTCTGTATCATCTTTTGTTGTTGCTTTATATGTTACTCTAAATGCTATTTGTACATCTCTATAATCTGGGTTTGTTTCTGTAACTCCAGCTTCTTCGTCAAATGCTTTTATTAAGTTGTCTCTTCCTGTTTCATTTTCTTGTTCTTCTGATAAGTAATCAGTTACTATGTATTTTGCTTTTGTTACATCATCCGTTTCTTCTTGATTTTCATCTAGCATTTTCCATCTATATGTTACGTTTGTTTCATTATCTGGAACAAATTCTAATCCTTCTGGAACATCATCTGTAATCTCATTTGCGTATCCGTCAGCTTCCCCTTCGTTATACACTCTTATTGTATATGTAACGATATCTCCTGTTACAACTTCTAAAGGTTCTTTTGTATGTGTATATGTGAATTTTCCATCCTCGTAGCTAACTTGTGGATATCTATTATTTACACTAGTTGTTCCAACTGCTGTTATGAATTTTCTTAATGCTAAATCAAAATCTGGTTTAACTAATACTTTGTCGAAGTCATCATCATCTTCTTGTCCTGGTACATAAGAATTATCTGATTCATCATCTTTATATGTTGGTTTTTCTTCTTCTGATGGTAAATCAAAGTTTCCATCTGGTACAGAGTCTTTATCGTCGTCTAGCTCATTTCCTTCTTCATCTCTAATTTCTGTTATTTGTGCTAAGTTTGTAAGTATATGATTTCCTTCTGCATTTTCATCAACTTTACATACAATTTGTACATCTATGTAGTCTAATACTTTGTCTCCATCATATTTTAATAGTAATTTACCGTTTGTTCTGTCTTGGTATATTTCATCTCCTGCTGTATTATTTTCAGCAGTTATTGTTGTTGTAACCTCTCTTGTTTCTTCATTATATGTCCAACCATATCTTATATTTGTTTCATTATCTGGTAAGTAGATTAAATATTCTGGCAAATAATCTCTTATTTCACTGACATATGCATCTACTTCTCCTTCATTATATACTCTTATTGTATATGTAACTAGTCCACCTTTTTTAACTGTTACAGGATTTTTTGGATGATTATATATTGCTGTTGTATCTGATTTATTATCTAATGGTGTTGTATCAACAATTGGTTCTCTTGAGTCATCTCCTGTTAGCATTTCTCCATCAACTGCTGATATAAATTTTCTTAAAGATAAGTCAACTTCTGGAACTACTACTATTACTTTTTCAAAGTCATCATCATCTTCTTGTCCTGGTACATAGTCTTTATCTATTTCATCATCTTTATATCCAGGGAAATCTTCTGGTAATTCAACATCTCCTGGTGTTGAATCTCTATCTGTATCTACTGGTGTTCCATATTCGTCTGTTTGTCCTGTAATTTCTGCTATATTAGTTAATTTTGTTGTTTCTTCTAGTGGCATTACTTGACAATGTACTTCTATATCTACATAACTTAATACATCATCTTCACTATTGTAAGCTGGAATTATTGCATCACTTAGTTTTCCTCCTATATATGATGTATCTGTATTTCCACCTACATTTACTACTATACAGTTATCTGTAGATATTAAAGTATTATATCTTTCTCCTTCTGTAGCTGTCCACCAATCTCCATTTACATCATCTCCGAAAGGTACATATTTTAAATTCTTGTCTAGATAGTCTGTTACTTGACTTACTCTAGCATTTACATCCCCTTCATTATATAATCTTAATGTATATGTTACAACATCTCCTACTTCAACTTGAACAGGTACTTTGCTATGATTATATATTGCTGTTTCTTCTCCTTGTCTCAATCCACTTGTATCAACAACTGGTGCTCTGTTATATTCAGTATCGCCTACTGCTGATATGAATTTTCTAAGTGCCAAGTCTATTGTTGGAGTTTCAACAATTATTTTTTCAAAGTCGTCATCATCTTCTTGTCCTGGATAATATGTTCCATTTACTACATTTGAGCCATCATAATATGGATCATTTTTTCCATTAGCTCCTCCTGTATAATCTGGTAACATCTCATCTGTTGGTAATGTCATATTTTCATCTGCAACTGAGTCTCTGTCTTCTTGTATAGGTGTTCCATTTTTATCTGCCATTTTTGTTATTTCTGCTATATTTGTTACATTTGTATCATATGGCGTTGTAGGCATTACTGTACAAGATATTTGTATATCAACATAACTTAGAGTATAGTCATCTGTCTCTTCATTGTATTCAGCTGCTGGAATTAATACATCTCCTAAGTTCTTTCCTATTTCTGTTTCTTCGATATTTCCACCAACTCCTACAACTTTGCAAAATTCTGTTGTAGTTGCAATTCTTCCAGTTTCTTCATCTAATATCCACCATATACCTTCATCATCACCATAGTTTGTATATTCAAGATATGCTGGTAAATAATCTTTAACTTCTTTAATATATGTATCTACATCACCTTCGTTATATAATCTTAATGTATATGTAACAGTATCTCCAATTGATACTCTTAATGGTGTTTTTGGATGATTATATATTGCTGTTGTTTGTAATTCTCCATCTACAACTTTGTTTAAGTTACTTGTATCAACTATTGGTGCTCTTGAATTATCTCCTTTTAATTCTTCTCCATTTATTCCTGAGATAAATTTTCTTAATGCTACATCTACATCTCCTGCTTCTTCTACTCTTACTACTGGTTGTTCTAATGCAGCATCTGTTCCTGCTAAATAAACTGTTATTTCTCTTGAAGGTTTATATGTTCCACTTGCTACTGCTTCTTTTGCTTTTGTAATTAATGTACTATATAATGTTGCTGCTGCATTTTGTCTTTGTGTTCCATAAGCTTCTAATGTATTAAATATATCTGCAAAAGTTTTATAATCTCCTTCTGTATCGTAAATTTCGTCTCCAGAGATTTCCATATATAATGTTGGTAAAGTATCTTTATTATATGCTTCTTCATCACTATTTGTAAAATACCAAATTACTAATTGTTGAATTGCTTCTATATCTGCTCTTGACAATACATTTTCTTTTAGTTCTGTACTGCTTAAAGTTTCATCTGAGTAACCAGCATAAGTTTTTAAATAATTTTCAACTTGTGCATCTGTTGCTCCTTCTAAAAGCATATTATCTAGTACCCACATTACTGCATTAAAATCATCAACTTTATCTTCATCAAATATAGTTGTTTTTGATTCAAGTGTACTAAAGTAGTCTACTAGATTTGAATATTGTTCTGGCAAACTATAGCTTTGATTGTATTGTACTATAGTATTGCTTGGACTTTCTGATGTAAATCCAAGTCCTGCTCTTAAACAATATAAATCTGGAATTGTGTTTGTGATTGTCCCATCTTGAGTACATGTCACTAGTTTCCAGATATTCTTTGTGCTTAATGTATTATCTGTATACAATTGATGCTTATAAGTTATGCCCTCTACTGTTCTCTCTTTAGTTATTGTTAGATAGCCTAAACTAGAAGCATCTACAGTATTGGTAAAACCAACTATCATTAGTACTGCTATAAACATTAAAATTGCTACAATTAATTTTTTAGTTTTCATACCTTACCACCTTTTTCTTTTTACTTATATTATATTTTACATTTTTTTAAAATAAAGTCAATAGAAAATTTTACCTTTTTTTAGCCTGAAAAAAAGTGCCTCTTAACTCACTACGGAAGGAGTTTTCACGAGTTTCATCTCTAATATGACATTTATATTACAATTATACAACTTTTCACCTTTAAAATCAACTGATTATGTAAATATTTTCTTGTAATTCCTATTTTCGTAAGAACTTTTGATTTTAAGAAAGATTGGCTAGTGGAATATTTTTATTTTTCAATTTTAGATTACATTAATTCATTCGCTTAAGGACTGTTCTAAGCAACCAGATTTTTAGTAAAAGCAAGCACCCCGAGGGCATAGTCCCCAGGGTGCTTACGAGAGTTAACGAAGCATAGTAATTTCGCGATAGGCCGTCTCTATCTCGTGAGGCAATGTGCACCTCATCCACTGGATGAGAAACTCTTCTTTGCCTACTTTCTTGACGTAGTCAGAAACCTTCCGGTCCGGACAACTATCGCAGTTATCTCCGCACTTCCTGTTTCTCAACGGACAACTCTCTTTGTAATTAGTCTCTTTGCACATTAGAAATACCTCCTTATGTGCTATCAAAGGTGTGTTTCGATTATATTTATTATACTAAAATTTGGGCAAAAAGTCAACATAACTAGAAAACACCTTTATATATTTGATTTATTCTTTACATCATATAAAGCCCCTCGAGAGGCAATGTCTCTCGAGGGGCCAAATGGTTCTGCGACTGACTACTTTCCCACAAAGTAACGCCACATGGCGTTTGTTACCCTCGTGGGGAGTTTGTTCTTATACCACTGATTGTAGAACTCTTCTCTACCTACTTCGTCCATATAGGCGGCGATAATTCCCGATGCGCAGTTGTCGTCGCAGATTTTCGTGTCACATCCTTCGCCGTAACACGCTCTCCGTTTTTCGCACATATGAATACCTCCTTTATGTGCTTATCAAGTGTATAAACGGTCATATATATTATAGCATATTTTAGGTAAAAAATCAACGAATAGCTAAACTTAGCTATTCGTCTTTGTTTGGAGGCGACACCCGGATTCGAACCGGGGATCAGAGTTTTGCAGACTCGTGCCTTACCACTTGGCTATATCGCCATTTTGTATTTTGGAGCAGGTAACGAGAATCGGACTCGTGACTAAACCTTGGCAAGGTCTCGTTTTACCACTAAACTATACCTGCATTTTCGACTATACAATTATATCTTATGCATAGTGCTTTATTATGATACCAAAAATAAGTTGAATTGTCAAGAAAAACTTATTCTTTTTATAATATATGTATATGGAAATTGGAAAAATATATTACTAACTTTTAAGTCATTTTTCTTGCTAATACCAATCATAATCTATTTATTTAAGGTGCTGTGAAAAATTCGGTCGTTGGGGACGGTTCTAAACGACCAGATTTTGATTTATAGTTGAAGTTGAAATTTAATTTTAAAAATCCGGTCGTTTAGAACCGTCCCCAACGACCGAATTTTTTTCTCTTATATCCATTCTCCATTTCTTTTAATATAAATCTTCTTTGCAAATAGTGCTACAAAGCAATAAAGTATTGGAACTCCAATTATTACTGTAAAGAACTGTAATGGAATTGCAACAAGTCCTATAACTTCTCCTAGTATTGTAAATGGCACTATCATTGCAACTATGCTCAAAAGTATTGATGAAAAATACACCATTTTTGACGCATTGCTTTGTATAAATGGAACTTTTGCTGTACGTATAATGTGCATTCCTACTAGATTTGATACTATGCCATAAGAGAACCATATTGTTTGAAATACATGTGCATCTCTTACTCCGAACACAAACCATAATAGAGCGAATACTATTAAATCGAAGCACGAGCTAACTGGTCCCATAAATATCATAAATCTTTTTAAACCTTTTACATCCCATTTTCTTGGAGACTGTAAATAATTGTCGTCGACATTGTCAAATGGTAATGTTAGTTGTCCTAAGTCATAAAGTAAGCTTTGTACTAATAATTGTATTGGTGTAATAGGTAAAAATGGAAGTAAAACACTTGCAATAATTACAGATGAAACCTCTCCAAAGTTGAAACTTGCCGCCATTTTTATATATTTCATTAAATTACAAAATGTACGTCTTCCTTCTACAACACCATCTGTTAATACATTTAAGTCTTTTTCAAGAAGTATGATATCTGCTGATTCTTTTGCAATATCCACTGCAGTATCTACTGAAATGCCTACGTCTGAATTTATAAGTGATGGACTATCATTAATTCCATCTCCCATATATCCAACTACATTTCCACTTTCTTTTAAAACTCTTACTACTCTCTCTTTTTGTATTGGCGAAAGTTTAGCAAAAATATTTGTGTCTTTTAATAGGCGTTTTAAACTGGAATCAGACAACTTTTCAAGGTCAGAACCTAGTGCTATTCTTTTTGATTTTATACCAACTTTATTACAAATGCATCTAGTAACTTCTGCATTATCTCCTGTAAGAACTATTACTCTTATTTTTGCACGATTAAGCCTTGCAATGGAGTCTTTTGCACTCTCTTTTGCTGGGTCAAGAAAACCTATAAATCCTATTAGTGTCATATTTTTTTCGTCTTCTATACCAAAATCTATTTTATCCTCTTTACTTATTTTCTGTGCTACAGCAATTACTCTTAGTCCATCTTTATTCATATTCTTGCTTATTTTTAGTATATTTTCTTTTATTTCTCTTGTAATGTTTGATATTTCTCCTTTATAGTCAATAGTTGTAGAAATATTTAATATTTCCTCTACTGCACCTTTTGTTATTATCAATTTTTCTTTTCCATCATCTACTACTACTGATAATCTTCTACGTACAAAATCAAATGGTACTTCATCTACTATTTTATAGTTCTGTATTATTTCTTCTAAACCGTTTTTGTATGCTCTAGCTATTACTGCCTCATCTATGCTTCCCTTTAGTCCTGTTTGGAAATATGAATTTAAAAATGCATGTTTTAATACTCGAGTATCTTCTTCTCCTTTTACGTCTAAGTACTTTTCAAGAACAATTTTATCTTCTGTTAAAGTTCCTGTCTTGTCTGTACATAAAATATTCATTGCACCAAAACTTTGAATAGAGTCTAACTTTTTAACAATCGTTTTTTTATTAGACATACGTACAGCACCTTTTGAAAGACTAGATGATAGAATAACAGGTAGAAGAAGTGGTGTTATTCCTATTGCAACTGCTACTGCAAATGTAAATGATGTAAGTATGTCATGTTTCCATGCATTAAGTAAAAATACTAGTGGTATCAATATTAACATGAACTTTATTAGAAGTTTGCTAATATTTTCTACTCCTTTTTGGAATGATGTTTTTGGTTTTCCTGATGTTATTGAATGTGCAATACTTGCAAAGTATGTGTTTTCTCCTGTTGCTATTACAACAGCTTTTGCACTACCACTTATAACAGTTGTACCCATAAAACAAATTGTATCTAAATCTGATATTGTTTCGATTTCATCTTCTTTTAATTCAGATATTGGAACTTTTTTTATTGCATCAGATTCTCCTGTAAGAGAAGACTGTCTTACATACAAATCTTTTGCTTCTAACACTTTTAAGTCTGCTGGAATCATATCTCCTGCTGATAATATTACTATATCTCCTACTGCAACTTCTTTCAATTGTATTTTTTCTCTATTTCCACTTCTTAAAACAGTTGTTGTTGTTGCAACTAGTTCTTTAAGTTTTTCAGCTGCTTTGTTCGATCTATATTCTTCAAAAAATTCTAGTAATGTGCTTATAAACACTAAAATAACTATCACTATGATATTTGCGTAGTTTGGAGTTTCTGCAATTATTATATCTGTATAACTCAAAACCACAGCAATTCCTAGCAAAATGCAATTAAATGGCGTTAACAAGCTTTTCATAAAATAGTAATACCATTTTTTTGGTTTTGCCTGTTTCATTTCATTATATCCGTATTCTTGAATGCGCCTAATGGCTTCTGAATTTGATATTCCATCTAGTGGAATATTCTTTTCTTTTATGTATTCTTCTGTACTCATAATACAGTCTCTAGTGTATTTTTGTAGATTTACTCCTTCATTTTTCTTATTATTTTTCATTAGTACCCTCCATATTTTTTATTATATCACTTTTTAATATTTTTTAAACCTTTTTAATAAAAAAATACACTGTTTTATTTCCAAAAATCTTCCAAAAACATCATATCAAAGCTAAATATCAGTTGTTTAAAATAATCAAAAATTTCCTTTTTTCTAATATCATTTTTTACAGAAATATCTAAATCTATTATGATCTCATCTCCTATTTTTAATGTAAGATTTCCGTATTTTATCATTTTTATATACCGGTGCTATTAGATTTTCTCTTAGTTCAGTTTCAATTTTTATATCTTTAATATCTTCTTTATGTACTGGATAAAGTGTAATATCAAACTCTTCTAAGTCTATTGTTAAATTATTATTTATTCCTTTTACAATACTAAATTTTGCCTTATCAACTAATGTATCAAATTCATCTTCAATCATAAATTTTAAATCTACCATTTGATAATTTGAAAATGAATATTCAATTAATTTTATACTGTCTTGCGTTCTATCTTTTTTTGTATCTGCTCCAAGTACAACACATATTACATTCATTTCTCCTCTTTTTACAGAGGTAACCAAACATCTATTGGCTCCATTTGTAAATCCTGTTTTTACCCCATATACTCCTTCCAAATACCCTAATAGTTCATTTGTATTTTTTATATTTTTAGAGTACCCATTTATATTAATAGTATATACTTTAGTTTTTACTATTTTTGCTATTTCTTCTATATTTAGTGCATAATCTGCAATTTTAGCAAGTTCATAGGCTGTTGTGTAGTGCTCATCTTCATCTAATCCATGAGGTGTTACAAAATGAGTATCTTTTAACTTTAATTCTTCTGCCTTTTTATTCATAAGATTTGCAAATTCTGTTATGCTGCCTGAAACATATTCAGCAAGAGCAACTGCTGCATCATTTCCGTGAACATAGCATTAGTCCGTATAATAAGTCATTTACTGTAATTTTATCATTCGTATGAAGTCCTAGACTTGAGCCTCCTGTTCCCGCTGCTTTGGAAGATACCGTTACTGTTTCATTTAGATTTTTTACATTTTCTATTAC
This sequence comes from uncultured Clostridia bacterium, assembly GCA_944386135.1. Lineage (GTDB taxonomy): Bacteria > Bacillota > Clostridia > TANB77 > CAG-508 > JAAWPK01. The sequence continues at coordinate 26,726 of CALWZW010000005.1, read as the reverse complement.
AATTGTTGCAGTCATAATTTTGGTCGTAGAAGCCATTTTGCACCTTTTATTTTCTTCTTTTCCATATATTACTACTCCGAGATGTTCTATCGTATACTACTGCATTTCTTGAATTTATTGTTGGTATGTCTTCTATCTCTGATACTGTCTCTAATATGTCTTCTATCTCTTCTACTGTTACATTTTTCTCTTCTGATTCATCATCTGCATATACTAAACTACTAAAATTTATAATTATCACAAATATCATAAAACATAAAAATTTCTTAATTTTTCGCATAAAAAAACACCTCTTTTATTTATATGATTTTAGAGGTGTTTGTATTCTTTTATACGCATGCATGTTTTCCACTTTGTGCTTTTTTCATTTTAGAGAAAATGCTTTTTGTGCTCTTTTGTATGCTATCTTTTTCTATTTTATTATCTTCTGTACTTTCTGGAATTTCCAAAGTTTCTTTTCTTTTTGAAATTGTTGTATCAATTTCCATTTTCCAAAGAATTAATAATTCCTTCTTTGCTTTTGCAATTTTTTCTTCTTGTTCTTTTGTTATCTTTCGTGAATTATTTATTCTATATTCTAAACTAGAAATTTGTTCTTCAAAAGCTTTAAGCTCTACATTCTGGTCAGCTATTTCTCCTTTATCTTCTTGCAATTTTTCTATTACTATTGCGAATTGTTTTTCTCTTTCATAAGAAGATTTTAGTTTTTCTAATTGTTCCTCTGCTCCTGGAATAATATTTGCTTTTATTATATTATTTGCTTCGGTTATTATATTTCTTAATGTCTCCATTCTTCCATATCTAGCTTCTTGTATATTATAATTTATAATTCCTGTTTTTTTCTCTTTAGATTTTATTATGCTTCTTAGTTCACTTGTACTTTTATATATTTTTTTTCTTTTTCTTATTAAACTATTTTTTACTTTATTATATTCCGATTTTGTAAGTATTTCATTTATTTCTTCAATATTTAAAATTGCATCATCTATCATTGTATTTATTTCTCTTGGTGTTTGTAATTTAAGATAGTCTGCCTCCATTGTTGATAATATTCTTATTCTTTTTTGTCTTACGCTATTGAATTTTTGCATTTTTGATTGAATATCTCTATCTGAATTTTTTAATATTTCATGAGGAATAGGCGTTGTATTGAAGATTTTTGCTTTTGCAATTATATCTAATTCTTTTTGGATTAATGCCATTCTCTCTTCATCTGTATAGCTTTCTTTATATTTTTCTTTAGCTTTCTTTAAAGGCTCTCCACTTGCCTTATATATACTAAAATCTATTTCTTCAACATCATCAAGACTTGGAAATTCAACTAAGTTGTCTTCAATTGCTTCTACTATTGCATTATACCTTTTTCCTATTCTCTTTGTTGCTTTTAGAAGTGTATTTTCTGCACTCTTAGCGTCTACTCTATATACCATATATCTTGCAACTTCTAGTTTTTCCATTTTACTTGGAACACTACTACATTCTTCTAAAAGTTCTAATATTTCATCTTTTGCTTCCATGCGACTTTCATATTCTTTATTAACTTGCTTTTCTATTTTTTGTATTTCTTTTTCTTTAACCTTCTTTTTAGTTGCTTCGCATTTCGTTTTGTATAATTGTATTTTTTTCTCTTTTGCTTTTGCTTGCTCGTCTTCTAAAGAATAAAGGTATGTTTTTAGTTCTTTAATTGTTATTTTGTCTTGATTTTCTAACATAACTTTTATTCCTCCTTTTTCTTTCGCAATTAATCATTATTTATTATACCATAATTATCATTTTATTGTGTTACATTTTTATTACATTTTTATTACAAAAGCATTAAAAAGCTTCTCCAAGAAGCTTTTTAACGTAATTCAAGTTGTGTCTTTTTTGCGATTTGGGACGGTTGAGGATGCGTCCCCATTGGCAGCATCCTCAACCGCAAAAAATTTTAGTTTATATTAAATGATAGTTCGAAGTCTGTTCCTTCTCCCAGTAACATTATAAATGTTTTTGTTACTGTGTTATTATTTGCACCAGTTTCATCTGTTATATTTACTCTATAAGTATAATATGTCCCAGATTCGTTTCCAAATTCCATATAGTCTACTTTGTTTTGTTCATAGAAATTTGTTTTTATATAATTTTCGAATGCTTCAAGATTTTGGAAATTATTTGTTTTAAAACTGTCAGCAAGTACATTATATGCATAGTCATAATCTCCATCATTTATTGCTAGCATAAATTTATTTATGTTTAATATTACTTTTTCTTGTGGTGTTGCTTCATTATATCTATCTGTAAATTCTGGTATATCAATTGTATATGTGTCAAGTATTAATCTGTACTCCATTGGAGCTGTTTCATAAAAAATATAGTAATTTCCTTCTGTATCAATTATTACATATTGTGTATATTCATCCTTATTAGTTTTTTGATAGCTATCTGCTGTAAGAGTTGCCATATCTCCATATTTGTTTGTTACATAATTCTCAAAATTAGATAAGTCCGTAGCTTTTGTGCTTCTATAGTTTTCGTCTAAACTATTGTATACTTCTTCTACATTATATACCATTTCTTCTTTAAGTTTGTTAAATAAATCTCTTGCATAAGTATCATCTGAAACTGTTCTAAATATATATTGATTGTTTTTGTTAATTGTAATATTTTCAGGAACATCTATATCTATTGTTCCGCCTACACTTACATTCGCATAGTGCTCACTAGCATAATCACTTGGTATTATACTAAAAGTTTCATTAGCAAAGTCTACTTTTACTATCATTGTAAAGTCTGATATTGGATTTTCATCATCTCTTAATGTACCTTCTATAATATATACATATATATTATCTGTTTTTTCACTAACATACATATTTACAATATCTATAACTGGATTATTTACTTTTTCTAATTTAGTTCCTATATTATCTGTTGTAATACTATTGGCAGTTGTATATTCTTCATCTAGCATGTTGTATATTATTTGTGAGTTTTCATTTTCTGCTTCTGTAAGTTCTGTTTGAGTAGAGCCCTCATAATATCTTTCAAGGTTAGATAATATATCTAAGTAGGTATAATACTTATTTATACAGCTTTCAACAATATAGTAATGATTTCTAACACTTACTATTGCTACTGGTTCTTCTGGTTCTATTTCTTCACTATATCCGGTCTTCTGGCTGACTATATATTGTACCATTTCTTCTTGCCATAATATATATTCCTATAAGAATTATTATAATTATTACAACTACTATCATTATAAATAGAAGCATTTTAGATGTTTTACTCATAATTATTTTTCCTTTCTTTGGGATAATTCTTTTAAAATATTAATAGTGAATATTACTATTCACTATTAATATTTATTTTATGATAGCTTTAAAACTTAGGCTACCTCTAACTACCTCATTTGCCTCTGCAACCGATTTATATGGTCCATCGTGTCCTCTTGCTGAATCTAGGATATAGAATTTATATCCTTGTGCTTTTAACTCTTCTGATACCGGTACTATTGCTAATATATGCCCTTCTTCTCTTCCTATTACTGGATATCCTTGGTCTAATGCTGCTAATGCTTCACTTTCTGATGGATACATCACTGATGTTACTCCATAGTATCTTTGCAAGAATCCACTACTATATATTACATCCATTGAACCTGTTCCTGCTTGATAATATGATCCGTCTGGCCAATATGCTTTTATGTTCTCTACTACTGTTGTTGGTGTTATTGATGGATCATCTAAATATCCTGCAAGTACCATTGCTAATGATGTTGGTCCACATCCTGATTTTGCTATTGTCGAACTTCCATATGAGCCTGAGTAATTATTCTGTAAATAATGTGGATATGTGTGTCTTCCGTCTGAATATGAGTCTACTCCTGTATAATCTGGTCTTGTCTTTCCATGATATTTTTCATAAATCTCTTGTGCTTTAGTGATTCTTTCATCTATAGCCGCACTATCTCCTTCTGCTGGTCTTTCAAATAACCAACAAAATGCCCTTGTTGCATCTTCTACACTTTCTGCATTTATCCAGTCATCTGCTGTATATCCATTCCTTGGCGAAAGTTGATATGTTGCATATGCTGATGCTGCACTTGATTTGCTAGAGTCAAGTTCTCCTAATAAATATTCTATTTGTGCATTTCCATTGCTTATACTTGTTCCTTTGCTTTGTACATATTTTAATAATCCTTCTTTTCTATTGCTTGTTGTCCATTGACATAGTCCATACCCTACACTATCTGTTGCAAATTCTGTATATGTTCCGTCATCTACTGCTGCTGTATATTCTGCATCTCCCATTCCTAGGCTATTTTCATATGAATTTTGTACATTGTTTGTTATAAATCCACTTTCTCTCCATATATTTCCCATTGCTCCTGCTGCTGCATATTCACTATATCCTGCATCTATTAATGCATACCATAGTTTTTCCTCTACTGAACTTCCATATAGTGAGCTGTTATCTGATAATGATGTAAATGTTTCTGTATCAAATAAGTCCAGCAGTTCATCTATGTTTACGTCATATATATCCTCTCCATAATATACATTCCAATAATATTTCAATATCTGTTCATGGTTCTGCGTATTTTCATACATTGATAACAGGTCAACTAAATCGTCAATATTTTGTCCTGTTGGATCTGCTATATTATTTACTACTGCTTCTTTTGCTGTTTCTTCTTCTGGTATTAAATATTCAACTTCTATTCCGTCTTCTTTGTATTGTGTTCCTATATAATATTCTCCAGTGTCATTTTTCCAACGTCCTAAAAATCTTTCATAATTTATTTTTTTCTCTGTTGATATGCTTACATTCCATGTATAATCTTCTGTATCTAGTTTGGTTGAGTATAGCAAGTTTCCATCTGATAAGAAGGTTTCGATTATCGTATATGATGCTCCTTCACTTGGTGATGGTATTCCTCCCCTATTTGATGATGTCATTGTGTTATAGTCCATTCCAGCCATTTCACCTTCTGAATGGTCTTCTAATTGTTCTATTCCCGGTGTTATTACTGAATTTAATGTTGCTCCTTGCTCAAAGTCTAAGCACCATGTATATGCCTTTTTTATATATACATTTGACGTATTTGTATATGTAAATGTCTCAACTCTGGTCTCAGCACCTGCTGGGAATGAATAACTTTCTTCGATTCCTCCATATGTCCAATAATAATGTGTTTCTATCTCATTTCCGCTTCCTGTTGTATAACTATCGGCTGTAAGCGTTTGCGATGTTGTTTTTTCTACTTGGAAATATCTTTCAGTTAATATTGTAGTATTTAATTGGTCTTGTATCATTAAAACTATATCTGTTTCTTCCATCAACATGTCTATTACAGCCATTACGTAGTCTGGATTTTCTGATGTTTGCAGTAAAGCAAATAGGAAATTATATGGCATACTACACATCTCTGTAAGGTTTGTATATGACACATTATTTTCTTGAAGAGTTAATATCCTTGATACTTCTATTCCATTTACATAAACAATTATTTCTTTATATGTAGCATAATATACAAGTCCTGTATTTTCATCAAATGAGAAATAGTTTAATGCACTTCTATCATTTGCAGTTATCAAAGCTGTTAACTGTTCATGTGGAAGATATGTCATTTCAAATTCTTCGCCTACTGTTCCATCTTGATTCATCATCTGTCTATGAATTTTTACTACCCCTTGTACTACATAATCTCCATTGGCATCCTTTTTGTTTCCTTGACTATCTTCTTCGTCTCCTGTATAGTCTCCGAGTTTTGGGTATGAACTTGCGATTTCTGCACTTAGCATTCTTACTAAATATTCATCAAAATCTTCAACTTCGAACCACTCTTTTATGCTTTCTCTTGTTGCCTCTTTAGCATCTTCATCATATTCTTCTCTGTCGGTTGTGTTCTCTTCTTCACTTATATTATTTGTTTCTTCTTCATCTCCGTCAGGTATTTCTACATTATCATAATATCCATCCTGATCGGCATTAAATAATTCTTCTGTATATTTATCAACAATATCTTGATTTATCTTAAAATAATATCCTTCATCATTATTTCCTGCTGTTATACTTACTTCATTCTGCAATATATTCATAGAAGCTACATTTGCAATTGAACTTGAACCAAAAAAGTCAAGTAAAGATGTAAATGCAGCAACAATAACTCCTATAAATGCAACAACTAACACTATTTTTATTACTAATGGCGTAATAAGTGCAGCTAAAATTCTTCTAAAAATCATAGAAAATTTATTTTTAGCATTCTTAGCTACATTTTTCATACCTTTTTTTAAGCCGCCAAGTTCTTGTTCATCTTGTTTTTGTTCTTGCCTTTTTTGTTCATTATTTTCTGGATCCATATTGTTTCTCCTATTCTAAAATTCGAGTTTAATTGTTATACTATTTTTTTCACTTGTTCCAGAGATATAATCCTCATAATTTAACACTACATTTGAAAAAATGACTCCTCTTAGTTCTCTTTCTGGATTATACATTTTATTAAACTTTATATTTATTGTATTTGTTAATCCATTCCTTACTCTAAGTTGTTCTTCCGAATTCTCATGTAGAAAAGAGTTATATTTTACATTATTTGTATCATACATATACATTGTATAATTACCATCTTTTGTATCTAACGATATATCAGATTCTCTATTATTGGTTACACTTAAATTAGCTATAGTATAATCCATATACATGTCTAACCAATTGACTGTTATTACTATATTATCGCTATTTACTTTATCATTCATCATTTCTCTTCCAACGTAACTACTTATATTTAATCTATAGCCGTTTTCTGTTTCTACTACTGTTATATAGTCTCCTTTATTATCTTCTGAGTTTAAATTTCCTGATGCAAGCACATCTTCTGTGTATTTAATATAATAAGTATACAAACTTCCATCATCATACCAATTTTCTAAACTATACATTCTATTTATATAAAATATTCTTTGATAATAATTTTGCGTAAAGCTTTCAATTGTTGGATAAATTAAAGTTTTGCATTCATCTGTTAACATATTGTATGCATTTTCTATTTCTCCATTATTACAATACTCTACAAATTGTTTTATTGTATTTGTAATTGATGTAGTTTCTTCTTCAGACATTGTTTCTCCTGTTATAACACTTGTACTTGGTTCAGAAATAGTAGTACTATTAGTACTACTATTTCCTTCTGTATTATAACCTGTTTCTTCGTTTGGTCTTCCTACTATTGCATTTAAAACTTGTATTATTATAAAAATGAAGACTATCATTGCAAGACCTATGAAAAATATCTCTCTATTTTGATTATACCACCTTAAAAATCTATGCATAATAGCCTCCTTAATTTTATTTAATTATTATAACTCAAATGATTCCATATCATCAAGTATTTGTTGAACTCTGCTCTTAGCCTCTGCTTCGTTGTAATTATCAGGGTCACTTTCTCTTATTTGTTCCATTGTCTGTTTTATAAACGAATCTCTTGCACGTGAGTTAATTTCATATATTCCTTTTCCAGAATCTCTATTCCATTTTGCCATTGCAACTGCACGTTGAAGGGCTGCATCATCAGACATTCCTTTTGATTTATATTTATTTCTAAGTTTTAAAGCTTTAGCTACTTTACTTGGGTCTGTAATTCCGTTATTTAATAGTGCTTGTACACTACCATCTTTCATTGCCTCTTTAGCTTGATCTCTTGACCCTAAAGTTTTTGTTAATGTATCTATATTTTCAGAGCTTTCTTTAAATTCTTTATCAAATAAGTATTGTTGTCTTAGCTTAGCTTGGTCTCCCCAAAATGCTGCACTTGCTGTTTTTGAAGCTTCTTTTCCTTCTTTTGCAAGTTTGTCTCCATAATAGTTTGATCCATAATATCCAGCTGCTCCTGCTGCTGCCGCGTATTGGAATGCCTTGCTTGGATCTCCTGTTGCTATACCATAACCTGCGCCAATAAGTCCTAATGCTCCTCCTGTTAGTCCACCTATTGCTGCTCTTCTAAATGTTCCAGGAAGTGATTTAGCTCCATTTATTGCTTTTTCTTTATATCTATATCCAAGTGCTCTTGCTGCATCTCTAGCTCCACCAGCACTTAATCTATCCCACACTCTTATTCTATGTGAACTTCTGTCTAAGAAATTGCTTGAACTTGGATTTACACCTCCCGGTGTTGGTATTGGTCCTGAACCGCCTCCTGGTGTTGGTACTGGACCTCCTCCACCTCCCGGCGTTGGTACTGGGCCACCTCCTGGTGTTGGAGTTGGACTTCCTCCACCTCCTGGTGTTGGTGCTGGACCTCCTCCACCTCCCGGCGTTGGTATTGGTCTTCCTCCACCTCCTGGTGTTGGAGTTGGACTTCCACTACTTCCTGTCAATGTAGCTTCTGGATCTACACCTCCACCTCCTGAATTAGCTTTTCTTATAGGTCTTTGAGTTGCTTTGTCACTTCCTCCTCCAGGACCTCCTTTTCCTGGCTTTGGTCTATTTAATCTATTTATCATAGCAGAAAATACTGCTCCTCCTGCGAAGCTTCCTGCTGCACTTAATGTTCCTGCATTGTCAAATCCGAAGAATTTACGTAATAGTTTTTCAGCTGGTATCATAAATCCTATTGCAATTACTGCATATATCATACTTGATGATACTAAATTTATTGCTGCTCCAACTAATACTGTATATAACAAATAATGAAATGGCTGTAAAAGAATGTTAAATATATATTCTCTAAACCACATATTGAATGCTTGTGCTTTTCCGGTCTTTTATTTTATCTATTGGATATGTTAATGCAACTAATGGTGCCATAAGTGTTAAAAATGCTACGTATATTACCCTCTTCATATATCTAACAGCAAACATTATTGTAATTACAACTAGAACAATATAGATTAATAGATATCCAACTGACATTGGAATATATTCATCTTTATCTACAACATTTAAAAATAATCTTACATAGTTTATATAATATAGTATTTCAGATCCATCTGTTATAGCTGATGATGATACAGCAACTCTATTTCCACTTGCACTTGTAACTATTGAAGCTCCTTCCAAGCTTCCACTTTCAGAAGTACCTACATCTGGTCTTTCTATATCTATTCCTATATCTTCCGATACATATGGAGGAATTGTATCTAAATATTCGTTAATTCCTGAAACATCATAATTTGCTGAATCACTACTTGTTGCCGATCCTCCAATCATATATACTGTTCCATTTAATGTTATGGTTTCAAAAGTTACTTCTATTCCGCCCGATGCCATTGCTCCACTTGCAACCATGTCTGCATTTGGTTCATATTTATATGTATAACTGTCTCCTGCTGATGTTACTTGTGGGTATATCATATATCCATTATCTACGGCTGTTTTTAAATCAATTGTACTTCCTAAGTAATTTACTTTTCCTCGTCCTTCAATAATTTGTTGAACAAGATCACTTTGGAATTCTCTTAATTCTGTTCCTGCTTGGCTTTCATCCATTGACTCTCCAGTAGAACTGTCTATTACTGTTGTTGGATTATATTGCACTTTACCATATTCATCTGGTATAGGTATTCCGCTTTGTATATTACTTGCGCCATCCAACATATCATTTACTTTTTCAATTACATTTACTGCTACAGCCATGATATAATGCATAAAAAATAGTAAACAAAATGCTACTATCCAATCTACCAATCTTTGTTTATATTTTGCTCTATCTTGTGATGTACTTGATATTATAATTTTTATACCAATATATATTAAAACAGAAAGAAGTCCAACTACAGCAATTGTTCTTAGTGTAACATACCAGCTTGCTATAATCGTTCTTAATTCAGATATTGCACTTCCATCTGTAGATAGTGCATATTCTTTTTCTTGCTGATTGCCTATAAAGTCAATATCTAATATTTCTATTTCACCAGCAAATATCAACTCTGGACTTATTTGAATTATTGGATATCTAAATTTATTATCTTTTATCCAATATTCTACACTATCATCTGTTACTGCTGTATCTTTTTCATCAACTGCATAAGTCCATTGTCCTGTCAAGCCTAATTGAACGACAGATATTGCTACATCTGCTAATGCTGTTGCAAAATCTCTTACATATCCCATTAGTTTTCCACCAAATGTCGCATGTACACTAGGTGCAAAGCAAAAGTTTAAAGACATTACTAAGACAAGTGCAATGATTATTTTCTGTATTAAGTTCTTGTTTGTAAAAATCTTCATTGTATGTAACTTCCTCCTTATAATCTCGAGATTTTCCCGAGTTATAATCTCTTTTATTTTTTTACTTTATCCATTTCTTCTTTTTCTTACTAGTACATTTAAGTTTGTTTCTACAAACTCGAATTCTTTTGCAGTTGGAGTTATTTGTAAAATAGCTGTATCTGGTCCTACTTTTAATAACCCTTCTCCTTTTGTACATGTTACTAAGAAGTTTGCTTCTCCTTCTGAAAGTTTGAATACTTCTTTTAAATATTGTATCTCTGATTTATCCTGTGCTAAAAATAGTTTTGTGTCCGATGATGTAAGTACTGCTTGTGCTTCTGGTTTTTCATAAAAGTCTTGAAATCTCTGTGAAATGATTGCAAGTGATACATTTCTCTTTCTTGCACGTCTTGCCATTGTGTTTAAGAAATCTACTGCTTCTGGGTATGGTAAAAGCATCCATGCCTCGTCTACGATAACCCTTTTACGTGATGCCTTTGTTCTATCTTCACTGTTCTTTTTAACATATTTTTCCCATATCCATGATAGAAGTATTTGCTGTGCGAGTGGTCTTGCAAATCTTTCCTCAAGTTGTGATATGTCTAAGTTTATAAAAGGTGCTCCGTCTAATAATTCAAATGTAGATTGTCCATCAAAATATGCCATCTGCCCATCATATTCTCTTATGTATTGTTTCATAACTTTTAAAAGATAACTATAATGGAATTGATAATCTGCTATTTTGTTATCTTGTGCTTTCTTTTGTATTCTTTTATACCAGCTTCCTATTGTTGGCATTTGTTTTTTATCTTTTGCAAGTATATTTCTTTTGTCCATACTATTTTCATATAAACTTGATGGATCATTTGTTATTCCAATTGCTTGATATTCTTCTGCAACACTTTCTGCTATTATCTGTTTTGTAAGCTCATTAACATCTGTACTTCTTGTACTACCTCTTGCCATTGTAAGTAAAGCTTGTGTTACGTCTTCTACTTTGTTTTCTACATTAAGTACTATTCTATCTTTTCCTGTTATTTCATCTTTAACGGTTTCAAGCTCTATATCGAATAAGTTTATTACTGTTTTTGAGTTAGGGCTAAGTACTACGTTTATTCCTCCTAAACTTTCAGCAACTATTGAGTATTCACCCTCTGCATCAAGTGCTAAACTTTCTATTCCCATTAATACTGATGATCTCGATATTAATGTTTTCATTGTAACTGATTTTCCTGCTCCAGATTTAGCGAATATAACCATATTATAGTTTGTAAGTGATGAGTGGAAATTATCAAAAAGTATAGGTACTCCTGTTTGTTTATTAAATCCAAGTGGTATTCCCGTTGGGTGTCCTACTTCTGATGTCGTAAATGGGAATACTGTTCCCATTGAACGTCTATCAAATGTATGTGATTTGCTTATTTTATTTTGCATTAGTGGAAGATTTGATTGAAAACCTTCTTCTTGCATCGCCCATGCTGATTTTATTCCGACTAATGTTTTTGACATTTCTGTTGATAATAATTTTGTAAATTTATCAAGTTCTTCTAAACTATATGCAAATAATGTTGATACTACTGTTGATTCAAACAATTTATTGTATCCTGCTGCTATTTCATCTCTAAGTTGCTCTGCTTCTAGTCTTTTTTGTGTTAAAGAGCTCTCCCTGTTGATATTTCCTCTATCTGCTGCAACTATTCTTTCTGTTTCTAGTTCATTTATTACTCTATTTAACTCATTTTGAGATCTTGCTTCTGGTATTGGGTTTATATATATTGATGTATTTATATCTCCAAATAAGTACATATCTCTAAATATATCTGGGAAAGAGCACATTCTAGGAAGTGTTGAAACAAAGAAACTTCTTGCATATCTTTTTGCATTTGAAATAATTTCCATGTGATCTATATTTGATGCATCAATTCCAGCTGGGGCTATTAAATCTTTGACAGTTTTTCTTTGTAATATTTCTATCTTTTCTTCTTCTCTATCTCTAAGCTGTCTTTGTTGTTCTTCTTCTAGGTTTTTTAATTTCTTTTTTCTCATTTGACTTTGCCTCCTCTTTTTCTTCTGCTTTTTCTCTCTCTTCTTTTCTCTTTTCTCTGATGCCAGTAAGCTCTTCTATAGATTCTTGTGCTATCTCTTTGCCTAGGTATGCTTCATTTTCTTGAATTATCATCTTAGCCATTTCATCTACAATGTCATCCATTTTTAGTCTTCTTTCTTCTAGCCTTCTCTCTCTTAACGTTCTTACTTTTTCTACCACATCTTCTGCTTTTGAAACAGCTTTTGATTCTATTTCTCTATCTAACGCTGCGATTTTCTTGTCTATAACCTCTGGTGCTGTTGAATATAGTTCGTCATATCCAGCAGCTAATGCTTTATCAAGTCCAAATACTTCTGCTTCATCTCTGTTATATGCCATATATAGTAATTCTACTAGTCCATTTGAATCTAAGATTTTTCCTGTAACACCTGTTGCAGAGAGAGCTCCAATAATAGATTGACATCTTGTATACAATTCCGAAAAGGCAATGTTTTTTAATTCTTCTTTATCAAAGTTTGTATTTCCTAGTTCTGATGGATAATATGATGTTATTATGTAGTATTGTTTGTTAAGTACATTCTTGTTTAAACTCATTTGTTGTGTATTATATATTATATCTTTTCCGTATTCATAAAGGTTTCTTATTTTTGTTAGTTCATAGAATTGAGCTTTCAATTCATCTTTTGAAAACAATCCTGATTGTCTATTTGATTCATATTCTGCTTCTCTTCTTCTTAATGTACTTTCAACTTCATTAACTCTTTTATTATAATTTGATATACTGTTTTCTAGGTTAACTGTTCTTGTTTGTACATATATTTGAATTGGATATCTAAGTGAATTTAAGAATTGTATAAATCCCTCTTCTACTCCTGTCTGTTCCATTTCTGACATTAAGTCATAGTTTACGCCTTGACATTCTATTACCATAAGATATCTATTTCCATTTTTTTGTACTATCATGTTGTCTTCTACTTTGTCAAATTCCATAAACTTCATTATTGATTGTTTATTGTATCCTCTAGTTGCCGTATTACTTCCACCTGATGAATTTTCATCATCTGCTAAATTTTCTTGTTCATCTTTTTTTCTTTTATTATCTTTTATTTTTACAATTATAAATGCTACTACTAGTACGATTAATATAAATATCATAAAAATTAAAGCATAAGTTAATATTTGAGTTATTTGATTATCTGTCATCTTTTGTTCCTCCCTCAGTATATACATATATTTTTTTCTTATTTGTCATCTTAAACTTTAGCCATCTCATTATTACATCATCTAAGTTTTCTCCACCTGTTTTTCTTGTTATTTCAAAAGCTACTGAGTTTGGCACTTTAAGTGTTCCAAGTCCAAATCCTATTAACGCAAATAATATTATTAATACAATTCCAACTGTTCCTGCTCCTATCATATCTAATATCCACCAGAATACTAATCCTATTCCTCCTCCAATACCGGTATAGATTAATGCTTTTGTTGAAAATATAAATAGTATTCTTCCTTCTCCCTTAACATTTCTTGGTATCTGATATGGCATTTTAGTTAGCTCCTTTCTCTTATGTTTATTTAAAGACATTATTATTCCATTTTCACTTGAATTATATTATAGCAGAATATTGTAAAAAATCATAGAGTTTTGGCAAAAAAAATACATTTTTGTAATCTTTTTGTTATATTTTTGTAATATAATCATTTTTCCTATACAATAAAAAAGTGTTAGCCAATATTGACTAACACTTTTTTATTTATGCATATGTTATGCAATTGAGTTTGCTATTCCTACTATCCAGCTTGCTAAGTTAACTGCTGCGAATAGTAAAATTGCACCAATTAGATAAGGTATCATTGTCTTTTTGTATTCTGCTTTTTCCTCTGCACTACCCATCATGTATTTTATACCTAATACCATAAGTACACCTACTGCAACAACTGTACCAACAACTTGAATAATACCTAAGATATTATTACCAATTCCTGAAACTGAGTTTGCTGAGTTTGTACTAGGATCTATTGATACTCCTCCAATTGTTGTTGCAAATACTGGACTTGCAACTAAAAGTATCATTGCAACTACCATAAGTACAGGTAATATTTTTAGTAATTTTTTCATCGGATTCCCTCCTTTTTTATTTTCTTAATATATTTAAACTTTATCCCAATTTCTTGAGAAAACATTAATGACTTATTTTATTATATTCCTGTGCGTTCTCCACATTCTGAACAAACTCCTCTTCTTTGCTCAACTGCACTTAATACGTCTCCACAATTTCTGCATATTGGTTCTCCATCTTCATTTCTTTCATATCTTCCTGAAGTACTTGTTGTATTTCCACCTTGATTTACCTGATTAGTTGTATTACTACTTTGTGGGGCCATATTATATAGTATTGCTGTTAAATTTACTGCTGCGAATATTAATATAACTCCTATTACATAAGGTAACATTGTTTTCTTATATGATGCTCTTTCTTCAGTGCTTCCCATCATGTATTTTATACCAAGTATCATAAGAACGCCTACTGTTACTAGTGTTCCTATCGCTTGTATTAATCCTATTATGCTATTTCCTATAGTCTCGGCATCTGAACCTGCGTTAGTAAAGAAATCTTTTATTTGTGGTGCAAGTACTGATGCTCCAAATAATACAAAACATCCTACTATGTAAGGTATCATTGTTTTTTTGTAGTTTGCCTTTTCTTCAATGCTTCCTGTAACATATTTTATACCTATTACCATCAATGCTCCTACTGCAACGAACACTCCTATTATTCTTACTGCATCAGTCAATGTATCTATAAAATCTAAATCTACTTCTACATTACTTTCACCTGTAATTTGATCTGGAGTTATTCCTGCAAATGTATATGTAGATACTGTTAGTAAGCTAAGTGCAATTATGATAGATATTATTATTTTATATATAGTAATTTTCTTCATTGTAACACTTCCTTTTATATTCCTGTACGTTCTCCACATTCTGAACAAACTCCTCTTCTTTGCTCAACTGCACTTAATACTTCTCCACAATTTCTGCATACTGGTTCTCCATCTTCGTTTCTTTCATAAGTTTGTTCACTACTTGTACTTGTGGATACTCCTTCAAATTGTTCTCCTAATGTTAATGCTATTTTCCAAAAGCCAAATCCTCCAAATACTATCACACATCCAACCACAAAAGGAATTACCATTTCTTTTACTTTGGCTTGTCCTTCTGCTCCTCCTAGCATAAATTGTAGTCCTAATACGGTTGCAACAATTACAGCTATTACAACACCTGCTGCAAGAAGTATATTGTACAAGTAACCTGATACACCTTGTAGTTCTGATGTATCAATATTCGCTTTTGATGAATCTGCTTGGTTTATAAAGTCTTTTCCGTCTTGAATTATCTCTGACCACGCAAATACTTTTGAGTTTATGTTTAATAGTAGCATAAGGACAATTAATATTAAAACTATTTTTATTATTATACTTTTCATTAACCTTACCTCCTATTTAAACATATTTTTATTAATTATACAATAGTTTTTTGTAAAATTCAACTGTTCTTTACTTGTTAAACATATCGTATATTATACTTGTTAATGCTGAACCAGAAAATATTAAAAACGCACCTACTATATATGGCCACATTGTTTGCTTATATTCTGCTTTTTCTTCTACACTTCCTGTGATATATTTTATACCAACAATCATAAGCATTAGCACTGATATTGCAGTTCCAAGTGTTCTGACTATACTTACTATAATATTTCCTATATCTACTAAGCCACTATTGTCTCCGTTTTCTTGTCTATATGATTCAGGGTCCTCTAGAACTTCAAATCCAATTGCTTGTACTTCACATACCGTACTTAGTCCTATTAATAGTGCAAGTACTATTGCAATTATTTTAATCACATGTTTTTTCATAGATTTCCCCTCCTTATTACATAATAATCTAATTTTATTATACAGTATTTTTTTTAATTTTGCAATTTTTTTTACAAATTTAGCAAAAAAAGTTTATTTTTCTTGCGTTTTTGCGATTGGGGACGCATCAAGATTCACAATTTTTAACAAAAATGGCGAATCAGAACCGTCCCCAATCGCAAATCACTAAAAAACCACTTAAGATTATTACTTAAGTGGTTTTTTATTATGCTCTTTTTTTAACATATCCTGAATACATTTCTTCTATTTCGTGAATTCCTGATGTGTTTAATATTTTGTCATGTTTATCTAATATTTCTTGTAGGTTATTATTAAATTCTGTTACTTCATAGCAGTTTATTATTTTAATTTCTTTTCTTTTTAATTTTCTCTCTTGTTTTTGCATCCATTTATCTATGTTTTTATTTATATAGTCTATTCTATCTTTGTTTCCTTCTACTAATATTGTTACTGTTTTTTGATTTCTAGTAACCTTTTCCATGAATTTTCTAATTTCTCCATATTTTATTAAGCTTTTATTTTTCCAATCTATTTTTAGTATTTGCTCTTTTGTTCTGTTACTTATTTTTATTCTACTTAATATTTCTTTCATGTTATATGTAATATTCTTTTCAAGTATTGTATTTATTATCTCTCCTTTTTCTGTTTTTTCTTCTATAAATGGAAGTAGCATTGCTGTTAAATGCCAGTCACTTACATAAAAACTACATATTCTAAGTTTATTATTTTCCATTTGTTTACCTACCTTTTACTTTTGTTTACTGGTAAATTTTACCATTTACTTTTTAACATGTCAATATGTTTTTTCATAAATCGTAGTACACTTTTCGACACTAGCATTTTTCAATTTTTTTATGTGTTTTTGATTTTCTGCCAATCAGAACCGTCCCAATTGGCAGAAATTTTTTATTTGATAAATTTATGTTGTTATTGTATATTATTTCTTTTTTTGGCAATACTGTTTTTAGAGATTAGAAATTATATGTCAGATTTGGAGGTTTTTATGAAATTATTTAATAGATTTTTGATAATTATTGCTTTATTTATATGTTATACATTTATTTGCGCATTTTCTTATGCTTCCACTGTTTCTGCTGATATTGCTGATAGCGTTTTTAGGCTTCATATTGTTGCGAATAGTGATTCTGATGAGGATCAAAATTTGAAACTTGTTGTTCGTGATAATATTTTGAATTATATGGAGAAAATTGCTTCTGATGTTTCCACTAAAGATGAAGCTATTTCTATTATTAATGCTCATTTAGATGATTTTTATAACATTGCAATTAAGACTATACAAGATGCAGGTTATAATTATGATGTAAAACTTACTGTCGGAGAATTTGATTTTCCAACTAAAGAATATGGGGATATTTCTCTTCCTGCTGGAATGTATGATGCCTTAAAAATTGAGATTGGAGAGGCTAAAGGTCATAATTGGTGGTGTGTAATGTTCCCTACTCTTTGTTTTGTTGATGTAAGTTCTGGTAGTCTTAATGATAATTCTAAAGAAGTCTTAGAAAGTAATTTAACTGATGAGGAGTTTTCTTTAGTCTCTGAAGATAATTTTGCAGTTAATTTTAAATTTAAAATTGTAGAATTTTTTGAAGATATAAAAATCTCTCTTGCTAATATGTAATTTTTTGAGATTTCTATAAAGAAAAAGCCCCCTCTTGCGAGGGGGAGAAAAATATTTTTTTCTTTTGGCACGTCATTCGCCGTTTCTTATGAATTCTCTTCTCATTTCTCTGGGCGTGCACCCGAGGAGTGCCGCATACGTCCTTACCGATTCATCACTTGTGCTGTCAGGCCTGATGTAATTGTTCACCCACATTGTGAGCTGGTACAAAAACGATTCCGGTGCCCAGAAACTCGAATCATCCTCGAGTTTGTCCTTGAGCTTGTTGGGCAAGCTCTTCTTAACGTTCTCGTACACTTTTTTTGCATTGCGTGCCATTCTTTTTTCCCTCCAAATAATTTTTTCCAATAGGTGTCTTGGCGTACAAGCAAACGCGAGGTTTGCTGCAAAAGCATATTGCCTTTACAACTTTATTATATCATATTTACATAATAAGTACAAATTTATCTTTTTATATATTTGTAATTTATCCTATTTAATGATACAATTTATATTGTTTTAAAGGAGGGATACATTATGAATGAATATATGAAAATAGCTAAAGATTTAGCTGCAGATAATCTAAACACCAATGCCGGTGGTCCTTTTGGTGCTTGTGTTGTAAAAAATGGAAAGATTATTGGGAAAGGCTCAAATAATGTTTTATTAAAAAATGATCCAACAGCTCACGCTGAAATAATGGCTATACGTGATGCTTGCCAAAATCTTAATTCTTATGATTTAAGCAATTGTGAATTATATACTTCTTGTTATCCTTGCCCAATGTGCCTATCTGCTATAATTTGGTCAAATATTAAAATGGTTTATTATGGTAATACCAAAGAAGATGCAGATAGTATTGGATTTAGAGATGAATTTATTTATGATTACATTGGCAAGTTAGCTAAGGGGCTTCAGGATAATCATGTATTAAATCTAGAGTGTATTGATAGAGATAAGACTATAGAAGAATTTGAGAAGTTTGCAAATAAGGGAGATAAAACCATATATTAGTTGGAGGCTATTATGATTGATATTGTATTTGATAAAGATAATAATGCTGCTTTTGCTTATGATAACAACATAAAAATAGGTGAATGTGTTTTTGTAGAGGAAAATAATACTTGGAATATCGTTCACACTGGAGTTGATAATTCCTATCGTGGTCAAGGTATTGCGAAAAAATTAGTAGAGTGCATTATTAATAATGCTAAAGAAAATAATAAAAAGCTTATAGCTGAGTGTTCTTATGCTAAAAAATTACTAGATAGACTAAATAGTAATTAAATTTAATTTTTTGAAAGAAGATGTTTATATGGATGAAAAAATAGAGCAATTTAAGAGCTTGGTAAAAAAAAGTAATAACATCGTTTTCTTTGGCGGAGCTGGTGTTTCTACTGAAAGTGGAATTCCAGATTTTAGAAGTAAAGATGGGTTATATAATCAAAAATATAATTCTATTATTGCAATAGCAAATGCAGATATGTTAATTGTTGCTGGTACATCTTTAACAGTATATCCAGCAAGTGGATTAATTAATTATTTTAGAGGAAAGAATTTAGTTTTAGTTAATAGAGATTCAACTCCTTATGATAATAGAGCAAATTTAGTAATTAATGAGTCTCTTGGTAAGGTTTTCAATGAAATTTAAGTATATTGTTACTTATAGTATTAAATAGGTGGTATTTTGAATGTATTATACATATATGATGAGGTGTGCAGATAATTCGCTTTATACTGGTATGACAAATAATTTAGAAAAGAGAATAAATGAGCATTTGTCTAAGCATGGTGCTAAATATACAAAATCACATAATGCTACTAAATTTGAGATTGCTTGGAAATGTAAGGATAAGTCTTTAGCTTGTAAATTAGAATATCAAATAAAAACTCTTACTAAGCTTCAAAAAGAAAAATTAGTAAATGGTGATAAGTTATCAACTTATTTGTCAGGGAAAGTGGATTGTAGGAGATATAAAAAGGTATAAATTGAAAAAATAGAAGTCTTAAAGTAAGTATTAAAATACTTACTTTAAGACTTCTTCATTCTGGTCGGGGCGACAGGATTCGAACCTGCGACCCCATGGTCCCAAACCACGTGCGCTACCAACTGCGCTACGCCCCGTTATACCGACCGTTTATATATTATAGTACATTTTTTTATATTTTGCAATAGTTTTTTTAACTTTTTTTAGTTTTTCTATTGAATTATTGTTTCAAACTCGCTATAATATATTTATGCACTCATAGCTTAGCTGGATAGAGCGTTCGGCTACGAACCGGAAGGTCGGGGGTTCGAATCCCTCTGGGTGCACCAAAGTTCTCATTTAATTTGAGAGCTTTTATTTTTTCTTAGTAAAGTTTTAGTTTTCAAGCTAGTTATCTAATCATTATTTCTCGTTAATGTCTATTAGTGAAAATATTTTATCTTGATTTAGTTCTACTATGTTTAATACTACTCCAATTCCTAAAACATTTCCTTCTAATTCTTCTATAGTTTTCTTTATTGATTGAGCTGTATTTCCTGTGGCATATATGTCGTCTATTATATAAAAGTTTTTATTTTTATATTCTTCATTAACTAGTTTTGGTAATTCTAATATGTCTTTTCCATATTCTTTTTCATATGTAAACTCTTTTTCTACTGTTGTAGGTGGCATTTTCCCTTTCTTTCTTACTGGTATAAGACCAACTTTTAGTTTATCTGCAATTGCACTACCAAATAAAAATCCTCTTGCTTCAGGTGCTACTATATAATCAATATTTTTATTTTTTATTTCTTCTATAAATTTGTCTATTATTTCATTAAAAATTTCTTTTTGTAGTACTAATGGATTAATATCAATAAACTCTACACCTTTTACTGGAAAGTCCATTTGTGTTCTCAAATTTAATTTTGATTTCAATTGATTTTTTAATATTTTCATTTTACCATCTCCCAAAAAAGATTATATATTTTTCGAGTAATCTTGTCAATTTTTTAATTTTATGAAAAATCCAGTCGATAATCAAAAATAATGCGAAAAAAGTAATATAATATTACTTCTTTCGCACCAAAATTTTGATTAATTTGAAAATTTTTAATCTAATTCTATGTCTAAGTCCTTTATTGCCGGACCATATATTTGATGTCCTTTATAGTCAAATCTTGAGCCATGACATGGACAATCCCATGTTTTTTCTAAGTCGTTCCATGATAGTTCACACCCTAGATGTGAGCATATTGGCTTTATTTTATATATTTTTCCTTCTTCGTCTTTATATACTCCTACTTTTTCATTTTTTATTTTAACTATCTTACCTTGTCCACATTCTATATCTTCTAGCTCTTCTTCTGGTTCTTTAAATTTATTTATAACTAATGAGTTTGCTGTTTCTTTTAGCATTTCTCCAAATTCCCATCTATTTTTTATTGGTTGTAATCTTGTTGATTTAAAAATTTCTGCATATTTATTTTCTTTTTCTAATATTCTATCTGCTATTATATTTGCTGCAACATTTGATGTTGTCATTCCCCATTTTTTAAATCCTGTTGCAACATATACATTTTGCATTAATTCTGAAAATTCTCCTACATAAGGTATTTTATCTAATGTTATGCAGTCTTGTGTATTCCATTTGTATATTATTTTTGCATCTTCATACATTTCTTTTGCAACTTTTTCTAGTTCTTTGTATGCATCTTCTAATTCTATTTTTGCTCCAACTTTATGTTCCATTCCTCCAACTAAAATTATATCTTTTTCTCCATCTTTTGCCGTTCTTAAAGATATTTTTGGGCTTTCACTATTTATATACATTCCTTGAAATAATTTTTTATTTGTTTCTATTCCTATTACATAAGACTTTTCTTGATACATTTTCAAAAAATAAAACCCTGGAATATTTATTATTGGATAATGTGTTGCAATTACTACGTATTTTGATTTTACAGCTCCATTATCAGTATAACTTTTATATCCACTTGTGTCTTTTCTTATTGATATAACTTTGCTTTTCTCATAGATTATTCCATTGTTTTTTATTATTGTATCTACTAGTCCCTTTACATACTTTCTTATATTAAACATTGCTTGGTTTGGAAATTTTATTGCTCCGCAATATATTTTTTACTGGTATTTCAATATTTTCTACAAATTCCGCTTCTCCATTTATTTCTTTTACAGCTTGTACTTCGTCTTTTATCTTATTTATTTCTTCTTCGCTTCTAGTAAATACATATGCGTCTTGTCTTTCGAAATCGCATTTTATATTTTCTTCTTCTATTATTTTTGATATATTTTCTATTGCTTCTTGATTTGCATTGTAGTATTTTTCGGCATATTCTTTGCTAAAATTATCTATTAGATATTTATAAAATAACCCATGTTGGGATGTTATTTTTGCTGTTGTATTTCCTGTTGTTTTATATGCAATTTTATCTCTTTCTAGGACTATTACTTTTTTACCCGCTTTGCTTAAGTAATAGGCTGTAGATATTCCTGTTATTCCTGCCCCTATTATACATACATCGCATTCTTCTGTTTCATTTAATCTTTTACTTTCTTCTAGTATGTTTTTTTGGGTTTTTGTCCATAATGATTCCATAAAAAACCTCCTAAATTTAGTTTTACCTAAATTTAGGAGATTATACTTTTATTCTAACTAATTTTTAATACTTTGCTTGGCTCTGTTCTACTTGCAACTCCTAGTTCTATTTCTTTTTCGTTTATTCCTTTTTTTTCAAGTTCATTTATTACTGTCTTATATGCTAGCTCTGGGAAATTACTTTCTTTACTTAGATGTCCTAACATTACATTTTGCAAGCCATAATCTAATAATTTACTGATTGTTTTTCCTGCTTCATTGTTTGAAAGATGCCCTTTTATTCCAGATATTCTGGATTTAAGTGAATAAGGATATGAACAAAATTTTAATACTTCTGGTTCATAATTTGATTCTAGAAGTACAAATTTGCTTGATTTTAAATTTTCCATTACTTCGTTTGTCATCTCTCCTAGGTCTGTTGCTATACTTATTTTTTTATCATCATTTTTTATGCAAAATCCACATGGATCCATTGCATCATGTGAAGTTGAAAATGGTTTTATTTTTAAATCACCTATCTCAAATTCTTCTCCTATTTTGAAATAGTTTTTGTTTTCTATTTTTACTATTGATTGTTCATTTTCAATACCGTTCCACGTTCCTAAGTTTGCATATACTGGTATTTGATATTTTTTTGCAAGTGTTCCTATACTCTTTATATGGTCAATATGCTCATGTGTTACTATTATCGCGTTTATTTCTTTTATATCTACATCTATAGATGTTAATGCTTCTGTTACTTTTTTTGCACTTACACCTGCGTCTACTAATATTTTTGTTTCATTTCCTTGTACAAATAAGCTATTTCCTGTGCTTCCGCTATATAAACTGCAAAATTTCAACTTGTTTACCTCTCTTGTTTTCTATTGTTTATCTCTTATTCTTCTTGTACTCTTTTTATTTTTGCCCCTAATTTTCTAAATTTTTCTTCTATATGTTCATATCCTCTATCTATATGTTCTACATTATATACTTGTGTTTCTCCTTCTGCAACTATTCCTGCAATTATTAAGGCTGCTCCTGCTCTTAAATCTGTTGCATATACTGGTGCTCCTATTAATTTGTCAACTCCTTCGAAAAATGCAACTTTCCCTTGTGCTGTAATTTTTGCTCCCATTCTATTTAATTCTTCTGTATATTGAAATCTTGAGTCCCATATACTTTCTGTTATTACACTTGTCCCTTGTGCTATTGACATTACTACTCCCATTTGTGGTTGTAAGTCTGTTGGAAATCCTGGGTATGGTAATGTTTTTATATTTATCTTGCTTGGCCTTTTATTACAGCTTACTCTTATTGCATCTCCGCCTAAATCTTCTACATTTGCTCCCATTTCTATAATTTTTGCTGTTATTGACTCTAGGTGCTTTGTAATACAATTTTTTATTGTTATATCTCCTCTTGTTGCAACTGCTGCAAGCATAAATGTTCCTGCTTCTATTTGGTCTGGTACTACTGAATATGTTCCGTCTTTTTTTAATTCTTCTACTCCTTGAATTCTTATTCTATCTGTACCTGCTCCTGTAATCTTTGCTCCCATTTTATTTAAAAAGTTTGCAAGGTCTACTATATGTGGTTCTTTTGCTGCATTTTCTATTGTTGATACTCCATCTGCTAGTACTGCAGCAAGCATTGCATTTATTGTTGCTCCGACTGAAACTATATCTAAATAGATAGACGTTCCTTTTAATTTTTTTGCTTTTACTTCTATTTTTCCTTGTTCTGTTTCTACTGTTGCCCCTAATGCTTCAAATGCTTTTATGTGTTGATCCATTGGTCTAGCTCCTAATTTACAGCCTCCTGGCATTCCTACTATTGCATGGTGACATCTACCAAGTAATGCTCCTGTTAGATAATATGATGCTCTAAATTTGCTAGTCAACTCTAGTGATGCTTCTATGCAGTTAATGTTTCTTGAGTCTATTTCTAATGTGTTCTCTGATATTTTTCTTATTTTTACTCCTAATGTTTCTAATATTTTACAACACATTTCTATATCACTTATATTTGGGATATTGTCTATTGTGCATACTCCATTTATTAATACTGTTGCTGGAAGTATTGCAACTGCTGCATTTTTTGCTCCGCTTATTGTTACTTCTCCTTTTAGTTTGCTTTTCCCTTCTATTACTATTTTTTCCAATGTAATTCCTCCTGAGTCGTAATTATTTTCATAAAATTTATTTTCCTCAGTTAATATACCACAAATTACTTTTATTTACAATATATTATTACAATTTTTAGTTACCTATTCATGAACTTCTGTCTATTGTTTTGCATATATTAGTTTAAGTAATTATGTTTTATTAAGGCAATAAGATTGCTCGAATGGAGGTTTTATGGAAACTTTAAAACTTGGTTCTATTCGGACCACAAGTTATGCTTTTGCAAAGTACATTAAAAAAAATTGGTTTTTATTCTGGCAGTGTTGATGGTATTTTTGGAAATCTTACTTATAATGCTGTAATTAATTTTCAAAAGAATTTTGGCTTAGTTCAAGATGGTATTGTTGGTTCTAATACTTGGAATGCTTTGTATCCATATATCTATGGATATACATCTTATGTTATTAAAAGAAATGATACTTTATATAATATTGCAGCTAAGTTTTCGACAACTGTTAATAGAATTTTAGCTGCTAATCCAGATATTAATCCTAACAATTTGACTATTGGCTCTACTATTATTGTTCCTTTTACTTATATTGTTCCTACTGACCTTAGCTATACTTATGATATTATGCAGATGAATATTGCTTCTTTTTCTACGGTATTTCCTTTTATTGAGATTGGTTCCATAGGTAATTCAGTCCTTGGTAAAGAAATTCCTTACCTTCGTATAGGTAATGGTCCAAAAGAAGTATTCTACAGCGCAGCAATTCATGCGAATGAATGGATAACTACTCCTGTTCTTATGAAATTCATTGAAAATTATGCTAAGGCTTATGTTAACGACGGTTATATTTATGGTTATAGGGCAAGAAATATTTTTAATTCTACTTCTATCTATATAGTTCCAATGGTTAATCCTGATGGTGTTGACTTAGTTACTGGTGCTATTTTAGAAAATTCTGATACTTACAAAAAAGCTCAAAAGATTGCAAGCAATTACCAAAGTATTCCTTTTCCTTCTGGTTGGAAGGCAAATATTGAAGGGGTAGATTTTAAAAACTACCAGCCATTTTGTAAGGTCTTGTAACTACTAGGATTACACGACTTTGCGTTTTTGATTTGCTTCATTTATTAGTTCCTCAATTTTGATAAATTCATTTAAGTTCTCATTAATAGAATTTAATTTTGAAAAATTAAAATATATGTAAATATTTTTATCTTTATCTATCTCTATTTTGTTGATTAATCGATATAAATAAATTTTATCAATTTTTTCGAATTTCAAAAAATCTTCTATTAATTCTTCTAACTCTTTTTCTTCTTTTGCTTTGTTTTTATTATTCACTTTTTCTTCTGTTTGACTTAATTTTTCTTCTAATTCTTTCTTTTGTTCATTTAATTTTGTTCTTTTAAATTTTAATTTTTGTGAAACTCTAATATAATCTTCTTCTTGTAAAACACCTCTTAACTTATCCATATACATCTTATCTAAGTCACTATTTATTTCATTTATAACTTTGTTAATCTGTGATAGTTTATTTCTATATCCTTCTCTTATATCAAGAGTTTTGTTTTGATATTTTTCATAAACCCTTGTAAAAACTTCTTTATCTGCATATATTCTACATATCTTTTTTACAATATCAATAATATGTTTTTCTAATTTTTCATAATTCATGCTAAGTGGATAGCATCCTCGTATCTTTGCATCACTACAAGTTATATATGGATGCGCTTTTGAATTTCTTTTAGAGTTTTTCTTTAAAACTATTTGTAATTTTCTTTTGCAATGATAACAATAAAGTAATCCTCGTAATAAATAGTCATATTTAAGTTTTGTGTTTGTTCCTCTTTTTTCTAGAATGCATTGAACTTTCTCAAATGTATCTTTGTCAATAATAGGCTCATGTGTGTTATTTACTCTTATTTGATTTTCTTTTTCTACAGTTCTTATTTTCTTTACTTTATAGGATATAACAGATTTTTTATTTTGTACTGTATTTCCGATATATACTTCATTTCTTAGCATATTACATAATGTTACTTCATTCCAGTTATATCCTGTCTTGTTTTCATCTTGAACGGCACCTGTTTTTCTGTATCCTGACGGAGATAAATATTTGTTATTATTCAAATAGTTTACAATCTCTGAGCTTCCATGTCCATTTGAATACATATCAAAAATTTTTTCTACAACACTTTTTACTTTTCTATCTACAACTAATTTATT
>CALWZW010000004.1 GCA_944386135.1 uncultured Clostridia bacterium | reverse complement strand
AAAGAAGGACAAGAGATAAGACCAGAAGATAACTGGATAAGAGCATTGAAATCTAAGGGGGTAGATGAAATGAAAAAAATAAGTGAATTAGATAAGCAAATAAAAGAGATGAAAGAAGAACTAGAAAGAATAACAGCAGATCCAGAATTAAGAGAAAAATATTATCAAAGAGAAAAGAACTTAAGAGATGCATTATCATGGATAAAGGCAGAAAGAGAAGAAGCGAGAGAAGAAGGAATAGAAGAAGGAATAGAAGAAAATAGAAAAGAAATAGTACTTAACATGTATAAGAAGAACATAGACATAAAAACCATATCAGAAATAGTTAATCTTTCAAAAGAAGAAGTAGAGAAGATAATAAAAGAGAATAAATAATTTCTAAGATAATACAAAGACTAGGAGGAAGAAATTTCCAATTCCTAGTCTTTAAAATTTTTGGGTTTGTGTCTATTTTGTCTCAATACTGAATGGTGTATCTGCACTGCCGTCACCTGTTAATCCAACATTAACTTTGGTTAAATCGATTTCAACGATAGGACGAAGTTTACTAGCCGTATATTGGTTCGAATTATCAGAAGCAAAAAGGTGCACTGAAGATAGATAATCGTCGGCAACAAAAAATATTCTAAAAGAAGCTAATTCACCATCGAGACTGACACAACGCGAAGCAAGAAAGTATGGTGTAGAAGTACTGAATAAGTCTACGTATGCTTGATTTTGCATAGTACTTGCTGACATTGTAAAAGAATAATATGTAAATTTTCCTTTAAAAGATGAAGTACCTTCTGAATATGATGGTATATCTGTTATGTATTCATCTTGCTCACTTAAGTCAAATTCTGTCCCATATGTTCCATTTGGGGCACCATTTAACTCTCTGGCAAATATATTTGGATAAAATCTAGAATTATTTGGAAAACCTGTATATTCATTTCCATAATATGATCCATAATGTGAAAAACTATTTTTATCATATGTCATATGATTTTCTATATCATTTATATTCATGCTTCTTCCTGTTGCACCTAAACTATTGTTACTATACATCGCTTTACAAGCATTATTTAATAACAACACTGCATTGTTATATCCTTCTGAATAACCTAAATAAAATTGTACATTTGTTGCCGTCTCTGATATTAGTGTTAGTTTATTATCGGTTGCCTCTAATATTTTCCATTTTAAATTTGTTTCTGTAGATAACGGAGTGTTCTGAGCAGCAAAATCTCCAGAATATGTTGCTCCCACATGGTCATCAAAAGTTCCACTAACTGGCGTATAATCCACATATTTTCCTACATTGCTTGCAAGTACAGTATCTGATAATCCTGATTTCTTTGTAGTAGCATTTACTGCTGTGCTTGGAGTTGTGTGTCCAGCTCTATCTTTTACAATTACTCTTAAATAATATGTTGTATTTGAGGCTAAGTTTTGATATGTAAATGTACATGAGTTTGATGTATTATCTACTGTATCCATTGTTGTAAAGCTGTTTTCCTCATTTGTTGTACTATATTGGAATATATAACTTGCAACTCCTGATGTTGCATCTTCTCCATTTGCTGTAACTGATACACTCGTTTCTCCTGCTTCTCCTGATAATGCGATAGTTGATGTACTTGGTGCGACTGTATCTTTATTTACAACTTGTGTTATTTCTTCTGATGTTAGTCCTGCACTATTTATTATATAAGCAGTTATTGTACTTGTTCCATCTGCAGTTATGTCAAAATTAGCAGTTGTTCCCACTTGTTCTGTTTCTGCGATTGGGTTTGCTCCTTCTACTTTGTATTTTATACTTGCTACATTACTTGTATCTCCTGCACTTATTGTAATTCCTACATTACTTATATAATATCCATTTTCTCCTTCTGTTCCATTTAAACTAATTGTTGGAGTACTTGGCAAAGATTTATTTATCGTAAAGCTTGTTTCAGCATTATTTGATAAGTTTCCTTTTTCATTTTCTGTCCATGCTGTTACCTTTGTTGTTCCTTCTGTATCTATTTCGAAACTTACATCATCTTCTGATATTTGTTCTTCTCCATCATTATATAAGTTAACTGTCAAGTACAAGAATTAACAAAAATGGAAAAAATAAATAGCAAAAAAGAAGTCTGGCTTTATTTGCCAGACTTCCAAAATAAAAAATAAAAGGGGATGTTTTTCACTATTATTCTTAGTGTACTTATAATATAACAATTAATTTTGTCCTTTTTGTGAACTGAAAGTGAAAGTTATAGGGAATAAATCTTAAGAAAAAATTAACATGTATTAATTTTAAATATTTTCAATATATATTAAAGAGACTAGATTTGGATATAGAAAGGAATACGAAAACAATGAAAAACAGGTTTAATAAAATAAATCAATTTCTTGAAATGCCAGAGGAGATAACAACAGATAAGCCTAAAATAACTATACTAGGTTTTGAAGAACTAGTAATAGAAAACTACAAGAACATATTAGAATATGAAGAAATTTTTATAAAAATAAATACATATATAGGAGCTATCAATATAAATGGATATAATCTTAAACTAATCCAAATGAACAAAGAAGATATTATGATTACAGGAAAAATTGACTCTATTGACTTTGAAGAAATAGAATAGTAGGTGAAAAAATTGATATTTAGGATTTTACTAAAATATATTTTGGGATATGTAAATATATCTGTCGAAGGATATTATATAGAAAGATTTATAAATACATGTATAAGTAAAGGAATTCTCCTATGGAATGTTAAGAGAGAAAAATCAACATATATGCACGCAAACGTAGGAATAGGGGATTATAAAAAATTAAAACAAGTTGCAAAGAAAACAAAATGCAAAATGAAGATAGAAGGAAAAAAAGGAGCTCCTTTTCTTATGAATAGATATAGGAAAAGAAAAATATTTTTTATATTTCTTATTCTAATTGTAATTTCTCTATATGGCACATCAAAATTTGTATGGAACATAGAAGTAGAAGGAATAGATAAAATATCAAAAGAAGAAATAATTGCAAATCTTGCAGAATGTGGACTAGATGTAGGAACACTAAAATCAAAAATAAATACACAAGAAATTATAAATAAGATAAGACTTGAAAGAGACGATATCGCATGGATGAACATTGATTTAAGCGGAACAAATGTAATTGTAAAGATAGTAGAAACAACAGAAAAACCAGAAATAATAGACCAAAATGAATATTGCAATATTGTTTCAAATAAAAAAGCGCAAATCACAAAAATAACAGCCACATCAGGCACAGTACTAGTAAATGTACGGAGATATAGTAACTGAAAATACAATTTTAATTGGAGGATGGATGGAAGGAAAGTATACAGGTATAAGATATGTACATGCAACAGGAAGTGTAGAAGCAAAAGTATGGTATAGCAAAAGAGAAAAAATGGAACTAAATCAAGTTTCCCTAGTGAAAACTGGAAATGAGAAAAAAAGATATAGCATAAAACTAAATAATTTTCAAATAAATTTGTACAAAAGTATTCCAAATTTCGAAAAATATGATACAATAAATGAAGATAAAAAATTAAAATTATTTTCTGACTTTTATTTACCAATAACCTTAGGGATTTCTACATATTATGAATTAGAAGAACAAAAAACAAATCTAACAAAAGAAGAAGCCAAAGAAAAATTAATAGATAAGCTTAAAAGTGAACTATCCGAAGAGATAGAAGAGAAAGATAATATCCAAGATATACAAATTAATATTATAAAAGAAACAGAAAAAGAAGTTGAAGTAGAAGTGATATATGAAGTATTAGAGAGTATTGGAACAGAAGAGAAGATAATATATTAAGTTAAGGAGGAGTACTATGGAAGAAAGAGGATTAAGAGTCGCAAAAACAGATGGAGCATTTTTCTCAAAAATCTCAACAACAATAAGCAAATTATTAATACCTACAAAAATAGGAATAAATGGCATGCTAATTACAATAAAAAGAAATAGTGTGCTTAAAAACTATGAAATATATACAAAGAATGAAGAACAAGAGAAAGAAGAAGCACTTCAAAAGAAATATGAAGATGCATTTATATTATACTTAGAGTCTATAGATAAATATGTAATGGACTCAATATATAAAAAAGTAAGAGCTAGAACAGCAACACAATTTGAAGAAGAAGCACTTTCAAAATATTACACAGTAATACATTTAAAAGAAACACAATATTTAGAATATAAATATAGAAAACAAAAATATTTACTTGATTTAGACTATATATCTTTAAAAAATGAAGGTAAAGAAAAACTACTTGCAAGATATAATCCATTTTATGTATCAAAAATGGAAGGAATATATAAAGGAATACTTAAAAATTATTCAATACAACTTGCAGACAAAATATCATCAAATATAATTGATAAAGATAGTATATATGATAGTATATTTGATACATTAGAGGATTATATTGCCAATATATTACCTATTAAAATGAGCATAGAAGGCAAAGAAAAATACGAAGATATATTAGATGGTTATGATAAGTTTAACACATTTTTAGTAGGAAAATTAGATACAAGAGATAAGATAGAAAAGAAAATGTATTTGCTTGCAATAAGCAGAAAATTATTCACTCATAGCTTACCTTTAGTTGTTGCAGAACAATGCTATGAAAAGTTAATAAAAGAAGCAAGACATTTAATTATAAGTAGCAAGATAGATAAGAAAAAGGAAAAAGCTTATGAAATGCTTATAACACTTATTGAAGAGTATAATGTAAGACTATTGTCAACTAAGATATATTGGGAAGTACCAGCACAAAGAGAAGATTATAAAAAGTTCTGGGACGAATATAAAGCAATAGATAAAGAAACAGAAGAAGGACAAGCTAAGAAAGAAATACTATTTATAAAAGAAGAACTTAAACATATAGAAAACAATTTACAAAACAAGCATATTATAAAATTCTATAAAGACAAGCTTGTAGAATTTGGAGTAATGAAAAAATTAAAAAATTCATATAGTAAAGGAAAAAATTACACAAAAAGGAAAGTAGTAGTATGAGAAAACTAGCAGAAATTTCATATTTGGATATACCAGAAGATAAAAAATATGAAGAAATAATAAATAAAGTATTTGAAGCATGTTTTAAAGAAGAAAATCTATATGACTACAAAATATATATTAGTATAGTTCTAACAAACGAACAAAATATACAGAAAATAAATAAAGAATATAGAAATATAGATAAACCAACAGATGTGTTGTCATTCCCAATGTTTGAAAAAGAAGAAATTGAACAGGCAAAAATAAATGAGGAAGTTTTAGGAGATATAGTAGTATGTATGCCAATTGTAAAAAAACAAGCAGTAGAATATGCACATAGTGAAGAAAGAGAATTTGCTTACATGTTAGTACATGGATTCTATCATTTAATGGGATATGACCATATTGAAGAAGAAGACAAAAAAGAAATGAGAAGAAAAGAAGAAAATATTTTAAATAAGTTAGGAATATTAAAATAAAGGAAGTGTTAAGATGAAAACAAAAATCTTAGTAGGAATACTTGTTATTGCAATTGTCATATTTGGTGTACTTTTTGGAATGAAACTTATGTCAAATGAAGATACAAAAGAGACAGATGGAAATGTAGCAGATACAAACTCAACAATGACAGTTGTATTAGATGACGAAGAAGAAGAGACTGTGCAAAGTAAATATGCTGGAAATGAAAGAACTCTTGCAATAGTAATAGATAATGTAGGAGATGCGGTACCTCAAACAGGATTAAATGAAGCAATGTTAGTATATGAAGCTTATGTTGAAGGCGGACTTACAAGAATGCTTGCAATATATAAAAATGCAAATATTGATACAATAGGACCTACAAGAAGTGCAAGACCAGTATTTATAGATTATGCATTAGAAAATGACAGTATATTCATACATTATGGTGGAAGTGAAAGAGCATTAAACGATGTTGAAGACTTAAATATGGATAATGCAAATGGAATATTATCTCCAGCAAATGTATTTTGGAGAACAAGTGAGAAAAAAGCACCTCATAATGCTCTAACAAATACAGAAAGAATATGGGAATATGCAGACAAACAAGGATATAGAAAAACTACAACAGAAAGAAATGTATTAAACTATGTAACAGAAGCAGTAACTTTAGACGAAGGAACGGCAGCAAATACAGTTGATATTCCATATTCAGGAGCAAAATTAAAATATGAATATAATCCAGAAACAGGACTATATGAAAGATATGAAAAAGGTACTCTTAGCAAAGATTGGTTGACAGGAGAAACAATAACCACAAAAAATATAATTATAACAATAGCTGAAAACTATACAACATCAGAAGAAAACGGATATGGAAGACAAGAAATTGAAAATATCGGAAATTTAGACGGATATTATATTACAAATGGAAAAGCAATTAAGATAAAATGCGAGAAAAAGACAAGAGCTGGAAGAACTGTATATAAAGACTTAGAAGGAAACGAAATTGAAGTAAATGATGGAAATACATATATTCAGATAATACCACCAAGCATGAATTTAACAATAAGCTAACAAATAATTGCGTTTTAGCGTTGTTGTTCTGCAAAAGAAAATCCTTTGGCATGCAACAAATTGAATAAAAGTAAGGATGTTAAAAAATTTTAAAGCGGAGGTTTTTATGGCGAGACGTGCAAGAAGGTATGAGGCAGATTCAAAACTAAATGTTAAAAAGATAATTGCAGTAATTGTATTTATTCTAGTAGTAGTAATGTTTATTATAGGAATTAAATTTTTACTAAGCAATCATACAGAAAGTGCTTCAGGAAAAGTTGAAACAGTTACATATTATACAGTTTATGACAATGGAAAATGGGGAGTAATAAATTCCTATGGAGACATTGTGATAGAGGCAACTTATGATGATATGATAGTAATACCAGATAGCACAAAGGCAGTATTTGTTTGTTTGTATGATATAAATTATGGAGATGGAACATATAAATCAAAAGCAATTAATGCAAAAGGAAAAGAAATTGTTCAAGGATATGAGAAAGTAGAAGCAATAGCAAATTACGATGAAAGTAAAAATATTTGGTATGAAAACAATGTACTAAAAGTACAAAAAAATGGAAAATACGGTTTGTGCGATTTTTCAGGAAAAGAGATACTTCCATGTGAATATGATAATATTGATACCATCAAGGGAATAACAAATAGTTTGTTAATATCAAAAGACGGGAAATATGGTCTTTGTGATAATTCAGGAAATATAATAATAGAACCAAATTATACTAAGATAGAGAATATTGAAGATGATTACAAAAATGGATATATTGTTGTAAACACAGAAGGAAAATATGGAATTATTGGGTTTGATAAATCTACAATTTTAGAATGTAATTATGAAGAAATAAAAGGAATATATTCAAATAATTTATTTGTTGTAAAAAGCAGCGGAAAATATATCTTAATAGATAATCAAGGTCAAACTGTATTGGAGAATGCATTTGATGATGTAAAAGATATAAACGGAGACTATATCATTGCAGAAAAAGGTGGAAAAATCGGCGTAATAGATATATATGGACAAACAAAGATAGGATTTGACTATGATGAAATAAGAGTAGCAAGTACCGACAACTATATTGCAAAAAAGAATGATAAATATGGAATAGTCAATATAAATGGTGAAGAAAAATTAGCTTTTGATGCAATTGATATTAGTTATGTTTCATCAGGAGATTTTTTCATTGCAGATTATTTAGAGAATGAAAATCTTATATCAAGAGTAATAGACTCAAATTTTGAAACCAAAATTACAGGAATAGTATCAGAAGTAAATGAAGAAAAAGGATATTTGAGAGTATATACAGAGGACAATTATAAATATTATAATTTTAAATTTGAAGAAAAAGCATCTTCTACATTTTTAACTACAAATACATTATTCCTAAGCAAAAAGGACGGAAAATATGGATTTGTGGATAAAGATGGAAATGTAGTTGTAGATTATATATATGATGATGCAACAGAACAAAATAGTAGTGGATATGCTGCAATAAAGAAAGATGGACTATGGGGAGCGATAGATGCTAAAGGAAAAGTTGTAGTAGAACCAGAATATAACTTAGACAATAATACAAAGATTGATTTTATAAGCACATGGCATTTATGTGAAGATCCTAATGCTAATTATTATTTAGATGTATAAATTTAGAATACTAGTTCTTTTTCAAAATATAAAATACCAAAGAGAGGGAGAATAACATGGAACTAAAGATGAAATATCATTACAGCTATTTTATATATCCATATGTTGTAAAAGAAGAAAAGTATAATAAATACATACAAAAACTTTTGAAAAATAGTAAATGCACACTTAAAATTTTAGAGAGAAGAAAAGATTTTAGCATGTATAACTATTTTCTTCCAACTGTGAGAGAATATATGTTTAAAAGTTTTTCATTTGCAGATTCAAACA
Source organism: uncultured Clostridia bacterium (assembly GCA_944386135.1). Taxonomy (GTDB): domain Bacteria; phylum Bacillota; class Clostridia; order TANB77; family CAG-508; genus JAAWPK01. The sequence continues at coordinate 78,584 of CALWZW010000004.1, read as the reverse complement.
TGAGAGTGTTTAACTCTTTTCGGAACAAAACTTAAAGCAAATATTCTTTCACAAACACCTTGCACGATTTTTGAATATGATTTAGGACAAGACATACAAGCAAAAGCAGGAGAAGAAGATGGAATATTTTTCAAAATACAAAAAATAGAAATAATATGCTTTAATACAGGAATATGCTTCTTAGCATTAAAAACTAATATAGAAGAAACAGATAGATTTTCAGACCTTTTGAATTTTAATTTTAAATTTAGAGATATAAATTCTGAAGTAAAAGATAATTTAAGTTATAACAAAATAAAATTACAAACAGGAACATTTAATGATATAAAAAAATTATCTGAACTTATAAGAGAACTTACATGGAATCCGGTTGAATCAAAAAAGATTGATATTGATATAAATAGATTTATAACATATTCTTATGTGTGTATTGATCAAGAATATTGGAATAGCACACATGATTTTTCAGAAATTGAAAAAGAATTTTTTAAATTTGCAAATGTCTTACAAAGTGAATTCAATTCTAGCTTCAACAATGATAGATTAAAAACTGTAAATTTAGGAAATTATATAAAAGTAGGAATAAGCAATGCAGGTGTAAACCTTATAACATCAAGTATAAATACTGTAAATTATACAAATTTACCATTTGACTTCGAGAATGAGTATTTTTATACATATATTTTTACATTATATCAAAAATTCTATTTATCTAAACTTTTGAGTGAGTTTAAAAATGCAAAAAGGGTAACTGAAGTAAAAGAAAAATTTATAAAATTTACTAATGATATTTGGATACATGAGATAACAAATAATGATAATGGAATTTTAATATATAAAGAAGCTTTTGAAGTACTAGAATTAAAAAATATTTATGAAAAAGTGAAAAGACAATATGATATAGCATATAAGGACTCAAATGTGAGACACAATGAGAAATTAAATAAAGTAATACTTTGCTTATTAATAATTTCATTAATTGTAAATATAATTAATTTTATTGCACTATATAGATTAAGCTAGAAAGAGTGAAAACAAAAATGAAAATTACATGTGGTACAGATATCATAGAAATAGATAGAGTAAAAAAAGCAATCGAAGATAATAAAAAATTTTTAGAAGAAGTATATAATAAAAAAGAAATAGAATATTGTGAAGGAAGAAAGTCTGCAAAGTATCAGCATTATGCAGCACGATTTGCAGCAAAAGAGGCAATATTTAAGGCTGTATCTAATAGACTAAATAATAAATTTGAGTTAACTTGGAAAGATGTGGAAATTTTAAATGATGAAAATCGGTAGACCAATGATTAATTTCATAAATAAAGAACCACAAAATTTAGAAAATATAGAGATTAGTATCTCACATTGTAGAGATTTTGCTATTGCAAATGTAGTTGCAATATGGAATTCTTAAGAGAAAAGAGGAAAAAATGAAACTATTTGATACACATGCCCATTACAATGATGAGCAATTTGACGAAGATAGAGAAGAAATAATAAGCAAAATATATGAAGATGGAATTGAAAATGTAGTAGTTGTTGGAGATAATATCGAAAACTCAAAAAAAGTCATAAAAATCGCTAATACACATGATTTTATATATGCAGCTGTTCGGAATACATCCAAATGAAATTGCAGAAACAAAAGAACAAATAGATAAAGACATATTGGAAATAGAAAAATTGGCAGCCCAAAATAAAAAAGTTGTGGCAATAGGAGAAATAGGATTAGATAATCATTGGGTAAAAGATAGAAAAGAAATACAAAAATATGCCTTTTTGGAGCAAATAAAACTTGCAAACAAATTAAAACTTCCAATTGTGATACATTCAAGAGATGCAATAATGGATACAATAGAAATTTTGAAAGGAAAAATACTTCCAGAAAAAAAGGGGATTTTACACTGCTGTCAATTGAATAAAGATTTAGTAAAAGTAGGTCTTGAAGCAGGGTTTTACATTTCTTTTGCTGGAGCAATAACTTTTAAAAGTTCAAAAAATGCAAATGAAATAATAAGTATGGTTCCAAATGATAGAATTCTAGTTGAAACAGATTGTCCATATCTTAGCCCAGAACCAAACAGAGGAAAAAGAAATGATTCAAGAAATATGAAATATACAGTGCAAAAAATTGCAGAAGTAAAAGAAATCTCATCAGAAGAAATTGCACAAATTACTTATGAAAATGGAAAAAGAATATATGGGATAAAATAAAAAAGAGATATGTGGTCAACATATCTCGAACGATTTACAATTGCTTTCGACAACAATCTATTAGCTGATATTATTATAACATCAATTTTAGTATGTGACAAATTTTTTTTAAAATTTATCTGTTATTTTAAATTTCTTAGAGCTTCAACTCTCTCATCTAAGCTTGGATGAGTTGACCATATACTAGATTTTGTGATTTTTTCATTTTTAAATGGACTTGCAATATACATGTGAGCGGTAGATTTATTTGCAGTTTCAAGTTCATTTGGGTCATTGCATATTTTTTGAAGAGCAGATATTAATCCGTCAGGATTTCTCGTATATTTTGCAGAAGTTGCATCAGCTAAAAATTCTCTACGTCTTGAAATTGCAAGCTGTGCAAGCTTTCCAAATATTGGAGCAAGAATTAAGAAAACAAGTCCAATAAGCATTAAAATTGCATTTCCATTACCTTCGTTATCTCTAGAGCTACGTCTGCCTCCACCCCAAAGAAAAGCCCTTGTAAATATATCTGAAAGTATTACTACAAAACTTACCATTACAGTAACAACAGCAGATAACCTTATATCATAGTTTGCAATATGCGCCAATTCATGACCTATAACTCCCTCAAGCTCATAGTAATCAAGCTTTTCAAGAAGCCCTGTTGTAACACAAATAACAGAATGCTCTGGGTCACGACCAGTTGCAAATGCATTAGGTTGTTTATCTTCTACAACATAAAGCTTTGGAGTACAATTTAAACCTGCACTTATAACAAGTGCGTCAAGTATATTTACAAGCTTTTGATTTTCTTCATGTGTTGCAGGTCTTGCTTTTGACATTGATAAAATAATTTTATCACTATTATAATAAGATGCAAAAGAAGCAAGTATTGAAAATGCAAGAGCTATTATAATAGAAAATGGACCTAAATCAAAAGCCATGCATATATAATAAAGAATTAGAGTAATTACAACTATAAATATAGAAATAATAACACCTGTCTTAATTTTATTAGAACGTATATCTTCGTACATATTTATCTATCCTTTCAGTATTATTATTATGCAAAAGCCAGCTAAAAAAACTAGAAGTTTTAGGCTGGCTTATAATACAAATAATTAATTATTTCCAAAATCTACTTTGACATTTTTTCTTGTTTCTTCATCAGTTACAAGGAATAACTCACTTTGAGTGAAATGGAAAATACTAGCTATAATACTACTTGGAAATACTTGTAAAGCTTCATTATACATTGTGACACAGTCATTATAGAATTGTCTTGCATAAGAAATTTTATTTTCTGTATTTCTTAACTCTTCTTGTAATTCTGAAAAGTTTTGATTTGCTTTTAAATCTGGATAATTTTCAGAAACAGCCATAATTGTTTTTAAAGCAGAAGAAAGTTGATTATCTAGTTCAGCTTTTTCTCCAACTTTTTCAGCTTTAGCCCAAGCTGTTCTAAGCTCAGTAACTTTTGCTAAAGTATCTTTTTCATGTTCCATATAACCTTTAACACAGTTTACTAAGTTAGGGATTAAATCAAATCTTCTTTGCAATTGAACATCAATCTGTCCCCATGAGTTTTCAACTTTTAGTTTTTTTCTAACTAAACTGTTATATGCAATTATAGCCCAAAGGATAATTATAGCAACGATAACTATAAGTGCTATCCACATAAAAATTCCTCCTTTTGATTAATAATATCATATTAATATAATAACACAAAACACTAAAATTTACAACATAATTTTTTTGTAAAAATGAACAAAAAGAACCCCCCTCAGCGCAGATTGCACTGTGGGGGGCAAAGGATTCACGTCATGGTAACCTCAAGCGTGAGATTTGCCATGCCTTCCGCTTCATTAATAGTTGTACACTCGGTTTGAATACCTAGCCTATCGAGAGTACGGATATACTCCTTCAGACTTTCCACCGCAGCTTGAGGATCTTCCGCCGATAAGTCGAAAGCCACCCGATAGAGTTCCTCTTCCATGCGAGATACTTCCAGTGTGCCCGAGAACGGAACCTCGGACCCGAACATCTCGCCCAAAATCGGGAGACAGATGAATTCTTTGAATTCACCAGGGAGCTGTACATCCTCATAAATATCCTCCTCAGCTTCGATGTTTCTTACATCATACAAAGGGTATGATGATTCGGACGATGCCTGACAGCTACAAAGGAGCATACAGGTTAATACTGCAACTATAGCAGTAGCAATGTGCTTAACGTGTGTAATCATAGTACGGATATGCCCCCCTGTTGTACTGGATTATGATGTAGAATTCATAGCGGTTGGTGCCTGTACGAGACGGCGAGCCAATTCGGACAGTTACGTCATCCCTGTCGATGTCAAGCTCACTAATGAGCCAGTTTGCCAGAGACTTCTGTACAGTTCGGATTGAAGTCTTATCAGATTTCAGGCCAACTTCAAAGTCAACCTTGAATCCGCGACCGTAAGAGTAAACACTCATGGTCGAATCAGAAGTGAGTCCAAGCCCTAATGACGAAAGATTTCCGTCATAGGACTCATCCGGATTGGTGGGAGCCTCGAACGAAGGAGTGACCGTTATGTCAAAACCAACGTCAACCCCATCCACGGTTACGGTGCAGGCACTCAGCGAAAAACTGAGCACAAGCATCAAAAGAAGTGCCAAAAGAGCAGAACTTATCCGTTTCATTGTCTTTTCCTCCTATCAATGAAACCAAATTGTGAATGTGCGGACAAATAGACACTTTGTCTATTAATTTAATTATAATACAATTCACAAGTTATGTCAATTTTATAGAATCCAACAAATTTTCAAAAAATTACGATGTAATCTTTTAATTTGTAAAAACATATGGTATAATAATTCACGGAAAAATATAATTATATTTTCTATAAATGATTAATACCTAATATGAGGTGAAAACTATGATTAAATTTACAAAAATGGAAGGGCTAGGCAATGACTACGTCTATATTGACTGTACACAAATGGAGGAAAGTCAAATTAAGGACATAGCATACCTAGCTAAAATTTTAAGTAACAGACATTTTGGAATAGGCAGCGATGGTCTTATTCTAATTTGCAGAAGCAATACAGAAGATTTTAAAATGAAAATGTTCAATCAAGATGGAACAGAAGCAGAAATGTGCGGAAATGGCATAAGATGTGTTGGAAAATTTGTTTATGATAAAGGACTAACCAACAAAACCAACTTAAGAATTGAAACTTTAGCAGGAGTAAAAAAGTTAGAATTACACATAAAAAATGCAAAAGTAGATACAGTTACAGTTGATATGGGAAAACCACTGCTTTCAGCAAAAGACATACCTGTAATATCTGATGAAGAGGTTGTTAAAAATTTAAAAATTAAAGCAATAGATAAAGAGTTTATATTTACATGTGTATCAATGGGAAATCCACATGCAATAACAGTTGTAGATAATGTAGATAATTTTGATGTTGAAAAATATGGAAGTGTATTAGAAGTAGATAAACATTTCCCTAAAAAAGCAAATATAGAATTTATAGAAATAGTAGATAGAAATACTGTAAAAATGAGAGTGTGGGAAAGAGGCTCAGGAGAAACTCTTGCTTGTGGAACTGGAGCATCAGCTGTTTGTGTTGCGTGTACATTAAATAATTTAGTAAATGAAAAAGAGGATATAAGAGTAAAGCTACTTGGAGGAGAGCTTACAATAAAATGGGACGGAAATGTGTATATGACGGGAAAAGCCAGAACAGTTTTTGAAGGACAATATTTGCTTGAAAATTAATTGCGTTTTGGTGATTAGTAGACTACAATTTATTAGGAGGAAATTTTATGGAAAAATATATGAAGATTTTAGAAAATAAAGATTTAACTCGTGAAGAGTTTTTACCAATATGGAAAGAATTTAAAGAAGACTTAAATACTGGAAAGATTAGAGTTGCAGAAAAAGAAAATGGCGAATGGAAAGTAAATGCGTGGGTAAAAAAGGTTATATTACTAGGTTTTAAGTTTGGAAAAGTATGCGAATTTAAGGATGGAACGATTGATAAAGACACAATGGGAGAAAGAAAGATAAAAATAGAGGACGAAGCAAGAAAAGTTTCTCCAACAGTATCTGTTAGAGATGGAGTATACATTGGAAAAGGTGTTACATTTATGCCACCATGTTACACAAATATCGGAGCTTATATAGGAGAGGGCACAATGGTAGACTCGTGTGTTACAGTAGGCTCATGTGCTCAAATAGGTAAAAATGTACATATAGGAGCAGGAGTAATAGTAGGAGGGGTACTTGAGCCAGTTGGTGCTTATCCAGTAATAATTGAGGATAATGTATTTGTTGGTGCAGGTTCACAAGTTACAGAGGGGACTATTGTAAAGACAGGAGCAATAATTGCAGCAGGAGTAACAATTACAGGAAGTACACCAGTATATGACAATGTAAACGGAAATATAATTACGCCAAATGAAAAAGGTCAGATAGTGATACCAGAAAATGCCGTTGTAATACCAGGAACAAGAGATTTGAAATCTAAATTTGATGGAATATCACTCTCAAAATACGTACCAATAATTATAAAATATGGTAGTAGAGTGGAACTAGAGGATTTATTACGCCCATAATTGTGTTTGGAAAAGAATTGCACAATTTTTTTCCAAACATATTAAAGGTTTTAGAAGGGATGAAAAAATGGCAAACATCAATGAAGCATTTTTAAATTTAGAAGAAGACTATCTTTTTTCAAAAGTAATTGAAAAGATGGATGAATACAAACTTAAAAATCTAAATGCTAAAATAATAAATTTAGGCATTGGAGATGTTACACTTCCACTTGCTAAAACAGTTATAGATGCAATGAATAAAGCAACTTACGAAATGGCAAGTAAAGAAAATTTTAAAGGATATGGACCAGTTCAAGGATATGATTTTCTAATTGAAAAAATCTTGAAATACGAATATGAAAAAAGAGGAGTAAAGTTTAATAAAGATGAAATATTTATAGCATCTGGAACAAAAGGAGATTTAGCAGGTATTGCTGAGCTATTTTCGACAAATAGTATAGTAGGAATTATGGAACCTGTTTATCCAGCATATAGAGATGTAAATATCATGCTTGGAAGAAAAAATATTATATATCTAAAAGGAACTGAAGAAAATAATTTTATTCCTCAAATTCCAAAAGAACATATAGATATTATATATTTGTGCTCTCCTAATAACCCAACAGGGATAGTTTTAAATAAAGAAGAATTAACTAATTGGGTAGATTATGCAAAGAAAAATAATTCTGTTATATTATTTGACTCTGTATATGAAGCATTTATTGAGGATGAAGATATACCTCATAGTATATATGAGATAGAAGGAGCAAAAGAAGTTGCAATAGAGTTTAGAAGTTATTCAAAACTTGCAGGTTTTACAGGTGTTAGATCTTCTTTTACAGTAATACCAAAGAAATTAAAAGTGCAAGATTTTAATAGTGAAAAAATAGAATTAAATAGTGTTTGGAAAAGGAGACAAAGCACAAAGTTTGGTGCTGCACCATATATAACTCAAAGAGGAGCAGAAGCAATATATTCAGAAGAAGGACAAAAGGAAATAAAGGAAAATATTAATTATTATAAAGAAAATGCTAGGTATATGCTTGAAAAACTTAAAAAAGCAGGATTTACAGTATATGGCGGAAAAAATTCACCATATATATGGCTTAAGACTCCAAATAATATGAAATCTTGGAACTTCTTTGATAAGTTGTTAAGTGAGGCAGGTGTTGTTGGAACACCTGGAATTGGCTTTGGAAAAACTGGAGAGGGATATTTCAGGCTTACTGCATTTTCGAGTAAAGAAGATACGATTGATGCGATAAACAGAATTACGAATATGTCAAGTAAAGAATAATTCAAGAAAGGCGTAAATATGAATATTGAGAAAGAGGTTATGGCTCTAGAAGAGCAGATGAAAAAAGATAAAGAGTATTTATGGAATAATCCTGAACCTGGACTTAAGGAAATAAAGACTTCTGCATATATAAAAGATAGATTAAAAGAAATAGGATATACAGATATAAACGATAATATATATGAAACAGGAATTGTCGCAACTCTAAAAGGAAAAGAAACTGGAAAGTGCATTTTGTTTAGAAGTGATATGGATGCTGTAATTATGGATAATACAGGGAGAACAAAGCATACATGTGGGCATAATGCACATATGACAATTTTACTTTCTTTAGCTAAATTATTAATGGATAATAAAGATAAAATAAAAGGTACAGTAAAGTTACTTTTCGAACCAGATGAAGAGGGCTCTGGAGGGGCTACACCAATGATAGAAAAAGGAGTATTAGAAAATCCAAAAGTTGATAAAGTATTTGCAATACATGTTTGGAGTGAACTAAAAGAGGGAACAGTAGGAATAAAGAAAGGACCAGTAATGGCTTCAACTGATCCATTTGAGATAACTGTATATGGAAAAGGTGGTCATGCTGGATTACCAGAAAAATGTGTAGATACAATATATATTGCAAATGTAATTGGAAAATCCATAAAAGAAATGGCAAAAATAGATGTATCACCAGAGGAAAAAATAGTTCTTGGAGTAACTGCAATAAATGGTGGAGAGACTAATAATGTAATACCAAATGAAGTGCATATTAAGGGAATTTGTAGAACTTTCAATAACGAATTAAGAAGAAAAATAAAAGAAGAACTAAAAAATACAGTAGAAAAATTGGCAATAGAGATGGGTGGAAGAGCAGAACTAAAGTTTATAGGTAATTATCCAGCAACGATAAACTCTAAAGAGGAAGCAGAAGAAATAAAGAAAATAGCATTAGAGGTAGCAGATAATATAGAAGAAAAATATCAAACAATGTGTTCAGAAGATTTTTCATATTTTTTAGAGAAAGTTCCGGGTGCTATGATATTAGTAGGATGTCAGCAAGATATATATTATCCTCAACATAGTGAAAATTTTACCTGTGGAATGAAGCCTGTTTTAATTGGAACGCAAATATTTTATGATTTGGTAAATAGTTATTTAATTTAGGGAAGAGGTTGAAAAATAATTGTAAAAATTGTTTACACATTTAGAAAGGAATGAAATAAAAAATGAAAGTTGCAATTGGACAAGACAGTCATAGATTTGATTTTGATAATAAAGAAAAAAAATTAGTTCTTGGAGGAGTTATATTTGAAGGACCAGCATTAAGAGCTAATAGTGATGGAGATGTTGTATTACATGCAATAACAAATGCCATATCAGGAATTACATGTGTAAATATTTTAGGAAAAATATCTGATGAAATGTGTAAATCAGGAATAACAGATAGTAAAGAATATTTGAAAAAGGCAATGGAGTATTTAGAAGAGAATATAGTTCATATTTCAATTACAATAGAAGGAAAGATACCAAAAATCTCTCCTAAGGTAGAAGAAATGAGAGAAAGTATTGCTAAAATTCTAGGAATAGATAAAAAGCAGGTTGGTATAACGGCGACAACTGGGGAAGGATTAACAGAATTTGGGAAAGGCAATGGGATTAGCGTATTTGTTATTTTAACAGTAGAGTAGGAGATAATATGAATAAAATATATAAAAAAGCAAGAGCAAAAATTAATCTGACATTAAATGTATTAGATAAAAGAGAAGACAATTATCATAATATAGAGTCCGTGTTTCAAAAAGTTAGTTTATATGATGAAATATATGTATCAAAAACAAATAAACATGATGATATAAGAATTGAGACAAATGTTGCAAATTTAGAAGGAGAAAACAATATAATTTATAAAGCCTATCAATTATTAAAAAATAAATATATTCAAATAAAGGGCGTAGATGTAGTGTTAAAAAAGAATATTCCTGTTCAAGCTGGACTAGGTGGCGGTAGTACAGACTGTGGAGGGTTTATAGAATGCATGAATAAATTGTTTGACCTAAAGTTAAGTAGAAGAGATATGCAAGATATCGGAGCAAAACTTGGAGCAGATGTACCATCAACATTTTATAATATCCCAATAATTGCAAGAGGTATAGGTGAGAAAATCGAGGAAATAAAATCAAATGCAAAGCTATATATTTTAATAATAAAGCCGGAGTTTTCGTGCAATACAAAAGAAATGTATGAAAAATTAGATAAAGGTAATAGTATTTGTCAAAAATATAACACAGAGATTATGAGAAGGGCTTTAGAAGAAGGAGATATTATTAAAATCGCGAATAATTTATATAATGTATTTGAAACAGCGGTAGAAGATATAGAAAATATTAAAAATGAACTGCTATCTGTTGGAGCAATCGGAAGCTTAATGTCTGGAAGTGGCTCAGCAGTTTATGGGATTTTTGAAAATAAAAATAGGGCTAAAATTGGTTATGAAACTATGAAAAGTAAATATAGGACGTATTATTGTGTGTCCTATAAGATGTGGAGGAAAGAATAATGAAAAGTGTTACAGCAATAATTGTTGCAGCTGGAAATAGTACAAGGTTTGGACAAAACAAAAATAAGAATCTTTTTGAGATAAATGAAAAGCCAATAATAGCATATAGCATAGAGGTTTTTAACAAAAGCTCTAAGATACAGGATATTATTTTAGTAATTAAAGAGAATGAAAGAGAGTATTTTGAAAATATAGTAAGAAATATAAAATTAAATAAACCTTTGAAATATGTGTATGGCGGAAGCACAAGAATGGAGTCAGTATATAATGCATTAAAAGAAACAAGCTCTGATATAGTAATGATACATGACGGAGCAAGACCTAGAATTAAAGAGGAATATATAGATAGATGTTTAGAACAAATGGACAAGTTCAAAGGTGCAACAGTTGCAGTAAAGGCTAAAGACACAATAAAGATATGTGATGATAATGGGGTAGTTACAGAAACAACCAAAAGAGCGAATACATATCTTGTACAAACACCACAATGTTTTGAGAGAGAAACATTATTAAATTTACATGAAAAATTTAAGGGAGATAATGATATAACTGACGACTGTATGGTGCTTGAAAAGGGCGGTTACAAAATAAAAGTAGTAGAAGGAGATTATACAAATATAAAAGTTACAACTTTTGATGATTTGCATTTGGTAGAGGAATAAATTTGCTATTTGGGACACATCTAAAATTGCATTTTTAGAAAGTTTGTCAAATATTAGCATAAAAAATATGTGGGAAAAGAAAAATAAAAAAATAGACAAAAGAAGCACCAATTTGATATGATGTTTTTGTTGAAACCAACGTCATACAAAGGAGGTGCTTCTCTATGATTAATAGCATAATACAAAGTATCATAGAAAACAAGGATTTTTTAGAAAAAAGTTTAGAAAAATTGATAAAAAGGAAAAAAATTAATACAAAACTAAAAAAATATGATAAAATAATAGCAAGAAATATAAAAACGGACGTTGAAGAAGCAAAAACATATACATTTGAAATCGAAAAAACTGGAATGCATAGCAATATAAGAAAAATACTAAGTAGAATAATGTATGGGTAAATATCTAAAGTGGTGTTTCCCACAAAAAGTTTATGCAATGGTATATTTTGAAAAATTTGACATATACTAAAAAATGTGCTAATATAATTATAGCAATTGCAAAAATCATGCAACGATAAAACTTAAAAGACTAGGTGGGCTTACCTAGTCTTTTCTTTTAATTTTTGCTTAAATGCTTAACAATATAGTAAAGCAATATAAGCCTTAGTAGTTCTATTATATCATGCAACTAATAAAACCTCCTTCCTGCCTCTTAGCAAGTCGGCAAATTTATAATACTATATGGCTATTTAGCTTGTCAATGTTGTTTTCTAGTTTTGAACTTAAGAAAACTGGAATATAATTTTAAAATATACTTTATTTAGAAAATCTATTTCCCATATTAACTCTAACTAATTTCAAATAATATATTGAAAATTATGACAATTTATTATAGAATTATTATCGAAAAATGTTTTTAAAAAAATAAAAACATTTTTTTATATCACAAAAAGCAGAAAACTTTTTTAGATAGTATACCAAATATGACAAATATTTTAAAGAAATAAATGTATACTTAGAAAAAAAGTTGAAGAGGTGGTAAGGATGTTTCAAAATATAGTAGATGTAGAAAAAGAAGATACTTCTACCCAAGAAGAAGTTCAAATAGATAAAAAAGAAAATATTAAAAAAATCCTAAAAAAGTTATTTACAAAACAAAATATACTTGTGTATATTTTATCATTTATGCTTTCAATGGTTAGTGGAATAAATGGCATGGCTCCATTTGGACTAGCTATCTTTGCAGCGGCTTTATCAAATGCAGTTCCAACAGGAATAATATATATTTTAACTTTAATTCGGAACATTAATTGGATTTGGCACTACACCAACTCTAACATATATTTTAACATCGCTTGTTTTTATCGCAATGGTTTTAATATTTAAACCATGGTATGAAGAAGAATATAAAAGCGAGAGGAGAAAACTTGGAAAATATGTAGTCATTTCTACGATTTTAGTACAAGCTGTTCAAATATTATTTAGAGGATTTTTACTTTACGATTTATTCTTTGGAATTATTACAGGAGTTGTAACTTACATATTCTATAAAATATTTGCAAATTCACTTATAGTAATCAGTGAATTTAATATAAAGAAAGCTTTTACAGTTGAAGAAGTTGTTGGAGCAAGTTTAATGATTTCCATTGCAACTTGTGCTTTTGGAGAACTTAGTATTTTAGGATTTAATATAACAACTGTGTTAAGTATATTTATAGTTTTGGTACTTGGATGGAAAAAGGGAATACTTATTGGAGCAACTTCAGGAATAACAATAGGAGCAGTACTTGGAATAATTGGAAATGGAGAACCAGCACTTATTGCATCTTTTGCTCTTTCTGGAATGATAGCAGGAATATTAAGTAGATTTGGAAAAATAGGTGTAATTTTCGGCTTTATTGTTGGAAATATCTTACTTGCCTATGTTGTAAATGGGAATACTGTATCAATAATATACTTAAAAGAGATAGTACTTGCATCACTTGGTCTTTTATTTGTTCCTAAAAGTGTACAAATAAATATTGAAGACTTTTTCGATAAAAATTTATATTTGCCAGTAGGTGCCTCATATAATCTAGAAAATAGAACAGATACAATATATAAATTAAATACTGTATCAGAAACGATTAACGAAATGTCTAGGTCATATAAAACAGAAGGAGCTTTTAAAGAAGAAAATAATACAGCAGATAGTAGACAAAATTTTATAAATGAAGTAGAAGAAAGAATAGAGAATAGAAAAGATAATATTCTTTATGAAGAATTAGTAGATAACAAAGAAAACATAACTTCTGATATATTTGATGTCTTACAAGATAAAGGAGAAGTAACAAAAGATGATATATTAAAGCTTCTTGAAAAAAGGAACGAATATATATTAGGATTTGAAGATTTTGATACTAACATGAAAATAGAAGAAGATATAAAATCTATGACACGATTACTTAATGAAATCTATAAAATAGGAAAAATAAATAATCTTTGGAGACAAAAAATAAATGAAAATAAAAAGGTTATATCAAACCAATTAGACGGAGTATCAAAAGCAATTTCAAGTGTTGCAAATTCAATAAAAAATGATGATGCAAATTTTGAAGAAGAAAAAAGAGAGATAAAACTTCTAGGGGCTCAAAAGGAAATTGAAGTTTTAGACATAAATATAAAAAAAGATGATAATGGAAGATATATAGTAAATTTGTACAAGCCTTCTTGTAAAGATGATGAAAAATGTAAAATAGATGAGATAGAAAAGATTCTTTCAAAAGTATTAAAAAGTGATATTATACTTCAAAGAGAAGTCTGCGGAAGAGATGAAGAACAGAACTTGTGTAAGCAAATTTATATGACAAAAGATAAGTTTTCAATACAAATTGGAATTGCACATGACAAGAAAAAAGGTTCATCTGTTTCAGGAGATTATAGTAATCAAACAAGGCTTGATGATGGTAAATATCTGATAGCATTAAGTGATGGAATGGGAAGCGGACCAGAAGCAAGAAAGTCTAGTCAAATAGCAGTCAAAATGCTAACAAGAATGCTTTCAAGTGGATTTGATAGAGATACATCAATGGAATTAATAAATAGTAGTATGTATATTAACTCTAAAGAAGATATGTACGCAACTTTGGATGTAGCAATTTTGGACCTTTATTCAGGAAATATGGAGTTCATGAAAAATGGGGCATGTCCTACATTTATAAAGAACAAGAAACAAGTAAATGTAGTAAAGTCTATTTCGCTTCCAGCTGGAATACTTGATAAAATAGACTTAGTTGTATATGACAAAGATTTAAGCGATGGAGACATCATTGTAATGTGTACAGATGGAGTATTGGAGTCGAACTCAGAATATGAGAATAAAGAACTATGGATAAAGAATGTCTTAGAAGAAATTGAGACTGATAATGTACAAAAAATAGCAAATATTATATTAGAGGAGTCAATTGATAATAACTTTGGTAATCCAAAAGATGATATGACAGTTATTGTTGTAAAAGTTAAGAAAAATTAAAAATAGAAGAAGCTAGGTAAAACATAAATTTTTAATTATGTTTTACCTAGCTTTATACAATATTTGCAATTTTCTTTTTCAATTATATGTCCAAACGGTAACTTTTTAAGTATAAATCTTGATTTTTTTTTTCGTTTAATATACAATATTTTTGGTGAAAACAGTGGAAAAGAAGAAACAAAGGAATAAAAAAATATATAAAATTGGAGACAAAGCAGTTTCAGCTAAGAGGCTAGTAGCTGCTATGATTATTATTCTTGTGCTTTTTTCGTTTTTGATAGTAAGACTTATGTGGATTCAATTTGTAGATGGTTCAGAACTAAAAGAGCTTGCATCAAGACAACAGACATTAAATAAGATTATAAGTCCTAAGAGAGGTACAATATATGATTCAACAGGAAAAGCCTTAGCAATAAGTGCCGAAGTAGATACTATAACAATTAATCCGGCAAAATTTATAATCAAAGATAAACCAGGAGAAACATTGGCACTTCAAGAAAAAGTTGCGAAAGGACTTTCAGAAATATTTTCACTTGATTATGAAACTGTACTTGCTCAAGTTCAAAGTACTAATTCAGTCGAAACAATTATTAAAAAAGTAGAACAAGAATATGTAGATAAGCTAGAAACTTGGATGAAGGAAAATGAAATAACTACAGGAATTAACATTGATGCTGATAATAAAAGGTATTACCCTTATGGCAGTTTAGCAGCACATGTAATAGGATTTACAGGAACAGATTCTCAAGGCTTATATGGTATAGAAAGTAAATGGGATTCAACACTACAAGGAACATCTGGAAAAATAGTAACAACAAAAGATGTAAGTGGTAATGAAATATCAGGTAATGCACAACAATATGTAGAAGTAGAAAATGGTAGTGACCTTTATCTTACAATTGATGTAAATATACAGACAACAGTAGAGAAATATTTGAAGCAAGGTGTAGAAGAAAATGAAGCTGATGCAGGTAGCGCAATAGTTATGGATCCAGATACTGGCGATATTTTGGCAATGGCTACATATCCAACTTATGATTTAAATGACCCATATACAATAACAACTATGAGTGAAGAAGAGTACAATGCACTTTCAACAGAAGAAAAAAGAGATGCAATGTATGAAATGTGGTCTGATAGAAATTTTTCAAAAACATATGAACCAGGCTCAACTTTTAAACTTATTGTTGCAGCAGCAGCTTTAGAAGAAGATATAACTGATACTGATGTAGCAAATGATTTTAATTGTATGCGGATATACAGAAGTTGCAGATAGAAGAATTAGATGTGCCAATTCAGCAGTACATGGACATCAAACTCTAAGACAAGCACTTGGAAACTCATGTAACAGCGCATTTATACAATTGGGACAAAGAATAGGTGCAAGCACTTTATATAAATATTTTAGTGCATTTGGTTTATTTGAAAAAACAGGAATTGCGATTACTGGAGAAAGTGGAAGTACATTCCATAAACTTGAAGATGTTGGACCAGTAGAACTTGCAACAATTTCATTTGGACAAAGATTTGAGATAACTCCACTTCAATTAATTACAGCAGTATCTGCAATTGCAAATGATGGTAAGTTAATGCAACCTAGAATAGTAAAAGAAGTCGTTAATACAGATACTGGAACAAGCTCAGAGATAAGCACAAACGAAGTAAGAAAGGTAATATCAGAGACAACTGCACAAGAAATAAGAGAAATGATGGAATATGTTGTGACAGATGGAGGAGGAAGATTTGGTGCGGTAGAAGGCTATTCAATAGGAGGAAAAACAGGAACATCTGAACCTTCACCAAGTACTCCAGAGGAAGGATATACTGTTTCATTTGTTTCGATTGCACCGGTTGAAAGCCCAGAAGTTGTAGTATTAGTTGCAATATATAATCCTGCTACAGAAAATCCTTACGGAAGTAAGATTGCAGCACCAATAGTGTCAAATATGCTTTCAGAAATATTACCATATTTGGGAATTGCTTCAAATAACTCAGATACTACAGGAGCGGCTACTACAACAGCCAAAACAACAACTGTTCCAGATGTTACAAATAAAACATTAACAGAGGCAAAAAAGACATTAGAGTATTTAGGATATAATGTAATAAGTGAAGATACAGATAAAAGCAATTCAGTTCTTGTAACAGAACAAGTACCAGCTAAAAATACAAGTGTTACTGAAGGAGCAACAATTGTATTATATACAGAGGAAAATGATGTAAGAACTTCTGTTACAGTTCCAAATTTAATTGGAAAAAGTTTATCAGAAGCAAAATCAGAATTAGCAGATAAGAACTTAAATATTATGTATTCAGGAAGCGGAAAAGTTGTTAGTCAAAACATAGCAGAGGGTACAACAGTAGAACAAGGAAGTATTGTTACACTAAAGCTAGAGTAAATTTGTTTTGAAAAGAATAAAGTATAATTTTTTTCAAATAGAGTGTATAAATTAAAGAAAGGATTAAATAGTTTTGAAATACATAGACATAGAAGAAGGTTATTCAAAAGATGATATAAGAATTGTTGCTGAGATTATAAAAAATGGAGGAGTTGCAATTCTTCCAACTGATACTGTTTATGGAATTGTAGCTGATGCAATAAATGAAGAAGCTGTAAAAAAGATATATGAAATAAAGATAAGAGAATTTTCTAAACCTTGTAATATACTTGTATCAAATATGAACATGATAAAAGAAGTTACTAAAGGAATTTCAAAAAAAGAGGAGAAAATAATAAAAAATTTTTTTCCACGGAGCTTTAACCATAATATTTGATAAAAATAATGTTATTCCAGATATAGTTACTGCACAACTTAATACAATAGGCATTAGAATGCCAGACAACAAATTCTTACTAGAATTGATAGAAAATGTAGGGAGACCTATTTTAGCAACAAGCCTAAATTTATCTGGTGAAAAAAGTATGATAAATTTAGAAAATTTATCTGATGAATTAAAAAATAAAGTGGACTTAATAGTAAATTCAGGAGATGCAAAGGTAGGTATTGCATCTACCATAATAAGGATAGATAATGAAAAAATTAAAATTTTAAGAGAAGGACCAATAAGTAAAGAAGAATTGGAAAAGAAAGCCAAAGATTAAATCTTATCATAAACTTTTTATAATTTAATATAATTAAACAAAAGTTATAAAAAGGTTTGGTGAGTGGACTTTGGCAAATATTAGTGGAAAGAAAAGAATGAGAAATGCTCTACTTGCTTGTGTAGGGCTATTTTCTTTACTTGCTGTAAGAATTGGATATATACAATTTGTTCAAGGAGAAGAACTTCAGACTCTTGCATATATGCAGCAAACTTTAGATAGAATGATTAATCCAAATAGAGGCACAATTTATGACAGAAATGGAACTGTTTTAGCTATGAGTGCTAGTGTAGAAACTGTTACAATTAATCCGACTAATATTTCGGAAGGAAATAAAGAAAAAGTTGCTCAGAGTTTATCTAATATATTTGAATTAGATTATGAAAGTGTATTAAAAAAAGTAAATAAAAAGACGTCAATTGAAACTATAATAAAAAAAGTAGATAAAGAAAAAACAGATAAACTAAGAGAATGGATGAATAGCACAGGAATTACGGCAGGGATAAATATAGATGAGGATACAAAAAGGTATTATCCTTATGGAAGTTTGGCATCTCATATTATTGGCTTTACAGGAAGTGATAATCAAGGATTAGATGGAATAGAGGCAAAATATAATGAAATTTTAAGTGGTACACAAGGTAAAATTGTACGTACATCTGATGCTTCAGGAAGTGTTATAGGAACAGGAGAAGAAGAATATATTCCAGCTGTTGATGGAGATAGTCTTGTTTTAAGTATTGATGCTAATGTACAATCTATTGCAACTAAATATTTAGAAGAAGCTTGTATCGATAACGAATGTACGGATGGCGGCGTAGTTATTATCATGCAACCAGATACAGGAGATGTTTTGGCAATGGCAACATATCCTGAGTATGATTTGAATGATCCATTTACGATAAATTCAGAAGAAATAAAATCTTCTTGGGATAGTTTAAGTCAAACAGATAAAAATATACAATTACAGCAAATGTGGAGAAACAAAGCAATAACAGATACTTATGAACCAGGTTCAACATTTAAGCTAATTACAACGTCAATAGCACTAGAAGAAAAAATCGTAACAGATATCGATAAGCCAGGTCAGTTTACTTGTACAGGTGGTATAGATATTGCAGGAACATATATAAAGTGTTGGAGATATTATAGACCTCACGGAGCAGAATCTTTAAGAGATGCACTTATGAATTCATGTAACCCAATTTTTATTGGATTAGGACAGAAAGTAGGAGTGAAAAAATATTATAAATATTTAGAAAAATTTGGACTCTTAAATAAAACGGGAATAGATTTATCAGGAGAAGCAGGAAGTATATTTTTAGCAGAAGAAAAAGTAGGACCAGTAGAACTTGCAACATTATCTTTCGGGCAAAGATTTGAAGTAACACCAATACAGTTAATTACAGCAGTATCTGCAATAGCAAATGGCGGAAAACTTGTAACCCCTAGATTTGTTACAGCAACTGTTGACTCTGAAACCGGAGAAAAAACAGAGATAGAGCCATCTATAAAAAATGAAGTTATTTCAGAAGAAACAGCAAGCAAAGTAAGAGATATGATGGAATCGGTTGTAGCAGAAGGAACAGGAAAGAATGCAAAAGTAGAAGGATATTCAATAGGAGGAAAGACAGGTACATCAGAAGACGGAGTAAATACAAATAAATATGTAACATCATTTATGGGATTATCTCCAGCAGATGCCCCAGAAATCGTTATACTAGTTGTTCTTTACAACCCTACAGGAGAAGGAGGACATCAAGGAGGTGCTGTTGCAGCACCTGTTGCTGGAAATATATTAAGTGAAGTACTTCCATATTTGGAAACAGAAAAGCAAGAAGAAAAGGAAAAAGTAACTGTGCCAAACGTAGTGGGAATGACAGTAAAAGAAGCAAAAAGTGAATTAAAAAAAGTTGAATTAGATATAAAAATTAATAATCAACCAGAAAATTTAAATGAATCAGAAGCCATAATTACGGAACAAATACCAAATGCGGGGATAACACAAGAAAAAAACGGATATATTATATGTGAGATAAAATAATGTGCCTTTATTAGACACATTATTTTATTTTATTTTCCCACCTTTTATATAGGCTTTAGCATCATAAAAAATGTGTGAAAACATAATTTACACCTCTTTATAGTATATTCATACGAGCAAAAAAAGTTTGATAGGCAATGACTTTTTTATATAATTTCTAAGAAATAGCTGTACAAAAAATAAAATTAATTATATAATGTTGTTTGTAAAATTGTAATAAAAATATAAATAAAATTTTAAATAATGACATAAGTATAAAATAGGAGGTTATCTTTATGGAGTTAAAGAAAATTTTACAGGGAATAGATGGGATTAAGGCAAAAGGAAACTTAGACATTGATGTAAAAGACTTAACTAATGATTCTAGAAAAGTAGAAAAAGAATCCATGTTTATTGCTGTAAAAGGTTTTGAAACAGACGGACATAAATACATAAAATATGCAATAGAAAAAGGTGCAAAAGTAATAATGGTAGAGGAAGGAGCAGAGGTAAAAGATTTACTTAAGACAGAAGGAATAACAATATTAATGGTACCTGACACAAGAAAGGCTTTAGCAATTTGTAGTTGCAATTTTTATGATAACCCTTCAAGTAAATTTGTATTAATAGGAGTAACAGGAACAAAAGGAAAGACAACTACAACTTTTATGATAAAACATATGTTAGAAAAACAAGGGAAAAAAGTTGGTTTAATTGGAACTATAGCAACATATATAAATGGAAAGAAACTTAATGATTCAGCAAGAACGACACCAGAAAGTATAGAACTTCAAAAAATATTCGCTGAAATGGTAAGAGAAAAAGTAGAAGCAGTAGTAATGGAAGTATCTTCTCAAAGTTTAAAATATGATAGAGTCTATGGGTGCAAATTTGACATAGGAGTATTTACAAATTTTTCTGAAGACCATATAAGTCCAAAAGAGCATCCAAATATGGAAGACTATTTCTTATCTAAAACTAAATTATTTGATATGTGCAAATTAGGTTTTGTAAATACAGATGATTTATATGGATGCAAACTTGTAAGAATGAAAAAATGCGAGATGAAAACTTATGGCATAGATAATGCAGCAGATTTACTTGCAAAAGATATTACAATAACAAATTCATATGCAGATTTTAGAGTAAAATTAGGACAAAAAAATGAAAGAGTAAAAGTAGGAATACCTGGAAGATTTAGTGTATATAATTCATTAGCAGCAATAAGTGTTGCACAAAAACTAAATGTAGAACCAGAAGTAATAAAAGAAGCCTTAGAAGAGGTAAGAGTTCCAGGAAGATCTGAGCTAGTAGATAATAAAAAAGACTTAAATATTATGATTGATTATGCACATTCTCCAGAGAGCTTAGAAAATATCTTATCAGCAGTAAAAGAATACACAAGTGGAAGAGTTATAAGTGTATTTGGATGCGGAGGAGATAGAGATTCAGGAAAAAGACCAATAATGGGAGAAATATCAGGTAGAATTGCTGATTACACAATAATAACATCTGATAATCCAAGAACAGAA
The DNA here is from genome assembly GCA_944386135.1 of uncultured Clostridia bacterium. Lineage (GTDB taxonomy): Bacteria > Bacillota > Clostridia > TANB77 > CAG-508 > JAAWPK01. Next base: position 57,190 of record CALWZW010000004.1, on the reverse strand, counting down.
GAGCCAGAAAAAATAGTAAAACAAATAGAAGAAGGAATAAAGAAAACTAATGGAAAATATGAATGTATAGTAGATAGACGTGAAGCTATAAGAAAAGCAATTTCAATGGCTAACAAAAGAGATATAATAGTACTTGCAGGAAAGGGACACGAACCATATCAGGAAATTAACCACAAAACATATCCTTTTGATGAAAGAAAAATCGTAAGAGAAATAATTGAGGAAATGGGGAAATAACATATGGATTCGCAGATAAAAATTGTACTGACAAGTTTTATGATATCAATTATGGTAGCACTAATTATATTACCAATATTAAAAAAATTAAGAGTAGGGCAAATAGAAAGAGAATATGGACCAAGGTCGCATTTGATTAAACAAGGAACGCCCACTATGGGTGGAATTATTATTGTAATAACATTATTAATACTAACAGCAATATTATACAGCTCAAATAAAGCAATACTACCACTTACAATTATAATTATAGGATTTGGATTAGTAGGTTTTTTAGATGATTTTAAAAAATTAGTTTTAAGAGATACAAAAGGACTCAAACCAGCATATAAAATGCTACGGACTTTTAGCAATATCAGTAATATTTGCATTATATATAATAAAAATAGGAGTAGGAACAGAAACTATAATTCCTGGATTAAAAATTTCAATAAAACTTCCAATTTTAGTATATATTCCATTTATAATATTTGTAATGCTTGCAGGAACAAATGCTGTAAATTTAACTGATGGAATAGACGGATTGGCAAGTAGTGTTTCAATGATAATTATTGCTGCATTATCTATTATTGCGTTAAATTATGGAGTGTATGAAATTGCAACACTTGGCTTTATACTATGTGGAGCATGTTTGGGATTTTTAATATTTAATTTACACCCAGCTAAGATTTTTATGGGAGATACAGGCTCACTTTTACTTGGAGGCTCAATAGTTGTGATGGCATTATATCTCAAAATGCCATTGATACTTTTAGTTGTTGCAATTATACCTGTTCTTGAGACAATATCAGTAATTTTACAAGTAATGTATTTCAAGAAAACAGGAAATAGAATATTTAAAATGACACCTTTACATCACCATTTTGAACTTTCGGGATGGAAAGAAGGAAAGATTGTTTCAGTATTTTGTGTTATTACACTAGTATTTTGCATTATAGCTATTCTTCTTGTATAAGATTTAGATAAAAGAAGGAGGGAAAAAGTGACTAAAGCTAAAAGCTCTAAGCTTAAAACAAAAGAAAAACCAGTTGACTTTGTACTGGTCATAACTGTGTTAATCATGTTAGCACTCGGAGTAGTCATGGTACTATCCGCAAGCTCTCCTTCTGCTCTTGCAGAAAGCGGAACAAGTTATTCTTATGTAAAAACACAGGGATTTAGTGCAATAGTTGGGCTAATATTGATGTTTATAATTTCAAAAATAGATTATAAAGTATATAAGAATTTAGATAAAGTAGCATATGTAGGATCAATTTTAATACTTGCTGCTGTACTTATTCCAGGACTTCGGATATTCAGCAGGAGGAGCATATAGATGGATAGACTTAAAATTTACGACATTTCAACCATCAGAAGTTGCTAAAATCGGTTTAGTAGTATTTTACGCAGCTTATTTAACAAAAAATAGAGAAAAACTTGGAACATTATGGGGAGGATTCATTAAACCATTTTTATTTCTAGTTCCAATACTTCTAATATTAATTTTCGTACAATCACACCTTAGTGCTTCAATAGTAATAATACTAATAGTAGCAGTCATGATGTTAATGGCAGGAAGTAAACTAAGATATTTTATAACATTTGGAGCAATAGGAGCTGTTCGGAGGAGGAGGACTATTATACATACTTGCAAAATATTTTAATATAGGAGCATACAGATTAGAAAGATTAACAGCTTTCTTAAATCCTTGGGCAGATCCATCAGATACAGGGTGGCAAATAATACAAAGTCTTTATGCAATAGGTTCAGGTGGATTATTTGGAGTGGGGCTTGGAAACAGCACACAGAAATATTTATATTTACCAGAGCCACAAAATGACTTTATCTTTGCAGTAATTGCAGAAGAACTAGGATTTGTAGGATGCCTAGTTGTTATTGCATTATTCGCAGTATTCATATGGAGAGGTACCTTAATTGCAATGAAGGCACCAGACATGTTTGGAAGTTTACTTGCAGTTGGAATAACCTCAATAATTGGATTACAAGCAATGATAAATATTGCCGTTGTAACATCTTCTATGCCAAATACAGGAATGCAACTTCCATTCTTTAGTTATGGAGGAACATCGCTTTTAATACTGCTTTGTGCGGTACGGAGTATTACTGAATATCTCGAGACAAACAAAGAAAATTTAAAATAGCTTTATGAAAGGAAAAAATAATGAGAGCAATAATTGCAGCTGCAGGCACAGCAGGACATATAAATCCTGGGCTTGCTATAGCAAATAAAATAAAACAAGAAAATAAAGATGCTGAAATTTTGTTTATTGGGACAGAAAGAGGTTTGGAACAAGATTTAGTCCCAAGGGCAGGATATGAATTAAAAACGATTGATGCTTATGGATTAAGTAAAAAAATAAGCATAGATAATTTGAAGAAAATGATAAAAACAATAAAAGGATTATCTCAGGCAAAAAAGATAGTAAAGGAATTTAAACCAGATGTTGTGATTGGAACAGGAGGATATATTTGCGGGGCAGTAATACTTGCTGCTCATAAATTAAAAATTCCAACAGCATTACATGAAAGCAATGCATTCCCAGGTAAAGCAGTAAAAATGCTTGCTAAAAAAACAGATGTAATAATGGTAAGCTTTGAGGACGCTATTTCAAGAATTCCAAATGCAAAGAAAATCGTTTTGACAGGAACACCAACGAGAAATATAAATTTGAATTTAACTGCAAGTGATAAAGTAAAAGAAATAGAAAAATATTCTTTAAATCCAGCAAAACCAACAGTACTTGCTTTTGGAGGAAGTCAAGGAGCAAAAAAAATAAATGATACAATAGTAGAATTAGCAGCTAAAGGATTAAATAAAAAATATCAAATACTTCTTGCATCAGGAGCAAAACAATATGATGAAGTAAAAAACGAATTGAAAGAAAAAGGATTAAATATTGATAATTTAAGTCGGAATAAAAATTGTACCATATATATATGAAATGGCAGAAATAATGAATGCTGCAGATATATTAGTGTGCAGAAGTGGAGCAACTACTATAACTGAAATAACTAAACTTGGTAAACCAGCAATATTTATTCCACTTCCAAATGTATCACATAATCATCAACAATATAATGCAGAAGTTCTTGAAAAAATTAACGCAGCTAAAATTATAAACAATGATACTTTGAATGCAGATGACTTGAATAAAACTATAGAAAAAATGCTTGATAAAGATACTTTGAGAATAATGGGAAATAATGCAAAAAAAATTGCAATAGACAATATAGAGGATAGAATATATAAGGAAATAAAAACATTATTAAAATAAAATGAGGAAAAATAAATGAAGAAGACTAAAGAAACTTTATCAATTGAGATAGATAATGAGAAAGTAAAAAAGGTAGTATTATATTTACTAGCTTTTTTATTTCCATTAGTTTTATTAGTTGGGATATTTATATATTTAAAAGTATATCCATTTGGAGAAAATACATATCTTCCAGTAGATGCTTTTGGTCAATACGTGAATTTTCTACAATATTTTAGGAACGTATTCCTAGAAGACGGAAGTATCATATACTCATTAAGTAAATCAATTGGCGGAGAAATGTATGGACTATTTGCATATTATTTAATTAGTCCATTTAACTTTATCACACTATTTTTTCAAAAAGGAAATATGACATTTGTATTTGATATAATTTTAATACTAAAAGTTGCAACATCCAGTCTAACATTTACATATTATTTAAACAGAAGGAAAAAAGCAGATTTTACAAATTTAATTTTTGCAATCATGTATTCATTTTCAGCATATGTTGTAACATATGGATTTAATATTATGTGGCTTGATGCAGTAATACTTTTACCATTAGTTGTAGCAGGAATAGATGATATAGTACATAGCAAAAAAAATATTTTATATATAATAAGCCTTAGTTTGACACTAATTACAAACTATTATGTAGGATTTATGGTATGCATATTTTCTTTAATGTATTTTATATATAAAATATTAATTGGAGATTTAGAAAATAAAAAGGAAGCATTAACAAAAATAGGAATATTTATAATATCATCAATATGTGCAGCTTTAATTGCAGGGGTTATTTTAGTACCAGTATTTATTGGATTGCAAGATGGACGAGCAGACTTTTCATTTTCGGAATTAAGCTTAGATAAAAATTTTAATATTGAAAATTTAATGAGTAAATTCGCTACGAATTCATTCGATTTAGAAGAAATAAAAAATTCTGCAATGCCACCAGTGTTTTGTGGAATATTGGCAAATGTTTTGACGTTATCATACTTCTTTAATGGAAAGATAAAAATAAGAGAAAAAATATTATCTTTGTTATTACTTATATTATTCATAATAAGCTTTTACATTAAGGGAATAAACTTATTGTGGAGCATGGGGAATATTCCAGCATGGTACATATATAGATATGCATTTTGCTTTTCATTTATGTATATAATTTTTGCTAAAAAACGGATTTGAAAACATAGAAAAGCGGACTTAAAATATGGAAAATGATTTTTATTGCAGTTATATATGTCGTATTAGCAATTATTGTGATGAAACTAGATGTTAATTTTATAAATGAAAATACAATAAAACTAGATATTATTCTTGCAATAGTATTTATTATACTTTTAAGCTTATCGAAAAAGAAATTTAAAGACAATGGTAAAAAAATAAAGAAATTTTTAAGTAAGTATTATTTAAAAATTATAGCAATAATTATATTTTTAATAAGCACAGCAAACTTAGTATATAATGCAATAAATAGCATGGATATAATAAGAGCAGAAGCAAGTACTTTAAACCAAAATGTATATGCAACTTTAACTAACATATATGACAGAACTATAAATAATTTAAAAAACTATGACCAAAGTGTATATAGAATTGAAAATAAATCTAAAGTTACAGAAAACGATGCTTTGGTATCTGGATATAATGGAATATCATATTCTGGTTCAACATATTCAAAGACACTTCATTCATTTTTAGAAAAGCTTGGAATTACTAAATATCATGTTAAAGTTGAATCTGGTGCAGAAAATACAAAAGCTGTCGATATGTTACTTGGAGTTAAATATTTCATTGTACCACCAGGAAAAGAATTTTATAAAAATTATAATGTCGAATATGAAGATAAATATATTGAGACTAATACAACAATATATAAAAATCCATATAGTTTATCACTTGGATATGCAATAAATAATAAAACATTTGAAACCAACATGGAAAACAATAATACATTTGAACTTCAAAATGAGATGCTTAAAAATATGACAGGGATTAATGAAAATGTATATGAAAAACATAATGGAGAAATAAAAAAAGAGATTAAAGGATTAGAAGAATATAATGATTTAGAAAAATTTTCAGAAGAATTGGAAGAGTATGGCACAATATACACGAAAATAGAAAATGAAGGAAAAATTATATATGAGTTTAATATAGAAAATGAAAATAGCTTGTATCTTTATATTGATGCTAGTAGTGATAGCTCCGTAGAACTTAATATAACAGGACAAGACTATGTAAGAAATCTATCATTCAATAGCAATACGATGATAAATATAGGGAACAGAAAAGTAGGGGAAAGTATAAAAGTAGAAATAATTCCAGAGCGGAGATATATCAATTAGTGATGTGTATTTATATTATGAAAATGAAGAAGTATTAAAAAAACATTATCAAGTTTTAAGTAAAAACCAAGTAGAACTAACGAAAATAAATAATCAAAAATATGAAGGAACAATAAATCTTGATAATGATGAACAATATATAATGTTTACAATACCATATGAAAATGGATGGAAAGTAACAGTTGATGGAAAAGAAGTAGAAGTAGAAAAAATATTAGATGCTTTGATGGCTATAAAACTAGATAGTGGAGAACATAAAATATGTCTAGAATATAGACCTACAGGAATTATAGTGGGAAGTATTTTAACGTTTATAGGAATAATAATGTTTTTGACATTTGTAGTAATGTCAAAAAAGATTAAAAAGAATTGAAAAAAGTAAAAATAAGTTTTAATCTGGGCAAAAAACAAGATTAAAACTTATTTTTGTCGAGCAAACAAAACACTTTCTACAATTAAAGTACTTGATTTTAAATTTAAATAATGTATAATAACATATGTTAAACCAAATTAATATATATTAAAGGAAGTGAAAAAAATAAAAGAGGAACAAAAGAGAATAAGAAAGTTTTTTGCGGGAATTTTTATTGACAAAGAAAAATTAGAAGAAAATAATATTGATTATCCAATCAGACTAGAATACTATAAGATAAGAAACATTGAAAACGAATATGGGATAGAAATTGTAAAAACAGAATATAGAGAGGGATTTATAAAATTTGAAAATGATGCAATAACAAAAGTTACAAAGGAGGAAGATAAAATAAATAGCATAATATATAAGCTAAAAGAAAATCTTGTAACACCCATAGAATTAAGAGATGTTGTTAGTGAAATGATAATTTAATTAAGATAATTGACTTATAGAAACATTTAAGGTAAAATAGCAAAAAGAAATGGAGGGACATAAGTCACATGGCAGACAAGTTAATAATAGTCGAATCACCGGCAAAAGCAAATACCATAAAAAAGTTCCTAGGAGGAAACACAAAAGTTGTTGCTTCTATGGGACACATAAGAGATTTACCGAAATCAAAGCTTGGAGTAAACATTGAAAAAAATTTCGAACCAGAATATATAAATATTAGGGGAAAAGGAGATTTAATTAAATCATTAAAGAAAGAAGCTTCAAAAGCTAAAAAAGTGTACCTTGCAACTGACCCTGACCGTGAAGGAGAAGCAATTGCTTGGCATTTAGCACATATATTAAATTTAGATGAAAAAAAGGAAAACAGAGTTACATTTAATGAAATAACTAAAACAGCAGTTCAAGAAGCCATGAAAAAGCCTAGAACATTAGACAAAAATTTAATTGATGCACAACAGGCAAGAAGAGTTTTAGATAGAATTGTTGGATATCAGATAAGCCCACTTCTTTGGAAAAAAGTAAGAAAAGGATTATCAGCAGGTAGAGTACAATCTGTTGCTGTAAGACTTATAGTAGAAAGAGAAGAAGAAATAGAAAACTTTGTTCCAGAAGAATATTGGAATATATATGCTAAACTTTTAGATAAAAAAACAAAAAAACAATTTGAAGCAAAATTTATTGGAAAAAATGGCAAAAAAGTAGAAATAAAAAACCAAGAACAAGTAAATGAAATTCTAAAACAAATAGAAAATGAAAAATTCATTGTCAAGAATGTTAAAAAAAGTGAAAAGAAAAGAAATCCAGTACCACCATTTACAACGAGTACTATGCAACAAGAAGCTTCCAGAAAACTTGGATTTACTTTAAAGAAGACAATGTCAGTTGCACAAGGACTATATGAAGGTGTAAAAATAGAAGAAAGAGGGCTTACTCGGACTTATAACATATATGAGAACAGACTCTACAAGAATATCTGAAATTGCTAGAAATGCAGCTAAACAATATATAGAAGAAGCATATGGAAAAGAATACTATGAAAATAGATATTATAAAACAAAAGAAGATTCTCAAGACGCACATGAAGCAATAAGACCAACTTATGTAGAACTTACACCAGATAGCATAAAAACAAGTCTAACAAATGACCAGTATAAATTATATAAATTAATATATAATAGATTTATAGCAAGTCAAATGTCAAGTGCCGTATTTGATACTGTATCAATAGACATAGATAATGGAGAATATAACTTTAAATCAAATGGTCAAAAGTTAAAATTTAAAGGTTTTATGGCAGTATATGTAGAAGAAAAAGAAGAGGAAGAAAAAAACGATTTGCCAGAACTTGAAACAGGAGAAGAAGTAGAAAAAGAAAAAATAGAACCAAAACAAAGCTTTACAGAACCACCACCAAGATATACGGAGGCGAGCCTTGTAAAAACTCTAGAAGAAAATGGCATAGGTAGGCCAAGTACATACTCTCCTACAATAACAACTATATTAGAAAGACGATATATAGAAAAAGAACAAAAGCAATTAAAACCAACAGAACTTGGGAAAGTAGTAAATAGTCTATTAACAACAAGATTTAAAGACATTATTAATGTAGATTTTACAGCAGAAATAGAAAAAGAATTTGATGGTATTGCAGAAGGAAAAGAAGAATGGAAAAAAGTATTAAATACTTTTTATAAACCATTTGAGAAAGAATTAAAACAAGCACAAGAAGAATTAGAGCATGTAAAATTAGAAGAAGAAGTATCTGATGTAAAATGTGACAAGTGTGGCAGAATGATGGTAATAAAATATGGAAGATATGGAAAATTTTTGGCGTGCCCAGGATATCCAGAGTGTAAAAACACGAAACCTTATGTAGAAACAATAGAAGAAAAATGCCCAAAATGTGGTGGGAAAATTCAAGTTAGAAAATCTAAAAAAGGTAGAAAATTTTACATTTGCGAAAACAATCCAGATAATAACTGCGATTACATATCTTGGAATAAGCCTAAAAAGGAAACAGAAAGTAAGGAGTAATGTATTCCTTACTTTTTTTATTGTAAAAATTCACAGAATATTTACAATTAATTGTTTTTAATTTAATTTAATTTAATTTATGTTAAAAAAAGGAAAAATATCTCCAAAGTCAATTTTTTCTAAGAATCAAAGAATGTTACAGCTATATTACAATTACATTACAATTACGTAAAATATATTGACATTTTATGAAAAAAAATATTAAATATAAACATGATAAAACGTTAATCGAAATTTATAGATAAAATTTGTAAATTTCTAAAAAAATTACAAGTATGAAAAAAATATAATTGTCAAATATAATAAAAAAATACAAAGGAGAAGAAAATGGCAAGCTGCTTAGGATTATATATAGAAGAAAATATAATTAAATATGCAAAAGTTTCAAAAGATAACGACATAATAAAAATTGATTCATTTGGAATAAAGTTTTATGACAAATTGGGTGAAGCTATAGATCAAGTAATAGCAGAAACATATAGCTATAAAACACCAATAAGCATAAATAGTGCAAATGAAAATTATAATTATTTTTATATATTTAATCTTTTAAATAAAAAAGACATGCATAACTATATTAAAACAGAATTTGAATCACTATGCTATGAAAAAGAACAAAATGTCGATGTGTTTGAAACAAGATATGTACTTGTAAATGATTTAGAAGATAAGGAAAAAGTAAAAGCAATCCACATTTCTATAAATAAAGGTGAGCTAGTAAGAAGAACAGAACTATTAGAAAAGTATAAACTAACAAGTATATCTCCACTATCACTTGATATATCAAACTTACTTGAAGTTGATAAAAATGGAAATGCAGAAAATATTGCAATAGTAAACATTGAAAGTAAAACAACGGTAACAATAATTATAGACAACAAAATATATGATATAACAAATATTGAAGCGGGAACAAAAGAAATATTAGATAAGATAGATACAAAAGAGAACTCTTATGCAAAAGCATATGAAATATGTAAAAACTCAACAATATATACAACAGAAGGAAAAGAACTTCAATATGAAGAAAATGTTTATTTGGATGATATAATGCCAACTCTATACAATATAGTAGGACAAGTTAAGAAAATATTAAATGATAGTTTAAATAAAATTGATAAAGTATATATAACAGGAACAGCATCTGTAATAAACAATATAGATATATATTTCCAAGAATACCTAGAAGATGTAAAATGTGAAGTCTTAAGACCATATTTCATAAAAGCTATAGGAACAGAAATAAACATGAAAGATTACATCGAGGTAAACTCTGCAATAGCTTTAGCACTTCAAGGATTAGGAGAAGGACTAAAAGGAATAAACTTTAAAAAAGAAAGTATAGCAGATAAACTTCCAGAATGGATGAATATAGAGATAGGAACTTCAAAATCTGGAAAACCTAATCCATGGTTAAGCAAGATAGACTTGAAGATGGACTTCAAAGATGCTCTATCAGGATTTGAAAAAGGATTAATAAGAGGAGCTGCTGGAATACTATTATTAATGATAGTTTATGGAACTTTTTCAACGATATTATCTAATCAAATAAAAGATAAAGTTGATGAAACAGCAGCAAATAAATCAAAACTTCAAACACAATTAGTTGCAATTAATTCGGATAAAACTAAAATAGATCAAAAAGCGAGCGAATATGCAGCTCTTGTGTCAAGTATTGAAGAAAAAAGCCAAACTGAAACAGAAAACAAAAGATTAAAATATGCAATTCCTACATTATTAAATGAAATAATGTATGTAATACCTGTTAATGTGCAATTAACATCAATTACAAATTCAGATACTAAAATAACAATTGTAGCACAATCAGATAAATATGAACAATTAGGAATATTTAAAACAAAGCTAGAGCGAGATGGAATACTTACAAATGTAAGATCTGATACATCACAGAAACAAAATGATGTTATTACAGTTACAATAGAAGGAGAATTGCCATGAGAAAATTATTAATATTGGTTTTGATAATAATTCTGCTTGCTGCACTAGGAATAATGCTAACATCGGGAATAGCTATAGGAAGCTTTGAAATACCATCAATTAAAAAAATTATTGATGAAAATAAAGATTTAGATACAAAAATAGCAGAACTAAATACAGCAATAGAAAATGATTATGCATCAGCTAGAACAAGTTTAGATACTAGTGTAAAAACATTAGAATCAGAAAAGCAAAAATATCAAGATACAATAACATATAGTACAGAAGAAGAAATTAAAGCAGCAAATCAAACTGAAGAATATGAAATAAGTTATTTATGGACTAAGATAGGTCTATATGCAACAAATAATAATGTAACAATACAAGCAAATGTATCTTCTGGTACAGTAGCAGGTCTATACAATATATCATTTACAGCAAGAGGAGAATACATTTCAATATCAGAATTTGTATATGCAATAGAAAATGATTCGACCTTAGGATTTAAAATAGAAGACTTTGCATTAGTACCATATTCAGAAAATACTTTGCAAGCAACATTTATAATTAGAAATATCGCAATTGATGAAGATTCTTTATCAGCAGCAGGCGCAATAACTCAAACACAACAAAACAATACCACAGGAAGCACTGGACAAGAATCAGAACAACAAAATACAGTTGGGGTTGACGTTCCAAGTGCAGTAAACAACATAGTAGCAGAACAGCAATAAGGAGGATTAAGCAATGGTTAAATCGATAATAAAAGAAATAATAATTGTACTTTTATTATTAATTGCAATAATATTAGCATTAGGAGTATTATTCTATGAATATATACCAAGTAATAAAACAGTGCCTAGTGTTGCAACTTACACTACATCACAAAGTGTAAAAGATGAACTCAATGAGCAAGTTACAGAAGATGAAACAGTATTAGTAACATATGAAATCACAGAAAGCGATTTAAAAACATATGAAAAAACAAATGAATATACAAAAGGAAAAGCAAATCCATTTTCAACATATGAAAATGAAACTCCTGATGAAAACAATGTAACTAATACTAATTCTATAAATACGAATACCCAGTCAAATAATGCAGGATCATCAAATTCAAACTCAAACTCAAATTCAAGCAACAATACATTCTATAATAATACTGGGACAAAATAACATTGGTTATATTTAATTAATTAAATATACACAAATTTTATAAGGAGGAGTTTTTTATGTTAAGACAAGAAAAAGGTATTACTTTAGTAGCACTAATTATCACAATTATCGTTCTTGTTATCTTAGCTGCAGTTTCAATTGCTGCTGTTTACCAATCAAACATAGTTAACTATGCTGTAAATGGTGCACAAAATTATGCAACTGAAGCAGGAAAAGAAAACAAAATTCTAGAAAGTACAGCTGCAATAATGAGCAGTACAGTTAGTGCAATCCAATCAATAATGAAGAAATAATTTATTATTGAAAAACGTAAAAATTACAAGATAGATCATGTTGAAAATTGATCAAAAGTACAACTGAGGCATATACATTTTTACATGTATATGCCTAATATTTTAAAAATGCTGGACAAGAAGAGGTGAAAAATTTTTATGGAAATCATAATATACGGTCTAATATTTATAATTGGAACATTATTTGGAAGTTTTTTTACATTAGCTGTATATAGAATTCCAATAGGTGAAAATATTCTTTATAAACATTCTTTTTGCCCAAACTGTAAAACAAAATTAAAGTTTAAGGACTTAATACCAATTATAAGTTATATTGCTTTAGGAGGTAAGTGCGCATATTGCGGACAAAAAATAAGAATAAGATATTTATTATTAGAAATATTGTCAGGAATGGTATTTTTATTATTTGCACTCTCGCTTAAAGCAGATGTGTATAATTTAGATACTAATTTGATAATATATTTTTTGCTTTTTATATTATATATTGCATCACTATTTATTATTGCAGGAATTGATAAAGAGAGAACACAAATACAAAAATCTTTACTTATATTTGGTATGGTTATAGCTTTTATGTATATGACATATGTATGTATACAAGATTTTGAAGCTATATATACATATATCATATATCTAGCATTAACAATTATACTTTTAATAGCAAATATCATATTTGTTAGAAAAAAATTGCATGATAGTTATACAATACAAATTTTAATGCTAATATTGTATATGCTTATTTTTTCAGGCACTTTCGTAATGTATATGACTATAACAATTAGTTTATTTATGATTGCAATAGTGACTCTAATGAAAGAATTAAAAGAAAGGGCTAGAAAAAAAGTTGTATCTAAAGTAAAAGAAAATGAAGTTAAAATTCCAATAGGATTTTACCTATGTGTATCAAATATTTTACTAATATTAATTAATAATTTCTTATGCAATTGGGTGATATAATGAAAATAAATTTTAAAAGTAAAAGAGGTTTCACTACAGTAGATTTAACTATTGCTATGATAGTAATATTAATATTTGTAGTAATAATGACATCTATCTCATATAATGTATATTTATCTTCTATAGAAGCTAAAAGAACAGCAGTAGCTTTAAATTATGTAGTAGATATTTTTGAACATATAGGAGCAATAGACTTTTCAGAAGTTACAGCCTCTTATGAATTATTAGAAATAGATTCTTTAGAAGGATTAGTGTATAAAGATATTTCTTCAAATAATGGTATAGAGACAATTACAGGAACTATCGGAACATATGACATAGAAATAAAGATTGAGGACTACAGAAAAGAAGGAGTTATAAAAATAGTTACATTAACAATAGATTATCCAGTTTCAAGAAAGAATACTGAAACTGTGGAATTTAAGAGACTAAAAACAGTAAATAATTCTTAGTAGATATATAAATAACAGGAGGGTAACTGATGAAGAAAGAGCAAGGTATAACATTAATATCCTTGATAGTATATGTTATTTTAATGACTTTTATAGTTGCAGCAATATCAAGTATAACAGCTTCTTTCTATACAAATATAAACGATTTTGATAGTGATTCAGAAAGTGCAGTTGCATATTCAAAATTTAATATGTATTTTGTAAATGATATAAAAAGAAAAGGAGCTAAAATAGAAGAATTATATGATGATCATATAATTTTATCATATGTAGTAGGAGAAAATGATACATCAGCAGATTCAGGAGTAAGCATTTCTGGTGAAGAAACTGTAAATGTTGAGTATATAGTACAAAATAATATATTATATAGAAATAAAGTTAAAATTTGTGAAAATGTAAATAATGTTTTAATAACAGCTGATGAAGCAAATAATACTATTAAAATAAATATGACAATAGATGATTATGAAAAAACAACTACTTATGTATTAGAAGACATAAATGTAGAATCTTCCAATAGTGGAGATATAATATAGAATTATATTAAAGAACAAAAGATAGGAGGAAAAATTAAATGGATGTAAAAAGAAGACAACCTATAGGAATAGAATTGGTAAAAAAAGGAATTGTCGGAGAAGAACAAATATCAAGAGCACTTGAGTACCAAAAAGCACATCCAAAAGAGAAACTAGGAGATATAATTCATGATTTAGGATTATGTGATTCTCAAAAGTTATTACAAGCAATAGGAGAAATATTTGGAGAGAAAACAATGCTAATAACACCACATGATGTAAAGGTAAAAATGGAAGAATACATTTCTCCAGATGTTTTAAGACAAAACAATGCCATTTTATTTGATGTACAAGATGGACGCGCTAAAGTATGTTTTTCAGATACTGCAAATAGAAAAGCAATAGAAACAGTTAGATTACTATTACTTAATAGAGGATTAGTAATGGATAGATATATTAGCTTTAAATCTAATATAGACTCTGTTTTGGACAATATGAGTGGAAAAGTATCTGATAAGATAAATATAAGCTCAGATATTACTGCAATGGTAGATAGTATAATTAAAACAGGAATGGAAAAAAGAGCAAGTGATATACATTTTGAACCAATGGAAAATAAAGTAAGAATACGTTATAGAATAGATGGACAACTATTTGAAGTAGCAGAAATTGCAAAAGATAAGCAACAACAATTAATAGGAAGACTAAAAGCTATATCAAATATGCATCAAGAGAAACAAGAAGCACAAGACGGTAGAATTATAACATACCCAGATTACAATATTCGTGTATCTTCACAAAAGAACGTTTTTGGAGAAAAATTTGTATTAAGATTATTAAAGAAAAATGCAAATATAAAAGAAATATTTGAATTAGGTTTTCCAAATGATGAAAAACTTGTAAAAGATAGTTTTGATAAAAAGAACAGTATAACAATAATGGCAGCACCTACAGGAGAAGGTAAAACAACAACTCTTTACAGTATAATTCAACTTTTAAATAAACCAGAAATAAATATAACTACAATCGAAGATCCAGTAGAAATAAGAATACCTGGTCTTAACCAAGTAGAAATAGATGCCAAAACTACTTTTATAGATTCTTTGAGAACAGTATTAAGACAGGACCCAGATATAATATTAGTTGGAGAAATAAGAGATAAAGAAACAGCAGAAATCGCTATGCAAGCAGGACAAACAGGACACTACGTATTATCAACTATTCACACAATAGATGCAATAGAAGTTATAACAAGACTTAGAAAAATGGGAGTTTCTAATTATGACATAGCAAGTACACTTGCAACAAGTGTTTCTCAGAGACTAGTTAGAAGAATATGCAAAAATTGTGCAAGAGAAAGAGATTTTACACAGGAAGAACTTGATATCATACATTCAATCGAACAAAAAAATGGAGTAAAATTCGACTTAGAAGGAAAGAAAACATATGAAGCTGTTGGATGTAAAGAATGTAATGGGGTTGGATACTATGATAGAATAGGAGTATTCGAAATATTAGTTCTAAATGAACAATTAAGAGAGCTAATAACTCAAAATGAATCTACTTTAAAAATTAAAGAAGAAGCAATGAAATATGGTTATAGACCTTTAGTAGTAGACGGAGTTGAAAAAGTACTTTCAGGAATTACTAATTTAGAAGAACTAAATAGAAAACTACGTATATATTAAAATAAAATTTGGAGGGAAAAAAGATGGTTCATATAGATAAAATTTTAGATGAAGCAATAGAAAAGGATGCATCAGATGTACATCTAATATGTGGTTTAAGACCAATTCTAAGAGTTATAAGAGATTTAGTTGAAATAAAGTCTGCTGATATTTTGACACCAGAAGATATGAGTGAAATATATGACTTCTTTATAAGAGGAAATGTGGACAAAGATGATGTATTCAATGAGACAAGAAAACTAGATATGTCTTTTGAATATGAATCAATAAGACTAAGGGTAAATATATCATATGCAAATGATGTACCTGTATTTACCTTGAGATTAATAAAGAGTGAATTACCAAAATATGAAACTTTAGGTATACCAGATGTTGTAAGAACAGTATCTGAACAACCACAAGGATTAATACTAGTTACAGGAAAGACAAACTCAGGAAAGACAACAACACTAAATGCACTTATAAATGAGATTAATGAAAAAGATAATAAAAAAATCTTAACTCTTGAAAACCCAGTAGAGTATAGACATAAATCTAAGAAATCAGTTATAGTACAAAAGGAAATAGGAAGAGGTAAAGATTCGCTTTCTTACAGCGATGGTGTTAAAAACTCATTAAGAGAGGACTGCGATATAGTAGTTATAGGAGAGATAAGAGATAAAGAGACAATGGATGCAGCAATCGAAACTGCAGAATCAGGACACTTAGTAATAGGTACACTTCATACAAAATCATGTGCAGAAACACTAGATAGAATGATAAACTTTTATGAAATAAGAGACCAAGCAAGTGTAAAATATTTATTATCATCTCTATTGAAACTTGTTCTATCACAAAGACTAATAAAAGGTGCAGATGGAAAATTGGTTTTAATACCAGAAGTAATGGTAGTAGATAATATAGTATCAGGACTTATAAGAAAAGAAAAACTAGGAACTTCAGAAGTAGAAGATGCAATACAAAGTAATCAAGATAAAGGAAACATAAGTCTAATAAATTCACTTGCAAAACTATTTGTACAAGAAAAAATAACATTAGATCAAGCTAAATCACAAATAGAAGAAAAAAATATTGAGATTTTGAATAGAACAATTATGCAAATGAAAATAAAGAAGGATAAGATACTTTAAGGAGGTAAAACGACATGCCTATATATAAATACAGGGCTATAACGGAAAATGGAGTTATTGTATCAAATACAATAGAAGAAAGTAGTAAGTATGCTGCAATAAAAAGATTAAAAAGAAATAATCTTTCGCCAATTAATGTTGATAAATCACTTCAAAGAGCAAGGTCAAAAAGAACTGTTAGAAAAAATGCAAAAGGTGTAGAAGATATTCTAAAAGATGTTGATACAACAAATATATTATTAAATAGAAGCAAATCTAAGACGACGTATTTTGATAAGATATACCATAGTATAACAAAATCAGAAAGAATAACTTCAAGAGACTTAATAGTGTTTACTCAAAACTTCTATTTACTAAAAAAAGCAAACTTTAATAATATCCATGCTTTGAATACAATAATAGATAGTACAGAAAATTATACTTTTAAAGGTATACTAGAAGATATATTAGCAGGAGTAGAAGCACGGAGAGAATATGTATTCTACAATGGAGTATTATGGAGATGTATTCCCATATTTATATATAAACATGATTAAAGTTGGAGAAGTATCTGGAAACTTAACCAATGCGCTACAACAAGCTGTTAAATATCTAGAAGAAACAGATTCAATTAATAAGACTTTAAGAAGCATATTAATTCCAAATATAGCACAATTTATTTTACTATTAATAATGTTAATTGTAGGAACAATAGTTGCAATACCAGCAATTCAACAATTATACGATACAATGGGATCACAAACAACATTACCACCATTAAGTATATGGTTTTCAAATGTAATAAATACATTGATAGAATACTGGTATATACCTGTTATATTAATTGCAGGAATGACGGCTTTAATTATTTGGTATGTTAATACTCCGAAAGGAAAATACAATTTTCACTATTTTAAATATACAATGCCGGTGTTTGGACAATTAATATTTGCAATAGACTTTTCAAGAGTAATGAGAGCGATGCTTTTAAACTTAAAAAATGGTATGAGAATACAAGAGTCTTTGGAAGTTGCAAAAAATGTAACAAAGAACTTTGTGTTATTATCTATAATGGAAGCAGCTATAAACAACATTCTTATAGGACAATCATGGATAGAACCTTTTGAAAGGTCAAAACTTGCTACACCTATGATAACAGAAATGTTAAAAATAGGTATGAACACAGACTTGGCAGAAATGATGGAAAAGCTTGTTGAATATATGGAAATGGACATAAATAATCTACTACAAAAAACAATTAAAGTATTACCTCAAATTGTATATGCAATAGTTGGTGTAGTATTAATTTTCTTCGTACTAGTTGTACTAGTACCATGTATCGAAGTTTATATGGGAGGATTCTTACTATCAGCATATGGATTCAATTAAAAACACCATATATTACAAAAGAAATTAGATTATAGATTAAAAGCTGTAACGAAGGTAAAAGTTTCGTTACAGCTTTTATTACTGTATAGGAAAAGGTAAAATTAAGGAAGGAATGAATTTAGATATGAAAAAAATACTCTATGTTGAGGACGACTTAGACATTGCAAATAGTGTTAAAATATATTTAGAAAATAAAAAATTTTGTGTTTCAATATTTACCAATATAGACGAAGCAAAAAACAGCATAAAAAAATCAACTCCTGCGCTTTGCCTCATAGATATAAATCTATTAAACGAAAATGGAAAAGAATTATGTGTATGGATAAGAAAAAATTATCAAGAGCTTCCTATAATTTTTATAACAGTAAAAAATGAAGTTAAAGATGTAACATCATGTTTTGATATTGGAGCAGATGATTATATTACAAAACCATTTGAATTAGATATTTTGCATTCTAGAATATCTGCGTTATTACGCCGAAGTAAAAATTCAGATAAAATATATACTTGCTGTGATATAGTATTAGATGAGAATAAATTAAAAGTGTTCCTAAAAGGAAAAGAAGTTTTGCTAAGCTCTATGGAATATGAACTTTTATTAATATTAATAAAAAATAAAAATGTAACAGTTACAAGAGGACAGATTTTAAAATCAATATGGGATGACAGTGGGAATTTTGTCAATGATAATACTCTTACAGTAACAATGAAAAGATTAAGAGAAAAATTAAGTAATCCACCATGTATAAAGACTATTAGAAGTTTTGGCTACAGAATAGAAGAAAATTATTAAAAAGAGGATATATATGAATAAAAAAGAAAAAAGACAATGTATATTTATAATTTTTTGTATTTGCTTACTAGTTAGTACAATATTATCTTATATCTATGCTAAAAAACAATATCATGTTACTTCTGCAATAGTAGAAGAATTAATTAATGAATACCCAGATAGTGAACAGAAAGTTATTGAAATAATAAAAAACAATTATCTTGATGAAACAAATAATGAAGTACTTAAGACTTATGGATTTAGTGTAGTCAGTTTTTTGAAACCATATATACTTATATTTAGCATTTCTATAATTATGTGTATACTCATCTTTATTATACTAATAATCGAAATAATAAAAATAATTGATGGGAAAAATAAAAAAAGAATTTATGAGATAACAAGATATCTAGAGCAGATAAATTTGGGTAATGATGTGGAAGTTCTTTCAAGGAAAGAAGATAAATTTAGTATATTACAAGATGAAATATATAAAACAGTTACAGAAATGAAAAACGAAAAAAATAGAGCAATAAAAGAAAAAATCGAATTTGCGGATAGTCTTGCAAATATCGCACATCAAATAAAAACACCCATAACATCTATATCTTTAATGACTCAAATTTCAAATAATGAAAATTTAAAAAAACAAGCAAATAGATTAGATAAATTAGTAGATTCTCTTCTTTTCATATCTAAAATTGACGCTGGGGCACTTAAATTAAAGAATGAAGAAATCAATGTATATACATTACTAGAATTATCAATAGAAGCTCTAGAAGAATTAATAAATAAAAAGGACATAGCTATTAACTTGCCTAACCATAAAGACGTTACATTTGTTGGAGATTTAGATTGGAGCACAGAAGCTTTTATAAATATAGTAAAAAATTGCATTGAACACACAAATGAAAATGGTAAATTAGATTTTGACTATAGGATGAATCCTCTTTATACAGAAATAATTATAAAAGATAATGGAAATGGATTTGATAAAGAAGATTTAAAAAATATATTTAAAAGATTTTATAGAGGAAAAAATTCAGGAGAGGGAATAGGAATTGGTCTATCCATTGCAAAAGCAATTATTGAAATGCAAAATGGCTTTATTACTGCTGAAAATTCACCCAAAGGTGGAGCAATGTTTAATATAAGGTTTTATTGTCACTAAGATGTCACTTTCTTTTGTTATAATCACGTTGAAATATTAAAAGGAGGTTTTTATGGAGATATTAAAATGTGAAAATGTAACAAAAATTTATGAAAATGATACAATTAAGCAAAAGGCAATTGATAATATTTCTCTATCAATTAATAAGGGAGAATTTGTTGCAATCGTTGGAGCATCTGGCTCAGGAAAATCAACTCTCTTGCATTTAATAGGAACAGTTGATAGACCAACATCAGGAAAAATATTTATTGAAGGAAAAGATATATCCATGTTAAACAAAACAGAAGCGGCTATATTTAGACGTAGAAATGTTGGAATTATCTATCAGTTTTATAATTTAATTTCAACTCTTACAGTTGAACAAAATATTAAGTTACCACTCAAACTTGATAAAAGAACAGTAAATGAAGAATATTTTAAAGAATTAGTTAAAATACTAGGAATACAAAATAAGCTAAAGAACTATCCAAATCAGCTATCAGGTGGAGAACAGCAAAGAACAGCTATAGCAAGAGCAATGCTTTATAGACCAGCAATTATTTTAGCAGATGAACCAACTCGGAAATCTTGACCGTAAAAATTCTACAGAAATTGTAGATTTATTAAAGTTATCAAACAAAAAATTAAATCAGACAATATTAATCATTACACATGATGAAAAAATTGCCATGCAAGCAGACCGTGTAATAACAATAGAAGATGGAAAAATCATCTCAGATAAAAAAACGAATATTTAAGTTATAGGAGGTGATTTTATGTGGAGAGATTATACAATTAATTATATAAAGAAAAACAAATCGATGATAATTTTTGTAATGATTGCAGTTTTGGTAGCTTCAATGTTCATCTCTTTATTATCTACGCTTTTTTATAATATGTGGATAGATGATATAGAAAGAATAAAAGCAACAGAAGGAGACTGGCAAGCAAGAATTACAATCAAACTAAATCAAGAAGAAATAAAAGAAATAAATAATTTTGAAAATGTGGAAGAAGTAATAATATCAGAAGATAGCAGTTATATCAATATTTACTTTTCAAAAATATCAAGAATTTATGAAGACATGAATTTAATTTCAGAAAAACTTAATATATCAAAAGAAAATATTGAATACCATAGTAGTCTATTACAAAAGCAGTTTGTTTATTCAGAAGAAAAAGGAGAGAAACCAACACCAGTAGAGATATTTTATATAGTTATAATTATGATGATGTGTATATCACTTATCTTAATGATAAAAAATGTGTTCAGTTTTTTTATGAATTCACGTACTAAAGAACTCGGAATTTTACAAAGTATAGGAGCCACACCAAAACAGATTAAGGTAATTATGTTTCAAGAAGCTACAATTTTAAGTATACTGCCAATTATTACTGGAAATGTAATTGGAATAGGCTTAGTTATAGCATTTGTAAAATATGCTAACATACTTACATCACAGCTTGGTAGAGCAAGCATGGAATTTCATTATAATATTATAATATTTTTTATAACATTTATAGTTACTATAATTACAATATTTATTTCAATATGGTTACCAGCTAAAAAAATAAGTAAACTAGAACCAATTGAATTAATAAATAAAAAAGCACTAAAAATAAAAAAAGTAAAAAAGTATACTATCTTATCAAAAATCTTTGGAGTGGAAGGTGAGATTGCACGAAAATCAATTTATATAAGGAGAAAAGAACTTAGGACATCAACTATTTGTTTAACCTTATCATTTTTTGCATTAAGTATATTTCTAAACTTTATGACTTTATCAGAGATTAGTACTACTCATACTTATTGGAATAGGTTTCAAAATATATGGGATGTAATGATTGAAACTAACAGTGAAAAAATTGATAATAAAGTATTAAAATCTATAAGAGAAATTGAAGGGGTTTCAAAAACCATTCTTTATAAAACTGATACATATAAGACTATCATAGGAGAAAAACTTATGAGTGAAGAACTTATTTCCAAAGGAGGATATGAGCAATTTAATAAAGAAGCAAAAACTAATCAAGAAGGAGAGTATATTATTAATTCATCAGTAATTATTCTTGATGATGAAAGCTTTGACAGTTACTGCCAAGAAAATAATATTGATAATATCAAAAAAGATTATCCAGTAGGAATTATTGTAAATAAAATAGGTGGAGTTCTTTATAATGGCTGTGATGATACTAACTTTATACCATTTATTGAAGAAGATGAAAATCTTTCTTTAAATTTATTTAAAAATATTGATGATATGAAAAATAGTGAGAATATAGAAATTATAGGTTATTCAAAAAATGTACCTGAAATACGAGAAGATTTTGAAATTTATAGTTTGTTAATAGTAATACCTGAAAGTTCATACAATAATTTCAAATATTCTACCTCAATAACTTCATTTATTAATATTAAAACTCAAGAAGACAAAAACATTTTAGACATAGAAGATAA
This sequence comes from uncultured Clostridia bacterium, assembly GCA_944386135.1. GTDB lineage: Bacteria > Bacillota > Clostridia > TANB77 > CAG-508 > JAAWPK01. Next base: position 34,542 of record CALWZW010000004.1, on the reverse strand, counting down.
TATCAATGATATTTTAAGTGAAAAATTTAATTATACAATAGAAAATCGAATTGAAAGTTATAATACAAATGTGCAAATATATGAAGGATACAAAAAAATTATTACCTTGATTTGTACAATTATTGCATGTATTGGTATTTCAAATGTATTTGCTAATGTATTTGGATATATGGAAAAACGAAAGCGAGAATTTGCAGAATATCAATCAATAGGAGTAACTCCAAAAGGCATTGCAAAAATACTTTTAGCTGAAGGGATATTTATAGGAGTTAGACCGATTATTATTAGTATACCATTTAATATTTTATTTATATTACTTACAACATCAAATGGAGGAATAACTTTGAATGAATTTCTTAAACAAATGCCAATATTCAAAACATCTATATTTGCAGTAGCAATGATAGTCATCATAATAATTATGTATTATATTACTTCTAAAAAGTTATTAAAAGTTAATATCGCAGATGCATTAAAAAGTGATGAAATATAATCAGATTTTCCCTATACAATAAAAATGCATAGAAAAATTGTTTATCAATTTTTCTATGCAAGCAAATTAAATCAAGTTAAAGTTCTTCATAGCATTTATAAGTATTTCTCTATTTTTAGTAGTTAATTTTGTCAAAGGCAATCTTGGAGAGCCAAAATCAAATCCCATAATATTTAAAGCTTCTTTAACAGGAATTGGATTTACTTCAGAAAATAAAGCATTAATTAGAGGAATGCTATCTAGTTGAAAATTTTGTGCCTCTTCAATATTTCCATTTAAAAAATCATGAACCATTTTTGATGTCTGTTTTGGAGCAATATTAGACAAAACCGAAATTACTCCGCATCCACCAAGAGAGAGTACTGGAAGTATTTGGTCATCATTACCGCTATATATAATTAAATTATTACGGCAAAGATTTGCAATGCTTGCAACTTGAGAAATATTTCCACTTGCTTCTTTTATTGCAACAATGTTCGGAATTTTTGAAAGTTCTAAGCATGTTTCTGGAAGAATGTTTACACCAGTTCTTGATTGAACACTGTAGACAATAATTGGAAGTTTAACACTTTCGGCAATAAGTTTGTAATGCTCTATAAGACCGCTCTTGAGTTGCTTTATTGTAAAATGGAGTAACAACTAATAGACCATCTACACCAACACTTTCTGCATACTTAGACATTTCAATTGCAGAATAAGTATTGTTAGAGCCTGTTCCAGCAATAATTGGAACACGCTTTTTTGCAACATTTACTGCAAATTTAATAACTTCTTTTTTCTCTTCAGTAGACATAGTTGCAGATTCGCCTGTAGTTCCGCAAACAATAATTGCGTCAATTCCTTCTGAAATTTGGAATTCAATGAGTTTTCTAAACTCTTCAAAATTAACACCTTGTTCAGAAAAAGGCGTTGCGATAGCTGTACCACAGCCTATAAATAATGGAGTTTTCATATATACCTCCGAAAATCATTTTTAAATAGGAGATATAATTATATTATCCTATTAATATTAACATTATATGCTATAAGAAAGAATTTGACAAGTAAATTAAGAAAAAAGTATACAAATCTAGAAAAATGTGGTATACTATAATAGAAATTTAAAAAAAGAGAAGGGAAGGAATAAAATGAACAACTATTTAAGAAAAACAAAAATTGTATGTACAATTGGGCCAGCTAGTGAGGACAAGCTAGTTGATTTGATGAATGCTGGTATGGACGTAGTAAGAATAAACTTCTCACATGGTAGCTATCCAGAACAAAAAGAAAAAATTGAAAAGTTCTTTGAAGCTAGAAAGAAAGTTAACAAACCAGTAGCTTTATTATTAGACACACAAGGACCAGAAGTAAGAATTGGAATGTTTAAAGAAGCCCCAATAACACTAAAAAAAGGAGACACATTTACACTTGTAAACGATGATATTACAGGAGATGAAACAAAGGTATCTATATCATATAAAGAGTTATACAAAGATGTAAAAGTAGGAACTATAATTCTAGTAGATGACGGTTTAATAGAATTAAAAGTTAAAGAAATTAAGGGAAAAGATGTAATATGCGAAGTAGACAATGGAGGAAAACTTGGAAATAGAAAGAGTGTTAATATTCCAGGAGTACACTTAAGTTTACCAGCATTAAAAGAAAAAGATATTCAAGATTTAAAAGATGGTGCAAGAGTGGGATTTGACTATATTGCAGCTTCATTTATTAGAAATAAAGAAGATGTATTAGCAATTAGAAAAGTACTAGATGAAAATGGTGGAAAAGATATAAAGATTATTTGTAAAATCGAAAATCAAGAAGGATTAGATAACTTAGAAGAAATAGTAGATAACTGCTCAGGAATAATGGTAGCAAGAGGAGACATGGGAGTTGAAATACCATATCAAAACGTACCAGTTGCACAAAAAGAAATAATAAAACTTTGCAACAGAAAAGGTAAAGCTGTTATTACAGCAACACAAATGCTTGAATCTATGACACATAGCCCAAGACCAACAAGAGCAGAAGTTAGTGACGTTGCAAATGCTATTTATGATAGAACAGGTGCAATAATGCTTTCAGGAGAATGTGCAACAGGTGAATATCCAGTAGAATGTGTAGAAACAATGGTAAATATATCTGAAAAGATAGAAAACCAAATAAGCTATTGGGAAAGATTCAATAATAAATATCAAAAATTAGAGACAGATGATTTAGAGTATAATATAAATTATACAGTATGTAGAATGGCAAAGAAGATTAATGCAAAAGCAGTTGTAGCTTACACAAATACAGGAAATACAGCAAGATACTTATCAGGACTTGGAATTAAATGCCCAGTATTTGCAGTAACTTCAAATGAAAAAACATATAATCAATTAGCATTAATATGGAATGTATTCCCAATATTACTTCCAGAACAAAAAACAATAGATGATTTACTAGATAAAGGAATAGAAAAACTAGAAAAAGACGGATATCTAGTAAAAGGAGACAGAATTGTAATTGCTGGTGGTTCAAAAATATTACCAAATCGTGAACATAACAAAGTAATAGGCGGAATAGTAGAAATCTAAGCTGAAGTTGAAATTAAGTATTGACAAATGAACATTTTTTTAGTATAATACTAAAATATGACTGAAATTAATTATAAACATATTATAGATAGTCGTAATAAAAAGGAGGTAATTAGAGATGGCACAACCAAAAAGAAGATGGTCAAAAGCAAGAACAGGATTAAGAAGATCTACATGGAAAGTTGAAAAACCAAGTATTGCGACTTGCTCACATTGTCATGAACCAGTATTACCACATAGAGCTTGTTCAAACTGTGGATACTATAATGGAAAACCAGCTGTAAAAGTTGATGAAGAAAACGCTTAAGTTTAAAGATACAATAAAAAGGCATCCAAATTCTGGATGTCTTTTTTAACCTATTTTTTCTATATCAATTCTTGCGTTATCATACCTTATATCTTCAATAGAAACTCCTTCTAATTTTAGGATATCGCCTGCTTGAAGCCTTAAAATAACTGTACTTGTCAAAGTCATTCTGTTACTTGTACTATTTCTTATTACAGGGGATTGATTAAAAGTGTCGTTTAATGGCTGATTATTTACTAATAAAACAGCATTAAAATTAAAAGTACCTGTTACATCTTGAACACCAAATAACTGATAAGATATCTGATATATACCAGTTTCATTTATATTTATTTCATCACTACCTTCTTCATGACTAATTGCAGTTCCTTCTATAATTTCATTTTGACTAAATTTAATTGTTGTAGTTCCAAGAGTTACATTATCTCCAGGTCTTGCAATAGAAACAAGAATATTAGGCGATTTATCGACATTTTGAAAATTTACAATAACAATTACTAGAACTATTACGAAAGTAAGGATTAAAGTTGCAATTAATATTTTAAATATATTATTACATATAGAGCACATAAAATAACCTCCATTCTTTTTATTGTATATTATGAAAATAAGTGCTAGTTTGTTATTAGCTAATAATTTCAAGAAAAGACACCCTAAGCTTTAGGATGTCTTTTATATATTATATAAAAATTTATCTTCCACAACCACAAGAATTATAATTTGTATTCATGTTCATATTTTGCATATTACAATTATTCATTGATGAGCTATTTTGATTATTTGTAAACATCGGATTATTGCTATCCATATAAAATTTCTTTGTTGCAAGCTTTTCTTGAACACCTCTTAAAGCTTCTCCAAATCTTTGGAAGTGAACAATTTCTCTTTCTCTTAAAAACTTAAGAGGGTCAACAACATCTGGATAATCTCTACATAAATCAATTAATTTTTCATAAGTTGCACGAGCTTTTTGTTCAGCAGCTAAATCCTCCTGAAGGTCAGCTATAGGGTCACCTTTTACGGCAAGACAAGTTGCATTAAAAGGCATACCTGATGCTGCTTGAGGATATACACCTAAGCCGTGGTCTGTATAATATGGAGAAAGACCACCAGCTTCAATCTCCTCAATAGAAGCATTTCTTACTAATTGGTGCACAATAGTTCCAACCATTTCTAAATGAGCAAGTTCTTCTGTGCCCACATCATTTAAAATAGCTTTTGATTTTTGGTCTGGCATTCCAAATCTTTGAGATAGATATCTAAGAGAAGCGGCAAGCTCACCATCAGGACCACCATATTGAGATATTATATTTTTAGCAAGCTCAGTATTTGTTTCCTTTATATTTATAGGATATTCTAACATTTTATTATAAGTCCACATTAGAAGATACCTCCTTCCCATGGCCAAGGTTCTTCAAGCCAACGCCATTTATTACATGGATAGAAGATACTAAGCGGGCCATAAACTTTTTGATACTTATCTTTTAACTCTTTAAGAGTCTTTGAATAGCTATTATGCAAGCAAATAGCTCTTTCATCATCAGGATGAGTATCTAAATATAATCCAAGTTCTATTACTGCAAAATTATAGCATTTAATTTTCTTTAACATTTCAGCACGTGTTTCATTATTATCTTGGCAAGAGCTGTTAATTCTACTTTCTATAACGTCAATTGCATCACTTGAACATTCATAACTTTGAAAATTATTACTCATCTGTTACAGCCCTCCTTTATTGTATTTGTATCTGCAATATATTGAATTTCCTCCATTGATTGACCAGGACAGTATTCACTAACAAGCTCAGGGAAAATAGTACCTTTCTCTAAACCAGAACAAGGCATGTAAGTTTGATTCATAGTTTGAAAAGGCACATAACTTTGACCAAACATTGGGTTTGAAGGAAATACATCTTCATCTTCATCAAATCCGCAGCTACAATTATTATTGTAATTATTATTATTGCATGTCATATTATTACATAAAGTCTCATATAAATGCTTGTCATCATCATTACATGTGTTATATAGACAGCAACATTTTCTACGTCTGCAATTACACATTTTAAATCCTCCTTATATATTGTGTATAATACATAATATGTAAGGAGGAAATCATAAGTGAATTATTTGTATAAAAACTATAAATTAAAATTATCTGGAAGTAGTTCTTCCAAAGTTTTCTTGTCAAGTTTATTATCGCCATAGTACATATAAATTGGAAAATCTTTTTGGCAAAATTCAGATATAAATTGTCTGCAGTATCCACAAGGAGTTGTATATATTAAATCATCTTTACCACCTATAACAAGTAAAGCTTCAAAATCTTTTTCTCCTTCAGAAATAGCTTTGCAAAAAGCAACTCTTTCTGCACATATTGCCATTATACCATGATTCTCAACATTACAACCTGAAAAAATTTTACCATTTTTTGTAAGTAATGCACAACCAACTTTAAATCCAGAATAAGGAACATAAGCCCTCTCGCGAACATCTTTTGCTACTTTAATTAATTTGTCTAAATCTACCATAAAACCTCCGTATAATAAAAAAATTATTTTTGCTAAAAATATTATATCATAAAAACTAAAAAAATAATAAGATTTTATGAAAAAACAAAATAAGCTTGATTTTAAGGTGAAAATATGATATAAAAATAGCAACAGAGATTAAATTATAGGAGGTAATATTAATGGAATTAAAAGGATCAAAAACAGAGAAAAACTTAATGGAAGCTTTTGCAGGAGAATCTCAAGCAAGAAATAAATACACATATTTTGCAAGTAAAGCAAAAAAAGAAGGATATGAGCAAATAGCTGCATTATTTGAAGAAACAGCAAATAATGAAAAAGAACATGCTAAAATGTGGTTTAAACTTTTAAACGGAGGAGACATTGCCTCAACAGAAGAAAACCTAAAAGCAGCAGCTGCTGGTGAAAACTATGAATGGACAGATATGTATGACAGAATGGCTAAAGAAGCAAAAGAAGAAGGATTTGACCATATAGCTTATCTTTTTGAAGAAGTTGGAAAAATAGAAAAAGAGCATGAAGCAAGATATTTAAAATTACTAGAAAATGTAAAAGAAGGACTAGTATTTTCTAAAGATGGAGACAGAATTTGGAAATGTAGAAATTGCGGACATATCGTAATTGGAAAGTCTGCTCCAGAAATTTGCCCAGTATGTAGCCACGCAAAAGCTTATTTTGAAATAAAAGCAGAAAATTATTAAAATTTATAAAAAGGAGAATAAAGCATGAATAAATATGTATGTACAGTATGCGGATATATCTATGATGATGCAACAGAAGAAGTGAAATTTGAAGATTTACCAGATACATGGGTATGTCCTTTATGTGGAGTTCCTAAATCTATGTTCAAAAAAGTAGAAGAATAAAAACAAAAAGCCTGATAAGAAGAAAACTTATCAGGCTTTAAAAATGCTTGTTAAAAAATTGGATGTATGATATAATAACAAACATAAAAAAGGAGAAGATATGGAGGGAAAAAGAGTAGATAAAGTAGAGTATTATTTATCAATTGCAGAAGCGGTTGCAGGTAGAGGAACTTGTCTTAGAAAAAACTATGGATGTATAATAGTAAAAAATGACGAAATAATTGCAACAGGATATACTGGAGCACCAAGAGGGAGAAAAAACTGTATAGACCTTGGATATTGTACTAAAAAGAAAATACTTCCAGATATGAGGCATCGGAGGATATGATGCATGCAGATCAGTACATGCAGAACAAAATGCAATAATAAGTGCATCAAGAAAAGACATGATAGACTCTACACTTTATTTAGCAGGAATTAGAAAAGACACAGGAGAATATGAAGAAAACGCAGACTCTTGTCAGCTTTGTAAAAAAATGATAATAAATGCGGGAATAAAGCAAGTAATAGTAAGAACAGGGAAAAACGAATATAAAACAATAAGTGTAGAAGAGTGGATAAAAAATGATGAATTGCTAGAAGGAAAGATAACATATTAAATTTAGAAGAAAGGGAGTGAGAAAGTGGCAAAACCAATTGTTGCAATAGTAGGAAGACCAAATGTTGGAAAATCAACTTTTTTTAATTATATAATAGGAGAAAAAATATCAATAGTAGAAGATAAACCCGGAGTTACAAGAGATAGAATATATGCAGATACAAATTGGAGAGGAAAAAGTTTTACTTTAGTAGATACGGCAGGAATAGAAGAAAAATCAGATAGTATAATTGAAACAAGTATGAGAGAACAGGTAGAAATTGCTATAGATATAGCAGATGTAATAGTATTTGTAACAGATATAAAACAAGGAGTAACAGAAGCGGATAAAGAAATAAGTATATTACTTAGAAAATCAAAAAAACCAATAGTTCTTGTATGCAATAAGTCAGATAATTTCGGAAATACCAATAATGACATATATGAATTCTATAATTTAGGAATAGGAGAACCTTTTGCAGTATCTTCAGTAAATGCATCAGGAATAGGAGATGTATTAGATGAAATATATAAAAAATTTCCGAATCAAGACGAAGAAGAAAACGAAGAAGATATTGTAAAAGTTGCATTAATTCGGAAAGCCAAATGTTGGAAAATCATCACTTGTAAATAAGATTTTAGGAACTAATAGAGTTATAGTTAGTGACATAGCAGGAACTACGAGAGATGCAATTGACTCACCTTTTGAAAATGAATATGGAAAATATATATTTATTGATACTGCGGGACTTAGAAGAAAGAATAAAATAAAAGATAATATAGAAAGATATAGTATTATAAGAACTATGCTTGCAATAGAAAGAGCAGACGTATGTTTACTTATGATTGATGCAACAGAACGGAATAACAGACCAAGATACAAAAATTGCAGGAGAAGCTCACGAAGCAGGAAAAGGAATAATAATAGTTGTAAATAAATGGGATGAAGTAGAAAAAGATAATCATACATTAGAAAATTTCAAAAAAGACATTTATCAAAAATTAGCATATTTAAGCTATGCACCTATAATATTTATATCGGCCAAAACAGGACAAAGGGTAAATAAGTTATTCGAAATGATTAATGAAGTAAATAAATACAATAGCATGAGAGTGCCAACAGGAATGCTAAATCAAGTAATAAATGAAGCAATAGCAATAACTCAACCACCAACAGACAAGGGAAGAAGACTTAAAATATTATATGTAACACAAGCAAGCACAAAACCACCGACATTTATAATATTTGTAAATAACAAAGATATTTTTCATTTCTCTTATGAAAGATACTTAATAAATCATATAAGAAAAGAATTTAAAATGACAGGAACGCCGATTAAGATTGTTGCTAGAGAAAAGAAAGACGAATTAGAATAAAAATAATTGCGTTTTGGCGTTGTTGTTCTTCAAAAGAAAATCCTCAGCGTACAACAAGTACGCTTCCGGTATTTCTTTTTTGAACGCCTAGCCAAAAGCACAATTCTTTTTATTCTACGTATTATGTATAAAAAAGTAATTTAAAAAAGGGAGGAATAAAAATGACAATTTATATAATAATGGCGATACTAGCTTATGCAATAGGAAGTATTAATTTTTCAGTAATATTTAGTAGAAAATTTGCAGGATTTGATGTAAGAGATAAGGGAAGCGGAAATGCAGGAACAACAAACATGCTAAGAAATGTAGGAAAAAAAGCAGCTGCAATTACGCTTGTATGTGATATACTAAAAGGTGTAGTAGCAATACTTATAGCATGTCTTTTAGATAAAATAATTGAAGGAGTAGATGGAGCTTTACTTGTACAAATTGCCGCACTTGCAGTTGTAATAGGACATACTTTTCCAATCTTTTTTGAATTTAGAGGAGGAAAAGGTGTTGCAACTTCACTTGGAATATTAATTTGTATTAACTGGCAAATAGGTCTTGTTTGCTTAGTATTTGCACTTATTATTATGGCAGTAACAAGAATGGTATCAGCAGGTTCTGTTACAGCAGCAATTCTTTATCCAGTACTTGTAATATGTCAGGTAGGAAGAGAATATTTTATAATAGGTGGTAACTATATAATATTTAGCATATTACTTGCACTAATAGTTATATTTAATCACAGAGCAAATATAAAAAGAATATTATCGGGAACAGAAAATAAATTATCATTCAAAAAATAAATTAAATCAAAATATTTTTGCTTCTATAAGTTCTCTATAAAAAAGGCTTATAGAAGTAACTTTTATAAACTAAAATACATAAGAAAGGAATAGTAAAGATGAAAAATATATGCATAATAGGAAGTGGAAGTTGGGGAGTCGCACTTGCAATAAATTTAGGATTAATAGGACACAATATAAAAATATGGTCATTTACAGAAGAGGAAAAAAACTTAATAAACAATGAAAGAAAATGTAAGTTTTTACCAAAAGCAAAAATACCAGAAAATGTATATTGTACTAATTCATTAGAAGAAGCAATAGAAGGAACAGACATTATCTTACATGTTACACCTTCAAAGTTTACACGTGATACAGTAAAAAAATATAAACAATACATAACAAATCAAATAGTTGTAATTTGTTCTAAAGGATTTGAAAAAGAAACATTAAAAACATTAGATGATGTAATGAAAGAAGAACTTCCAAATTCTAGAATTGCAGTACTTTCAGGACCAAGCCATGCAGAAGAAGTTTCAATAGAAATTCCAACAGCACTTGTCATTGCATCGGAATATGATGATGTAAATAATATGATACAAGAAGAATTTATGAGTAAATCACTAAGAATATATACATGTAAAGATGTAAAAGGAGTAGAACTTGGTGGCGCTTTAAAAAATATAATAGCATTTTGCGCAGGAGTTGCAGCAGGATTAAATTTAGGAGATAATAGCTTTGCAGCTTTAATAACAAGAGGACTAAAAGAAATAGTAGAACTTGGAGAAGCACTTGGCGGAGAAAAAGAAACATTTTATGGACTAACTGGACTTGGAGACTTAATTGTAACTTGCTTAAGTGAACATAGCAGAAATAGAAAAGCAGGAATGTTAATAGGCCAAGGCAGAACAATAGAAGAAGCAAGAAAAGAAGTAGGAATGGTAATAGAAAGTATAGATAATATAGAAGTTGCATATGAATTAGGGAAAAAATGTAAAATTGATATGCCAATCTTAAATACAGTATATGATATATTGTATAATAATCTATCTCCAAAAGAAGCAGTAAATAGACTTATGCTTAGGGGCAAAAAATCAGAATTTTAAAAAAATTGTATAATTTTTTTAGTTATGAAGAAAAATATACTTAAAGAAAATTGGAGGGATTAAGATATGGAAATACTTGAGAAAATAGGAGATGCTGCAAGCAAAACATATAAATTTACAGCCGAAAAAACATCAAAAATTGCAAAAGAAACAAAAATTAAAATGCAAATTAATGAATATAAAGGAGATATAAAAGATATATATATAGAAATTGGTGAATATGTATATGAAAAATTTGTAAAAGGTGAAAAAACAGATTTAGAAGAATTAAATCAAAGATGTGAAGAAATACAAATCTTATCAGATAAAATAGTAAATTGCAAAAATGAAATATTAAAATTAAATGAGAAAAGACAATGCAAAAATTGCTATGCAGAAATAGAAATAAGTGCAAATTACTGTCCTAATTGCGGATTCAAACAAGAAAAGGAAGAAGAAAAAAGTGAACAACAAGAAGAAAGCAAAGAGGAAGAAGAAATAAAAAAAGAAGAAAATGAATAATTAAATTAGTAAGGGTATCTTTCATAAAGATACCTTATTAATTTGTCAGCGTTATTTTCAGTTACATTTATAAAGGCACCTTGATCCAAACTAATCCACATATTAATTTTATATGCATCTTTATTGTCAATAAAAGTTCCGATAATGTCAGCTATTTCTATAGGATTTTCAAAAATTTTTTCCCACTTTAAATCATTAGGAAGAAAAATATTTTTCTTATAAAAACTTGATAAAAATCTTGAAATTTCTCCGATTTTATCACTATAAATATTAACAATTGTATTCATAAAAACCTCCATTTTGAAAAACAAGTATTGTAAAACAAATATGCTAATATTTTGCACAAACTGATAAAAAATATGTGCTCAAGAATAAAGAATACGATTTTTACAAATAATAATATCAAAATAAAAAAGAAAGGAGTAGTTTAATTAAATAAATTAAACTTAGGATAAAATGGGAAATAAATTTTTAAATACTACTTCAAAAATAATAATTATACTAGCAATAATTAGTGGAATAATTTTTACTTTTTCAATATTGTCAAGTGCAAAAGAAAGTCCTAATCAAACTAATAGAAACAAAGAAGAAATAAGTTACTTAGATACAAAATTATTAAGTCTAATAAACTATTTGAATAATATCGATTTACAAAACTATAAAGTTGTACTTTCTAAAGTTGAAACTACAAGTTCATCGAGCAATTCATCAGAAAAAGAACAGCAAAGTAATGATCAGGAAGATAGTGCCGAAAGTGGAACTGATAGTAAAGAAAAAACTTTAAGTAAAATGGAACAAGAAACAATAATAAAAGAAAATCAAGAAGTAGATTGGAAATCTATAGAAGGAGAACTTGAAATATTATGTTCCACATGGTCAAGTATAGTTTTAGATTTATATGATTTAGGTATAAATTCAGATGATATTTTAAATTTCAGCAATGATTTAGATGAAGCAATTATTAATGTAAAAAATAAAGATAAAGCTATTTCATGTATGTATCTTGCAAAATTATATAGTTATTTACCAAAGTTTCTTGATAAAAATTTAGGAGATGAAATAAAGGCAAAAGCATTAGAGACAAAAACATATATAGTAAATGCATATGCATTTGCTGAAACAAAAAATTGGAACAAGATGGAAACTGAAATAGTAAAAGCAGAAAACTTATTGGTGGGATTAGTTAATGATGCAAATTTAGTAGATGATGAAAGAAAATATAATATAAATAAAGCATATATACTAACAGAAGAATTAAAAAATTCCCTAAGTACACAAGACACAGGAATTTTTTACGTAAAATATAAAAATGTATTAGAGCAGCTAAATATCATAGACTAATTTGAATGTTTTATTGTATATTTTGTTAACGCACGCCTTTCTTATTGTATAGGAAAAATCGACTTTTATCTTGACCTCATGTAGATTTTTCCGTATACAACAAGGTTAGGCTTCCTATGTTTGTGAAGTACTGCGAAGCAGTCTTCACATGAGTGCGTCGAAATCTTTGATTTCGCTAACGCACGCCTTTCTTATATTTAAATTTACATTTTTTCTTAATAAACTTAGAAAAATCTTCTGGAGTTCCTAAAGAAAATGTATTTTTAGAAATCAAAAATGCATTTTCTCTTGTTACATATAGATAGAAAAAGTCAGACGTTTCAAACACTTTGTAAAGCATAAAATATTTATATATAAAAGAACCATTATTATTTTTTACTTCAAAACTTTTATCAAAAAAGCTAAAAGTATTAGTATTATTAGTAGATATTTTTTCACTCTTTATTTCTTTATTTACAATCATTCTTGGATGATATAGTCTATAAAAAACAAAGCAAATTAAAATTATTGTTAAAACAACTCCTTGAATTCTATTTTTAGAACCAAAAGAAAGATAAATACAAAGTATTAATAGTAAGGCCCAAAATACAGTGTATAGTATATAAGAAAGATTATATGTTTTATTATGAAATTTTAAAAAATCAATATAAGTATCTTGATTATATGTTGTTTTATTCTCAAATAATTTCTCCATATATACCTCCGTATTCTATGATTTTATCACTAAACTTTACAAAAATCAACAAAAATGATATACTTAATAAATATACAAAGAGAAAGGGATAATGCAAAAAATGAAACAAGAATTATTAAACCTTGCAAGTGAAGTAGAAGAAGAAATAAAGGACGTCATAAAAAAGATAGATGAAGACGCAATGTATAATAGTATGAAAGTTTTAAATGCTTTTCATAAAAATAATGTATCAGAAATGCACTTTAATTCTACAACTGGTTATGGATATAATGACATACGGAAGAGAAGTAATAGAAAAAATATTTGCAGAAGTATTAGGTGCAGAAGATAGCTTAGTTAGAAATCAATTTATTTCTGGAACACATGCATTAACAGTTGCACTCTTTGCATTATTAAGACCAGGAGATACAATGCTTGCAATATCAGGAAAACCTTATGACACATTAGACGAAGTAATAGGAATAAAAGAAAATGCAAGTTCACTTAAATCATTTGGAATAAATTATAAAGAAATAAGCTTAAAAGATAATGATTTTGATATAGAAAAGATAGAAAATACATTAAAAAAAGAAAAAATAAAATTGATACATATTCAACGTTCTAAAGGGTATTCAACAAGAGATAGTATAGATATAGAAAAAATAGCAAAAGTAGTAACAGAAATAAGAAAAATTGATAAAGATGTAATTATATTTGTTGACAACTGTTATTGTGAATTTGTAGAAAGAAAAACTCCACTAGAAGTTGGAGCTGATATAATAGTAGGCTCTCTTATAAAAAATTTAGGTGGAGGAATTGCAAATAATGGAGCATATATTGCAGGAAAAGAAAAATATGTAAATCTTGCAGCAGAAAGATTAACATCACCAGGACAAGGAAAAGAAGTAGGACCAACATTAGGAGCAAATAAAATTTTCCTTCAAGGTATATATCTAGCACCAAGTGTTGTAGCAAGCAGTATAAAAACAGCAGTATTTGCAAGCAAGCTATTAGAAAAATTAGGATATAAGGTATCTCCAAGATATAATGAAAAACGTACAGATATAGTTCAAACAATAGAATTTGATACACCAGAAAAGTTAATTAAATTTTGTCAAGGAATACAAAAAGGCTCTGCAATTGACTCAAACTCTATTCCAGAACCATGGGATATGCCAGGATATACAGATAAAATAATTATGGCAAGTGGAAGCTTTACGCAAGGCTCATCAATAGAAATTTCATGTGATGGACCAATAAGAAAACCATATATGGCATTTTTACAAGGTGGAATAACTTATGAATATGGAAAGATTGCAGTACTTGAAGCAATACAAAATATGGAAAATTAGTTTACATATTATGGAGATTATGATATAATTTAACTGTAAATATAAAAATAACTTCAATTAAATTGGGGGAAATATAATGGATAGATTAAAAACATTTGGAATATGGTTAATAATTATTATAGCATTCTGGCTTTTTGTTAATTTAATGATATACATATTATTACATGGGGAAGAAGCGGGAATGAATATATATAATATGACTCATAAAGATGAAGTTGTAAATGTTGTAAAATAAAATATTAAAGTTCTCTAAAAGCTATTGAAAAAATCATGAAATTGTAATATAATTGTAATAGTTTTGTAACAAAATGCAAAGCTATTACAATTTTTTCATAAAGGAGTTTATTTAATGTTTTCTTTTGGACATGATATAGGGATAGATTTAGGCACTGCAACAGTTTTAGCCTTTGTGAAAGGAAAGGGCATAGTATTAAGAGAACCTTCAGTAGTTGCAGTTGATAATTTAACAGGTGAAGTACTTGCAGTAGGCGAAGAAGCAAGAAGAATGCTTGGGAGAACTCCAGGAAATATTGTTGCAACAAGGCCTTTAAAAGACGGAGTAATATCAGATTATACAGTAACAGAAAAAATGCTTAAATACTTTATAAATAAAATATGTGGAAGAACTATTTTTTCTCCAAGAATTATGATTTGTATACCTTCTCAAGTAACAGAAGTAGAGAAAAAAGCCGTAATAGATGCTGCAGCTCAAGCTGGAGCTAGAAAAGTATACCTTATAGAAGAACCAATAGCAGCAGCCATAGGAGCAGGAATAGATATATCAAAACCATGTGGAAACATGATAGTAGATATAGGAGGAGGAACAACAGATGTAGCTGTAATATCACTTGGAGGCTCTGTTGTAAGCACTTCTTTAAAGGTAGCTGGAGATAAATTTGATGAAGCAGTAGTAAAATATATAAAGAAAAAACACAATATAATAATTGGAGAAAGAACAGCAGAAGATTTAAAAATCAATATAGGATGTGTATTTCCAAAAATACAAGATGTTGAAATGGATATAAGAGGACGTGATTTAACTTCAGGACTTCCAAAAACAATAACAATTCATTCTAGTGAAATGTTAGAAGCATTAATTGAACCAGCAATGCAAGTTGTGGATGCTGTACACTCAGTATTAGAGAGAACACCACCAGAACTTACAGCAGATATTAGTGATAAGGGAATATACATGACAGGAGGAGGAAGCTTAGTAGACGGTTTAGATAAACTTTTGCAAGAAAAGACCGGAATAAATGTAATGATAGCAAACGACACTGTATCATGTGTAGCCCTTGGAACTGGTAAAGCACTAGAAAATTTAGATATATTAGACAATAAAAGAAGAAGATAAACAAAAAGAATACGAAATGTATTAATACATTTCGTATTCTTTAATAAATGCGAGAGGGGGATAAACTTGGAAAAAACAGTTGCAATATATACATTACGGATGTAAAACAAATCAATATGAGTCAAATGCAATAATACAAAAATTTATAGAAAATGGATATAAACTAGTAGATTTTGATGAAAAGTCAGATGTATATATAGTGAATACATGTACAGTAACCAATATTTCGGATAGAAAATCAAGACAAATTTTAAGAAGGGCAAAACAAAAAAACAAAGACAGTATACTAATAGTAATAGGCTGTTATGTGCAAGTTGCAAGGGAAAAATTAGAAGAAATAGAAGAAATAGATATACTGCTTGGAAATAATGAAAAGAAAGATATATTAAAATATCTTGAAAATTACAAAAAAGAAAGACAAGAAGAAATAACAGACGTAATGAGTCAAAAAGAATATGTAGAATTTGGAAGTACAACTTTTACAGAAAAAACTAGAGCAGTAATAAAGATACAAGATGGATGTGATAGGTTTTGCTCATATTGCATAATTCCATATGCAAGAGGAAGAGTTAGAAGTAGAAAATTAGAAGAAATACAAGAAGAAATAGCAGAAATTGCAAAACTTGGAATTAAAGAAGTTGTACTTACAGGAATACATATTGCATCTTATGGAAAGGATTTTAAAGAAAATATTGGACTAATAGATTTATTAGAAAAAATAAATCAAATAGATGGAATAGAAAGAATAAGGCTAGGCTCATTAGAACCAAAACTTATTGATGAAGAATTTGCAGAAAGATTAAGCAAATTAAATAAAATTTGTCCACATTTTCATCTTTCACTTCAAAGTGGATGCACTGAAGTTTTAAAAAGAATGAATAGAAGATACTCAACAGAAGAATTTAAAACTTCCGTTAATTTATTAAGAAAAAAATTTAAAGACGTAATGCTTACAGCGGATGTAATAGTTGGGTTCCCTGGCGAAACAGAAGAAGAATTTAATGAAACTTTTGAATTTTTAAAAGAAATAAAATTCTATAAAATACATGTATTTAAGTACTCTAAAAGAGAAAATACAAAAGCGGCAGATATGCCAAACCAAGTACTACCAGAAATAAAAGAAGAAAGAAGCAAAAAAGTAATAGAACTTTCAAATAAAATACAAAATGAATATAATATAGAACAAATAGGAAAAATAGTAAAAGTTTTAGTTGAAGAAAAAAATGAAAAATACTATAAAGGACACACAGCAAATTATATGTGCGTAATGATAGAAACAGAAAGAGAAAATATTGAAAACAATATAGTCGAAGTAAGAATAAAAGACAGTCAAAACGAAACACTATTACGGAGAACTAACATAGAGAAGATGTAACATAACTGCAACAATATTGTAACACAAATTTAACAAACTAAAATATGGAAAATACTTGCAAAAATAAAAAAAGTATAGTATAACTAAATAGAAAAATGTAACAAACTCACAAAGGAGGAATTGATCTATGGGAGAAAATCAATCAACATCATTACCAACAAAAGTAGGATTTTGGAGTAAATTCAAAACATTTTTATTACAAGATATTTCAGTGGAATTAACACCATATCAACAAAAAGTTGAAGATGAAATTAATGATTTCTTACATCAAGATGTAACATGGCAAGGAATAAAAGGATTCTTATTCCAAGAAATCAAATTTTAATTTCATATGTGTAAATAAATAGATAATTAATATAGAGCATGCTAAACTTGCTAAAGTTTTAGTGTGCTCTATTTAGTTAGTTTTTTGGCGAATGAGTGACGACCAGATTTGATTTCAAAAAAATACTTGCAAAGTAGAGAAGTTTGATATACAATAATACCGAATGAAAAAACAATTTGCGGATACAATAAAGTAAATGCAAAGAATAGGAGGAAATTTTATGTCAGTAAAAATTGGAATTAACGGATTTGGAAGAATTGGAAAATTAGCATTCCAAGCAGCATTAGGAAAAGAAGAGGTGGAAATTGTAGCAATAAATGATCCTTTTATTGCAGCTGATTATATGGCCTACATGCTAAAATATGATACAATACATGGAAGATTTAAAGGCGAAGTAAAAGGTGAAGAAGGAAAACTAATAATAAATGGAAAAGAAATAAAAGTATATAATGAAATGGATCCTAAAAATATTCCTTGGGGAAAAGACGGAGTTGATTATGTATTAGAATGTTCAGGAGTATTTACAACACTAGAAAAAGCACAAGCACACATAGATGCAGGAGCAAAAAAGGTAATAATAAGTGCACCTTCAAAAGATGCTCCAATGTTTGTTATGGGAGTAAATAATGATACTTATGATCCTTCAATGAACATTATATCAAATGCATCATGTACAACAAACTGTTTAGCACCACTTGCAAAAGTAATAAATGATAACTTCGGTATAAAAGATGGATTAATGACAACAGTTCACTCAATAACAGCAACACAAAAAACAGTTGACGGTGCTTCTAAAAAGGACTGGAGAGGAGGAAGAGCTGCATCATACAACATTATTCCTTCTTCAACAGGAGCTGCAAAAGCAGTTGGAAAAGTAATTCCTTCATTAAATGGAAAACTTACAGGAATGTCATTTAGAGTGCCAACAGTAGATGTATCAGTAGTAGACTTAACATGTAACCTTGAAAAACCAGCAACGTATGAAGAAATATGTGCTGCAGTTAAAAAAGCTACAGAAAATGAAATGAAAGGCATCATGGAATATGTTGATGATTTAGTAGTTTCTTCAGACTTTATAAGTGATGAACATACATCAATATTTGATGCAAAAGCAGGAATAGCTTTAACAGATACTTTTGTTAAATTAGTTGCTTGGTATGATAATGAATGGGGTTATTCAAATAAGCTAGTTGACTTAGCTATATATATTTCTAAGAAATAATATTTAAAAAAGAAAATCAGAAATTGACTCCTTCATGTGGGAATTAATTTCTGATTTAATAATTTGAAAAATAAACTTCGTATTACGTCGTTAATTTAAAGATAAAAAATGCTCGATGTGCAAAAAGCACACCTCCGCTTTTTTACTTTAAATTGCCTAGTACTACTCGTTTCTTTTTCAAATTTCATTTGTATGTTGATTTAACTTCAAATGAAGTCCAACAACGCAAGAGGAAATTTATTTTTTGAAAAGGAGATATAAATAATATGAGCAAAAAAACAATCAGAGACATAGATGTTTCAGGAAAAAAAGTATTAGTAAGATGTGACTTTAATGTTCCACAAGATGAAAATGGAAACATTACAGATAATAGAAGAATACTTGGAGCAATTCCAACTATAAAATACTTAATAGACCATAATGCAAAGGTAATACTTTGCTCACACCTAGGAAGACCAAAGGGAGAAGTAAAAAAAGAATTCTCACTTGCACCAGTTCAAAAAGAATTATCTAAAGAACTTGGAATAGAAGTAAAACTTGCAGATGATATAGTTGGAGAAAGTGCAAAAAAACTTACTCAAGATATGAAAGAAAAAGAAGTCGTTTTACTTGAAAATGTTAGATTTGATAAAAGAGAAGAACAAAATGATAGAGAATTTTCAAAAGAACTTGCTTCACTTGCAGAGATATATGTAAATGATGCATTTGGTACTGCACATAGAGCACATAGCTCAACAGCAGGAGTTGCAGAATTTTTACCAGCAGTATCAGGATTTTTAATAGAAAAAGAAATAAAATTCTTAGGAGAAGCATTAAATAATCCAAAAAGACCATTTGTCTCAATTATAGGAGGAAAAAAGGTATCAGACAAAATAAGCGTAATAAATAACTTACTAGAAAAAGTTGATACACTACTAATTGGTGGAGGAATGGCATATACATTTTTTAAAGCCGAAGGATTAAATATAGGTTCATCACTATGCGAAGATGATAAACTAGATTTAGCAAAAGAACTTATTGAAAAAGCAAAAAAGAAAAATGTTAAACTTTTATTACCAATAGATGTAGTAGTTGCTAAAGAGTTTTCAAGTGACGCAGAAAGCAAAGTAGTAAAAGTAGATGAAATAGAAGATGGCTGGGAAGGAATGGACATCGGACCTGAAACAATAAAACAATTCGAAGAAATTCTAAAAAATGCAAAAACAATTATGTGGAATGGACCTTTAGGAGTGTTTGAATTTGATAAATTTGCAAAAGGAACAAACGAAATTGCAAAAATAATAGGTAATACTGATGCAATAACAGTTATAGGTGGAGGAGACTCAGCAGCGGCAATAGAAAAAGCAGGAATGGCAGATAAAATGACACATATATCTACAGGAGGAGGAGCATCCCTCGAATTTTTGGAAGGAAAAAATCTACCAGGAATTAGTTGCTTACAAGATAAATAAAAATGAGTATTAACTAGCCGTTTTTGAGTAATATTTCTAATTTTTGAAGTTTCGCGCAAGGAGGCTCCCCGAGTAGAAATGACCATAGGCGAGTGGCGAAGCCAGCAAGAAACGATAAAATTATAAATATTACTCAAAAAGGTAGGCGTAAAAGACTACATAAATATTATCTATGAAAGGAAAAAAGGTTTATGAGAAAAAAAGTAATTGCAGGAAACTGGAAAATGAATATGCTTCCAAATGAAGCAATAAAATTCATACAAGACCTTACACCACTTGTAAAAGACACAAAAAATGAAGTAATAATATGTGCTCCATATACAGACCTATTCTACACAATATTAAATGCACAAGATACAAATATAAAAATAGGCGCACAAAATATGCATTTCGAAGAAAAAGGTGCATATACTGGCGAGGTATCAGGAAAAATGTTAAAATCAATAGGAGTCGAATATGTAATTATAGGACACTCTGAAAGAAGACAATATTTTGCAGAGACAGATGAAACTGTAAATAAAAAGATAAAAGCAGCTTTTGAAAACGATTTGAAACCTATAGTATGCGTAGGAGAAACATTAGAAGAAAGGGAAAAAGGAATTGCCTTTGACGTTATAACAAAACAAACAAGACTTGCACTAGATGGATTATCTAATGAACAAGTGAAAAATACAATAATTGCATATGAACCAATATGGGCTATTGGAACAGGAAAAACAGCAACAGCCGATGATGCAAATGAAAGTATTAAAAAAATAAGAGAAGAAATTTCAAAAATCTATGGAAAAGATATAGCAGAATGTGTTATAATACTATACGGCGGTAGTGTAAAGAGTTCAAATGCTAAAGAATTATTTAATAAATCAGATATAGATGGAGGACTCGTTGGTGGTGCCAGCTTAAAAGCAGAAGAATTTGCTAAGATAGTAAATTTTTAAAATTAGAAAGAGGGAATAGAAGTTAATGAAAGATAAATTAACAATGCTAATGATATTAGATGGTTTTGGAATAAACAAAGAAGAAAAAGGAAATGCAGTAAAACTTGCGAATACTCCAAACCTAGACAAACTAATGGCAACATGCCCAACAACTGAAATATATACGAGTGGACTAAAAGTAGGGCTTCCAGAAGGACAAATGGGAAACTCTGAAGTAGGTCACACAAATATTGGAGCACGGAAGAATAGTATATCAGGAATTAACAAGAATAACAAAATCAATAGAAGAAGGAGACTTTTTCAGCATTAAAGAATTTGCAGATGCAATAGAAAATTGCAAAAAATATGGCTCTAAATTACACATAATGGGACTTTTATCAGACGGAGGAGTTCACAGTCATATAAGACATCTATATGGATTGTTAGAACTTGCTAAAAGAAAAGGATTTGAAGATGTGTATGTTCATTGCTTTATGGATGGAAGAGATACTCCACCAGCATCAGGAGAAATGTATATAACAAAACTAAATGAAAAGATGCAAGAAAAAGAGATTGGAAAAATTGCAACAATATGTGGAAGATATTATGCAATGGACAGAGATAAGAGATGGGAAAGAATAAAACTTGCCTATGATGCAATGGTAAATGGAATAGGACAAAAAGCAACAGACCCTATAATAGCAATAGAAAAATCATATCAACAAGAAGTATTTGATGAATTTATAGAGCCAATAGTAATGTGTGGACCAAATAACGAACCAGTTGCTACAATAGGAGAACATGACTCTGTAATATTCTTTAACTTTAGACCAGATAGAGCAAGACAAATTACAAGAAGTTTAGTTGATGATAACTTTGATGGATTTGAAACAAAAAAATTAAACTTATTCTTTGTATGCTTTACACAATATGATGAAACAATGCCAAATGTGCATGTAGCTTTCAAACCTACAAGACTAAAAAATACATTTGGTGAATATATAAGCAAGCACGGATTAAAACAATTAAGAATTGCGGAAACAGAAAAATATGCACATGTTACATTCTTCTTTAATGGAGGAGAAGAGAAGGTATTTGAAGGAGAAGATAGAATTTTAGTTCCTTCACCAAAGGTTGCAACATATGATTTAAAACCAGAAATGAGTGCTTATGAAGTTACAGAAAAATTAATAAATGCAATTAAAGAAGATAAATATGATAGTATAATACTTAACTATGCAAACCCTGATATGGTTGGTCATACAGGAAGTCTAGAAGCAGCAATAAAAGCGATAGAAGCAATAGATGAGTGTGTAGGAAAGGTTATAGAAATTGCAAAAGAGAAGAAAGCAGTAATATTAATTACAGCTGACCATGGAAATGCAGAACAAATGATAGACTACAAAACTGGTGAACCACATACTGCACATACAACGAACCCAGTTCCATTAATACTATTTGGAATGGATAATGTTACATTAAAATCAGGAAAACTTGCAGATTTAGCACCAACAATGTTAGATATAATGGGACTAGAAAAACCAGAAGAAATGACAGGAGAAAGTTTAATAGTAAGATAAGTACAATAAAAAGTGGGAGTTTTTATGATTTGTCCAAAACCTTTAAAAGAAGCACATGAAAAATTACAGCAAAAAATATTTGTAATGTTACCAGAAAAATGGGATAAACTATATCTTTATGCATCCGTTATAGACCATTTTAATGATATGCAAACAGGAGAAATGTTTTTCTTCTACTATCCAAAAGGAGTATTGAAGAAAAGACCAGTAAATGTTTATGAAGTTCCAACTAAATTTAATATAGATGAAAAACAATATTTTAAACTTGCAGATGATTTATATGAAAGCATAAAAGAATTAAGAAAAGAATGTATGGCAAATCATGAAAAGCCATGGAGTAACATGACAATTTCAATAGAAAAACTAACATATAGAGTAGAATACGGATATGAAGAATTAAATGTTTCTGAATTTGATAGTAATGCAAGGCATTTAATTTGGGGATATAAGTATTTAAAAACACCTTATGAAAGCTTTAATAAAAAAGAAAAAGAAATAATAGATAGATATGAAAGGTCAAAAAAAGAACCTGTAAAAGTGTTCGAACTCCCATTATATACTAGAGAAGTTGCAAAGGAACTAAAAACAAAAAAGCAAATGGAAAAAAATTTAAACTTTGTAACTGAAGAAGCTATTAAAGAAATGGAATTTAAAAGGAACTATGTTCCTAAAAGTCAAATATTAAATGTAAAATAGTTATTTAAGAAAAATTTTAAAATTTTTCTTTATAATAAAAAACTAAAACAAAGAAAGGAAGTAAGACACATGAAAGATTACTTAGAAATCGTAGACGTAGAAGCATTAGAGGTACTTGACTCAAGAGGAAACCCAACAGTACAAGTTACAGTAACTACAGCAGGAGACTTTAAAGGGGTTGCTATGGTACCATCAGGAGCATCAACAGGAAGCTTCGAAGCAGTAGAATTAAGAGATGGAGACAAAACAAGATACCAAGGAAAAGGAGTTCAAAAAGCAGTAGAAAATGTTAATACTTCAATATTTGAAGCATTAGTTGGAATGAATGTTTATGATCAAGTAGGTATTGATAAAGCTTTAATAGAATTAGACGGAACAGAAAACAAAGGAAAACTAGGAGCAAATGCAACTCTTGGAGTATCACTTGCCGTTGCTAGAGCAGCTGCAGCTTCACTTGATATGGATTTATATAACTATATTGGTGGAGTAAATGCAAAAACAATGCCAGTTCCAATGATGAATATTTTAAATGGTGGAAAACACGCAGACAACACAGTAAATATACAAGAGTTCATGATAATGCCAGTTGGAGCAAAGAGCTTCACAGAATGTATGAGAATGAGCGTAGAAATATATCATACATTAAAGAACGTATTAAAATCAAAAGGATTATCAACAGGTGTTGGAGATGAAGGTGGATTTGCACCAAACCTTTCAAGTGATGAAGAAGCACTAAAACTAATAGTAGAAGCTATAGAAAAAGCTGGATATAAACCAGGAGAAGAAGTAGTTCTTGCATTAGACGTTGCAAGTACAGAAATGTATGATGAAGCAAAGAAAATAGGAAAAGAAGGATGCTATTATTTCTGGAAAACAGATGAATTAAAAACAGTTGATGAAATGATAGAATTCTTAACATCTTTAACTGAAAAATATCCAATAGTTTCAATTGAAGACGGTTTAGCAGAAGAAGATTGGGACGGATGGAAAAAACTTACAGAAAAATTAGGAAAGAAAATTCAATTAGTTGGTGACGACCTATTCGTAACAAACATCAAGAGATTACAAAAAGGATTAGATTTAGGAGTAGCAAATAGCATATTAATAAAATTAAATCAAATAGGAACACTTACAGAAACATTAGATGCAATTGAACTTGCTAAAAAGAATGGATATACAGCAATTGTATCACATAGAAGTGGTGAAACAGAAGATACAACACTTGCAGATGTAGCTGTTGCAACAAATGCAGGACAAATCAAAACTGGTGCACCATGTAGAACAGATAGAGTTGCAAAATATAATAGATTATTAAATATTGAACATGACTTATCAGATCTTGCAATTTATCCAGGATTAAAAGGACTAAACAAATAGTCAGAAAATAATAAAGGTAAAAGAGGAGAGACTATGTAAATAGTTTTTCCTTTTTGCTACCTGTTAAGATTTAATAGGAGGTGCTATATGCCAGAATTTGTTCATTTACACGTACATAGTGAATTTAGTTTATTAGACGGAGCAAATAGAATAAAAGATTTGCCAGTTAGAGCAAAAGAGCTCGGAATGAAAGCAATTGCAATCACAGACCACGGAGTAATGTATGGAGTAATAGACTTTTATAAAGCATGCAAAAAAGAAGGAATAAAACCTATAATCGGCTGTGAAGTATATGTAGCACCTAGAAGCAGGTTTGACAAAGACGGACAAGCAGACAAAGAATATAATCACTTAATTTTGCTCGCCAAAGATACTACTGGATATAAAAACCTAAGTAAATTAGTTTCACTAGGCTTTACAGAAGGATACTATTACAAACCAAGAATAGACTTAGAAATTCTAGAAAAATATCACGAAGGATTAATTGCACTTAGTGCATGTTTAGCAGGAAGCATAAATAGAGCAATACTTGAAGGTAATATGGAAAAAGCTGAAAATATTGCTAAATGGTTTAAAGGAGCATTTAAAGAAGATTATTACTTAGAACTTCAAAATAACGGAATAAAAGAACAAGTACTTGTAAATCAAAAACTAGTTGAAATATCAAGAAAATTAGATATACCACTAGTTGCGACAAATGATGCACATTACTTAAAAAAAGAAGATGCATACAATCATGAAGTACTTTTATGCATTCAAACTGGTAAAAAAATTACAGACGAAGACCGAATGAAATTTGATACAGATGAGCTATATATAAAAAGTCCAGAAGAAATGGCAGACTATTTTTCAAATATACCAGAAGCAATAGAAAATACTGTAAAAATCGCAGATAAATGTAATGTAGAGTTTGAATTTGGACACACAATTCTTCCAAATTATGACGTGCCAGAAGGATATAAAACACATTATGATTATTTAAGAAAGCTATGCGAAGATGGAATAAAAAATAGATATGGTGATAATCCATCAAAAGAAATATTAGATAGAATGGAGTTTGAAATCTCAGTAATACAAAAGATGGGATATGTAGACTATTTCCTTATTGTATGGGATTTTATTCATTATGCAAAATCAAATGGTATACCAGTTGGACCGGGACGTGGTTCAGGTGCTGGTTCAATAGTTGCTTATGCAATCGAAATAACAGACATAGACCCAATAAAATATAATTTACTATTTGAAAGATTTTTAAATCCAGAAAGAATAAGTATGCCAGACTTCGATGTAGACTTTTGTTATGAAAGAAGACAAGAAGTAATAGACTATGTATCTAGAAAATATGGACATGACCATGTTTCTCAGATTATAACATTTGGAACAATGTCTGCTAGAATGGTAATACGTGATGTAGGAAGAGTATTAGACTATCCATATGCACAGACAGATAAATTGGCTAAAATGGTGCCAAATGAGTTACATATTACAATAAAAAAAGCAATGGAACAAAATAGAGAACTTAGAGAATTATATGAAGATGATGAAACAATAAGAAATATACTTAATATCTCAATGGCATTAGAAGGAATGCCAAGACAGGCGTCAACTCATGCATGCCGGAATAGTTATAACAAAAGAACCAGTAGATACTTATGTACCTTTATATGTAAGAGACCGGAAATATATCAACTCAATATATAATGACAACACTAGAAGAACTAGGACTATTAAAAATGGACTTCTTGGGACTTAGAACTCTAACAGTAATTTCAGATGCTATAAAAATTGTAAAAGAATCAAGAGGAATAGATGTAAAATTTGATAAAGACATGAATGACCCTAATGTATATAAATTATGGGCAGAAGGTAAAACGGTTGGAATATTCCAATTTGAAAGTGCTGGAATGACAAAATTCATGAAAGAACTTAAACCAGACAGCTTAGAGGATATAATAGCCGGAGTATCATTATATCGTCCAGGACCAATGGACCAAATTCCAAGATATATACAAAACAAACTAAACCCAGAACATGCAGTATATACACACCCTGCATTGAAACCAATTTTAAATGTAACCTATGGTTGTATGATATATCAAGAACAAGTAATGCAAATAGTGCGAGAATTAGCAGGATACTCTCTAGGTAGAGCAGACCTTGTTAGACGTGCAATGGGTAAGAAAAAGCTAGATGTAATGGCAAAGGAAAGAAAAATATTTATATATGGAGAAGTAGATGAAAACGGAAATGTAATTGTCCCAGGCTGCGTTAGAAATGGAATAAGTGAAGAAGATGCAGATAGAATATTCGACGAAATGGCAGAATTTGCTAAATATGCATTCAACAAATCACATGCAGCAGCTTATGCAGTTGTATCATATAGGACAGCATACATAAAAGCATATTATCCAGAAGCACTACTTGCAGCAACTTTAAATAGCTTTTTGGGAAACTTAGATAAAATCCCTATGTATATTGATGAATGTAAAAACTTAAACATTAAGATATTAAAACCAGATATAAATAAAAGTAGTACAAGATTCACCGTAGATAATGGAAAAATAAGATTTGGGCTTGGAAGTATAAAAAATGTAGGAATTGCAGTAGTAGAAAATATAGTAAAAGAAAGAGAAGAAAACGGACCATATACAAGTTTTACAGACTTTTGCGAGAGAGTACAAGAATATGGAGTTAATAAAAAATGCATAGAAAGCTTAATAAAAGCAGGAGTATTCGATGAATTTGAACAAACACGAAGAACACTTATAGAATCATTTGAAGGAATAATAGATACAATACAAGATAGTGCAAAAAAAGCTTATACAGGTCAAGTTAGTATGTTTGACTTAGGAGAAAGTAAAGAAGAAAGTGAAAAACATAAGTATGTATTTAATGAACTTCCAGAATATACGGATAAAGAGCTTTTATCTATGGAAAAAGAAATGCTTGGAATATACATATCAGGACACCCATTAGAAAAATTAAAAGCAGAAATTTTACGTCAGTCAAATATTGACACAGTAAAAATGAAAGAAGCAGCAGAAAATTTAGAAAATGGAGTAAACGAAAAAGCATTAGAATATAAAGACGGACAAATCGTAAAATATGCAGGAATTATAACAAGCATAAAGAAAAAATATACAAAAAATAATACGCTTATGGCTTTTGTAACTATTGAAGATTTATATGGACAAGCTGAAATTATAGTATTTGAAAACACGTACACAAAAGCAAGTAGCTGCCTAATAGAAGAAAATATAGTATTAGTAACAGGAAGATTAAGCATAAGAGAAGATGAAGAACCAAAAATTGTCGCAATGAACATAGAAAACTTAACAGAGAAAAAAGAAAAGAAACTTGTATTAGACATTAGAGGACTAGATGAAGAAACAAAAGAAAGGCTAAGAGGAGCACTAAGATTTTTCATGGGAGATAGAAGCAACATGAAAGTAGAAATCATAGATGAAGAAGGAAATAAACCATGTGGAGCAATATTTATGATAAAAGATACAAGAGAACAGTTTGAAGAAATACTTGGCAAAGAAAGAGTACAGATATAGAAGAGCATAAGAAAATCCGGTCGTTTGGGACGCATCTAGAATGACCGGATTTTATCAATAATAAAAGAGCATATCGAAAAGTTTATACAAACTTTTCAATATGCTCCTTTATTAATATCTAATATTTAATATTAGCATCCACAGCCGTTGCCACCAAATCCGTTACCACAACAACAGATTATTAATATAAATAGGATTATTATCCAGCAGCAATCACCGCCGAAACCGCATCCACCACAACCTCTAGTTTCTGGCATTCTCTCTCCCTCCTTTCAAAGCTTAAAGCTATGCTTTTCTTTGGAAAGACTTAGTCACTTTAAGTATAACTAATTACAGCAACATCTGTTACCGCATCCACAACAGAAAAGTAGTAGGAATAAAATAATGAACCATAAAATTTCGCCATTATTGTTATTGCAACAACAATTACTCATTTTGAAACCTCCCTATAAAAACTTTAAGATTGTTATTGTATAGAAGAAGTCATTAGATTTCCCTACACAACAAGGCTTTAATTACCTTTTTCTTGATATATACTATTCGAAAATAAAAAAATGGTTACAGGTTTAACTTAAGTAAATTTAGAAATCTTGAAAAGTTGCATATATTATGGTAAAATCGAAATGGAGGAAATAGAGAAAATGGAAATTCCTGTAAAGAAAAATGAAGAATATATAGTAGATATAATAGATAATGGTTTTCAAGGAGAAGGCATTGCAAAAATCAATGGTTATACAATATTTATACCAAATGCAATAAAAGGAGAAAAAGTAAAAGTACTCATACTTAAGACGACTACGTCACATGCATTTGGAAAAATAGTTGAAATTATAGAAAAGTCAGAATATAGAAAAGAAAGCGACTGCTTAAGTTATAAAAGATGTGGTGGATGCAATTTAAGACATATAGAATATTCAAAAACATTAGAAATAAAACAAGAAACAGTACAAAATTTAATAAATAAAGAACTAAAGCAAAAAGTAGAAGCACAAGAAACAGTAGGAATGGAAAATCCATTTTTCTATAGAAATAAGGCAGTATATCCAGTAGGAACAAATAAAAATGGAAAAGCAATAGCTCGGAGTATTTGCAAATAGAACACACGAAATAATAGAATTTGAAGAGTGCAAAATTCAAACTAAGATTTCTCAAAAAATTGCAAAATTTATAATAGATTTTATAAACGAAAACAAAATAAGAGTATATAACGAAAATACTGGAAAAGGACTACTTAGGCACATATTGATAAAATATGGAATGAAAACAGACGAGGTAATGTGTGTACTTGTAGTAACTAATGAAAGCTTTCCAAAGGAAAATGAATTAAAAGAAAAGCTAATAAAAGAATTTCCAAGTATTAAGACAATTGTAAAAAATATAAACAAGAAAAATACAAATGTTATATTAGGTGATAAAAATATTGTAATATATGGAAGCGGATATATAACAGATAAATTAGGAGAATATAAGTTTAATATCTCAGCTAACTCATTTTATCAAATAAATCCAGTCCAGACAGAAAAACTATATAATCTAGCAATAGAGGGCGCAAATTTCAGCAAAGATGATACAGTTTTTGACCTTTACTGTGGAATCGGAACGATTGGAATATTTGCAGCCAAATATGCAAAAAAAATTTATGGAATAGAAATAGTTGAAGAAGCAATAAAGGATGCAAAAGAAAATGCAAAACTAAATCAAATAGATAACATAGAATTTACAGCAGGAGATGTAGAAAAACTTTTAGACAAATTAATATATGATAAAAAAATTAAGCCAGATGTAGTATTTGTAGACCCACCAAGAAAAGGACTAGACACAAATACAATAGAAAACTTACTAAAAATAAAACCAAAGAAAATAGTATATATAAGTTGCAACCCAGCAACTTTAATAAGAGATTTAAGCAAGTTAGAAGAAAAATATGATATAAATGAAATAACACCAGTAGATTTATTCCCATATACATCACATGTGGAGTGTGTGACAATTTTAAAATTGAAGAATTCTAAATAAAGTACTTTGACAAGTGCTTTATTATTTTTGTAAAGTAGACACAATTGTCTATTTTAAATGAAACAAAAATATTGTATATTAAATATAGGAGAAAATAATTTGGTTTATTATATTTATTTGGAGGAAATGCTATTATCAAAAAATCATTGTATGAAGAACATCTAGAAGAATAAAAACAGTTATATTATACCAATTATCACATATAATACAAAGAGGTGTTATATGGATAAAATTAAAATTTATATTAAATCAATTTTAATTCCAGTAATTCTAGGAGGTATAGTTGGACTTATAATATCAAAATCAATTGATTACAATAGTTTAGAACAGCCATTATTATCTCCTCCAAGTATACTTTTTCCATTAGTATGGACTATACTATACATACTTATGGGAGTATCATATGGAATACTAAAGAATAAAGGATTAACAGATAAGGATGTAGACCTTATATATTATCTTCAGCTAGCAGTGAATTTAATATGGCCTATCGCATTCTTTTTACTAAAATTCAGAATATTTGCAGTTATATGGATAATAATACTATTAATTTTGATAATATTTATGATAATTAGTTTTTATAAGAAAGAAAAAATATCAGGAATACTACAGATACCATATTTAATATGGACATTATTTGCAACATACTTAAATATCGCAATTCACATTTTGAATAAATAAAAATTTACGCTGAAAGTGCACTTCAAGAAGCACTTTCTTTTTTTTATATGTTGTGATATATTTTGAATATAAGAAATAGAAAGAAGGAAAAAACATGGCAAGAAAACGTAAGAAAAAACAAAGTTTAACACAAATAATAACAGAATTAGTAATAGCAATAATATTAATAATATGTGGATGTTATGGCTATAGTAACATGACAGATGAAACACAAGAAAATTCAGTTAATCAAGCAATACAAACAGTTTCATTTAATTTAAGCAGTATACCAGATTATAGTGGTGAACCATATGTTGTAATAAATAACAACATACCAAATTTTGATGAAGAAGATTATAATACAGAAAGTTTTGAAGAATATTCTAATTTAGATAGCTTAGGTAGATGCGGAGTAGCTTATGCAAACATTTGCAGAGAAACAATGCCACCAGAAGGAGACGAAAGAGGAGACATCTCATCAGTAAAACCAACAGGTTGGGTACAAGCAAAATACAATGGAGAATATTTATACAACAGATGTCATCTTATAGGATATCAATTATCAGATGAGGATGCAAACGAGCTAAATATAATAACTGGAACAAGATACTTTAATGTTTCAGGAATGTTACCATTTGAAAATCAGGTCGCAAAATACATAACTAATCAAGGAGAAAATGAAAATAGACATGTTTTATATAGAGTAACTCCAATATATGAAGGAGATAATCTTTTAGTAAGTCGGTGTACAAATGGAGGCATATTCAGTTGAAGACAATGGAGAAAGTGTATGCTTTAATGTCTATGTTTATAATGTCCAACCAGGAGTTATAATTGATTATTCGACAGGAGAAAGTAAGTTAGAAGAATAGAAAACACAAGCATTTTTATCGAAGGAAAATGACCTATTAGATAAAAATGCTTGCATTTTATAATATGGTGTTATATAATTTCTTTAGTTTTATTCTATACTATTATATTCAATAATAGCAAAAACTCCAAAAATAAACAAATAATAGAAAGGTGGAAAATATTTGAACCTAGATATATTTAATGATTTAATAAACAATACAAAAGAAAATAATTTAGCTTGTGGTTTAATCAAAGAATTAAACGAATTTTTAGAAAATAGAACGACAAGAAATCAAATTTCACTATTAGATAAAATGCAAAACGAAGTGAAAATTACAACTCAATATAGAGACAAGATGAAAATAGAAAGAAATAACACCTTAAAAGACTATGCAAATAAAACCTCAGAAAAAGGAACAATGTATTACATATATGGAAAAGATACTAAAGAAGAAAATAAGTATCTTATTTCAGTATGTGAAGAAGGAAGAAGCCATGAAATTATCGAAATAGAAGAAAAAAGTTTACCAAAAGAGGCAGGGGTAGATAGCGTTTTAAGACTAGATAATGGAAAATTTACATTAGATGAAGAAGCCACAAAAATAGTTCAAGAAGAAATGCAAGAAAAATTTAGTAAACTATTAAATGAACAGGAAAAAGAAGTAATGGCAAGAAGAATAGAAGGACATTTATATGAGTTTACTGAAAAATCTGGAGATAGAGCTTGGTTAATAGATAAGAATATGCCTAAAAATGAAGAAGGAACAGCATTTGAAGTTTTTGAAGAAATAGACTTCCCAAAGGAACTCTTAAGCACAGCTAAAGAGGGAGAAGTATATCAATATATAAATGGAGAATATAGAAAACTTGAGAATTAGACCAAAATATGATATAAAATGTGATTTCTCTAAATAAAAATACCAAATTTTGTACTTGAAAAAGTAAAGCAAAAGAAGTAACTACTAATTTAAAAATTGTATTCAATTTGCTTAGGTTTCAACTTTTTGCGTAGAAATTCTAATTCACAAAATTGAGCCTCTTTCACGCAAAGCGTGAACATCCCTCAATTTTTTAAATAAGAATTTCTAAACTTAAAAGTTTCACAGACGCAAATTTCATAAATTTTTAATTAGTAGTTACTCTCTGGTTGTTGGAGATTTATCTATAAAAAATGCATAAAAATATATATCAAAATAAAAATATTAATGTAAAGCAAAAATAAAATGCACTAAACAAAACAACAAAAAGTGCAAATTTTGTTTAGTACACTAAACAAAATTATTGACAAAACAATATAAATAATATATAATAAAGTAAAATAGTATTAATAATATAATGATAGGGAGGATTTTATGATTATTCGTGAAAAATATCTATCTAAAATTAGACCGTTTTATGACCAAGATTTAATAAAAGTTATAATAGGAATTAGAAGATGTGGAAAGTCTATAATATTATTACAAATAATAGATGAATTAAAGAAAAAGGGAGTAAAGGAATCTCAAATTATATATATAAATTTTGAATATGAAGATTATGCATTTATAAAAGACGATATGGATTTACATCAATACATTACATCAAAAATAGTAAATGAAGATAAATACTATTTACTATTTGACGAAATACAAAACGTTAATCACTGGGAGAAAGCTGTTAATTCGTTTAAAGCTTCTAAAAATGTATCAATATTTATCACAGGTTCCAATAGTGATTTATTGTCTGGAGAACTTGCAACACATATAGCAGGAAGATATGTAAGCTTTAAGATTTATCCGTTTACTTTTAAGGAAGTATGTGAATTAAAGAATATTGCAGATAGAAAAGAAATAGAAGACGCTTTTGAAGATTATATAACTTGGGGTGGTATGCCACAAAGGTTTATGATGACAGATGAAATTCAAACGAGAACATATCTGTCAGATATATATGATTCCATTTTGATAAAGGATATTATAAATAGATTTAACATAAAAGATTTAGATTTATTTAACAGAATAGTAGAATATATAGTAACAACGCCAGCACAGAATTTTTCAGCAGAGAATTTGTCAAACTATTTTATAAATAAAGATGATAGAGAAGTATCTAAAGTAACTTTGTATAATTACTTAGAGTATATGACAAAGGCTATGATAATAAGTAAGGCTGATAGATATGATGTTAGAGGAAAAAGAATACTTAATGGAAAATATAAGTATTATTTAACTGATTTAGGACTTGGACAAATAATGAATGTTGGCAAAAGACCACAAATGGGAGCATATTTAGAGAACATTGTATATAATGAATTAATATCTTGTGGGTATGATGTAAAAGTAGGAAATTTATCAAATGCAGAAATAGATTTTATAGCGACAAGATTTAAGGAAAAAATGTATATACAAGTAGCATATATTCTTGCGGATGAAACAGTAGAGCAAAGAGAATTTGGAGCGTTTAAAGGAATAGAAGATAATTATCCTAAATATGTTTTAACAATGGATAAGTTTGATTTCTCGCAAAATGGAATAATTCATAAAAATCTGATAGATTGGCTATTAGAAAGAAAGGATATATAATATAGGTACTGAATTAGTATTTTCTAAAAGTAGTGGGGTAGTATCAATAAAGATACTACCCTAAAATATGTCAATTGAAAAAGTAAAATATATTTAGAAAAAGTAACTTCTAATTACCAGTTAAATGCTATTTAAAAGGATTTAA
>CALWZW010000003.1 GCA_944386135.1 uncultured Clostridia bacterium | reverse complement strand
ATTATTCCTTCATCTCCTGTTATCCCTCTTATGGCTACTGCTGAAAGAATCACTAATATTATTGTCATTACGATAAGTGCAATTAGTGTAAGGCCTCTTTCTTCCTTGATTTTACATGTTTTCCTTGATTTTTGAGTACAATTAATATACCCGTTCATTAGGGCATTTTTGTTTGGTTTAACTTTATTCATTTTTTGTTTGGTTTCCTCCTTTTTCCTTCGTTTGGTTTTTGTTTTTTATTTTATAAGCAAAGAATATTGTGTTCTTCGCTATATAATCTTGTATATTATTTCTTACTTAGCGCAGAATAAATATAAATATTCTACGCCTATAGTTTACACTTTCTTTTGAACTAGTAAAGCTTTATTCTCCTCCTTACGGTTAGAAACCAAATGGTCGAAAGTCAAAACCAAATAAAACCAAAACCAATTGATTTCCAACCGTAAAGAGAGAATATTAGCCTTTTTTACTAGTTTGGCGAATTGAAGTAATTTGATTATAACACAAGTTTTACTTCAATGCAACAAACTAGTTCGATAAATTGAAATTTTTTTGTATTTTTTCAATTCGCCAAAGTAATATGAATTTCTATTTGTATATAATTTTATTGACTTTAAATTATTTAAGGAGTATATATAAATGCAATTATCCGATGCAATTAGAATAAGAATTAAATTTTATCTAAAAGAAAAAAATATGAATATATGGAAACTTTGTAAAATGTCAGGAATCCCCTGTTCTACAATTTCTACATTTATGAGCAAAAAAACAGAATTAATCAAACTAGATACTCTTCTTCACATTTGTGAAGGTTTTGGTATCACACTCGGAGAATTCTTTACAGATGAAATGTTCAATACTGCTGAACAAGAATAAAAAACATCTTTTAGAAAATGTAATTTTCTAAAAGATGTTTTTTAACTCTATTCTTTATCTAACACTTGTAAAAGCAATGCCATACGTACATATAGTCCATTATGTGCCTGTTCAAAATAACATGCTCTTGGGTCATTATCCACATCAGTTGATATCTCTATTACCCTTGGCAATGGATGCATTAATATTGTATGGTCAGAAAATGTATTTAAAACTTTTTCATTTATTATAAATTCTTC
The DNA here is from genome assembly GCA_944386135.1 of uncultured Clostridia bacterium. Lineage (GTDB taxonomy): Bacteria > Bacillota > Clostridia > TANB77 > CAG-508 > JAAWPK01. The sequence goes on along the minus strand of CALWZW010000003.1, from coordinate 96,382 downwards.
TTTTCCAAAGTCTCCTTCAAATCTTTCAGCTTGTATTCTTGTGTGATAAATAACATCTATATCTTTTGGTAATTCATCAAAGCTTGTACATTTTTTATACTCTATTCCTCTTTCTTTTAGCATATCAATATACTCTTGAGGTAATGCAAATGCTTCTTTACTTAATCCATAAATTTCTATATTATCATATAGTGATAACAATTTTATAAGTGAATGTATTGTTCTTCCATATAGTAAATCTCCAAGTATAGCAACCCTTACTCCATCTATTTTTCCTTTCTTTCTTTCAATTGTGTAGAGGTCTAATAGTGCTTGTGTTGGATGTTCTCCTTTCCCTGCACCTGCATTAATTACAGGTATTTTTTCTACACTTGCAGCATCAACTGCTGATGTATCTGATTTATGTCTTATTACTAATGCATCTGCATATCCAGCAATTACTTGAACTGTGTCTTGTATGGTTTCTCCTTTTGCAGCTGAAGAAAACTCTCCTGCATTTTCTGTAGTTATAATTTTTGCTCCTAATTTTAATGCAGCTGTTTCAAATGATAATCTTGTTCTTGTGCTTGGTTCGTAGAACATTATTGCAATAATTTTATCATCTAATTTGTGTGCATATTCATTTGGGTTATTCCTTATTTTCTCTGCTAATCTAAATACTTCTTCTAGACTTTTTCTTGTGTATTGATCACTACTTAACACATGCTTCATATATTAATTTTCCTTTCTAATGTTTTTATTATTATATTATACACTAAAGCTTATTTCAATATTTTTATTCAAATTCTGTTTTTTTATATCACTTTCGACTAATTTTGCATAATATATACTAAGCTTGAAACAAGCTTTAAGAAAGGAATGAAGAATAATGGAATATGAAAATAATGAAGAAAAATGCCCAATAGTAGAAGTTGATGGTTTTATAGAAGCAGGTAAACAATTTGATATAGAAATCAATCTTCCTGAAGACAATCGTAACGTTATATTTGGAGTTATCAAAGATTGTTATCATGAACCTGCTAAAGATGCTGTTGTAAAACTAATTGAAATAGATTATGAAAAAGGCGAAGAAATAAGAAAACCTGTATCTCATACTTTCACAGATGAATATGGTGAATTCGTATTTGGACCTCTTTGTCCAGATAAGAAATACGCTATAGATGTTTGGGTTAACAAAGTTAGAACATTTAAGATTTGTGCTAAAGGTAGCAGAAAAGGTAAATGTCTAAAAGGTGTTAAGATGGACCAATGTGATAGATATATTGAGAAAAAACCTTGTGACTTTAAGGGCAATGAAGAAAATAATAATGACAACAAATGTTGTTAGTTAGAAAATCGTGAAGAAATTCTTTTCTTCACGATATATTTTTATTTTAGAACATTCTAGGATTTCCGTGGTCTCATAATTGGAGGCATTTGATTCATTCCTCCCATGCCTGGTCTTGGTCCTCCTGGCATTCCTCCGAGGGCCAAATCCTGGTCTTCCTAGTAATTCTCTTATTATAAGTATTCTAATTAAATCTCTTAACAAGAAATTTCGTCTTGGTGGTCTTCTCGTTTCTTTTGCTCTTGGATTTTTTACATCTCCATTTTTAATATTATCTCTTGTATCCTCTTCTTCATCCGCTTCAACCACACTATATACTTCTTCTACCATTTGATTTATTTGTTCTTCATTAATATTTAAAAAACCTCTTCTACTACATACCTTCTGTACAACTGGATATACTATCCCATATATTTCTGGGTAAAGATTGTTTACTTCTTGCATATTTTGATTTACCCTCATAGTATCATAGTAATAGTTGTTTTCTGTTTCTCTATATGTATTTGGTGAATTATACCCTAATACACTCTGCATATATTCCTCATAACTATTATACATATAAAATTATCCTCCTTCCGCATATATAAATATATATATGCCAAAGGAGGTGTTTTTGTTAAATCTTTACTCAAGATTATTTACTATTTCTTTAAATTTTTTTCCTCTTTCTTCGAAATTTTTAAATAGATCAAAACTTGCACTTGCAGGAGAAAACAATACAACATCACCATCTCTTGCAAATTTTCTTGCAAGCTTTACAGTTTCTTCTAATGTCTCACACATATAAGTATCAACTTGTTTGTGTTCTTTTTCTCCTTCTTCTTTTACAGCTAAAAATATTTTTTCTGCTGTTTGCCCCATTAAAATTAGTGTTTTTACATTATCTAAAATTGGTTTTGCAATAGGTGTATAATCTAAGTGTTTATCATATCCACCCGCAATAAGTACTATTCTTTCATCAAATGAATTTAATCCTGCTATAGTTCTTGTTGGGCTAGTTCCTATTGAATCATTATACCATTTTACTCCATCAAGTTCTCTTACAAATTCTATTCTGTGTTCTACTCCATTGAAATTCTTTATTGCTTCTATTTGTACATCTATAGGAACTAAACTCTTTGTTGCCGCAATTGCTGCACAAATATTTTCATAGTTATGTCTACCTCTTAATTTAATATCTTTTGTATTTATTATATGTCTTCTTATTCTATCATTACATTCTTTTATGACATCTTCATCTAATATTATTCCATCATCTAATTTTGTTTTACTACTAAAGAATATTACTTTTCCTTCCGCTTCCATTGCACATTCTCTTGTTATCTCATTATCATAATTTAAAACAACAATATCATCCTTTGATTGATATCTAAATATGTTTTTCTTTGCTTCTATATATTCTTCATATGAAGAATGTATGTTTAAATGATTAGGTGAAATATTTGTTATTACAGAAATCTTAGGGCTTATCTTCATATTCATTAATTGAAAGCTGCTAAGTTCAAGTACAACAAAATCTTCTTTGTTCATCTCTCTAAGTTTTGTAAATAGTGGTATCCCTATATTTCCTCCCAAATAACAATTGTATCCATTTTTCTTTAAGATTTCATATATAAGTGAAGTTGTTGTAGTTTTTCCATCACTACCTGTTACTCCAATAACTGTTCCGAGGACACATTTCAATTAGCATTTCTATCTCAGATGTCACAATTGCTCCATCTTCTGCTGCCTTAATCAATTCAGGTTTAGTTGGCATGCAACTTGGTGCTCTAAATATTATATCAAATCCTTTTAATTCACTTAAAGCATTTTTACCAAAAACATATCGCATGTTGTATCTCATAATTTCTTCAAAATTTTCTTTTGGTATATCATCTATCTCACGATTATCAAATACTGTAACAATAGCTTTTCTTTCATACATATATCTTAAAAGTGGTAGATTGCTTACTCCAAGCCCTATTATTGCTACTTTTCTATTTACTAAATATCTTTCAAATTCTTCTAGCTTCTCATTCATTGTTCTTATATTTCATTTCCTTTCCTAATTTATATACTTTTGGTTAGAAAAGAATTGTGCTTTCAAAGTTCAATAATGTCAAAGCGCAATGCTTTTCAACTATTCCTCTTTCTTAGAACTTAAAAATGATGGAGTCTTATATTTATCTAAGATTTTTCCTAGGTCTTTTGAAAAGTCTTTTAACATAACAAGTTTTATACTATTCTCTTTTCCTCTTGTATAGTCATCTATTACTTGTTTTAATTGCTTTATATTTTTCATTTCTGGTTCTATTTCTTTTGTATATAAATCTGCTCTGTTAAGCAATTTTTCCTTTATAGTTACTATATCTTCATTGCTAGCACAAGATAATCTTTGGAAAGTTTGATATACATCATAATATTTGAATATTGGTATATTCATACATTCTTTATCAAAGCGTTCATAAAATACTTCCATTTTCATTGGTATACATTTGAATATTGAATCTGCTTTTTCAATATACATTCTGTCTTTTAATTTTGAATTTAATATATGGAAGTGTTTAAGTATATCTTCTACATCTTGAGAAGGCTCTCCTATACCTATTGTATCAAGTTCTTCTTCTACATTGTCACAATAGGTTGATACTAGTGATGATATATTCATTCCATTTATAAAGACATTTTTTACCATCTTTATATCATATTTTATGAGTCCTTTTTTTATTAGGTAATCAAAATAAATAAATAATTTTACATTTTCAATAAGGCTTGTCTTTCCTGTTTTTACATCTTCTAATATTTCATCTATAATTCTATCAAAGTCCTCATCACTTATTTTCCAATATTCTTCTGTAAGAAGTCTCTTATATCCAGGAAGGTTTGATGTATCAACTGTGCTTATTATCATTTCCATGTCTTTTTTGAATACCTTCATGTCAAAGATTCTTGTTCTTACATATATTTCAATAAATTTAAAGAATCTATATTCTGATTTAAAATTATAATAGTAAGTATTATCAAATTCTTTAATATAGAATTGTCTATTATCCATTAATACTCTTGAAGATACAAGTATTGCCTTATATTCCTCATTATTTTCGATATTAACAAATTTATCCTTTGTGATTTTTCCGAGCTTTTATTTCAAATGATACCGCAATTGTAAATATTAACATTGTTTGCAAAACTCTATGATTCGTGTTTGGATAATTTTTACTTACCATTTCAAATATTTTTTTGAAATCGTTTAAAGCATGTTTTAATATTCTTAAGTTTCTTGTTCCACTTTTATTAAATGTAGTTATTATTAGTCCTGTAGATTCCCTAAGAAATCTTATTAAATCTTCATTCGTTTCATATCTCATGAGCAATCCATTTATAATGTAATCAAATTTAGGTTGGTATTCAAATGTTTCTCCAATTAACTTTTCTTTAATTCTTTCATAATCATTTGCTTTATCAAATACATACTCTATTTTGTCTTGTATCTTTTCTACCATTGGCTTGTCTGTAATTTTAGTTAATTCATTTTCTTTGTCAAGTATATATGTTGCGATAAATGTTTTCATTTCTAGGTTTGTGCTTTTTAATTTAGTTGATAACTCTTTTTCATTACATATAATTATTGTTTTTATATGGTCATGTTCTACAAAGTTATTAATATATCCCAAGATATCTATAACGTCTACATTTGCTCTTTCTAAGTCATCAAAACATAATACTTTGTCATCTGTTGAGAAAAAGTCTGAATAATTAACTCTATCTCCATTTTGTGTAACGCCAAAAAGGTTTGCCATATCTATACCTGTTTTTGCATATTCTGGTATTTTTGTTACACCATTTGTATTCATGAATTTCTTTAAGTTCTTATCCATTAACTGAGTTGTTTCAATAAATATCTTTTTACTTATTTCTTCTAGGTTTGATATTCCGGTATAGTGACATGTATATTGTCGTAAAAGATTTTCCGATTAAGTGTCATAGATTCAATTTTATTTCTTACTTTATTATTCCAAAAGTAAGTTTTTCCTGAACCCCACTCACCGATTTATCATAACAGCATAATCTGTGTAATCTGCCCTTACATAATCTAAAATACTTTCAACTAATTCTTCCATTTGTTACTTTATTCCTTTCTATAATATAGACTGACTTTGAAAAAGAATAAGCTTGTCTTTCGTTATTTTGCTAAAGTTAATATCATAATTTCTTTAGCATTATTTGCTTTTAAGACCTTACTACATTCCTCTACTGTACTTCCTGTTGTGTATATATCATCAAAAAGGATTACTTTTTTACCTTTTATTATTTGACTATTTTCTATTTGATATACACCTTTTACATTTTGATTTCTTTTATCTTTTGAAAGTGAGCTTTGTCTTTCATTATTTTTTATTTTTCTTAAAATTTTTCCATATTTAAGTTCTTTTATATTTCTTGATATTTCTTTTGCTATAAGTTCACTTTGATTATATCCTCTTTCATTTTTTCTTTTTTTATGTATTGGTACTGCTCCTATTATATCATAAGATTGTATTATTCTATACATTTTTTCATTTTTTAATATTATTTTTGCAAAAGTCTTATACATATATGGCTTGTCCAAAAATTTATATGATAAGATATTTTCTCTTACCTTTCCCTCGTATGTTGCTAAATATATATGCTTTTCAAATGATTTATTAAATTTAGTTACTTCATTATATTTTAAATATTTATCTAATTCCTTTTCACATTCTTCACATAAACAATTTTCATCTACCTTGCCACAAAATCCACATACATTAGGATAAATTAGATTAAATAAAAAATCTAATATACTCTCTCACCTCTTGCTTTCCTAAAACTCCGGTCGTTTGGGACGGTTCTGAATGACCGAAAATTTAAAAAATTTTAAAATTAAATATCAAATATTTTCGGTCATTCAGAACCGTCCCAAACGACCGGAGTTTTAAATTTCTTCTAGTTTGTATTGTAGTCCGTGTGTTTCTCACTTTTGCATCAGTATTTCTTATCATGAATTGTATAACATCTTTACTTCCGACTATTATTAAAAGTTTTTTTGCTCTGGTTATTGCTGTATATAACAAGTTTCTTGTTAAAAGCATTGGTGCTGTTCTAACTACTGGAAGTATTACTACGTCAAATTCACTTCCTTGTGATTTATGTACAGTTATTGCATAAGAATGTTCTATCTGGTCAAGGTCTGAAAAAGTATATTCTACAGTTTTTCCGTCATAGTCTACTTCTACTGTTTCAGATATTGTGCTGATACTTGTTATTGTTCCCATTTCTCCGTTAAAAATGCCTGTTCCTATATTATCGCCTTGCTCCCATTCAATATCGTAGTTGTTTTTCATTTGCATTACTGTGTCGCCTTCTCTAAATATTGTTGCTCCAATCGCTTTTTCTTTTTTGTCTTTATCTTTTGGATTTATAAGTTCCTGTATTTTCTTATTTATCTCTCTTGTTCCAACTTCTCCTTTTTTACTTGGAGTTATTATTTGTACACTTCTAAATGAATTATATTCTTCAAACTTCTTTAATCCGTCTTTATACAAAGATAAAACAAAATTTAAAATTCTTTCTTGGTTTGCTTCTTGCACAAAGAAAAAGTCTTTTTTCAATTCTTCGCTTTTTTCCTCTATAAAGTATTTACCTGAATTTACTCTATGTGCATTAAGTATTATTTTGCTTCTTGCAGCTTGTCTAAATATTTTATCAAGCACAATTACTTTTATTCTTCCAGATGCGATTATGTCTTTAAGTATACTACCTGGTCCAACAGAAGGAAGTTGGTCGACATCTCCGACTAGTACAAGTTTTGTTCCTTCATATACTGCCATAAGCAAATATTTCATAAGTGCTAAATCTATCATTGATGTTTCGTCTACAATTACAACATCAGCATCAATTGGTTCTATTTTTATATCTTCATTTATGTATTTTGTATCGTTTATCTTTGAAATCTGTAATAGTCTATGCAATGTTTTAGCATCTTCTCCTGTTGTTTCCGTCATTTTTTTTGCTGCCCTTCCAGTCGGTGCACAAAGTACTACTTTTTTTAGTTCTCTTTTATATAACTCTATTATGCTTTTGATAATTGTAGTTTTTCCCGTTCCTGGTCCTCCTGTTATAACACAGACATTGTTTTCATTTACTGCAAATATTCCTTCTCTTTGTTTATCTGAAAGCTCTATTTTATTTATTTTTTCTATTTTCTGCAATTTTTCTTCAATATTAGCTATGTGTTTTCTGTTTTTCACATTGTCAAGCCTTATTAATTTTCCCGCAATGAATACTTCTGCTTCATAATATTCTGTTAAGTATACCCATTCTTCCTCGTCTCTTTCTTCTATTACAACGATTCCTTTTACTTTCATTTGATTTAGAAATTCATTTATAGTGCTTTCTGATATCTGTAGAAGCGTAGACACAAAGTCTAATAAGTTATTCTTTATAACACATGTATGTCCATTATATGTAGCAAGGAGTAACCCATATTTTATGCCATACATAATTCTTTGTTCATCATCATTATTTATTCCGATTTTTAGTGCTGCTTCATCTATAGTCTTAAAATTTATTCCTCTTACTATATCTATTAATTTATATGGATCACTTTTTATTTCCTCTACTGCATTTATTCCAAATATATCATATACTTTTTTAGCATAACTTGAGCTTATACCTATTTCGTCTAAAAAGCTTACTATTTTCCAGAGTTCTCTACTTTCTATAAAACTTGCCGAGATTTCTAATGCCTTTTCTTCTGTTATACCTTTTATAACTGCTAATTTTTCTGGTGTATTTTCTATTACCTTAATCGTGTCATCCCCGAATTCTTTTATAATCTTTTTGGCTGTCTTTGGACCTATCCATTTTACATTTCCACTTGCTAAATACTTTTCTAAAGCTTCCAAAGTTTCTGGCATATTTTTCTTGAAAGTATCTACTTTAAACTGTTTTCCATAATCTTTATGGGTTACATATTCTCCATATACAGTCAAACTATCTCCTACATTTACAAAAGGTAAATACCCTACAATAGTCATTTCTCCTGCACTTTCTGTATGCAGTTTTGCGATAGTATATGAATTTATTTCGTTATAATATATAATTGTTTCAATTTGTCCTTCTAGTTCCAAATCTTCTTCCTTTCTATTTTCTTAAGTCTTCTATTGCTTCTTCATAATTTGTTTTATTCACAATTGCAGAGCCAGCAACAAATATGTTTGCTCCTGCATTCTTTGCACTTTCTATTGTTTCAGAATTAATCCCTCCGTCTACTTCTATATCAATGTCTATATTATTTTTATCTATATATTCTTTTAATGTTTTTACTTTCTCAATTGTTTCTGGTATTAGTTTTTGTCCTCCGAGTCCTGGTTCTACAGTCATTACTAGACACATATGTATATATGGAAGATACTCATATACCTCTTCTATTTTTGTATTTGGTTTTACAGATATTCCGCACCTTTATATTGTTTTCTTTTATGTAATTTATGAACTTCATCACTTCTTCTTTTGACTTTGCTGCTTCTAAATGAAATGTTATTATGTTAGGTTCTAGTCCTATATAATCATCAATAAATGCTTTTACATCTTCTACCATTAAGTGAACATCTAGTGGAATATTGGACATCTGTTTTATCGAATTTGCATATTCCTTCATAATTTCTACAGTATTTTTTGGTACAAATTTTCCGTCCATTACATCGATATGAAAGTAATCTGTATGAGCAACCTCTAGTCCATAAAATGCCTTCATTGCATTAGACTTTTCTACATTTAATATTGAAGTTGATATTTCTACCATTTGTGTTCCTCCTTATCTTTTAAATCATTATATATTTTTATATAATTTTCATATCTTTCTTCCTGTATCTTTCCTTCTCTTAGAGCTTCTTTTATTCCGCAATTTTCCTCTTTTATATGAGTACATCCAACAAACTCGCAGTTTTTTATATAATTCCTAAAATCTATAAAATAATTTTCTAGGTCTTTGCTTTCTATCTCATAAATATCCATTGTTTGAAAGCCTGGTGTATCTACAAGATATGTATCTTTTTCTATCTCATATAATGTAACATCTGTTGTTGTATTTTTACCTCTTTTATTTTTCTTACTTATCTCTCCTTCGAATGCAACTTCTTTTTCTAATATTTTATTAGTTAAAGTCGATTTTCCGTACTCCTGATTGTCCGTGCAAATGCTGTTGTATTATTTTTTAATGTTTTTTTGAGTTCATCTATTCCATAGCCTGTTACATTACTTGTTTTTATTACTTTATATCCGTACTTTTGTATATAAATTATATAATTTTTCAGCTTCCTTTTCATCTAAGTCTATTTTATTAATTACTATTGTTGGTTTTATTTTCGAGAATTCTGCAAATGCAAGCCATTTGTCTAACATAAGCAGATTAGGTTTTGGCATTTTACTTGATATAATAAATACAATTTGAGAAATATTAGAAACTTTTGGTCTTTTAATAAATGATGACCTTTCTAATACTTTGCTAATTACTTTTTGTTCTTCATCAAATTCAACATTATCTCCGTACTACTGGTTTTAATTCTTCTGTCTTTAGTCTTCCTCTAGCTGTACATTCAACCTTTTTTCCGATTATTTTCTACAATATATGTATTTGAAACAATTTTAACTATTTTTCCTATCATTTTTACTCCTAATTTTAATCTATTAGAACTAAATTATATATTTTAAGCTATTTTAATTAATTTAAAATTTACATAATCCGCACTTACAAGTTTTAATTCTATACCGCCTACATTTCCTTCAATTGCTTCACTGTGTGATTCTCCATGAAGGTGTCCATATATGCATTTTTTTACATTGTATTTTTGCATTACTTTTATAAAATTAGAGTTTTCTAAAAGAGTTTTATTCGTTGGTGGATAATGCATACAAACTATAATCTCTTTGTCTTCTCCATATTCTTTTATTCCTTCTGTTATTGATAGTTCTAACCTCAAAAGCTCTCTATTTACTATTTTCTTGTCCTCTTCCTCCTTTGAAATTAAAACCCAACCTCTAGTTCCTGCAATTATTTTTCCTTCGAATTCATATGCATTATTGTATAAAAAAGAAATGTCTTTAAAATTATTTTTTTTCATGTAATCATTTAATTTTTTTAGGCTGTTCCACCAATAATCATGATTTCCTTTTAGCATTATCTTTTTCCCTGGCATACTGCTTAAATATTTAAAATCTTCGAGTGTTTCATCTAATGACATAGCCCATGAAAAATCGCCTGGAAGTAAGACTAAATCTTCTGCTTTCACAGTGTTCATCCAGCTTTCTTTTATTTTTAATTCATGGTTTGTCCAATTGTCTCCAAATATGTTCATTGGCTTTGGAGATGCAAAAGACAAATGTAAATCAGCTATTGCATAAATTGACATTAGTTTTCTCCTATCTTAAGATTTGGAACAGCATTTAGAGTTAAATCTGATATATCTCCATTAATATATCTATAATATCCGGCAGATGCTATCATTGCTGCATTATCTGTACAAAATTTAAGTTCTGGAAAATATATATCTATACCTAAAGCTTTTCCTAGTTCTAAAAACTTTTCCCTTATATATGAGTTTGCAGAAACACCGTCCAGCTAATGCCACCTTTTTTAATTTTGTTTCTTGTAATGCCTTTTTTGTGTTTTCTATTAACATATCAGTTACTGCCTGTTCAAAACTTGCACACAAATCTTCTTTTTTTATATCTTTTTTGTTATGATTTAGATTCAATACAGCTGTCTTTATCCCACTGAAGCTAAAATTCATTCCTTCCAAATGTGATTTTGGAAGTTCAATATTTGGTCTTCCGCATTTTGCTAAAGTATCAACCTTTGGTCCACCAGGATAAGGCAAATTCATAACTCTTGCAACTTTATCAAAGGCTTCTCCTATTGCGTCATCCTTAGTTCTTCCAAGTATTTTAAATTTTGTATAGTCTTGTATTTCTACTAAATGAGTATGTCCTCCTGAAATAATTAAGCATAAAAATTTAGGCTCTAATTCTTTAAATGTTATGTAATTTGCTGCAATATGTCCTTCTATGTGGTTTACTCCGTACCAATGGCTTATTTAATGCATAACTTAATGCTTTAGCATATCCGTACTCCAACAAGTAAAGCTCCAACTAAGCCTGGTCCATAAGTTGGACAAATTACATCTATATCATCAAAAGTTAAATTAGCTTTTTTTAAAGCTTCTTCTACAACGATTGAAATCGCTTCAATATGCTTTCTTGAAGCAATTTCAGGAACTACTCCACCAAATTTTTCATGTATTGGAATTTGTGTATTTATAACATTAGAAAGAACCTCTCGCCCATTTCTAACGATTGAGGCAGAGGTTTCATCACAGCTTGTTTCAATTCCTAAAACTGTTATATCTTTCATTGTTATATTTATTCCTTTCTAGTTTATAATCCAAATATGGCCATTGCAACCTGAATAAGTCCACCATATAAGAAATTTAGTACAGGAGAGATTATATATCCTGCAAGTCCTGTTATCCAAAGTACTAAAAATATTATATAAAATATTTGCTCATGTTCATAAATCCATTGTTTTCCATTGTATGATAAAAAGTTTACAAGTATCTTTGAACCGTCAAGTGGTGGAAGTGGTATTAAATTAAACACTCCAAGTCCCAAATTTACAATTATTGTATATTGTATTACTGTAACTACTATATATCCTACTTGTGTTAATACAAAGCTATTAGCAAACTTAAATATAGCACAATAAACTAATGAAAGTACTATTGCAATGATAAAATTCATTATTGGTCCTGCTGCGGCAACTATTGCTTCTCCTGCTGTCTGTGAATATTTTCTATCAAAATTTCTTGGATTTATTGCTACTGGTTTTCCCCAACCAAATCTTGCAAATAAAAGTAATGCAAATCCTATTGGATCTATATGACTTAGTGGATTTAAATTAAGTCTTCCTTGCATACTTGGTGTATCATCTCCAAGTTTTGTTGCAGCATAAGCATGGGCAAATTCATGGAATGTTATTGCAATTAAAACTCCTGGTAAAGTTAATAAAAGTACTAGCCATTCTAATTGTGACATACTCATAAGGTTCATCAGTATAAGTACTATTAATATTAAATATAAAAATCTTTTGTCTGCGTAAAACATAGGCATTCTCCTTTTAATTAAGTGGTTTCATTGTTGGGAATAATAGTACATCCCTTATTGAAGCTGAATCTGTTAATAGCATAATTAGTCTGTCTAAACCAATTCCCATTCCTCCTGTTGGTGGCAATCCAATTTCTAGTGCTGTTACAAAGTCCTCATCCATTCCACCAGCTTCTTCATCACCTTTTTCTTTGGCTTCTACTTGTTTTAAAAATCTTTGATATTGGTCAATTGGGTCATTTAATTCTGAATATGCATTTCCATATTCTCTTCCACCGATGAATAATTCAAATCTTTCAACTAATCTTGGGTCATCTTTCTTTCTCTTTGTAAGTGGTGATACTTCTACTGGATAGTCCATTACAAATGTTGGCTGTATTAATGTTTCTTCAACAAAAGTTTCAAAGAATTCATTTATAATATGTCCTCTAGTATTTTTAATTTCTTCGTATTCTACGCCTTTTTCTTTTGCAATTTTTTGTGCTTCTTCATCTGTATTTATTGTGTTAAAATCAACACCTGTTACTTGTTTTATTGCATCTATCATTGTTATTCTTTTCCACTCAGGTGATAAGTCTATTTCTTGACCTTGATAAGTAACTTTAGTTGTTCCAAGTGTGTTTTTAGCAACTGTTGAAATTAATTGTTCTGCAATATTCATCATATCATTATAGTCTTGATATGCTGCATAAAATTCCATATTTGTAAATTCAGGATTATGTTTAATATCCATTCCTTCATTTCTAAAGTTTTTACCGATTTCGAATACTTTGTCAAATCCACCAACAATTAATCTTTTTAAGTTTAATTCTGGTGCAATTCTTAAATACATTTGTAAATCTAATGTATTGTGATGTGTGATAAATGGTCTTGCAGCATCTCCTGTTGCAACAGTTGTAAGCATTGGTGTTTCTACTTCCATATATCCTTGCTCATCCATAAAGTTTCTGATTTCTTTTAAAATTTTGCTTCTTAATATAAATGTTTGCTTTACTTCTGGGTTCATAATTAAATCGACATATCTTTGGCGATATCTTAAATCCATATCTTTTAATCCATGAAATTTTTCAGGAAGTGGTCTTAGTGATTTAGAAAGTAATGTTATTTCTTTTGCATGCACAGATATTTCTTCTGTTCTTGTTTTAAACACAAAACCAGTTATTCCTATAATATCTCCAATGTCAAAAGTTTTAAATGCTTTATAACTCTCTTCTCCTAAATCATTAATACTAACATAGCTTTGAATTTTCTCATCACAATCTTGAATTGTACAAAATGATGCCTTTCCCATAATTCTTTTAGCAATAATTCTTCCTGCGACAGTTACATCTTTTTGTTCAAATTTTTCATAATTTGATTTTATTTCTCCTGCTGTATTGGTTCTATTGAATTTAGTAATTTCAAATGGATTTTTTCCATTTTCTATAAGTTCATTTAATTTTTCTTTTCTAATTTGTATAAGATGATTAACATCTTGCTCTAGTTCGTTGTTTTCGTTATCATTCATAAGCTTTACATTCCTTCCGATTTCAAAATATATAATATTATATATCAAAACCACCTAAAAATCAAGAAAAGGTTTGAAAATACCCTTTCTAATCATTTTCAAACCTTTAACTATTATCTAAAATATGTTTTTTAGCGATAACTTATACTTATCTTTTGTATGTTCTATTATAAATACTCCTACATCCAATGATTCTATTGCCATATTATACTCTTTAGTTTCTATATGAGTATTTAATTCTACCATGTACATTTCAATTTTCTCTAGTTCATCATGCTCTATATAAATACTTAGTTTACTTTTGTTTTCCTCCCATTCGTTATTTACTTTTTCTATGTTTTCTCGCATCTGTTCTTCATTTTCTGTAAGTAATGCTTCTCGAACATTTTTTAAATTTGTTATAATGTCATCCATTATTTTGTTTGTAAACTTTTCTGAAAATACATTTAGCGCAATAACAATTATAATAACGATTACACATATAATTATTTCTTTTTTCATAATTTATACCTCTTTTAATATTTTGCCAATAAAAATGTAGAAAAATGGCACAAAGATAAAAATATTAATAATATATATCTAGCCGTTTTGGAGTAATATTTCTAATTTTTGAAGTGATGCGCAGTGAGGCTCCCCGAGTGGGAATGACCATAGGTGAGTGGCGAAGCCAGTAAGGAACGATAAAATTATAAATATTACTCCAAAAGGTAGGCGGAAATTGTGCCATTGTTGTGAAAGCATTTTTGACAAGTTTATTTTTCAAATTTGCTTTTCTTTTGGCAGAAAATTTGTCCCTTTCCATCTAAAGTTACAACTAAAGCTTGCTTAGGATTTATTCCAAATTTTGAAACTTCCTTTTTAAGCCAATTCTCATCTCGTCCTATTATCTTTAAATTTTCTGTCATTATAACTCCATCTATAACTAAATCATAAGGTATCCCTTCATATTCTGGCTCTATTCCAAAATCTTCTGGTATAGTGTTTCTTTTGCTTGGCTTTGGAATTACACTAAGTCCTCCACTTGTTTCAAGAATAGCATATTCCACATCTCCTAATGAATTTATGTTATTTCCTCTTAATCTTTCTTCCAATTCATTTATTGTAAATCTTTCTCTTCTAAGTGCTTTTTCATTTATTTTTCCTCTGTATACAAGCATTGTTGGTTTTCCACATATAATTTCTCTTGTACGTATGCTTTTCATATTAATTACAGAAATTATTAAATGCATAACTAAAAGCCCAAGTATTGGTATTATTCCATTTTGAATAGGAATTCCAACTTCTGTCATTGGTATTGATGCTAAATCTGCTATCATAATTGCAATGACAAGTTCGAATGGTTGAAGTTGTCCTATTTCTCTTTTTCCCATAAGTCTCATTACAATTAAAATAATTATATATAGCACAATTGACCTTATAAATGTAACTAGCATAAACTCTCACCTTTAATTTAATTTTTTAGCCATTTTTCTTATTTTTATCATTTTGTTTTTAAAATATTCTATTTTGAATAAAAAAAATTTTTTAGTTCATAATATATTCGAAAGATTTTTCTTTCTTAACAAACTGCATTTTATAAAATTTTATTAACTTCAATTTTATAAGGTGCAAAGAGTTGTTATTTGAAAATTTGCAAAAGTAAATTTTCAATGCACATTTAAATTAAGGGGGACAAAAAACAATGGACAATAATCAAGCAAGTTCAAGAAGTAACACTGGAAGCACTGCTTGGCAAATCATCGGTAGACTTGTTGTAGCTGCTATAGTTCTAGGAGTAACCGCATTTTTTACACCCGGATTTTCTATAAATAATATTTGGTCTTTAGGGTTAGCTGCTATAGTTTTAACTGTAATGGACTATTTAATAATAAAGTTTACTGGTTTACATGCAAGTCCTTTTGGTAAAGGTTTTGTAGGATTTGTTCTAGCTGTTATTACTTTATATGTAACACAGTACTTTGTCGCTGGATACTCAATATCTTGGATGGCTGCAATAATTGGTGCACTTATATACGGTGTAATCGATTACTTTATACCTGGCGATCAAGAAATGTAAAGCTAATCTAATACAAAAATAGTAAGGAGAGTTTAATATCTTCTTGCTATTTTTGTATTAAAGCTTATTTTTTAATCTTTTTTTTAGTTTTGTATTGCATTTGCTTGAATTTTATGGTATTATATTATGCGATATAGTTTAGAAATTAAAGATCGGAGGTGCAACATAGGATATGCCAAATATTAAATCAGCTATTAAGAGAACAAAGATTATCGAGAAAAAGACAATGGAAAACAATATGATTAAATCTAGCTACAAAACAGCTGTTAAAAAGTTTGAAAATGCAATAGAAGCTGGAGATGTTGCTTCTGCTGAAACTCTATTTGTAGAAGCTACTAAAAAAATAGACCAAGCTTGTAGCAAAGGTGTTATTGTAAAAAATACTGCTGCTAGAAAAAAATCTAATTTAGCAAAAAAACTTAACGCTGCAAAGGCTTAAGATAATATATTTGTACATGTACATAGCCGAGAAAATCTCGGTTATTTTTTTATATAATAAGAAATAAGAAAAGTAACTATTGAATTTTGACGTTCCCCTTGCTGGTGCAGACTTTAAAATAATATAATAAGAAGTCTGCACCACTCGCCGTCGCTTTCAGCTCCGTTGGTCGCTGCGCGGGTTCACTTAAAATTAAATAGTTACTTTTCTTTAGATAATTAAAATTGAAAAAGAATTGTGCTTTTGGCTAGGCGGACAAAAAAGAAATACCGGAGGCGTGCTTTTGCACGTTGAGGATTTTCTTTTGCAGTCCAACAACGCCAAAACGCAATTATTTTTCAATTTTTTACATACCCATGATATTATATCCATTATCCGCATAAACAACTTGACCTGTTATTGCTCTTGACATGTTGCTTAGCATAAATACTACTGCATTTCCAACTTCTTCTTGAGTTACATTTCTTCTTAATGGTGCTCTTTGTTCTACTATTCCAAGCATTGAATTGAAATCTTTTATTCCTTTTGCAGATAGTGTTTTTATTGGTCCTGCTGATACTGCATTTACTCTTATTCCTTCTGGGCCTAAATTATCTGCTAAATATCTTACACTACATTCAAGAGCTGCTTTTGCAACCCCCATTACATTATATCCTTCAAGAACTTTTGTTGAACCATAATATGTAAGTGAAACAAGACTTGCTTCTTCGTTTAATATATCTAATTCTTTAGCAATTCTTGCAACTGCAACAAAAGAATAAGCACTTACGTCGTTTGCATGTGCAAAGCCTTCTTTTGAAGTATTTATAAATGGATTTCTTAAATCTTCTGTATTGGCATGTGCAATACTATGTAATATTCCATCTATTTTTCCAAATTCTGCTTTTATTTCTGTAAATACTCTCTTTATATCTTCATCACTTGATGCATCACAGCTATATGCTTTTTTATATGGTATTTCTGATAAAAGTTCTTCGATTTTTTCTCTGTTTTCTTCTCCCATGAATGTAAATATTAATTCAGCTCCATTTTCAGCTGCCATTTTTGCAGCTCCCCAAGCTATGCTCCATTTGTTTCTAATTCCCATTATTAATATTTTTTTGTTTTCTAATAACATTTTTTTACCTCCTAAATTATTTTCTAATATATTCTCCCATATTTCTAAATTTTTCATATCTTGAAGCAACTAATGTATCTTCATCTATGTCTTTTAAACTTAAATATGAAGATACGATTTCTTTCTTTATTTCTTCTGACATTTTCTTTACATCTTCTTGTGCTCCGCCTTTTGGTTCTTTTATTATTTTATCAATTACTTTAAGGTCTAGCAAGTCTTTTGCTGTCATTTTCATAACTTCTGCAGCTTCTTTTGCTCTTCCGCTATCTTTCCAAAGTATACTTGCATATCCTTCTGGAGAAAGGATTGAATATATTGCATTTTCAAGCATCAATATTTTATCTCCAACTCCTATAGCAAGTGCACCACCGCTTGATCCTTCTCCTATTACAACTACAATTATTGGAACTTTCAATCTTGACATTTCAAACATACTGCTTGCTATAGCTTCTCCTTGACCTCTTTCTTCTGCTCCAAGTCCTGGATATGCTCCTTTTGTATCTATGAAAGTTATAATAGGTCTATTGAACTTTTCTGCCTGTTTCATAAATCTAAACGATTTTCTATAGCCTTCTGGCTTTGGCATACCAAAATTTCTTTCTATATTTTCCTTTGTGTTTCTACCTTTTTGTTGTGCTATTACCGTAAAATTTGTGTTTTCTAGTCTTGCTAGTCCACAAACTGTTGCCTTATCATCAGAAAATTTTCTATCGCCATGAAGCTCTATAAATTCATCAAATATATTATCTATATAGTCCAAAGCTGTTGGTCTATCCTGCGCTCTTACAATTTGTACTCTATCCCATGCAGTTAAATTATTTGGCATATTTAATCTTCATCCCTTTCCTATTTATTTAATAAAAGTAGTTTATGTATTGTGTCTTTCATATCTTTTCTTTCTACTACTTTATCTATAAATCCATGTTCTAGTAAAAATTCTGATGTTTGAAATTCTTCTGGTAATTCTTGTTTTATTGTTTGTTCAATTACTCTTCTTCCAGCAAAGCCTATCATTGCATGTGGTTCTGCAAGTATTATATCCCCAAGACTTGCAAATGATGCTGTAACTCCGCCATAAGTTGGGTCTGTTAAAACTGATATGTATAAAAGTCCTGCCTCATCTAGTTTTGCGATTGCAGCTGAAGTTTTTGCCATTTGCATTAATGAGATTATTCCTTCTTGCATTCTAGCTCCACCTGATACACTAAATATAATTAATGGTAATTTAAGTTCAATTGCCTTTTCTATTGAATATGTTATCTTTTCTCCTACGACACTTCCCATACTTCCCATAAGGAAATTTCCATCCATTACACATATTACAACTTTTTCTCCATTAATATTTCCAGTTCCACATTTTACTGCTTCGTCTATCCCTGTTTTTTCTCTTATTGTTTCCATCTTCTTAATATATGAATCCATTCCTAATGGATTTACTGTTTCTATATTAAGCTTAAACTCTTCAAAAGTCCCTTCATCTATAATTTGAGCAATTCTTCTTCTACTAGATAGTCTAAAATGATTTCCGCAGTTTGGACATACACTGTAATTTTCTCTTACTATCTCTTTATACAAAATTTCTTTACATTTTTCGCATTTTATCCATTTCCCAACAGGTATATCTGGTTTAGAATATTTTTTATCTTCTTCTGGTTCTTCTCTCTTCTTTATTTTGTCTATTACCAAATTTTTTCCCTTCTTTCTACTTTAGATTAAATTCTTTTGCAACAAATGACGTATCAAATTTTCCTTCTTTAAATGCTTTATTTTCAATTATTTTTAAAAGGAAATCTATATTTGTATCTATTCCGTCTACAACACATTCTTCTAATGCTCTCCTCATTTTTGCAATTGCTTCTTGCCTATCTTTTCCATGAACTATAAGTTTTGCTATCATAGAATCATACATTGGAGGAATTGTATAACCTGTATACATTGCTGTATCTATTCTTACTCCGTTTCCTCCTGGAAGGTTTAATCCTTTTATTTCTCCTGGGCAAGGTCTAAAGTTTTTATCTGGGTTCTCTGCATTTATTCTACATTCTATGCTGTGTCCTTCTATTTTAACATCTGATTGTTTTAAGCTTAGCTTTTCTCCTGATGCTATTTTTATTTGTTCTTTTACTATATCTACCCCTGTAATCATTTCTGTTACTGGATGTTCAACTTGTATTCTAGTATTCATTTCCATAAAATAGAAATCTTTATTTTTATCTACTAAGAATTCAACTGTTCCGTGCATTTGTATATTTAGAAGCCTTTACAGCTTTTAAAGCTGCTTTACCCATTTTAGTTCTTAGTTCACTTGTAAGTATGCTAGATGGGCTTTCTTCTAATATTTTTTGATTTCTTCTTTGAATTGAACAGTCTCTTTCTCCTAAATATATGCTATTGTCATGTTCATCCGCAAGCACTTGTATTTCTACATGTCTCGGATTTTCTATGTATTTCTCCATATATATTTCATCATCATTGAAAGCAGCTTTTGCTTCTTGTTTTATTATATTATATGCATTTTCAAGTTCTTCCTCTTTTTGAACTATTCTTATGCCTTTTCCTCCACCTCCAGCTGATGCTTTTAATATTACTGGATATTTTATTTTCTTAGCAATTTCTATTGCATCTACTATACTTTTTATTGCTCCTTCTGAACCTGGAATTACTGGAACTCCTGCTTTTTTCATGCAATCTTTGCTATTTGCTTTATTTCCCATTAAATTAATTACCTCATAAGAAGGTCCGTATAAATTTTATATTGCATTCTTCACAAATTTTAGCAAATCTAGCATTTTCTGAAAGAAATCCGAATCCTGGATGTATGCCATCTGCACCAGTTATATTTGCAGCTTCAAGGATTGCTTGAATATTCAAATAACTTTTGTGTGCAGGTGCTTCTCCGATGCATATTGCTTCATCTGCAAGTTTAACATGCATTGCATTAGCATCAGCAGTTGAATATACTGCTACTGTTTTTATATTCATTTCTTTGCAGGCTCTAATTATTCTAACAGCAATTTCTCCACGGTTTGCAATTAAAATTTTATTTAGCATTGTTTTTTTCTCATTCCTTCCCTAAAATTTCAAACTTAAGTTGGAAAAGAATTGTGCTTTTGGCTAGGAAGACAAAAAAGAAATACCGGAAGCGTACTTGCTGTACGCTGATGCTGAGGCTGTTAAGGCTTTGCCTGTTACAGCGTCAGTACGCAAAGCCGGATTTTCTTTTGTAGTCTGACAACGCCAAAACGCAATTATTTTTCAACTTATACTAGTGCAAAGGTTAACTCCCCTCTAGCCGCAACCTTCCCATTGACAGTTGCAACAGCTTCTCCAACTCCTACTGGTCCTTTGCTTTTTATTATTTTAACCTCAAGTTTTAACACATCTCCTGGAACTACTTTTTGCTTAAAACGTAATTTATCAATTCCCCCAAATAAAGCATTTTTTCCTTTATTTTCAGGAAGAGAAAGTATTGCTATCGCTCCTGTTTGAGCTAGTGCTTCTGTAATAAGTACTCCTGGCATAATTGGCTCTCCTGGGAAATGTCCTTGGAAATACCATTCATTTATACAAACATTTTTATACGCCACAGCGCTTTCTCCTGGAACATATTCTTCAACTCTGTCTATCATAAGAAATGGTGCTCTTTGTGGAATTATTTCCATTATTTCTTTTATATCTAACATTTCTAAATCTTTCCTTTCCATTGTTAAATAAACTAAAAATATATTTTATCAAAACTAGCCGTTTTTGAGTAATATTTCTAATTTTTGAAGTGACGCAAAGTCGAGGCTCCCAGAGTGGGAGTGACCGTAGGCGAGTGGCGAAGCCAGCAAGGAACGATAAAATTATAAATATTACTCAAAAATGTAGGCGGAAATACTATTCTATTTAATCTTAAATAATGGCTTATCAAAATCAACTGCATCTCCGTCATTAACAAGAACCTCTGCTATTTCCCCGTCAAATTCTGACTCTATCTCGTTCATAAGCTTCATAGCCTCTATTATACAAAGGACATCACCTTTTTTAACCTTTTGTCCAACTGTAACAAAGCTTTCAGCTGTTGGAGAAGGTTTTGAATAAAATGTACCTACCATTGGAGATTTTACTATTTTGCAATCTTCTTTGTCTTTTTCTTCTTGTGCTTTTTCATTTACAGTTATTGTATTTTCTACAGAAGGTGCAATATTTTGTACAGGTACTGATTTTACCACATTATCTTTTTTTAAACTTATCTTTGTTCCGTCTGGAAACTCTATTGATAATTCAGATAAGTTAGACTCTTCCATATCTTTTACGATATTTTTAAATTCTTTATATTCCATTTTATTCCTCCCATTTCTTAAATATAATAGCACTATTATGTCCACCAAATCCAAGTGAATCTGACATCGCGTATTTTATATCTGCTTTTCTTCCTTTATTTGGAACTATGTCTAAGTCACAGTCTTCATCAGGTACTTTGTATCCAATTGTTGGAGGAACGAAGCTATCTTCTATTGCTTTAATTGTAGCTACTGCTTCTATTCCACCAGCTCCTCCAAGTAAGTGTCCTGTGTTTCCTTTTGTTGAGCTTACCATTACTTTTTTAGAAGCTTCTTCTCCTAATGCTTTTTTAATTGCTATTGTCTCAAATTTTTCGTTTAATGGTGTTGATGTTCCATGTGCATTTATGTAATCTAATTGTTCTGGTGTTATTTTAGCATCTTCCATTGCAATTTTCATTGCTCTTGCTCCACCTTCTCCATCAGGTGCTGGAGATGTTATATGATATGCATCAGATGTTGCACCATATCCAACTATTTCTGCATAAATTTTTGCATTTCTCTTTTTGGCATGTTCATATTCTTCAAGTAATATTAATCCTGCTCCTTCTCCCATTACAAATCCGTTTCTTTCTTTATCAAATGGGATACTTGCTCTTTCTTTATCTGTAGATGTTGATAAAGCTTTTATATTTGTGAAGCCTGCTATTCCTATTGGAGTAATAGATGCTTCTGTTCCTCCTGCTATCATTAAATCTTGATAACCATGTTTTATTATTCTATAGCATTCTCCTATTGTATGTGTTGCGCTTGCACATGCTGTAACCATTCCAAAGCTTTCTCCTTTAGCACCTATCTCGATTGATATATTTCCTGCTGCCATATTACTAATTGACATTGGTATAAACATTGGAGATACTCTATCTGGTCCTTTTTCCTCTAGTAGTACTTTGTTATCTTCTATTGTTTGAAGTCCACCTATTCCAGAACTTACAGCTACTCCAAATCTTGTCATATCTGTTTCTTCGACATTTAATTTACTGTCTTTCATTAATTCTCTTGCAGCAACCAATGCAAAATGTGAAAATCTATCTAATCTTTTAGCCGCTTTTCTATCAAAATGGTCTTCTACGTTAAAATTTTTAACTTCTGCTGCTAGCTTTACTTTGAATTTACTTGTGTCAAAAAGAGTAATTTCATCTACTCCACATTTACTTTCCTTTATTCCTTTCCAAAATTCTTCTACATTGTTTCCTATAGGAGTTACTGCTCCTAGTCCTGTTACTACTACACGTCTTTCCATTTACACAATCTCCTTTTTATAATTTATACAAAATTAAATTAGCATTCCACCATCTACATGTATTACCTGTCCTGTAATATATGAGCTATCCTCTGATGCTAGGAATTTTACAAGATTTGCTACATCTTTTGTCTCTCCTAGTGTTCCAAGTGGTATTTGACCTTTTATTTGTTCTTTTATTTTGTCTGAAAGTACATCTGTCATTGCTGTTTTTATGTATCCTGGTGCTACTGCATTTACTAAAATATTTCTACTTCCAAGTTCTTTTGCAAGACTTTTTGTAAATCCTATTACTCCTGCTTTTGATGCAGCATAATTTGCTTGACCAGCATTTCCTGAAATTCCTACAACAGATGCCATATTTATTATTCTTCCATATCTTTTTTTCATCATATATGGAACTACATTTTTTGTTATATTAAATGTTCCAACTAAATTTACATTTATTACATCTTCAAAATCTTCTTTTTTCATTCTCATTAATAAATTATCTTTTGTAATTCCTGCATTATTTAAAAGTACATCTATTTTTCCAAATTCTTCTATTACTTCTTTTACCATTCTTTCAGCGTCTTCATATTTAGACACATCTCCTTGAGTTAAAAAGCATTTGACATTATGACTTTCTACTTCTTGTTTTAGTTCACCATATTCTTCTGGTGCTTTTCTGCAATTTATTGCAATATCAAATCCTTCTTTTGCAAGAGTTAATGCACACTCTTTACCAATTCCTGCTGTTCCACCTGTTATGAACGCTATTCTTTTTTCTTCCATTTTTATATCTCCCTTCTTTTAAGCTTTAAGAACTTCTATAGCACTTTCTAAGCTTTCTTTATCTTGAATGTTTATAATTTTTACATCTTTACTAATTCTTCTTACAAATCCTGACAATACTTTTCCGTGGTCCTATTTCTACAAATGTATCTACACCCTCTTCTAGCATCTTTTCTATTCCTTTTTTAAACTTAACAGGACTCATTACATGTTTTGAAAGTATTTCTCTTATATCGTCATCCTTTTTATAACTTTCGCTATCTATATTTCTAATTATTTGTTTTGTAAAGTCAGTATTTATATCTATCTTATCTAATTCTCTTTTTAATTTTTCAGCTGCTTTTTCAAGTTTTGCTGTATGGAATGGTCCACTTGTTTGTAATTCTATAGCTCTTTTAGCACCTTCACTTTTTGCAATTTCCATTGCTTCTTTTACAGCCTCTTCTTCACCAGATATTACGACTTGACCTGGGCAATTATAATTTGCTGGAACTACAAAGCCTGATTTCACTTTTTTACAAAGTTCTTCTACTTTTTCATCCTCTAGTCCAACTATTGCAGCCATTTTCCATGTACCTTCTGGTACATTGTCTTGCATTAATTCTCCTCTTTTTCTTACTATCTTTACTCCATCCTCAAAAGATAATACACCAGCATAAATTAAAGCTGAATATTCTCCAAGGCTTAGCCCTGATAAAATATCTGCATTTATATTATATTTTTTTAATATTTCTAATATTGAAAGTGAATGAGTAAGTATCGCTATTTGTGTGTTTTTTGTCTGATTTAAAACTTCTTCTGGTCCTTCGAATGAAATCTTTTTTACATCTAGCTTTAATAATTCTTCTACTTTATCATATATTTTTCTTGCTTCTTCATAATTTTCATATAAGTCTTTTCCCATTCCTACATATTGTGCTCCTTGACCTGGGAATAAAAATGCTAATTTCATATTTTTCCTCCTAATATTCTAATAAAATTGCGCCTAAATTAAGTCCTCCACCATATCCTAAAAGTACTATCTTATCATTTCTTTGTATTAAATTTTTATCTATCATTTCATTTAATGCTATTGGTATACTTGCATTAAATGTGTTTCCAATTCTATCTATGTTAATATACATCTTGCTAAAATCTATATTAAGTTTTTCACTCATGCTTTTCATCATTTTTAAATTAGATTGATGTGGAATTATATATTTAATATTTTCTATTTTTTCTCCTGCATTTTCTAAAAGTTCTTTCAAACATTCTACAGGTTTTGTAGTACCAAATTTGTATACTTTCTTTCCGTCCATAAATATTTTACTATTCTGATTGCAAGTTAAAATTTCTCCTTTTTGTCCTTCACTAGTTATGTTTTGAAAATATATCTTTTTCTCATTACTTTTTCCGAGTAAAGTAGCTCCTGCTCCGTCTCCAAGAAGTACTTTAGTGTTTATATCGTTATCGTCTGTATAATCTGACAATACATCTGCTCCGATGATTATTCCGTATTTTACCTCTCCTAATGCTATGTATTTTCTAACTATATCAAATGCATTTATATATCCACAGCATCCACATAATATGTCTAAGCACATACATTTTTTTATATCAAGTTCTTTTTGTATTATATAAGATATGCCTGGCATAAGATGTTTTGTTGAAGTACTTGCAAAAACTATTATTCCTATTTCTTGGACATCAACGTTAATTTTCTCAAGCATATTTTTAACTGCATTTAAAGCTAATATTTTTAAATCTTCATTTTTTACATAATATCTTGTATTTATCCCAGTTCTATCATATATCCAGTTTTCTTCTAATTGAAATCTATCTTCTAATAATTTACTCTCTATTCTTTGTTTTGGAAGTGCTATTCCATTTGCTAGTATTTCTACTGAATTCATACATTCCTCCATTTTTACCTTAATATTATATATTATTTTTTTAAAAAATGCATTATACCGAGTGGTCAGGAGCGAAAAAATCTATTATTGGGCATAAAAAAAGTAGAATCCAAATCATAATTTGTATCTACTTTCTTTTTATTATCTTAATCTAAATTTATATTATTACTCATAGCATTTTCATTATCATATTCTTCAGCTTCTATAGCTTTAACAATAAGTCTTTGATTTCCAGTACCATGGCAAGTTATTAATGTGATTTCTTTCTTTCCATTTGTAAGTTGTGATGTACAACTTACATCTGTTGGTTCTACTATGTATTTATCATATACCTTATATGTAATTGTTCTACCTGATAAATCTTCTAATTCTACTTCATCACCTATAGATATTTCTGATAATTTTCCAAACATTCTTCCACTTTTATAGTTATGTCCTACTACTACATAGTTTCCAACTTCATTTGGAGCTGGTCCCCATAATTTATTTATTGATATTTTAAGTAGTGCCTCTGATGTATTTGAAAGTACTGGATATTCTATATCAAGACTTGGTATTCTTATGATAGATTCTGTGTAATACTTTGTTCCATCACTTGCTGTAGATTCTACTATAGTAGGCTGTGCTGGTTTATCATCTTGTATTAATTCTGAAAGGCTAATTTCTGTTGTTGTTTCACTTGGAGTATCGGCTAATGCAACAACCAAGACATCATTATCAACCGATACTGTTGTATTATCTGTCTTTTCTTGATTTGTGTCATCTTCTTCCTTTAATCCTAGTAATATTTCTTGTGATACTTCTTCACTTTTTGTTCTATCATATTCCGCATATATGTAACATGAAAATAATGTGCATATCAAAAAGACAGATAAAAAGAAGTTGAATTTATATATCTTCTTTTTTCTCTTGAATTCTGGTGTTACTATTACTTTCTCTGTTACTAATATCTGATTCATTTCCTTTTCTCCTCGTATTGTATTATACAATATATTTAAAGCTTTTTCAAGAAATTTTATGAATTGTAATGAATTTGTAAAACTTTTATAAATTGCTTTTGCATATATGTACATACTAGATTTATTATTTTCTATTTACATTATTCTATCTTAACTGTCAAGTATAAATTTGGGTAATTCCATTGCAAAATGTTTCATTATATGGTATAAATACATCATAATAATTGTATCATAGATATTTTATTCATGTAATAATCAAATCAGTATATTTTAATTATCTAAAAAATTTTCTGAAATTAATTTAAAAATTTATTTTTCAACTATTTTTATAATAACTAATAATTATTGCAAATTTATTATTATAGTTCATTTTATCTTTTTATTTTTAAATTTTCCATAGAAATTTTTACATCTATTATTCTTCTCTGATAAAAATATCCAAAAACTTTAACAAATTTGTTTGACGTACAGTTATTAAATTGACTATACAAGGAGGGATGAAAAGCAATAAATAAATGGTTATAAGTATCCCTATTAAAAACTTAAATATATCAATTGAAAGGACTAATTTATGGTAAAAAATGAAGAAACTAAAAAGAAATCCATGCTATCTCCAAAAAAGGATATTGTATTTCAAGTTCTATTTGGAGAAGAAGGTAGCGAGGAAATAACACAAGATTTTTTAGAAACAATATTAAATAAAAAAATTACAGATGTAGATTTAAGTAAAAACCCTATTTTAAGAAGAACAAAAACGTTAGACAAACTGGGAATATTAGATGTAATGGTGGAAATAGATAATAAAGAATACTGTGATATCGAAATGCAAGTTGCAAATCAAGAATACATAATAGAAAGGCTTTTATACTACTGGGCTAAGACATTTGCAAGAAGTATTAATAAAGGACAAGATTATAATAGTCTAAAAAAGACAATATCAATATTAATAACTGATTTTGAAATAAAATCCCTAAAGGAATTAAATTGTTTTACAAAATGGAAAATAATAGAAGAAGAAAATAGACAAAAAATCTTGACTGAGTACATGGAAATTTATATAATAATGTTACCGAAGATGAACGAAAAAGACTTAAAGAACGATAAATTATTAGAGTGGTTAAAATTTTTAGAAAATCCAGAGTCAGGAGAGGTGAGAAATATAATGAAAGAAAATGTAGCAATAAAAAAAGCTCATGATAAGTTAGAAGAGATGAGTAATGATGAAGCAATGGAACATTTAATAGATATGGAGGAATCTTACAAATATCTATTAAATACAGAAAGAAGTATAGGAATAAAAGAACGGCAAAAAAGAAGTTGCAAAGAAAATGAAAGATAAAGGAATAGACATTGCTTCTATTATAGAAATTACTGGTCTTTTAGAAGAAGAAATAAAGAAATTATAGAATTTTATTTTTTTAATACTTTTTATATTAATATGGTAAATATTGCTATTTGTTAAGTATATTTCAAAACAGTAATTATTCCCCGGCTAAGCCGTGGGATAATTACTGTTTTTGATAGTTTTTGTCAAAAATTGAGATTCAAAAGCGTTCCCATTCGTAAAATTATATAATATTTTAGAGCTATGTTTCCATAGCTCCTTTATCTAAGTTATTTGGCAGGTGTGCCAATTCCTGCATCTCTTTTGACCTTTAAAGGTGTGTGGATGGCACATTTGTCCACCTCAAATAATCTTCTAATATTGTATTATTATTATACAGCTTTTATTCGTTTTTGTCTAGTATACTGATTCTAGATAAGTTCCAATAATTCAAATTAATTTTACTCAATATTAAAATAAGGATATTCCTCTAATATATCTCTCACATTTTCCACTAGCTTTGCACCGTCTTTTATTAATTCGTTTGTTCCTTTAGATGTTTTTGATATTATATTTCCTGGTACAGCAAATACTTCTTTTCCCTCTTCTAGTGCTATTTCTGCTGTGATTAGACTTCCGCTTCTTTTTCCCGCTTCCACTACCACAACTCCTTGACTTAATGCACTTATTATCCTGTTTCTTTTTGGAAAATTTTCAGGCTTTGGCAAAGTATCTTCTTCATATTCTGTAATAACTGCTCCTCCCGAATTTATTATATCCTTCAAAAGTTCCATATTCTCCTTAGGATATATATGTTTAAATCCACTTCCAAGTACTGCAATTGTTTTTCCTTTTCCAATAATTGTTCCTATATGTGCTGCACTATCTATTCCTTTTGCCATTCCACTTATTACATTTACATTATGCTTAGACAAATTGTATGCTAAAGATTTTGCAATTTCTTCTCCATATTTTGTACATTTTCTACTACCTACTATTGCGATTCCAAAATTATCTAAAATTTTCTCATTTCCAAGAACAAATAAGTTTTCTGGCGGATTTGATATATTTAATAATGCTTTTGGATAGTTTTCGTCTCTCTTATTTATAACTTTCATTTTGAGTTTCCTTTCTTTTTAACAACCACAAAAAAGAGAATATGTTTTATTACATATTCTCTCCAAATAAAATTATATATCTAACTAACTATTCTTGTTGTTGCTTTGCTGCTTTTACTACATTATTCATAAGCATTGCAACTGTCATAGGACCAACTCCACCTGGTACTGGTGTTATATATGACGTCTTTTCTTTAACATTTTCAAAATCAACATCTCCAAATAGTCCATCCTCTGTCCTATTTATTCCAACATCTATGACAACTGCCCCCGGTTTTACCATATCTGCTGTAACAAAGTTTTTCTTACCTATTGCAGAAATTAATATATCTGCTTGTTTAGTTATTTCTGACAAATTTTTAGTCTTTGAATGACATATTGTAATTGTTGCATCTCTATTAAGTAAATTTAATGCCATTGGCTTTCCAACTATATTACTTCTTCCTAAGATTACTGCATGTTTTCCTTTTATTTCTATATTGTATGTTTCAAACATTTTCATAATTCCATAAGGTGTGCATGATACAAATGTATCTTGGTTTAAACACAATTTTCCCATACTTACTGGGTTAAATCCATCAACATCTTTTGAAGGAGATATTCTTCTAAATGCTTCATTTATATC
Source organism: uncultured Clostridia bacterium (assembly GCA_944386135.1). Classification (GTDB taxonomy): domain Bacteria; phylum Bacillota; class Clostridia; order TANB77; family CAG-508; genus JAAWPK01. The sequence goes on along the minus strand of CALWZW010000003.1, from coordinate 66,516 downwards.
TAGCCCTTCTGGTATTGGACTTTGGAGTAATATACCTGATATGTCTTTTCTTTCATTTAGTTCATCTATTATATCTAATAACTCCTTCATTGTTGTATTTTCGCCTAATAGAACTTCTTCATAATCTATACCAAGTTCCGTACATGCCTTATTCTTGCTTTTTACATATATTTGAGATGCTTTATCATTACCTACTAATATTACAGCAAGTTTTGGATATACTCCCTTTTCTTTTAGTTGTTCTACATCTTTTTTTAAATTTTCTCTTATATTTTTTGCAAGAGCTTTACCATCAATTATTTCCATTTGTATTTCTCCTAAATTATATTACTAAATTTTGAAAAGAAGTAAATAGTACTTTTTTATTCTAAATTTGAAAAAGAAACTTTTTTTCTTTTTCATAAATTTTTTAAAAGAAGCGAGGAGTGCCTTTAAATTTGGAAAAGAAACAAGTAATGCTAGGCGGACGAATTCGAAATGAATGAGGCGTGCTTTTGCACGTTGATTTCATTTCGAATAACGTCCAACAACGCAGTACGCAGTTTATTTTTCAAATTTTTAGTATTGACGTCCCCATACGACCATATACCTAGCCTCTTTCCCACAACATACACATTTATCTGAAAGTTTTTCTTGTTCAAATGGTATGCATCTTGAATGCGCTCCTGTTAATTCTTTTATCTTATTCTCACATTCAACATTTCCACACCACATTGCTTTTATGTATCCTTGATTTTCATTTATTTTTTTTGTAAATTCATCCATGTTTGTTGCAATTTGTGTTTTTTCTTCAAGCCTTTTTTTGCACATATTAAACATATTTTGTTGTATATCATCTAACATTTCTTTTAATTTTGTATTTAGTTCATCTAATTTTACTACTACTTTTTCAAAAGTATCACGCCTTACAAGTATGCATTCTCCATTTTCAATATCTCTTGGTCCTATTTCTATTCTTACTGGTATTCCTTTTAATTCGCAATCATTGAATTTGAATCCAGGAGATACTTGATCCCTACTATCTACTTCTATTCTAAAATCTTTTTCTAAAGATTTTTTTAATTCTTCCGCTTTTTCTAGCACGCCTTCTTTGTGCATTGCAATTGGAATTATTCTTACTTGAATTGGTGCTACCTTTGGTGGAAGTTTTAGTCCTCTTTCATCTCCATGTCCCATAATTACTGCACCAATTAGCCTTGTGCTAATTCCCCAAGACGTTTGGTATGCATACTCTTCTTTTCCTTCTCTATTTTGAAATTTAACTTCAAAAGGTTTTGTAAAGTTTTGTCCAAAATAGTGTGATGTTCCTGATTGCAGAGCTCTACCGTCTCTTGTTAAAGTTTCTATTGTATATGTTTCATCTGCTCCTGCAAACTTTTCTTTTTCTGTTTTTCTTCCTCTTAATACTGGAATTGCAAGTAATTCTTCTACGACTTTTGTATATATTTCTAACATTTGTATAGTTCTTTCTTTTGCTTCTTTTTCTGTTTCATGTATTGTATGACCTTCTTGCCATAAAAATTCACGTGAGCGTAAGAATGGTCTAGTTTCTTTTTCCCATCTTAATACATTACACCATTGATTATATACATAAGGCAAATCTCTCCAAGATTTTAACCATTTAGCATAAAGAGTTGAAAACATTGTTTCAGATGTAGGTCTTATACATAACTTTTCATCTAGTTTTTCTCCTCCTGCTTCTGTAACATAAGCAACTTCTGGTGCAAACCCTTCTACATGGTCTTTTTCTTTTTGAAGTAAACTATCTGGTATAAGTATTGGAAAATATACATTTTTTACTCCAGTTTCTTTAAATAATTTATCTGCATAGTTTTGAATATTTTCCCAAATTGCATATCCATAAGGTTTGATTGCTATACATCCTTTTGTATCAGCATAATCTGCTAAATCTGCTTTTCTTACTATATCTGTGTACCATTTTGCAAAGTCTTCATCTATGTTTGCTATATCTTTTACAAATTCTTCTTTTTTAGCCATTATTCATTTTCCTTTCTATTATTATTCGTTTAACATTTGCAACACTTTTGGGTATATTGTTGCTGCATTTGCTTCCCAATTTTGTACAATTTTTACTGCTTGTTCTCTTGATGTTGCAAATGACTGTATTTCAAATATCATAACATTGTTCTCTATTATTTTGCATTTTACTATAAATTCTTTTTCGCTAAGTGGAATAAATTCTGCTCGAACAGCAGATTCGTTTTGTATCTCTCTTAATTCTCCTTTTACTGTTTCATCTACTTTTACCTTTATTATTCCTGGAAGCACATCTATTGTTAACTCTAAAGTACTTCTACCTTTTTCCGTTATTTCATATAAAAAATCATTTTCTTTTTTATAATTTATGATATATTCATTATTTTCTAGGTCTAACAAAAATTGCTGGAAGTAAAAATAGTTCATATCTTGTATTGATAAAACAAGCCTATATAGTTCATCATTATTTATTGGCTTTTCTATTATTGATAATAGGTATAAAATCAATATCTTGTTTTCGGCTAGTGTCTCATTGTCAGCTCCTAATTTCACTTAAACCTTCCTCCATTTATTTATATTATTCCAAGCATCTTCTATATATATCTTTCTTTCTGAAGAAAATGGTAGTATTATTTCTTCTTCACTCATTTCTAGTTCTTGCTTTATCTTGTCAACTTCTTCGCTAACTTTAGTTATTGCAATTTTATCTGCTTTATTCGCAATTATCAAATACGGCTTATTTGTACTTTTTATATATTGATACATCAATTTGTCATTTTCTGTCGGTTTATGTCTAATATCTAATATCAAAATAATTAAGCTAATGTTATTTCTTGAAAATAAGTATTCTTCTATAAATTTTCCGTACATTTTCTTGTTCTTTTTTTGACATTTTGCTATATCCATATCCGCGGTAAATCTACAAAATAAAATTCCTCATCAATGTTATAGAAATTAATTTGTCTTGTTTTTCCGTGGCTGGCTACTTGTTCTTGCTAAGTTTTTTCTATTTATTAATGTATTTATAAATGATGATTTACCGCACATTAGATTTACCCGCAAGTACTACTTCGGGTAAACCAATACTTGGGTATTGCTTTTTACTTACTGCTGATATCTCAAATTTTGGATTTTTTACTATCATTGTTTCCTCTTCTATTTTTTTATTTTTGGTACTAATTTTTCAGTTCCACCCATATATGGTCTTAAAACTTCTGGAATATCTACGCTTCCATCTTGATTATAATTATTTTCTAAGAATGCTATTAACATACGTGGTGGAGCTATTACAGTATTATTTAATGTATGTGCAAAATATGTTTGTTTTTCTCCTTTTTTCTTTATCCTAATTCCTAGTCTTCTACTTTGTGCATCTGTTAGGTTAGAACAACTTCCTACTTCGAAATATTTTTGTTGTCTAGGGCTCCATGCTTCTACATCTACACTTTTTGCTTTTAAGTCTGCTAAATCTCCTGAGCAACATTCAAGTGTACGTACTGGTATATCTAGACTTCTAAATAATTCTACTGTGTATGACCACATTTTGTCATACCACTTATAACTGTCTTCTGGCTCACATACAACTATCATTTCTTGTTTTTCAAATTGGTGTATTCTATATATTCCTCTTTCTTCAATTCCATGTGCTCCTTTTTCTTTTCTAAAGCATGGTGAATATGAAGTCATTGTATATGGTAAGTTTTCACTATCTAATATTTTTCCTTTAAATTTTCCTATCATTGAATGTTCGCTTGTACCAATTAGATAAAGGTCTTCTCCTTCTATTTTGTACATCATTGCGTCCATTTCTTCAAAGCTCATAACACCTGTTACAACATCTGATCTTATCATATATGGTGGTATTGCATAAGTAAATCCTTTATTTATCATGAAGTCTCTTGCATAACTTAAAAGTGCAGAATGTAATCTTGCAATATCTCCAACAAGATAATAAAAGCCATTTCCTGCAACTTCTCTTGCAGAATCTAAGTCTATCCCAGAAAAGCTCTCCATTATATCAACATGATATGGTATTTCATATTCTGGCACAACAGGTTCTCCAAATTTTTCAACCTCTACATTTTCACTATCATCTTTTCCTATTGGAACTGATTCATGCATAATGTTTGGAATTTTCATCATTATTTCTTTTATTTCTTCTTTTAACTTTTCTTCCAATTTCTCATTATTAGAAAGTTCTTCATTTATAGATACAACTTCTTTTTTTATCTTCTCTGCTTCCTCTTTTTTTCCTTCACGCATGAGCAATCCTATCTGCTCACTTAGTTTATTACGGTTCATTCTTAATGTATCACCTTTTTGTGATACTTCTCTACTTTCTTTGTCTAATTCTATTACTTTGTCTACTAATTCTAATTTATGATTTTGAAATTTTTTTCTAATATTTTCCTTTACAAGTTCTGGATTTTCTCTTATAAGTTTTATATCTATCATAAAGATACCTCCTAATTATATATAGGACAAGTTTATCATGTTTTAACGCATTTTGCAAGACTATTGCTTAAGGTCAAAAAAATTTTTTATACTTTTAATTCTAATAAATATTTTTAAATTAGTTGCTTATACTACTGATATATATAATAAATTCAGAAAGGATTGATTTTTAATTATGAAAGTTATAGATACAATAGCATTAGTGCTAATTATAATTGGTGCTATTAATTGGGGCCTAATTGGATTATTTAATTTTAATTTAGTTGATACATTATTTGGAACAATGTCAGTTGTTAGTAGAATAATATATTCATTAGTTGGTCTTTCCGGTTTATGGGGATTTAAATTGCTTTTTGATAACAAATAGTTTATACAAAAAAATCAATCAGATTTTATTTTCTGATTGATTTTTTATATATTCTGTTCTATTGATTTGACCAGAAATGTCATTGGATTGGTGCAGCTGATCGGAATCGAACCGATACGGGATTTAACTCCCGCAGGATTTTAAGTCCTGTGCGTCTGCCAGTTCCGCCACAGCTGCATTTATTTAACTGACAACGATTATTATACTATATTTTATTTTTAAATGTCAACACTTTATTGAAAAAAATAAAAACTTTTTTGTTATTATAGACTATTTATATTTCTTGTGATATAATAGTTTATATCTTTTGCAGGTATAATTTAGTGGTAGAATGTCATGCTTCCGACCTGATAGCGCGGGTTCGATTCCCGCTACCTGCTCCAAATTATAACAACTTACAAACTACAAGGTTTATAGGTTGTTTTTTTATTGTATAGGAAAATAAACTTTAAAAATTTCCTATACAATAAGGTTAAGTTACATTAGTCTGTGAAATAATTGCTTCACAATTATTTCACATGTAGCGAAGCCACTTTTCTTATATATAAACTAAATATGATAAAAAAGAGATGTATAAATTTGGATAAATCGCTTGACAATTGCAAACGTTTGTTTTGTAATGTTGCTAATCTAATGCAAGGATGTGAATTTATGGAAGAAAACAAATTATCAATTCAAAATGAAATATCTAATGAAGAAATAAAAAATTTAATATATACAATAAGAGGAAAGCAAGTTATGCTAGATAGTGATGTAGCAATGTTGTATCATTATACAACTAAAAATATAAATAAAGCCGTAAAAAGAAATATAGATAGATTTCCAGAAGACTTTTGCTTTCAATTGACTGAAGCGGAATTTCAAAATTTAAGGTTCCAATTTGGAACCTTAAATAAAAAAGTTAACAATGGAGACGTAACAAGAAAGTATGTACCATATGTTTTTACTGAACAAGGAATCTCAATGCTATCTGGAGTGTTAAAGAATGAAATTGCTGTAAAAGTTAGTGTTAATATAATGAGAGCATTTGTCGAAATGAGAAAATTCTTAATGCTAAATGGTCAAGTATTTGAAAGATTAACAATTATGGAATATAAATTATTAGATCATGATAAAAAATTTGATGAAGTCTTTAATCAACTTCAACTAGAAGAAAACATTAAACAGAGAATATTTTTTGATGGTCAAATCTATGATGCATATAGCTTAATTGTAGATATTATAAAGAGAGCAAATAAGAAAATTTTAATTATAAACAATTATATCGATGACAGTATTTTAAAAATGCTAGCTAAAAAGAAAAATAATGTTGAAGTTGTTATACTAACATCAGACAAAAGCAATATTGAAAATTTGGATATAAAAAAATTCAATAAAGAATATCCTATCTTAAAAGTTGCTAAAACGAATAAATTTCACGATAGATTTATTGTTATAGATAACAAAGAAATGTATCATTTAGGTGCTTCTATAAAAGATTTAGGAAAGAAATGTTTTGGAATTAATAAGATAGAAGATATGGAAATTATAGAGAAGATTATTAGATTATAAACATCACAAAAAAAGCCCCACCTTTCGGTGGGGAGAAACTCTTGGTTTCTTTGGTCTGGGTTAATAGGAGATTTCCAGGATATCTTTCAGTTTTACTGTTGTGTCGTCCTGATGGCGCCTCACGATGTCAACAGACAGCTCGCTAATACAATCTATTCTGCCTCTTACCTTTCTACCTGTCTTCGTCGTGATCGTTACAACTTCGTTCAGAAAGAATTTCCGTTCATCATCCAATATTACTGAATGATGTATCTCAGAGACTCCCCAATAGAACTTCTCTGGATACTTATCTCCTGCCTTTACCATGTTCTAACCTCCTTGAAAAACTTTCTAGAGATTTTAGAAACTTTCAAGTTGTTAACTTGTCAGTTTCAACGTACTTATAACTATATTTTATCATGCTTTACATAACATTTCAACTATTTATGAAATTTATTTTTATTTGACTACTTCTGGTGCTTTTATTCTTTTTATTTTATTCCATATCTTTTTTAATTTTTCAGTATTACCCTCGATATTTCCCAAGAAATACGATACTGTGAAACCAATTATTAAAATCATAAATGAAATTAATGTATTCACATTGAAACCAATTACACAACTTTCATTCAATACATTTGGAATAATTGATAAAAATAGTCCAAATATTATTGAGAAAGTTCCTGTATAGAATTTGCTTATTAGTTTATTCATTATAAATGAAATTAATAATACGCCAATTACTAATCCAAATCCTGCTGGTATTAAAACAGCTAGGTCAAAATTTGCAATCGAGCTTACATATAGTTCATATAGTCCTAATGATGATAAAATAACTGCACTGTCCACTCCTGGTACTATTGAAGATCCAGCAACTGCAACACCTAAAAATACTGATTGAATTATATTAGGGTTAGTTATTGCTGGGAATAAATTTTGATTAAAGAAAAATATGCTAAGTCCTATTATAAATGACACAGCCATAAATATGTAATATTTCTTGCTAAATCCTTCTTTTTTTACCTCTTTATAAAATAGAGGTATTGTTCCTAGTACTAAACCAAGAAAAGCAAATCTCGTATACATTTCATAACTATTTAGCAAAAAGTCTACTATTTTACTAAATATCACTACTCCTACTCCAAAGCCTAAAACTAATGGTAATAAGAATTTCACATTCTTTTTAAATTCTTTAAATAATGTTCCTATTGCTGATATTGTTTTTTGATATAATCCCAAAATAACTAGCAAAACACTTCCACTTAACCCTGGGGCTATTCCGCCAATTCCAACAACAATTCCTTTTAGAAAATTAATCATTTCAAACCTCCATGCACAAAGTCATGTATTTTACATTTATATAGTATAACATTAAATAATAATTTATTCAACTTTCTTTATTAATAAAACTTGACATTTTAATATAAATTGCTTGATTTAAGTAGTCTTTTCGTTTACTTTTTGCCTATCTTGTGATATACTTGTAAATATTTGTTTAATATTGTTGTTTTAAGGGGTAAATGATGAAAAAATACATATCAAAAAGTGAGAATGATACAATATCGTTTGCAAAAGCTTTTGCGAGAGAATTAACGGCAAATGATATAATAGTTTTAAATCGGAGATTTAGGTTCAGGTAAGACAAAGTTTACTCAAGGTATTTTGGAATTTTTCGGACTTGAAAATGAAATTTCTAGTCCTACTTTTACCATTGTTAATGAATACAAAAACAATAATATCTCAATATATCACTTTGATGTTTATAGATTAAATAACGAAGATGATTTCTTTGATATAGGTGGAGATGAGTATTTCGGGAAAGGTCTTTGTATAATTGAATGGGGCGATATAATTAAGTCAGCTCTTCCTCCAAATACTATTTTTATAGATTTTGAAAAAGATAGTTCTGACGAAAATGTCAGAATTATAACTATAAGGTAGCTACTTACATTTTTTAGAAAGGAATATTTATATGAAAATTTTAGCTATTGAAACTTCATGCGACATTGCTTCTGTGTCTATTTTAGAAGATAGAAACTTGATATTAGAATTAAAAGAAATTTCTGTTAAAAATCATTCAGAAGCATTAATGCCTTTAATTGATAAAATTTTGAAAGAAACTAATTTATCTCTAGATTATATTGATTTATTTGCAGTAGATAATGGTCCACGGTTCTTTTACCGGTATCAGAATTGGGCTTTCTACTGTAAAGGCCTTCTCAGATGTTAAAAACAAACCAATAGTTGCTGTTTCTTCTTTAGAGGCTTTGGCATATACTTCAAATGAAGATAACTGCTATATCTGTTCATTAATAGATGCAAAACATTCTAATGTTTATGCTTCAATTTTTGAAAAAAATGGTAATAATTATACTAAATTTAACGATTTTATGTTTGACACAATTGACAACTTATTGTTAGTTTTAGGTAGTTTGAAAAAAAAGATATTTTTTGTTGGAAATTGTGGCATACTTTATAAAGATGTGATAAAATCATACATGAAAAATGATATTTTTTTTGAAAATGACACCTTAGTATCGTCTAAATATGTTGGAATTGCAGCGTTTGATAAGTTTTTAAGAGGAGAAACTTTAACTTCTAAAAATCTTTCTGCTCTTTACTTAAAAAAGTCTAGTGCTGAAGAAACATTGGAGGCAAAATCTTAATGGAAATATCTTTAGAAAAAATGAAGATTGAAGATTTAGAACTTATTGATTTAAAAAATTTCGATGATTTTTGGACAGAAAGTATTTTGAAGGATGAAATTTTAAGTGATAGTTCTTATTATATTGTTGCCAGATTCCAAAATGAGATTATAGGTTTTGCAGGACTTAAATTTCTTTTAGACGAAGCTCATATTACAAATATCGCAACTAGAATTGATAAAAGAAAAAACGGAGTTGGTTCAAAGCTTTTAGAGAGCTTGATAAATAGAGCAAAAGAGGAAGCTTCAGTTCTAATAACATTAGAAGTAAATACTGAAAATCTTCCTGCAATTAACTTATATAAAAAATATGGTTTTGAAATCTTAGGTGTTAGAAAAAAATATTATGACAATAAATTTGATGCGTACATTATGACTAAATATTTTAATTAATAAGGAATTGGTTTTTAATTTACATATCAACAAAAGCAAAATTTTAATTTTAGAAAGGAACTCACGATGCAAAAGAAAAATGAATTAAGTTATAAAGATTTAAAGAATTATTGTTCAACCTCAAAATTCAATTTTGAAACTACGGCTGAGTTAGAACCAACTGATAAAGGAATTGGTCAAGAAAGACGGAATTGTTGCTCTCGAATTTGGCTTAAATGTAGATGTTAATGGGTATAACCTTTATGTCGAAGGTCCTAGTGGCGTAGGAAAAACTATGTACACAAAAAATTATTTAGACAAAATTTCCAAAAAGAAAAAAGTGCCTTGTGACTGGTGCTATTTATATAATTTTGATAATCCAAATGAACCTATTGCTCTTCCCCTTCCTGCTGGACAAGGAATAGAATTTCAGGAAACAATGAATAGTTTTATAAAAGATGTTAGAGCAGACATTAATAAGACTTTTAATAATGAAGATTTTGAAAAGGAAAAAGCACTTATTAAGCAAGAATATGAACAAAAAAGAAGTATTCTTTTAGAGAAGCTAAATAAAGAATCTATGAAACATGGTTTTGAAGTAAAAACTGCTCAAAACCGGTATTTACATGATGCCAATTTACGAAGGCAGAACTCTTGAAGAGGAAGAATTTAATAAGTTAGATGATAGTATAAAGCAACAATTCGAGGATAAATCTAGTATCGTTCAAGAACAAATAATGAACACTATTTCAGAGATAAAATTAATAGAGAAACAATCTGAAAAGAAGATTCAAGAATGGCAATCTAATATTTCTCTTCTTACTGTTAATGTTCATATTAATTATATTAAATCAAAATATAAAAGAAATAAAAAGATTTCTCAATTTTTGGATAATATAAAAAAAGATATTATGAAAAATGTATCTTTATTTTTGGAACCTTCTTCTCCTCAAGCGCCTTCTCAACCTCAAATACAAGGTTCTCATAGAGAGCAAGCTAAACCTTGGTTAAATTATAGGGTTAATCTTTTTGTAGATAACAGCAAACTAGAAGGTGCTCCTGTCATAATGGATTCAAACTACACTTTCCAAAATATTTTTGGAAAGCTAGAATATGAAAATTATATGGGAAGTTTAAAAACAGATTATACAATGCTTAAATCTGGATTATTACACAAAGCTAATGGTGGATATATAATTTTCCAAGCAGAAGATTTGCTTACAAATCCTCTATGCTATGAAAATTTAAAGAGAGTTTTGCGTGTAAAGGAAATTAGTATAGACAATAGTTTAGAGCAAAGAGCTGCAATGGTTATGGTTTCTTTAAAACCTGAGCCTATTCCTCTTGATTTAAAAGTTATTATAATTGGTAATGCAAGTATATATAATACATTATTAAATATGGACCCTGATTTTAGAAAATTATTCAAAATCAAAGTTGAATTTGCAGATGATGCGCCAAGAACTGACGAAAATATTCAAAAACTTGCAAGATTCATTCATTCTTTCTGTGAAAAGGAAAATTTACCTCATTTAGATAAGAATGCCGTTGCAAGAATGATTGAATATGCTTCTCGTCTTGCTAATGACCAAACTAAACTTTCTACAAGATTTAATGATTTATCACAAATTGTAACTGAGGCTGCAACTTGGGCAACTCTTTCTCGTTCTAAAGTTGTAACTGAAAATTTTGTAAATAAAGCAATAGATGAAAAAATTCAAAGAGTTAAGAAGTATGATGAAAGATATTCTGAAATGATAAAAGATAATACTCTTTTGATTAATACTTCTGGTTATCAAGTTGGACAGATAAATGGTTTAACTATTATGAGTGTTGGAGATTATAGTTTTGGAAAACCTGCTAAAATAACAGTAAATACATTTACAGGTAAATCTGGAATTATAAATATAGAACGTGAAGTTGAACTTTCAGGTTCTTCTCATTCAAAAGGTGTACTAATTCTTAGTGGATACATTGGTGAATTATTTGCTCAAGATATACCTCTTTCTCTTTCAGCAAGTATTTGTTTTGAGCAGTTATATAATGGTGTTGATGGTGATAGTGCTTCAAGTACAGAACTTTATGCTTTACTTTCAAGTTTGTCTGAAGTTCCAATAAATCAGGCTATTGCAGTCACAGGCTCTGTAAACCAAAAAGGTGAAATTCAGCCAATTGGTGGAGTAAATGAGAAAATTGAAGGATTTTATCATATTTGTAAAATGAGAGGTTTAGATGGAAGTCATGGAGTATTAATTCCTGTACAGAACATTAAAAATTTGAATTTAAGTGATGAAGTTGTTCAGGCTGTAAAATCTGGTTTATTCCACATTTACGCTGTATCGACTATTGAAGAAGGAATTGAAGTTTTAACTGGAGTTCCTGCTGGTAAGAAAGACAAATATGGAAACTTCCCTGCAGGTACTATAAATTATCTAGTTTATGAAAAATTAAAGAAATATGCAAGTATAAGTAGAAACATCTAAATAAATTAAAAGACTCAAGAAAAATCTTGAGTCTTTTAATCTTAAAATCTATCATTTATATCTTTTACTATGCTTTCTGCATCTAGTCCATATTTTTTCTCTATCTCTGAAATACTTCCATGTTTAATAAATTCATCTGGATATCCATATTTCTTAAATTTTGTGTTTTTTATATTTTCTTCGTTTATTAGTTCTGCCACTCTACTTCCTAAGCCACCTTTTATAATGTTATCTTCTATAGTGACTACATTTTTTGTTTTTTTAATTGATTCTAATATTGTTTGCTTATCAATTGGCTTTAAAAATCTAACATTTATAACTTCTACACTTTTCCCTTGTTCTTCTAATAAATTTGCAATTTCTATTCCTCTTTCTACCATTTTACCAATAGCAATTATTGTAATATCATTTCCTGTCTTTAAAACTTCCGCTTGTCCAAGCTTTAATTTCTCATGAATATCAAATTTTATTTTTCCTTCTCCTCCTCTTGGGTATCTAATAACTACTGGTTTTTTTAGTGTAACTGCATATTCTAGCATAGTCTTTAATTCATAAAAATCTTTTGGTGCCATTATTACAATATTTGGTATTATAGAGAAAAAAGATAAGTCAAATACTCCTTGATGTGTTTCTCCGTCATTTCCAACAATTCCTGCTCTATCTACACACATAACTATTCCTAGATTTTGAATACATACATCATGTATTACTTGATCAAAACTTCTTTGATAAAATGATGAATATATTGGAACTACCGGTGTCATTCCATTTTTAGCAAGTCCTGCTGCAAATCCTATAGCATGCTGTTCAGCAATTCCTACATCAAAGAATCTATTAGGAAATTCTTTTGCAAATTCAGAAAGTCCTGTTCCATCCTTCATCGCTGCTGTAATTGCAACTATTTTTTCATTTTTTCTTGCAAGTTCTATTAATTTCTCTCCAAATACTTTTGAGTAATCTATCGTTTTTTCTTTCTTACTTATTCCTGTTTCTATATCAAAATTTGATGCACTATGGAATTTATCAGGATTTTCCTCTGCTGGCTTGTAGCCTTTTCCCTTTTTGGTAACTACATGTATTAATACTGGTCCTTCTAAATCTTTGCTTGTTTTTAATATACTTTCTAATTTTTCTATATCATGTCCATCAATTGGTCCTAAGTATCTAAAGCCAATATCCTCAAAAAGCATATTGGGTATTAGCCATTGCTTTATACTGTATTTTATCTTTCTTATAAATCGTATAATCCAATTTCCTCCACTAGGAAGCATATTTACTACTTTCTTTATGTACTTATTTGACTCCGTATAGAATTTCCTTGTCCTCGCTTTGCTTAAGAACATCGAAATTCCTCCAACATTCTTAGATATGCTCATTTCATTATCGTTAAGAATTACTATTAAATTCGTTTTCATTGCTCCTGCATGATTTAATGCCTCTAATGCCATTCCTCCTGTTAATGCTCCGATCTCCTATAACTGCTATTATGTACTCTTTTTCTTTTTTTAAATCTCTTGCAGTTGCCATTCCTAGTGCTACTGATATTGATGTACTACTATGTCCTGTATCAAAGCTATCACATTCTGATTCAGTATTTCTTGGAAATCCAGCTATTCCTCCAAACTGTCTTAGTGTAGGCATTTTATCTTTTCTGCCAGTTAATATTTTATGAACATAGCTTTGATGTCCGTACATCCCAAATTATTTTGTCCGTTGGTGAATTAAAAATACTATGAATTGCAATTGTTAGTTCAACGACTCCTAAGTTGGATGCCAGATGTCCCCCTGTCTTTGATACTGTATTTATTATCAATTCTCTTATATCTTCAGCGAGCTCTTTTTTCTCTTTTAGTGTTAATTTTTTTAAATCTTCTGTTGAATTGATTCTGTCTAAAATTTTTGCCATTAATAAGGCCCCCTCAAAATTGCATCTACCCTTCTTTTTTATCTTATTATCATATCATAAAAAAGTAAAATTAACAATAGAATATAAGAAGTTCTGCCAATGAGGACGCATCTAAAATGGAGTGTATGCAACTACACTCCATTTATATATCTAACTTTACATTTTTCTAAACACACCAGCAACTTTTCCAAGTATTTTACAATCTGGAACTATTATTGGGTCCATAGTAGAGTTTTCAGGTTGAAGTCTTATATGGTCTTTTTCTTTATAAAATGTTTTTACAGTAGCCTCATCGCCTATTAAAGCAACAACAATTTCTCCATTATTTGCTGTATTTTGCTTTTTGACTAATATATAATCACCATCTAATATTCCTGCTTCTATCATACTTTCTCCTCTAACAGTAAGCATGAAACTCTCTGAATTTCCAACAAAGTCGATTGGTATTGGGAAAGTGTCTGTTACATTTTCTACTGCAAGAATTGGAGCTCCTGCTGTTATTTTTCCTATTACTGGAACTTCTACAAGTTCTTTTGAAGTATATAATTCTTTTAGTTTTTCTTGCTTTTTATCATCATTTCCGCCTTTTAATAGTCTTAGTGTTCTACCTTTTTGATTTTCTTTTTTGATATATCCTTTTTGCTCTAATTTTGCTAAATATCCATGAACAGTTGCTGTAGATTTAAGTCCTACTGCTTTACCTATTTCTCTAACAGAAGGCGCATATCCTACTTTTTCCATTTGCTTTTCAATAAATCTTAGTATTGCTTTTTCTCTTTTATTTAATTCAACTGTACTTTTCTTTCTCCCCACACTCATCACTCCTTTATTATTTTTATCATAATATCATAAAAACAAATAATTGTCAAACAAATTTTTGATTTTTTTGTAAAATTATCTTTACTTTTATATCAATTTTTCTATCATAATATTTTTTATATATAATACATTTACTATATGAGCAGATTAAAACTTTTTTTATTTAATACAATGATTCTAACACTTACTTCTCTTTTTATGAGTTGTGTTAATATCTTTTTTAGTGTGTATGTAGCCAATAAACTTGGTAGTGAAGGCTCTCGGAATTTTTGAATTAATTGTATCTATTTATACTTTTGCAATAACATTTGCAAATTCTGGAATAAGTCTTGCTGCAACTAGAATCGTTGCCGAGGAGCTTGATGGCAATTCTCGGGAGGCGGTATTAAAGTTGCTATGAGAAAGTGCATAGTTTATAGCTTAATTTTTGGTATAATTGCTTGTATCTTTTTTGTTGTTACTGCTCCTTACTTTTCTTCTGTACTTTTACATGGTAAAGTTACAAACATGCCTATATATCTTATGGCAGTAAGTCTTCCTTTTAACTCTCTTACAACTTCTCTTACACGGATATTTTACTGGAGTTAGAAGAGTTTCTAAGACTTCTTTAAGTAGAAGTTTAACAATGATTTTTCAAGTAGTTTTGACATGTTATTTTTTATATGCATTACCTTCATCTAACTTAAGCATTGTTTGTACTTATTTAATACTTGCAACAACTATATCATCTGTCTTTGAGTTTGTATTTAACTATATTTTATATGTAATAGACAGAAGAAAAATATCTGGTATTAACTCTAAGTCTAATGGTAATTATTTAAGAAGGATTTTAAGAATCTCTTTTCCTGTTGCTATCACTTCTTATGTTCGTTCAGGTCTTTCTACTTTAAAACAACTCTTAATTCCATTTAGCCTAGAAAAACATACTTCTGCATGTGATGAAGCATTGTCTCAATATGGACTTATTAACGGTATGACAATGCCAATTCTTATGTTTCCTTGCATAATTATTACTTCTTGTGCAAATCTTCTAATACCAGAATTTGCAAGATATAATATAAAAAAAGATTTTAATAGAATGAATCAAATAATTACTTTTATTTTTAAATTTACATCTTTCTTTAGTATTTGCATAATTGGTATATTTTTAACTTTCACAGAAGAAATATGCTATTTAATTTATAACAATCTTGATATATCAGAATTCTTGGTCATTCTTTGCCCTTTAATTATTCTTATATATTTAGATAAAATTATTGATGCGATGCTTAGAGGATTAGATAAGCAAGTTGGAGTAATGTTTTGCAATATATTTGATTTGTTTTCAACTATTCTTTTGATATATACTCTTGTTCCTATTTATGGTATATATGGATATCTTGCAATTATTGCTATTAGCGAAATTTTAAACTTTACAATTAGTTTAATTCAATTATATAAAGTAACAAAATTCAAATTTGACTATTTTTCTTACATAGTAGTTCCAACCTTACTTGTTCTTGCGACAAAATTTTTATTTGATGCAATAGATAATTATATCGAGTATGATACAGGTTTTGTTATCTTTAAAGTTCTAATTTTTATAAGTATCTACATTGTTTTACTTATATCTTTTAATATTTTTAAATTTATAAAGCAAAAAAGAGTTGTAATTATTAAGTAATAATTTTTTTGAATGTAACGCAAAATTTAAAAATTGTAATTCTAGATGCATCCCCCGTTTACAAAAAAACACAGGCACTTATTTAAAACAAGTGCCTGTATATCTAAGAGAATTGCTAAAGCAACCGTCCAGATATCATTTATTAAACTTCTCTTGCTAAGATAATTGTTCTTACTGTATTATCATTTGTACATGTAGACAATGTAACTTCTCTCTTTCCTTCTGTATCTCTTTTGTAAAAGCTTGTATCTGTAGCTTTTGCTTCAAAATTTCTATAAACCTCATAAGTTACTTGTGTTCCTGTTTTATCTGTAATATATATCTTATCTCCAACTGATAGCTTACTCAAGTTTGAGAAAAATAATCCATTTCTATAATTATGTCCCTGTAAAACTGTATTTCCTACTTGATTGATTCCAGCACCAGAAAGATAAACTATAGCAACTTTTAATGCATCTGTTGCAGGCTTTCCTAGTATTGGATACTCTATATCTATTGCTGGAATTGAAATTGTACCTACTACTTCATATCCATAATATGTAGTGGTCGACGTATTATTATTTTGAGTTTGATTTTGATACATCGAATCTCCCTCCGACACGCCACCTATTACTACATTTTGAACAAGTTCATTTGTTGGAGGAGTCGTTACTGTATTTTGGTTTCCTACTGCTTGTTCAAATGCATCTACAGCATCTTTTGCCCCTGCATTTAAGTAATATTTATTATATATAGAATATCCAAAATATCCAATAATCGCTAATATTGCAATTATTGCAATTATTAGTAATGCAGTAAGTAATGAATTAAACTTACTATTAAACATATTTCATCCTCCTTGTTTTTGAATTTTACCATATATATTTATTATAGCACATTTTTCACAATTTGTACATATTTATTCTTAAACTATTTTCTCTCCTAGATTAGCTCCTGCAAGTATATGAAAATGTAAATGATTTACAGTTTGTCCTGCATCCTTACCACAGTTTGTTATAACTCTAAATCCTGATTTATCTATTCCTTGTTCTTTTGCAATTTTTTGTATAGCATCAAATATATCTGCTATAATTGTTTTTTTAGTTTCCATTACAGAACTTACATGTTTTTTTGGTATAGCTATAATATGAACAGGTGCTTGTGGGTTTATATCTTTAAATGCTAATACTTCGTCATCTTCATACACTATATTACTTGGTATTTCTTTGTTTATTATTTTACAAAATATACATTCTTCCATATTTTATCCTTTCCAACACTGTCTTTTGTGTCATTTGCCCAAGAGTCACCATTGACACAATTCACACATTTATTTAATAAGTACTGCCTTAATACGTCTGACTCCTGCTGAAGATGCTTCTTCCTTTTTTATTTTGAATGTTCCTAAAACTCCTGTGTGTGTTACATGTGGTCCACCGCAAATTTCTTTACTAAAGTCTCCTATTGTGTACACTTTAACTTTATCTCCATATTTATTTGCAAACAATCCAATTGCTCCACTGTTTTTTGCATCTTCATAGCTCATTTCTTCACATGTGACTGGTAAATCTCTTTGTATTTGTTCATTTACAATTTGTTCTACTTTATCTAATTCTTCTTTTGTAAGTTTTTGTGGATGTGAAAAATCAAATCTTAATCTTTCACTTGTAATATTTGAGCCTTTTTGCACTGCATGGTCTCCTAAAACTATTTGTAGTGCTTTATGCAAAAGATGTGTTGCTGTATGATATGCAATTGTCTCTTCACTTTGGTCTGCAAGTCCGCCCTTAAATTTTTGTTCTGAACCAAGTCTTGATTTTTCTTGATGTTCTTTAAATAGCTTATCAAAAGTCTCTAAATCAACCTTGAATCCATTTTCCTTTGCTATCTCTTTTGTAACTTCTGGAGGAAATCCATAGGTTTCATATAATCTAAATACTTCTTCTGCTGAAAGTATATCTATATTCTTTTCTTTTAGTTTATTTAATTCTTTTTGTAATTCTTTTTCTCCATTTACTAAGGTCTTTACGAACTTGTCTTTTTCTTCCATTATTGTATTTATTATATTTTCTTTGTTTTGCATAAGTTCTGGATACATTTCTTTTAAGTTTTCAATATTTAATTCGATTAATTCTTTTAGTCTATCTAAGTTTATTTCTAATTTATTTAGATGCCTTATCATTCTTCTTATTAGTCTTCTTAAAATATATCCTCTATCAATATTGCTTGGTTTTCCTCCATCTGCAATAATCATCATACTTGCTCTTAAATGTTCTGCAACTATTCTTCTGCTCTCTAAATTATCATTTTTTGCAAGTTCTTGTAGTTTATCCATTATTGGTTTGAATATCTCTGTATCAAAAGGTGTTTCTTTTCCTTGAAGAAGCATGTTTATTCTCTCTAGTCCAAGTCCTGTATCTACATTTCTTTGTTTTAATTTTGTATATGTTCCGTCTTTATGTTTATAGTATTCCATAAATACATTATTCCATATTTCTACATACTTTCCACAATCACATGAAGGATTGCAATTGTCAGAACATGCTGGCTTTCCAGTATCATAGAATATTTCTGTATCAGGTCCACAAGGTCCCTCATCTCCTGCTATCCACCAGTTGTCATTCTTTCCAAAATAATATATTCTTTCCTTTGGCATTCCAACTTCTTCCCATACTTTGGCTGTTTCTTCGTCACGTGGTGCATCTTTATCACCTGCAAAGCATGTTACTGATAGTTTTTCAATTGGAATATTAAGCTCTTTTGTTAAGAATTCTATACTATATCTTATTGATTCGTTTTTAAAATAGTCTCCTAAAGACCAATTTCCAAGCATTTCAAAGAATGTTAGATGTCTATTATCTCCTACTTCGTCAATATCTACTGTTCTTAAACATTTTTGGTAATCTGCAAGTCTTGTTCCTTCTGGATGTTTTTCTCCAAGTAAATATGGCACAAGTGGATGCATTCCAGCAGTTGTAAAAAGAACTGATGGATCATTCTCTGGTATTAGTGGTGCGCTTGGTATTATTTTGTGTCCATGACTTCTGAAATAGTTTAAAAATTTGTTTCTTATCTCAATTGCTGTCATTTTATTTATCCCTCTTTCATAATTGTAAAATTTGATTTCATTGATTTTTTTCGATTTAAAAAGAAACGAGTAATTCTTATTATAATTCAAACAAGAATTATTAGTTGGCTATGCTGAAGCTGTTAAGGCTTTGCCTGTTACAGCGTCAGTATGCAGAGCTGGCAAACGAATTAAGAATAAATGAGGCGTGCTTTTGCACGTTGATTTTATTCTTAATGAAGTTTAACGACGCCAAATGATGATTATTGTTTGAATTAATTAGTAGAGCCGAATCCTCCTACACGTTCTCCCTCAGCCTTATCTTCATCTGCTACTAGAAATTTTTCAAATATAGCTTGTCCTATACATTCACCTTTTTTTACGACTGTATCCTCTTCTTTTATATTATAAAATGCAAACATGATATGTCCGTCATTATCAGGATTTCCATAATAATCTGCATCTACAACTCCTATACTATTTGCAAGAATTAGCCCTTTCTTTTTAGGGTTTGAGCTTCTGTTGCATAGTTTTAGATATTCATCATCTTGCATATATGCTTTTAATCCTGTTTTTACAAGTGTTGGGTTCATTCCTTTTTTGAATGAAGGAATAACTGTATCCTCTGCTGCTTCTATATCATATCCAGCAGAAAACTTTGTTTTACGTACTGGCATATTTATTTCTTTATCTTCAAATCCTTTTGCAATTTCAAATCCTCTTATTTTTTCCATATATTTACCTCTTTTCTATAAATATTATTTTAAAATTATATCACACAAACTTTAAAAAATCTACTTATTTTGAGAAAAAATAAGTCTTTGCATTTTATTTTATAGCAAATTTAATACATTTTTGGAGTTCACCAGGCTGTAAAATAAATACATATTTATTAATTTTTGAGAAATACTATTATTGTTTTCATATTAAAAGCGTTATTATAATGGAGGTTATATTATTTATGAAATTCTTTGAGAATTTAATGAATTTTCTAAAATTTAAAGAAAGTGAAGATTATGATTTTGTTTTACCAGATGCTGATGCTTCTCAAGATAGTCAAACCACAAATAATTCTCCTGAGCTTGACCCTTTGAAAAATGTGAATGAAAATGTTTATACTTCTATCGATGTTAACTTAGAATATGTAAAGGCTAAATACAATACTCTAATAAATAGTGATATAAAATTGAGAAAATTTTTCGTAAATGCTAAAAATAAGCAATATAACGCATTTCTACTCTATATTGATGGAATGATTGATACTAAATCCATAAATAAATTTGTTATAGAACCACTTATGTTGAAAAATAGTTCTAATACAAATACTTCTGAACCCAATGTTGTAAGTACAGCTGTCACAAATAATGCCGTAGTACGCCGTATAAAAAAATTTAACCTTATAGACTATATATCTGAATGTCTAGTTCCTCAAAATGATGTATCAACTTCTACTAAATTTAAAGATATCTTTCAAAAGGTAAATGCTGGAATGTCAGCTCTTTTTATTGATACAATTGATACAGTTTTCCTGATTGATGCTAAAGGGTTTGAAAAACGTAGTATTACCCCTCCAAAAAATGAAATTGTAATAAGAGGTCCACAAGAAGGATTTGTAGAATCCATTCGTACAAATACAAGTCTTTTAAGAAGATTTATTAATAATGAAAATTTTATTATTGAAGATATGAGTGTTCGGAACTATTAGTGCAACTAAAATACGGACTATGTTATTTAAAAAATGTTGTTAATGATGATTTAGTTGCAGAAGTAAGATATAGGATAAATAATCTTGGTATTGATTATTTAACCTCTTCTGGTCAATTAGAACATCTTATTGAGGATAGTGAATATAGTCTTCCTCAAGTTATTTCTTCTGAAAGACCTGATAGAGTTGCTTCATATGTGCTAGAAGGAAGAATTGCTGTTTTAGTGAATCGGTACTCCTTATGCTTTAGTTATTCCAGGTGTTTTTATTGATTTTTTTGCCTCACCTGAAGATAAAAACTTAAAGCATCAATTTGCAAACCTTTTAAAAGGAATTAGGCTTCTTGCTCTATTTCTATCAATACTTCTTCCTGGTTTTTATGTTGCAATTACAACATATCATCAAGAACTAATCCCTACTGAATTCCTTTTTGCAATTATTGCCTCGAGAAGTAATGTGCCATTTCCCATAATTTTCGAAATCTTGATTATGGAACTTTCTTTGGAATTAATAAGAGAAGCTGGCGTTAGAGTGCCATCTCCTTTAGGTCAAACTATAAGTATTGTTCGGAGCTCTTATTCTAGGAGAAGCTGCGGTTTCAGCAAATTTAGTAAGCCCTATACTTGTAATTGTCATTGCAATCACTGGTATAACTTCATTTGCTGTTCCTGATTATTCTTTAAGTTTTCATATGCGTTTAACTCGATTTGCATATATTATTTTAGGCTACCTTGCAGGATTTTTAGGTATTGCTTTTGGACTTGTTTTACACTTAGCTGTTATCTCAAGTATAAATTCATTTGGAGTATCTTATTTAAGTCCTTTTTCTCCTTCTGCAAGTTCTGATAATGACGGTTACTTTTTATCTCCTGAGTGGAAAAGAGAAAATAGAAGAAGCTTTTTAAAAACAAAGAGGCAAAAAAAGCAAGATGATATAAGTATGAAGTGGAAAAGCAAAAATGATGCTTGACTTTATCTTAGTACAAATATTTAGAATGGAGGTTTTTTAATGAAGGAAAGAAAACTTGGAACATTTCAAGCTATTGCAATTATTGTTACTGTTATGATTTCTCACATTATATTAAATGTTCCAAATCATTTAATTACTGAAACTGGTTCTGCAACAATACTAAACCTTATTTATGTTTTTATAATTTTTCTCATATTTTTTTATATTATATCAAGAATTCTTAAGCTTTTTCCAAACAGCGATATAATAGATATTTGCGAATATGTTGCTGGGAAAACTGTAAAAAACATTTTTACTATTATTGTTTGCATCTATCTTTTAGTACTTTCTGCCTTTGTGGTTAGAACTTTGGCAGAAAGTCTAGTACTTATATCCTTTCCTAATATAGATTTAGAAATAGTTATTCTTATATTTATTGCTATTGCCATTATTCTTAATCTATTTGGCTTTAAAGTGATTGCTAGGACTACTGTTTTTATTTTGCCTATTGTATTAGTCTCAATGATAATAATATTTATATCATCTGTATCTGACTTTGTTCCAGAAAGAGCCTTACCAATTCTCGGATACGGAGCATCAGAAACCTTTCTGAATGGACTTCGGAAATATTTTTGCTTTTAGTAGTTCCTTTATACTTTTATTAATTTGTCCTCTTATTGGCGACCGGCAAAAATTTTAAGAAAATTGGACTCATATCTATTACAATATTTACTATATTTTTGTTACTTGAAGTTACTGCTTTACTTTTTTTAATACCATCAATGTCTGAGCTAAATAATACTTTATCTATATATGTTTTGGCTAGAAAAGTAAGTATTGGTGACTTTATTCAAAGTATGGATGCTATTTTTCTACTAATATGGGTTATGTCAATTTTTAGTTATTTAGGAATTATTTTACATTTTGCACTAAAATCTCTAAAAAAAGTTATTGCAACAAAATATGAAAGTGCTATGGTATACTGTTTATCAGCCATTTTATTTGCTATAGCCATGATTCCTAAAAATGTTACTGATACAGTTTTCTTTGAGAATACTTTTTACAAATATGTTTCTATAGCATTAGTTTTCTTTATATGTTTTATAATTTTAATTCTTGCTTATATAAAGAAAAAGCGTGAATTAACGAAAGGAGAAAAAAATATTGAAAAAGTTTCTTAATATACTACTTATTGCAATAATTCTTGTAGCATTTACTATAAACGGATATGCTGCTAAGCAAAATATAAATGATATGGCATATGTTGTTGCAATTCGGTGTGGATGTGCGGAAGTGAAAGCAATCTAAAAGTAAGTTTTCAGATTGCTATTCCTTCTAAAAATAGTTCTGATAGTGGTTCTTCTAGTTCTTCAGACTCTTCTGATACTGTAATTGATACTATAGAATGTCCTTCTATTGAAACTGGTATAAATCTTGCAAATCGGTTATATTAGTAAAATAATAAACCTTTCTCATTGTAAAGTTCTGGTTATATCAGAAGAAGTTGCAAGTATGGGTATTTCTGACATTATTTATACTTTAGTAAATCACATAGAAGTTAGACCAGATTGTAACGTTATTGTATCTCGTTCTACTGCTTATGATTTTCTTGCTGACTCTAAATCAGAACTTGAAAGTATTACAGCTAAATATTATGAAATAATTGCAACTTCTAGTCGTACAACCGGATATACTGCAGACATAACTATTTCAGACGTATTTAACCGACTTATTGATACCTATGGTGAGCCATCTGCAATTCTTCGGTGCTTCTGCTTCTCCTACTGCTTTAAGTGAAAAAGCAGCTCCTGATACTGATACAATTGCTGGTGAAACAACTTCTAATAATGATGATCCTTCTAATTCTTCAACTAACATAGATGTTGTTGGGTTAGCAGTTTTTAAGGGAGATGTTCTTGTTCGGAGAATTAACTGCTATTGAAACTATATGTCATTTAATGGTAACTAGTGAGTTAGAAGAATGTTACCTGTCTATTCCTAGTCCTTTTGATGAAGATAGCTCTATAGATTTATATGTAACTCTTGATAAAAATACAGAAAATGATGTTAAAATTATAGACCGGTTCACCATATATTACAACAAAAGTAAAATTAGATTCAAGAATATTGTCTGCTAACAAGACTTCTAATTATTTTGATGAAAATAATTTAGAGTTAATTGAATCTTATGCTACTTCTTATATAAAAAGTGAATTGGAAAATTATTTTTATAAGACTTCTAAAGATTATAAATCAGATATAGCTTTACTTGGAAAACATGCTGTTAAATATTTTAATACTTGGGATGAATGGATAAAATATGACTGGTTAAATAATTATTCTAATGCTTTTTTTGATGTAAATGTAGAAATAGATGTTATCTCTAGCTATTTAATATCTTAAATTTGGCTAGAAGGAGGTTTTTATGACATTTGTTGTTATAATTTTAAGTATATATACTTTTTTTAAAACAATCGGATATGCAATTTATGAATACAAAGATAATTCTAATAAAGTTGGAGGAATTGTGTGTGGCTTTTTATCTATTATTGCATTAATTGCTCCAATTGCCATTACACTAATTCGATAAAAAAAGTTTCTGCCATTTTAGATGCGTCCCCATTGGCAAAAAAAATAAATCTCGCAATAAAGCGAGATTTATTTTTTAATTCTTTTTTGAATCTCGATGCATATCGTATACAATTGCATCTTCATTGTTAAATAAGAAGCTTGCATCTGTTGAGTCTGTTTGAATTGGGTCAATTTCTTCACTATCATTAAATGAGTCAAAATCAACTCTCTTTGGATCAAATCCATGTCTTCTCTTTGAAGTTTTTACACTTCCCTCATTTGCAATTCCACTTTGATATTTTGTAAAGTCGAAGTTCTTTGATTTATGTGGTTCCTTGTATTTTGAAGGCATAAAATCAAGTTTAGCAACTCCTGCAAATGGTCTTCCTTTATCATCTTTATATTTGAATGCACACCATTTAAATGTAAGTGAGTTTTGAAGTTTAGCAGGTTCAAACCAGTTTTTATATGCCCATTTAACACCTTTGAAATCTCCATAAGAAACATCTTTTACTGATGATTCTCCTCCTAAGAATTGTTTTCCTTGTCCTTCTGCTTTCATGCTCATGTCTTGAGAGTAAACCCACATTCTTCTTGCTCCGAATTCATCAACCCAGAATTTTAACTCTTCTGGTGCGATATTTCCAACTACTATCTTTGTTGTACAGTTTGTAACAATTGTTCTTCTTGAAGTTTGTGTAGCTTCTAGTTGTTCTAAGTTTTGAGTTGTTATTATTGTTCCTACTTTATATTTTCTATACAATGTTACTAGTCCAAGTGTTGCATCACACAAGAAATCAGGGAACTCATCTATATATAGTAAGTGTGGTATTCTTGAGTTTTCATTTCCAGGTCTTTTTAATACTGAACGTTGCATTGAAAGTAAGAAAAATAGTCCGAATGCTTTTTGAATTACTGGTCCTAAATCTCCTCTTCTTGTGCAAACTATTGTAATTTCTCCTTTTTCAAGCATTGTATCAAAATTTATGTTATTTGTTCTATTACATAAAATATTTCTTAAGCCTTGTATTCTAAGGAGCATATCTAATTGTGTAATTGCTATATGTACATATTTTTCTGTATCTTCTCTCATTGAAGAATTTTTATAAAAATATTTCTTGAAATATCCTAATTGTAATCTAAGTTCTTTAGATAATTCTTCATCTTCTTCTACTTTTCTGCACATTTCTTCTACTAAATCAAAATCATTTAACATATCAAGTATGTCTTCTAGGTTTGGAAGTAATCCGTCATTTAGTCTTGGATACATTTCTGCAAGAAGTATTGTTATATTCTCAATAGCTTGCGCAGCTGAATTTTGGAAAAATACTTCGTCATCCTCTGGTCTTGAATTTGCATAAGTTGTTGCAATTATTGATGATATTACTGCTGCAATTTCACTTGGTGCTCCATAAGAAAATGGATTTAATCCTATTGAATTTGAGTTGTTTGGATCTACTTCATTAACTTTTAGTCCAAAGTTTTTAACAACTTCTATCATTCTTTCTGTTGATTCATAGTCTGGAGACATAAATGTTATACCTAAGTCTTTATATGTTATCTTAGGTCCGTCATTATATATCATTTTACTCAAATATGCTTTATATAATTTTTCTTTTCCTGGTACTGGTTCTAGCATATTTAAGCTAAAGTTTTCATTTATATAGTCATTTGCATAAGGGCAGTTCAATGTTGCAAGTCCAGTCTTTAGTGCTGTAAATCCCATCTCTTTTGCTGCTTCTTTAAAGAAGTATTTTTTCTCTATATCTCTTGCCATCATTGGTTCAAGAACTAATGATGTTTTTCCCATTCCAGAAGAACCACTAATCAACATTGGTTCTGCTCTTCTGTTATCATATATCTTAACTATTTTTCCTGTTTCTTTATCTGAAGATATAACGTTTTCAAAACTATATGCACCACTTTGTGATGTTTTCTTTGATAGGTCAATTCCTTTGTAGTCCCAAATAGATTCTTGTATTAACCTTGAATCTGCAACTCCTGCATAGCACCACCAGAATATTGAGAAAAACGTAGTAAGTGGTATATATATTGCTATTGCTTGGAATGCAGGTTTAATAACTTCTGAGAATTGGGTTACTATTTCAAGATAATTTGGTACTGAGAATAGGAACATCCATGCTCCCGCATTTATCCACTGTGTTACCATTGAAATTGCAATTATATAAAGTGCAATAGCATAAGCATATATAATCATTAGCTTAAGTCTACCTGATGATGCATATTTTGAACATCCTGAAAACAAGAACGCACATACTGGGCATGCTAGTGCTAGTGTATATGCTATAGGTCCCCAATATGAAACTGAAATTCCTGTAAACATCATAAATAGCATTTCTACGATTCTGTCTATCGCTATATAGATAGTCGCTAATGTAAATATATATGTAAAGAACGTATTTCTATCTGTTTTTAATATTTTTAGTAATTTATCGAAATATTTCAAAACTCCCACCACTTTCTACTGTTTATATACTGCATATATTTTCAATAATCAATATTTATTATAATTTCACATATATATTATGACATAATTTTATTAAAAAAGCAAGCCTTTTTGGGCTCACTTTTATGAATATTAACTATTACTCCAATAACTTAAGTTCTACGTTTTCTACCTTGTATTTATTTGTTTGCTCATCAAGCTTAAATTCTAATAAACTCTTTGTAAGATTTTCTTCTATTTGTCTTAAATCTGTTGTAAAATATAAATTCATATTAGATATCTCTAATCTGTTTGATACAATTTCTTTAAAGCATTCTGCTGTATGTCTCTCATCTTCACATACAATTATTAGTTGAGGAGGTGTAATATACCCAGAATCCATTGATACAAAGTTTTCATAGAAATCTTTGTACATCTTCATTTTGTCTACTAATTTTTTTTGCCATTCTTCCTCTCTTCTTATAACCTCAAATAAAAATACTATTGACTTAGAATTTTTCGTAAGTTTTACTGCTCCACCTGTTGCCTTAAATACTTTTCCAATAGTCTTTGCATTTAAAGTAGGTTTTACAACATACCCAGTAAATGCTTTTACTTTTTTCATGTATGCAATTATTATTTGATTTCCTGCAAGTCTTTTCTTTATCATTGCAACTGGCTTTGTATTATCTGATTGTTGCCATTTGCATTCTATTCCTCTTGATGTAAGAAGATATTTTCCCATTTTCTCTAGACAATAAATTCTATATATTCCTTTTCCATCTTCTGATGTAAAATAATATCTTGTTAATATTTTTGATTTTACAAGTTGTTCTAGTTTATTATTCAATTTATCTTGTGATTTATACTCTATACCCCTATACTCTAATAATTGACACAATTGTCTTGATGTTATAAACTCAAACTCATTTACAAGTTCAAGTATTGCAAAGTGTAAATCATTAATATGTCCTAGATTTATCTTATGGACTATCTGGTTCATAGAAACATATCCATCTTTTCCATCAAATGTTTTTATTTCACCTTTTCTTAGTGCAAATGGTGATTTTTCTGCTTCAATTTGATTATCCTCAACCATTTTTATTCCTCCTTATTCATATATTAGAAGCTTTACTTTTTTCTTCTCTGGAATGATTTTCTTTATATATACATTTACATTTTGACCATATGATATATTCTCTTTATATTCCGCAAGTCCAACTAAATTAGGTTTTAATTCTATAAATATACCATTTTTAGATTTTTCCGTTTCTCTTGCAATTCCTTTTACTATTGTTCCTTGTTCAAACTCTTTTATATTATCTTCCCAAGTTCCAAGTAATTCTTTATATGTAAATGATATTCGATTTTTTTCTTCATCTATATCCTTTACCATTACGTTTATATCTTGTCCTATTTCAAATCTTTCATAAGGTGACTTTATTCTTGATATTGATATATCCTCAATATATAATAATCCACTTATTCCGATTCTCAATTTCTATAAATGCCCCATAAGGCTTTATTTGTTTTACCCTCCCGTTTTACTATCATTCCTTTGCATAAATTACTATCAGATATATTAAATTTATTATATTTCATTATATATCTCCTTTATCTTTTGTACAAATTTATTATACTACACTTTGAACTATTTTTGCAAATTTTTTATATAGTTCTTTGTAATATACTATTCACTTCTTCTTTAGTTAAATATCTCCACTCTCCTAATTTTAGTGACTTGACAGATATATTTCCAATTTTTGTTCTGTGAAGTGCTTTTACCTTTTTACCTATTGCTTCGCACATTTTTCTAACTTCTCTATTTTTTCCCTCATGTATTGTAATTTCTAGTCTTGATATTTTCTTATCTTTATCAATTTTTAATATCTTAACAATAGCAGGTTTACTTATATAGTCTTCTATTTTAACTCCATGTTTTAATTTTTCTATATCTTCATTTGAAACTTCGCCAATTAGAGTTACTGTATATGTTTTTGTTATTTCATGTTTTGGGTGTGTTACTTTATATACAAATTCTCCGGTCATCCGTTAATATTAACGCTCCTGATGTATACATATCAAGCCTTCCAACTGGTACTATTCTTTTATTAATTTTTACTAAGTCTAAAACTGTATCTCTTTTGAATTGGTCTTTTACTGTTGTAACATATCCAATAGGTTTATTTAAGAGTATATATACATGCTTTTCATCTGCCTTTTTTACCTTTTCATCTCTAAAGCACACTATATCTTTCTCAGGATCTATTTTGGTTCCTAAAGTTCTAACTATTTCTCCATTTACTTTTACAAGCCCTTCTAATATATATTCTTCACATTTCCTCCTCGATGCTATCCCAGATGACGCAAGATATTTTTGAAGTCTTACTTCTTTCATATATTTAATATCATTCCTTTCTCAAGGCATAAATTAGCACAATTATTCTTTTAAATCATTTTGTCTAATGTTTCTATTACTTTTTTAAAATAATCTGGAATAGGTGCTTCTATTATCATTTTTTCCTTTGTTGTTGGATGAAGAAATTCTATTTTTTTAGCATGCAACATTTGGCCTTGAACATTAAAAGGATTTTTGCCATTTGAATATGTCATATCTCCAACTACTGGATAGCCAATTTCAGCCATATGCACCCTTATTTGATGTGTTCTTCCTGTATCTATCTTTATCTCTAATAATGTAAATCCATCATATCTTTTTAAGACTTTAAAATGAGTTACAGCTTCTTTTCCGTTTTCTTGTCACTGCCATCTTTTTCCTATCTTTTTCAGACCTTCCAATTGGCATGTCTATTGTAGCTTCATCTTCTTTTACATTTCCTCTAACTAATGCTATATATGTCTTTTTGACTGTTCTATTCTTTATTTGATTACTTATATCTATATGTGCTTTATCATTTTTAGCAACTATTATAACTCCACTTGTATCTTTATCTAGTCTGTGCACAATTCCGAGGTCTAATTTCTCCTCCTATACCAGATAGACTATCTTTGCAAATATTCATTATTGCATTTACTAAAGTACCATCTGGATTTCCATTTGCTGGGTGTACTACCATTCCTTTTGGTTTATTTACAACAATTATATCATTATCTTCATAAAGTATATCTATTGGAATGTCTTGAGCTTTAAGTGAAATTTCCTTTGCTTCTGGTTTTGTTATATATATTCTATCTCCGAGTACTCACTTTATATGATGCTTTTACATTTTTGCCATTTACTAATATGTTTTCCTCATCTATTAGTCTTTGTACTGTAGCTCTAGATATGTCACAATCTAAAGCTACAATGCATTTGTCAATTCGTGTTCCTGACAGATTTTCTTCTACTATATATTCATTATTCATCATTATCTGCGTTTACATTTAACCTTTCATATATTACAAAATAGTCATCTTCATATATCTTATTATAATTATCGTCTTTTGATAATAACATACTTAGTTTAGAATTCTCGTATGAAATTATATGTGTTATTCCATATTTATCAAATCCATCTTCATAATATGTTCCAAGTCCTGAAATACTTAAATAGTCATTAAATATATTACATCCTTCATTAAATTCTGGTGAATATAAGTCTGCACGTGAGTCTATAAATACTGGTATTCCTCTAAATAGGAGATAACTTCCATAGTTATAATCATTAAATAATCTCATAGTGTTTAAATCTAAATTACCTTTTTCTGCTTCTTCTAATATGAAATCTGATGCTTCAACTGGATATGAGGCTGAATTAATGTATGAATCATCTATTTTTCCAGCATATAGTGAATATGAACATAATACAATAAGCAGTAAAGTTATAACTTTTCCCTTCCAAGTAACTACTAGTTTTGTAAAATCGTCTATTCCTTCCTTATCATATTTATCTGCAAAATTACTAATTAATGCAGTAAATGATATTCCACCTATTGTTACAAGCATAGAAAATTGTCTTCTGCTCATAAATGTTAAAAGTAGCAATCCTCCTATCATACACATATCTTTTATTGAAGCTTTAGTGTCTGTAAATACTAAAAGAATTACAAGCATAACTATAACTGTCATTGCTCCCATATGATTTGCAAGTGTTAATGGCAAATGTTCCGAAATATTCTGTGTTGTTGTTCCTGACATTAATTTGAATATATGTGTATATGGTTCATCTCCAATTGGAGTCAAAAGTCCCATAAGGAAACATAATATACATATTAGTATAAGCCACTTTGCTCCATTTCTTCTTATTAGTTTTATTCTGTATGGATTTTCTTCTCTTTTCTCTAATTTTTCTTTAAATCTTATAAACCTTTCTTCGGTTTCAACTAGTTTTTCTTGCAATTTTGCAAGTTTTTCTTCTTTACCTTGTTTCTTAGATAAACTACTTATTTTATATTTTAAATCATATATTTTAAATCTATATACTAAATGCGAATCTCTTAATTTTATTACAAGATATTCTGCAATATATGGCATAAGTAGTATAAAGAAGAAATAGAATACTGCTGCATGTAAGTTTGCAATTAGCAATGCAATTAGCATTAATCCTAATACATATCTTTTTTTCTTCGTATCTAGGAAACATTCTACTAATAATATTTCCAAGACAAATAATATAAATGTTACAAGTTGAGCACGAGCTGCTATAAAATCTTGCATTAAAAACATTACGCCTATTGTAATTACAAATGAAAATAATGGCTTTTTATTTACTTTGGTATTTGTTATATATAATGCAACTCCTAAGATGCAACTTAATATTACTGTAGATATATATATTCCTGTCATTCCTCCGAACTGAGTATATTAAGTACATACAAGTATCATATAACCAGTGTGGATATGTATATTTTAAATCTGTCCATGCAAATGGGTCTTGTCCGTCTATCCCATTTTCAATTATATGTTCTCCTATGCTTATTGTATAATATGTATCATTTTGCAAAGTTTTAGGTGCAAGTGCTGCTGAAAAAATAATTATACAAATAATTGCAAGTACATGAAATTTTGTCAAAGTTTTTTTGTCCATTTCTTTGTTCTTCCTTCTTTCTCTTTATTAAGTTTTATAAAACACATTATACATAAAAAAAGAAAAAAGGACAAGCCTTTTTCCTGTTTTAGTTTAAACTTTCCAATTCTATTGGGATTTTTATATCAAAAAGCAGAAAGTTTGCTTCATTATTTAACTCCCTGCTTTTAGTATTTATATTATTGGTTATATGTTTTGCTCTAGACTTCTTGATTTGTTTGCATTATTTTGCCTCTATGCTGTATGGAGTGCTACTTGAGCCGTCACCTGTTAATCCAACATTAACTTGGCTTAACTTGATTTCAACTACTGGACGAACGGACATTCCGTAACCGTCATTTCCTGTGAACGAATCATATAATGGCCATGCAAATATTGTTCCCTGATTAATATAAAATATACAAAAACTGAACCAATTCATAGATGCCTGACCATAGTCAATACAACGCGAAGCGAGCCAATATTCTTGAGAATTTTTAAACATATTTAAATATGTGGAATTCATATAATATGTTGACATTTCATATGAATAATATGTCTTTTTTCCCTTAGAAATATTATTATTATTCAATCCTGTTATATAACTATCTTGCTCACTTCTTCCTAATGAACCATAAGTTCCATTTGGTGCACCACTTTCTTCCAGTGCAAATATATTAGGATATGATCCATACATAGGAATATATTCTTTATTTGAATTTCCTGTGAAACTTGATATTTTTTCTATATCTTCTATTTTTATACTTCTTGCAACAGCACCCAATGAACTATTGCTATACATTGCCTTACATGCATTATTTAATAGTAATACACCATTATTGTATCCGTCAGGACCTTCTAAATTAAATTCACTGTATATAGCTTTATTTGATATTAGTGTTAATATATTATCTTCTACAAATAGTATTTGCCACTTTACTCCTGTGCTTGTTGAAAAGTTTTTATTGCTACTTCCATTATATTGTCCTTGTGACGTAAAGCTTCCACTTACTGGAGTATAGTCTACATATTTTCCCACATTACTTGCAAGTTCTGTATCAGACAATCCGCTTTTCTTTGTTGTTGCTGGTACTGCTGTGCTTGGCAAAGTATTTCCTGCTCTATCTTTTACAACTACTCTTAAGTAATATGTTGTATCTGATGCTAAGCCTTGATAGGTATAAGTACATGAATTTGTTGTGTTTTGTACTTCTAATGCTGTTGTAAATCCGCTTTCTTCATTTGTCGTACTATATTGGAATGCATAACTTGCAACACCTGATGTTGCGTCTTCTCCATTTGCTGTAACTGCTATGCTCGTTTCTCCTGCTTCTCCTGATAATGCTATGCTAGCTGTACTTGGAACTGTTGCATCTTTATTTACTTCTTGTGTTATTTCTTCTGATGTGAGTCCTGCATTATTTATTATATAAGCTGTTATTGTGCTTGTTCCATCTGCAGTTATGTCAAAGTTAGCAGTTGTTCCAGTAGCTTCTGTTTCTTCTATTGGATTTGCACCTTCGACTTTGTATTTTATGCTCGCTACATTACTTGCATCTCCTGCATTTATTGTAACTCCTACATCTGTTATATAATATCCACTTTCTCCTTCTGTTCCATTTAAAGAAATTGTTGGAGTACTTGGCAAAGATTTATTTATTGTAAAGCTTGTTTCTGCATTATTTGATAAGTTTCCTTTTTCATTTTCTGTCCATGCTATAATAGTTGTTGTTCCTTCTTCGATCACTTCAAAGCTTACATCTTCTTCTGTAATTTGTTCTTCTCCACCATTTATTTTGTAATGCAATTTTATAGTTTCTGTTTGCTCTAATCCTTTATTTATGCTAATAGTTACAGTTACATTACTTGTATATATATCATTATTCCCCTTTGTTCCTGATAAAGTAATACTTGGTGACATTGGTCTATCTGTATCTCCTGTTATATCTCCTAATAAATCACTTACATCATTTAACATTCCTAGCTCTTTTTGTTGCTCTTCTGCATAGTTTATCGCTCCATTTGTTGCTAAGCCTATTATATTACTTCCAAATATAGAGTTTAATGTAACAGCAGCTAAGATAACTAGCACTATTATTGTAATAATTAATGCAATTAGCGTAATTCCTTTCTCACTTTTGTTTGTTTTAACTTTGTACTTCATTTGTTAATCTTCCTCCTTTTTTATTTTTTTGATTTGTTTAGCTTAGGAAGTAACTAATAATTCAAAATTTATGAAATTTGCGCCTGCAAGTATTTCGAATTAGAAATTGTTAATTTTCAAAACGAGTAAGATTCACGCTCGCCGTGAAAAAGGCTTGTTTTGAAAATTATTACAATTTCTATGAAGAAATGCGTAGCTTAAGCAAATTGAATACAATTTTGAATCATTAGTTACTTCTTTTGCCTTATTTCCACACGACAAAAAGACACATAGAATTTATATGTCAAAAAACATATAAGTCCTATGTGTCCTTATATTACCTCTATTTCCTAATCTATTAAGATATATACCTGTGTGTGTGTGTGTGTGTACTCGCTCTAGGTTTCTAGCGTTTCTCATATTTCTAATTTTCTCCTTTGTTTTTAGACTTATTTCCATTGTACATTATTATATTTTAACTGTCAAGTACAAAATTTGGTATTTTTCTTGCAATCAATGCTTTTATCTTTTTACCTTCTTCTGTGTACATCTTTTCATGCTCTGTTTCTATATTGTTATCAAATATATTTTCTTCATGTAAGTCATAAGTTTTATTAATCACATCAAATCCAGCTTCTTCAAAATATTTCAAACTATCATTAAAAAGTCCATCATCATCTGTTTTAAAATATATTTCCCCACTATCTTTTAAAAATTCTCTATATAACATAAGTTGCTTTGTATGAGTTAATCTTTTCTTTTTATGTTTAGGTTTTGGCCATGGATTACAGAAATTTATATATATACGCTCTACCTCATCTTCTTTCGACATAAATAATAAGATTCTCTCTATATCGTGCCTTGTAAGTATAATATTATCTGTCTCTATCTTTTTCTCCATATAAGCCTTTTCTATATTCCTTTTGCTAAGACCTAGCATTGCATCTACCATATCTACAGCAATATAGTTAATATTTAAGTTAGAAGATGCAAGTTCTGCAATAAATGAGCCTTTACCGCAGCCAAGTTCCATATGTATTGGCTGTTTCTTCTTAAAAAACTCCTGCCATTTTGTTTTTAATTCTTCTGGATTATCTATATAAAATTTACAAGCTTCAAGCTCTGGTCTTGCCCATTTCTTATATCTAATTCGCATTATAATCTCCTTTTTTGACAAATACATTTATTAGAAACAGAGTAAATAATCAAAATATATGAAATTAGCGACTGTGAAATTTTCGATGCTAAAAATTCTTGCTCTAAAAAACGAGGAACGTTCACGTAGATTTTGCAAAGCAAAATCTTACAAAGTGAAAGAGGCTCATTTTTTAGAGCTTAGAATTTATTGTGTCAAACTAAAACTTTAGCTAATTGAATATATTTTATTATTTACTCTGTTTAGTTTCTAAAATAATCAACTCCAGATTCAAAAATCTTAATATCATAATCTCCTGGTACGTTCTTTGTAACTCCTGTATAACATCTTTCTGCATGTCCCATCTTTCCAAGTATTCTTCCATCTTTACTTGTTATTCCTTCTATTGCAAGAACAGAACCATTAGGGTTGTAGTCTATATCATAAGTTGCATTTCCACTTAAATCAACATATTGAGTAGCTATTTGTCCATTATCACTTAATGTTTTTAGTACTTTTTCGCTTGCAACAAATTTTCCTTCTCCATGAGATATTGGTACAATGAATTCTTGTCCAAGTTCTACTTTGTTAAACCAAGGAGATAATTTTGAAACTACCTTTGTTCTTACCATTTTTGATTGGTGTCTAGCAATATCATTAAATGTAAGTGTTGGCATTTCATCTGTCATGTCTATTATATCTCCATAAGGTAATAGTCCTAGTTTTACTAAAGCTTGGAATCCATTACATATACCTAGCATTAACCCGTCTTTTTCGTATAGGTGTTTATGTATCAATTCTTTTAGCTTAGGATTTCTAAATACAGAAGCGATAAACTTACCAGAACCGTCTGGCTCATCTCCTGCACTAAATCCTCCTGGTATCATTATTATTTGTGCTTGCTCTATTGCTTTTGCAAATGTGTCTATTGAATCTTCAATATCATTTGCTTTTAAGTTCTTGAATATTTCAACATCTGCAACAGCCCCTGCATCTTCAAAAGCTTTGCTTGAGTCATATTCACAGTTAGTTCCTGGGAATACTGGAATAAATACTCTAGGTTTTGCAAATTTTGATGTAGCAACTATTGTACATTTCTTATCACTTACAATATTTTCACAAATTTTGTTTATTTCCTTTGCTTTTGTTGGAAATACTTTTTCAAGTGGTTCTTCCCATAATTTTATAAGTTCATCAAGGTTAAGTTTTATATCATTTATTTGTATTTCTTCTTTTTCAATTGTCTTACCTAAAACTTCTAATTTTTCATTTTCAACATCTTCACTCAATTCTATTACAAATGTTCCGTACATTGGTTTAAATACATCTACATCACTTTCAAATTTAAAACCAATTTTATTTCCTATACACATCTTTGTAATAACATCTGCTATACCGCCATTTTTTACTGTTGAAACAGCTATAGCTTTTTTATCTTTTATTAGTTTATGCACTAATTCGTAGTTTTCTTTTAAATCTTCGAAATCTGGTAAGAAATCTTTATCCATTTTTGCTTTTAATATTACAACCTTTGAGTTTGCTTTTTTAAACTCACTTGATACAACTATATTTGTATCCACTGTACCTACACAGAAAGAACAAAGTGTTGGTGGTACATCTAGCTCATTATATGAACCTGACATACTATCTTTTCCACCTATTGCTGCTATATTCAATTTTTCTTGTACATAATATGCTCCAAGTAATGCAGCAAATGGTTTTCCCCATCTAGTTGCATCATCTCTTAATCTTTCAAAATATTCTTGAAGTGTAAGCCATGCTTTTTTGTAGTCTCCGCCTATTGCAACATATTTTGTGATTGATTCTATTAACGCATATACTGCTCCATGGAATGGACTCCACATAGCTATTTCTGGGTTATATCCATAAGTCATTATTGTTCCTGTATTTGTATAACCTTTTAATGTAGGTATTCTTGCACACATACCTTCTTGTGGTGAAAGTTGATATTTTCCACCAAATGGCATAAGTACTGTTCCTGCTCCGATTGAACTATCAAATCTTTCAACTAATCCTTTTTGTGAGCAACAATTTAAGTCTTGTATTGTTTCTTTCCAAGTTTTTTCTATATCTTTATTTTCATTATTTTTTGTAAAATAGCTATTTTGATAATCAGGTTTATTAACTGTTATATTGCTTTTCTTAACATCACCATTTGTATTTAAGAATTCACGACTAATATCAACAATTAGTTTACCTCTCCAATACATTTTTACTCTTGGATTTTCAGAAACTTTTGAAACTACTGTTGTCTCTAGATTTTCTTTTTCTGCTAAGCTCATAAATTTATCTGCATTTTCTTTTGCAACAACAACTGCCATTCTTTCTTGTGATTCTGATATTGCAAGTTCTGTTCCGTCAAGTCCTTCATATTTCTTTGGAACTTTATCAAGATTTATCTCTAGTCCATCTGCAAGTTCTCCTATTGCAACAGAAACTCCTCCCGCTCCAAAATCATTACATCTTTTTATAAGTTTTGTAACTTCTTCATTTCTAAATAATCTTTGTATTTTTCTTTCTTCTGGCGCATTTCCTTTTTGTACTTCTGCTCCACAAGTTGCAAGTGACTTACTATTATGTGCTTTTGAAGAACCTGTTGCTCCTCCACATCCATCTCTTCCTGTTCTTCCACCAAGTAGAATTACTACATCTCCTGGAATTGGTCTTTCTCTTACAACGTTTTTAGCAGGAGCAGCTCCAATTAATGCTCCTATTTCCATTCTTTTTGCAACATATCCTTCATGATATATTTCTGCAACTTGTCCTGTTGCAAGTCCTATTTGATTACCATAAGAGCTATATCCTCTTGCTGCTTCATTTGTTAATTTTCTTTGTGGTAACTTATTTGGAAGTGTCTCTGCAACTGTTTTTCTTGGGTCGCCACATCCTGTAACACGCATTGCTTGATATACATATACTCTTCCTGAAAGTGGATCTCTTATTGCTCCTCCAAGGCATGTTGCAGCTCCTCCAAATGGTTCTATTTCTGTTGGATGGTTGTGTGTTTCATTTTTGAACATTATTAGGTATTCTTCTTCTTTTCCGTCAACTAATATATTTGCTTTAATGCTACAAGCGTTTACTTCTTCTGATTCGTCTAAATCTTTAAGTAGTCCTTTTTTCTTTAATTCTTTTACTGCTATTGTTGCTACATCCATTAAGCATATATCTTTTGCCTTTTTATTTTCATATACATATTCTCTTGATTTTTTGTAATCTTCAAATATTTTTTCTAATAAATCCCATTTAATATCTATTACTTCAAGCCTTGTCATAAATGTAGTATGTCTACAGTGGTCTGACCAATATGTATCAATCATTTTCATTTCTGTCATTGTAGGATCTCTTTTTTCTTCATCTCTAAAATATCTTTGGCAGAATTTTAAGTCCTCTATATCCATTGCAAAGCCATATTTTTCATAAAATTCTTTTACATTTTCATCTGTCATAGTTATAAAACCTTCTACGACTTTCACATCTTCTGGTTCATGAATTTCATCTTTTAATGTTTCTGGTTTCTCTAGTGAACATTCTCTTGAATCTACTGGATTTATTAAATATGCTTTAATTCTTTTTATATCGTTTTCACTTAAATTTCCTTTTAGAATATAAATTTTTGCTGATTTAGCAGGTAATTTTTCTCCTCCTGCTACAATTTGTAAACATTCTGATAATGAATTTGCTCTTTGGTCAAATTGTCCTGGTAAATATTCAACTCCAAACATTGTATCTTTTGCATCTTTTTTGTATTCTTCTTCATAACATACATCTACTTGTGGTTCTGAAAAAATTGTGTTCTTTGCTTTTTCAAACACTTCATCACTTATACCTTCTACATCATATCTGTTTAATATGATTACATCTTCTAGGCTAGATATTTGTAAATTTTCTCTTAAATCTGCTAGTACTCCTTTTGCTTCTACATCATAACCTTCTTTTTTTTGTACAAAAATTCTTTTTACCATAAACAACCTCCAAAATAATTGTATACATAAATTTAACGTAGATATTATATCACATTTTTTGCGACAAGTATACAAAAATATACAAAAAAATGATATCAAAGAAAAAAATAGATGCCTTATAAATAACTATCTACTGTTTTGATAATCATTTATAAGGCATCTATTTGCCCCCATTTTTGTTTTTTCGCAAAAGAATCTTTGCTTTTTTAGAATAAAATTAGTTTTACATGCCTATTGCTTTCTTAATCATTTCATGCTCTTTTTGGTTTTCTTCGTGTTCTTTTTTATTCTGTTCTATGTAAATTGCAACATTGTTTGTTACTGTATGTATTAGATTGCCGAACACTTGTAAAACCATTTTCTGTTTTTACTTTTAATTCGTTTAGTTCTTTACTTAAAATGTCTAGTTTTTCGTTTGTTTCGTTAAGTTCTTTCATAAATTTTTCTTCGAATTTTGTGTTTGCTTCATAAACACCTGCAGCTAGGTCCATGATTTTTCCATCTAGTTCATTGTTAGAATTGTCGATTTTAAAGGTTAAAACTCTTTCAACGTTGTCTATCTTATTATTTAAACTTATTTCAACCTTATTTATTCTTTTATTTAAGCTTTTTTCAACGTTGTCTATTCTTGCATTTAAGCTCTTCTCGACATTGTCTATCTTTTCATTTAAGTTCTTTTCAACATTGTCTATTCTTGCATTTAAGCTCTTCTCGACATTGTCTATCTTTTCATTTAAGTTCTTCTCGACACTGTCTATTCTTTCATTTAAGTTTTTCTCAACATTGTCTATCTTTTCATTTAAGTTCTTCTCGACACTGTCTATTCTTTCATTTAAGTTTTTCTCAACATTGTCTATTTTTTCATTTAAGTTCTTCTCAACACCGTCTATTCTTTCATTTAAGCTCTTCTCGACACTGTCTATTCTTGTATTTAAGTTTTTCTCAACACTGTCTATTTTTTCATTTAGACTTTTCCCTAGCTCTCCTATTGCATATAAAATTTTTTCCTCCATATTCTCACCTCCTCTTTACCAAAAATTTATTTTTTATGTCTTGTTTCTTAATGTATTTTGGATTGTATCATTAGTTAATTTTAAAGTCAATAGTTAAAATAGAATTTGTAAATTTAATTCTAATTCATTTATGATAATGTCTTAATAATTCATTTTAGAAAATGTCTCAACTAAAAAATTAGTGTTTGTATTTTCAAAGTATAAATATATAATTAAAAAGTTATATATTTTACTGGAGGTACAAATGAGAAAGGTTGAGTTAAAAATGAAAGAAGAATTAAAATATCTAGTTATTAAAAAATTAATAGAAACAAATGGCAATAAGAAAAGAGCTGCAATTAAATTAGGTTGTTCAGTTAGGCATATCGACAGATTGATTGCTGGTTACAAAGAAAAAGGTAAGGAATTTTTTGTTCATGGTAACCGTGGTAGAAAACCAGCAAGAGCTTTATCTGATGAATTAAAAAACGAAATTGAACAACTATATCTATCTAAATACTATGATTGTAATTACACGGTATTTACTGAATTTTTAGCAGAAAGAGAAAATATTTTTCTTTCAATAGATGAAGTTAGAGTAATTTTAAGGGATAGATATATTCTTTCTCCTAGAAGTCATAATTCTACTAGAAAGAAATTAAGACAAGAATTATTACGTGAACAGGAAAGAGCTAAATCAAAACTAGAAAAAGAAAAAATACAAGCTAATATTGTTGCCATAGAAGATGCACACCCTAGACAACCTAGATGTCAATATTTTGGTGAAGAAATACAGATGGATGCTTGTTTACATCTCTGGTTTGGTAATACTAAAACCTCTTTACATGCTGCCATTGATGATGCAACTGGTAATTTAGTTGGTTTATACTTCGACTATCAAGAAACCTTAAATGGATATTACAATGTTACAAAACAAATATTGGTAAAATATGGTATTCCTTACAAGTTTAAAACAGACAAAAGAACTGTATTTGAATGCAAAAGAAAAGGCTCTTCTCTGTTAGAAGAAGATACCTTTACTCAATTTGCTTATGCCTGTTCCCAATTAGTCATTCAGCTTGAGACAAGTTCTGTTCCTGAATTTAAACCTCGTATTGAAAGGGCTTTTCAAACTTTACAACAACGTTTACCCCAAGAACTTAGATTAGCAAATATTACCACTATTGAAGAAGCCAACCAGTTCCTATCTCAATACATTAAAAAATTCAATAAACAGTTTGCTCTATGTATTAATCATAACAAATCTGTATTTGAAAAGCAACCAGATGAGAAAAAAATTAATTTAATTTTAGCAGTATTGTGTAAAAGAATCATTGACAGAGGACATTCTATTAAATACAACAACAAATATTATCAACTCGTAAACAGAGCTAATACACCTATTTATTTCAATCATGGAACTACTTGTATTGTGATTAAATCATTTGACCAAAAGCTTTATGCTACAGTAAATGACACAGTATTTGCATTGAATGAAATACCAGAAGTCCAAGCTATTTCAGAGAATTTTGATGACATTGTGGAAACAAAACCTAAAAAAATATATATTCCACCAATGAGCCATCCATGGAAGCTAAAACTTTTCGATAGCTTTGTCGAAAAACAAAAAATACTTTTAGAAAATGTTTCTTGATTGCAAAATTTTAGCACTAATTCTTAAAAAAATTAGTGCTAATGTTTAAAAAATTTTGAAACATTTTCAAAAATGATTGACAGTACAAGATTTAGTATTTTTAGAAAATTTTTCTAAAAAAAGATAGTATTTTTCAATACTATCTAAAAAACTGTTTTTTAGTTTATTTCTATATCTCTTCAATTTCATCTGAATAATATATCTCATTGTTTTCATTATATGTCTTATAATATTTTCCAATAAATTCAGGCATTACAACTTCTTCTTCATTGCCCATGTCAAAGTTATATTTGCATTCACATATTATATTTCCTTCTTCATCAATTACTCCCCATAGTCCATCTTTCTTTATTCCTGCAAATCCATATCTATTAAATTCTGTCACATAATCATATACACATTCTACTTTTTCATTTCCATCTTTATCTTCAAAGCCCCATTTTCCGTCTTTATTTACTGCAAATAGAGTATTGTCTACTAAAATATCTTTTTCTGTTTTCTGTTCTCCATTACTTGTTATGTAATTTATCGAAGTTGCATTATATATTTTCACATAGTTGTCTTTTATATCTAATGTTGCATTTTCTACTGATAGTATCTCTGTCATATCATTTGAAAAAATGTCTGTTACATTACTTTCCATATCTACTCCCTTAAGTAGATTATAATCTCCTATTTTACTTAAAACATCATATTCAAATTCAATGCAAATATTTCCATCTTTATCAATTACACCTAGACCTTGTCCACTTTTATATGCAACAAAATATTTATCAAATACATACTCTATGTATAAATATTCGTTCTTTACTACTTCTTCTCCATTTTCATTTAATATTCCATATAGATTGTTAGCATCTACTGTTATACAATATTCTATATTTGGAACTTCAATCATTGCTGTATAAGTGTTTTCTATTCTTTCACCTTTTTGGTTAAAATACATATCTTCTGTATATGATTGTGCTAAAATATATTTTCCATTAAAGTTAATTGCTTTATATGTTACATCTAGAATAGTCTCTCCGTCTATATTTACAGCTCCATATTGTCCGCTTCTCTCAACCTTAAAAAGATTTGTATCTTTATTATATACAATAGACTGATATGCAAAATCTATTGCTACATTTTTATTTTTTACAACTCCGTATTGTCCATTTCTTGATACTATTAGGTATATATCATTACTATCTATATCTAATACTCTACTTATGCTTGTATATTCTGTATTTAATACCTGTTTCCATTCAGAATTAATATAACCATATCTATATCCATCGTCTGTTGTAACTTTTACAATATATCCTGATTTTGAATATCCATTGTCACTATAATATTTATCAGCTTCTATTTCTTCATACTCAAAATCTATTAACTCTTTTCCCTTATTGTTAATTACTCCATATTTTCCATCTTTTTTTGCAAGGATTTCTCCCTCTTTATATTTCACAGAAGATACTTCATCATATATAGCCTTTGTTATAGCTTTCCCAGAAAAATCAATTAACCCATATTTGCCATCTTCTTCATATCTTAGTACACTTTTCTCATAAGGTAACTCTGTAACTGTACCATCAGTTTCGATAGGTTGAACATTACTATATTCAGTAAATATTTTTTCATTTTTTTCATTTACCACACTAGTTTCACCATTTTCATTTGTTACTATGAATACGGCTTTTGTAGGATTTGGTATAATTATATTTATATAGTTATTTGGAACTATCATATTTCCGCTTCCATCTATTACTCCATATTTTCCGTTCAGTTAATACTACAAAATATTTATAATCTACTTCTGAAATTCTTTCTAATTCATAACTTTTGTCAGTATTTTCAATAACAGTTCTAACTGTAATAAATATTCCTATACCTAATACTATTGCTATTACTAAAACTATTGCAAGTACTTTCACATTGATTTTTTCTATCATAAGTTTTCTCCTATCTTTAAAGGCGACAATTTCTCGCCGCCTTTAAAAGTATTTTAATTGCTACTACTATTATTATACATTTGGCTCATATACCAAGAATAGTAATCAAATGGTTCTACTGTTTCTGGCATTCCATAATTAATTCCTTT
This sequence comes from uncultured Clostridia bacterium, assembly GCA_944386135.1. Classification (GTDB taxonomy): domain Bacteria; phylum Bacillota; class Clostridia; order TANB77; family CAG-508; genus JAAWPK01. Next base: position 22,504 of record CALWZW010000003.1, on the reverse strand, counting down.
TGTATCAACTGTTATACTACTAATTGTAATTGTTTCTGCTGGAGTTGTGGTTTGTGTTACTTCTCCAGTTTCTTCGTCTACTTCTGTTTTGAGTTCTACTTTAGAAATAGCATCTAATGTATCCCATCCGCTTGTGACTTTTCCAAATGCTGCATAGTATCCATTAAAACTTGGGCAATAATCCATGCAGATAAAGAATTGGCTTCCAGCTGAATCATAGCTTTCTTGAACTAGACTTGATGAAATTGATGTATAATTAGTTCTTGCCATAGAAATAACACCTTTTTCGTGAGTAAGTGTATTATCTGTATATCCATTTGCTTTAAATTCTCCAACTATTGAATATTCTGTATCTTGGTCAGAATCTTTTACTATACTACTGTTTATTGCGCTTAATGTAGGTCCTCCTGTTCCATCTCCGTTTGGATCTCCACCTTGAATTACATATTCTTCTACTCTGTGTATTGTAAGTCCATTGTAAAATTCATTATTTGCAAGTGCTATGAAATTTTTTACAGTATTCAAAGCATATTCTGGATATAACTCTACAACTATTGGTTCATCATATCCTTCTATCGTGATTGTTGCTATTGGATGTTCTATTTTATTTGTCATTTTCATAAAGTATCCATAGCAAACTGTACCAATTAGTATAACTACTAATACTATTGCAATTATCATTGCTACTGTTTTTTTGTTCATTTTCTTTCTTCCTTCCATTAATTTAGTTCACTTAAAGTATAATATGTTCTCCCCTCATATTCAAAGCCATCTACACTAATAACTTCTCTTGTAGTAAAGTTAATTATTACATCTCCTGGGTTACTTGTTATATCAAAAATATTTTCTAAATTATCTTCTGTTAAATATCTATAATATGAAAAATTTTCTTGATAATAATACTGGTCTCTTTGTGAGTCTAATATATTCAAATAGTTTATCCCTTTAACCATATTTAATGTATTCATTGCTTTTTCTGAGTCTGTTATTTCGTTTCCAAGTATTATGTAACTTTCATCTCCAAGTTTTATTTTCTCGTAAATGCTATCTACTTTTCCTTGTATTTGTTGCAATTCATAGCTAAAATTTTGGAATTTTGCAGCATTTAGCGAATTTACTCCATAATTTATTGTTGCTCCTGCTAATATTACCATTAATATAATTGTAATTGTTAAAATTAATATCGTTATTCCTTTTTCGTTTCTCAACATTACCACCTCTTTTGTTTTTATATAAGCATCCTATCAAACACAAATTGTTCTTGCATTCTTTGCAAAGATTGTTTTATTGTCCTAGCTCTTATCTCTCCTATTCCTTCTACTTTGTCAAGTTCTGGTATATCTGCTAATAAAATATGTTGGAAAGATTTAAATGTTTTTACTAGATTATCTACAATATTATTTGGCATTCTAGGAATTTTATTTAATATTCTATATCCTTTAGTATATACTCCTACTTCATCATAATTGTCGAAGTTTCCATATCCTAAGATTTTCGCGACCGTTGCAGAAGATAATAATTCTTCTTGAGATAATGCAATTATTTTCTGTAGTATGTCATTCTCTGTATTATTTTTATCTTGCACCATATAGTCCTTAATTATTAGCAATTCTTCTTTTTCAAGTTTTCCAATTATTTCTTCAAGTTGCATTTCTATTAGTCTACCGTTCTTCTCCTAGTTCATATATTTGTCTTTGAACTATTTCAGCTATTTTCATTACCATTTCTGCCCTTTGAATCGCAGTTATTACATTTTCCAAAGAAACTATATCATTAAATTCATATTCATTCAATGTTATTAATTTTTCATCAAATACATTTTTATATCTTTGTAATGTTTGAAGTGCCTGATTTGCTTTTGTTAAAACCTTTGAAGTATCTTCTAAAAGATATCGTATATTTCCTTTAAATATTGTTATGACATTTCTTCTTTGTGATATACTTATAACTATTTCTCCTGTTTGCTTCGCTGTTCTTTCTGCTGTCCTATGTCTTGTTCCTGTTTCTTGTGTTTCGATAGTTGGAGAAGGTATAAGTTGTGCATTAGCATATAGTATTTTCTTTAAATCACTACTTAGTACTATTGCTCCATCCATTTTGGCAAGTTCATATAATCTTGCTGCCGTATAATCCTCATCTATCTTAAATCCGCCCGGTCTACTATATCTAATACTTCTTTTGAATCTCCGATTACAATTAATCCTCCTGTTTTTGCTTTTAATATATTATCTAGTCCTGCTCTTATTTCAGTACCTGGCGCTACTATTTTTATCATATTAGCTATGATGTCTTGTTTATCTTCTCTCATAGTAGTCCGTACCCCTTTCATTGCATCTTTGATATTTTTCACTCCTATTATATCTAATTTAAATTTTTCTTTCAATAGTTTTTTATTATTTTCCGGAATAATACATTTTTTAAATCCTAATTTTTCCGCTTCTTTAAGTTGTTTTTCTATCATATTAACTCTTCTGACTTCTCCGTGTTAGTCCAACTTCTCCAATTACTACTATATCATTTGGTATAGGCTTATTTTTGTAACTTGAACATACACTTAAGATTATTCCTAGGTCTATTCCTGGTTCATTTATTCTTATTCCTCCAACTACGTTTAAGTATGCATCTTGATTTGATAGATTTATTCCTGCTCTTTTTTCTATAACTGCCATTAAAAGAGTTAATCTATTAAAATCAATTCCATTTGCTGTACGTCTTGGAAACCCAAACAAAGTATTTGTTGTTAATGCTTGAAGTTCAACTAAAAGTGGTCTCGTTCCTTCTATTGTTGAAACTATTACAGAACCAGCTGGATTTTCATCACCTTCTGATATAAGTACTTCCGAAGGATTAGTTATTTCTTTCATTCCTTCGCCTTCCATTTCAAACATACCTATCTCATTTGTAGAACCAAATCTGTTTTTTACACCTCTTAGTATTCTATATGATAAATATCTTTCTCCTTCTAGGTATAAAACAACATCTACCATATGTTCTAATACTCTTGGTCCTGCGATGTTTCCGGTCTTTTGTTACATGTCCTATAATTATTGTTGTTACATTTTTTTCTTTACACATTCTCATTATTCTTGATGTTATTTCTCTTAGTTGACTTGTACTTCCTGGCATTGACTCTACTTTATCTGAGTAAATAGTTTGTATTGAGTCTATGATTACAAGTTCTGGGTCTTGTTTCTCTATTTCACTCTCTATTAAGTCAATATCAGTTTCTCCAAAAAACATGATATTGTTTCTATCTATTTTCAATCTGTCTGCTCGTAATTTTATTTGCTCTGCAGACTCTTCTCCAGAGACATAAAGTACTGTTTTTGATGTTTTTATCTTATCGCATATTTGTAGTATAAGGGTTGATTTTCCAATTCCTGGCTCTCCTCCGATTAGAATAAGTGATCCATCTACCAATCCTCCTCCAAGGACTCTGTCTAATTCTCCGAAGCCTGTTGACAATCTTGATATTTCCTTATATTCTACATTTTTTAGAGAAATAGATGTGGCTTCTTTTCCTTCTTTTTTGTTTTTTACTGTCTTATCGTCTAATTTTTGCTCAAAAAAGGTATTCCATTCGTTGCATGCTGGGCATTTTCCGCATCCATTTTGCTGATTCGTATCCACATTCCTTGCAAACAAATACTGATTTTGCTTTTGCCATAAAGTCCTCCTCTAAATTTTCGTTTACCTTTTGTAGTAATATTTCTAATTTTATATAAATATTAACTAAGAGAAAAGGAACTATTTAATTTTGTATTAAAAGTACTATTTTCTAAGTTCCGCTTTGAATTCCTTTTCTGTCATTGCAATTATTTTTTCAATTACTGGATTAATTTCATCATCTGTTAATGTCTTATCTTGTGAGCCGAATGTTAAAGAAAATGCTAAGCTTCTTTTTCCTTCTTCTATTCCTTTTCCTTCATATACATCAAAAACTTCTACATTTGTCAAGTTGCTTCCGCCTGTCTTTTTGATGAGTTTTGCAATGTCTAGAGATTCTATATTTTTATCTACAACTATGCTTAAATCTTTTTTGATGTTTGGGAATTTTGATATTTCTTTATATTTCATTTTTCCTGTTTTTAATTCTAATAACTTACTTAAGTTTATTTCACATACAAATACTTTGTTTTCTGATACTTCTGGGTGTAATAATCCCATTACTCCATATTTTTTTCCATTTACTATAATATCTGCTGTTTGCCCTGGGTGGAATTCATCTGGAATATCTTTTGGTTTTACAAAACTGTATCTATTTTCATATCCAAGGCTATCTAACATTTCTTCTACTATTCCCTTTAATATGTAAAAATCTACCTGTTTTTTATTATTAATTCCTATATAGAAGTCACCTGACATTAGTATACAAAGTTTTAAATCTTCGCCATATTCTTCTCCATGTTTATAAAAGCCTTTACCTATTTCGAATATTGATACTTCTTTATTTCCATGTGCTATGTTATATTCATATATTTTAAATAGTGAAGGTATCATGCTATATCTTAAAGTGTTTCTGTCTTCACTCATTGGGTCTAGTAATTTTATAGGCTCAAAATTGTCTTTAGTAAATTTAAGCGCTTCTTTTTCATTTACTAAAATATATGATAATGTCTCATTTAACCCTAATGCTATCACTTTATTTCTTAAATTTCTTAAATTTTTGTCATAGTTTCCAGGTGTTGTAGGAACTACTGGTAGTTTTCCTTCTATATGGTTTACTCCATAAATACGCCCTACTTCTTCTATTAAATCTTCTTGTATATCAATATCTATCCTTCTTCTAGGAACTAAAACTTCGATATTATTTCCTTTTGCTTCTACTTTGAATCCTAATCTTCTAAATATATTAACTACTTCATCTAGTGATATATTTGAGCCAAGTAAATTGTTTATTTTTTCAAGTGTTATATCTATTTTTTTATCTTCTTTTTCTGTTTTATCATATACGCAAGTTCCTTTTGATATAGTTGCATTTGCATATTTTTCAAGAAGAGTACAGGCTCTTTCTATTGCTATATATGTTCTGTTTGAGTCTAGCCCTTTTTCAAAACGGTTACTTGCTTCACTTCTTACAATTTTTTTAGAAGTTAGTCTTACTTTCACGCTATCAAATATTGCTGCTTCTATTATTACATTTTTTGTAGTATCTTCTATTTCGGTATCTAGTCCTCCCATAACTCCTGCAAGTCCTATCGCTCTTTTTCCGTCTGAAATAACAATATCATCATGAGTTAAAGTTCTTTCAATATCATCTAAAGTTGTTAATTTTTCATCATCTTCTGCCATTCTAACTTCTATTTTTCCATTTAAACTATCTGCGTCGTAGAAGTGAAGTGGTTGACCTGTTTCTAGCATCACATAGTTGCTTATATCTACAACATTATTTATTGGTCTTATTCCTGATGCAAGAAGTCTATTTTTAATGAAATCTGGACTTTCTTTAATTTCAACATTTAGTGCTCTTTTTGCTAAAAATATTTTGCAGTTATCTGTTTTTATATCTAAGCTAAATGTTTTATTTATATCTTCATCATCTTCTTTATGTGACAAGTCTATATCTTTAACCTTTTTATCGTATATTGCACCTATTTCATAAGCCATACCAAGTATACTTAATAAGTCTCCGCGGTTTGCAGTTAAGTCAAAGTCTATAACTTCATCATCTAATCCCATATATTTAATTGGGTCTTCTCCTGGTTTTGCATCATTTCCAAGTACATGTATTCCTGTTTTGTCTTCTTCTGATTGGAATTTGCTTTCTATTCCGATTTCAGATAAAGAGCAAATCATTCCATTTGACTCTTGACCTCTTATCATTCCTTTTTTTATTTTTACTCCACCTGGAAGTTCTGCTCCATTTAGTGCAACTATAACTTTTTGTCCTTTTGCTACATTTGGAGCTCCACATACTATATTTAATACTTCTTTTCCAACATCTACTTTGCAGACATGTAAGTGGTCAGAGTCTGGATGCATTTCGCATTCCTTTACTTCTCCTATAACTAGCCCACTTGCGTTTATTAATTTTCCAGCTTCATCATATTCATTTCCGTACTGATGTCATATCTTCTGCAAGTGTTTTTACGTCTACATCTATATCTATGTAATCTTTCACAAAATTTGTACTTAGTTTCATCTTTCATATATCCTTTCTACAAGTTCAACCTACCTTTTTTAATTATATATTGAATTTTCATCATACCTTGCTGTCGGGACAAAATGTCCCTCCACTCACAAACAGATTCCGCTAGCGCTGGTAGGCTCACTGCGCGGTATTTCGAAAATTAAATATATAATTAAAAAACGGTTGAACCTTATTCATTTTTTTGTATCACGTAATTTTTGTCAAAAGCAAGTAATTTGTATATAATTGATTTTCACAAAAATCTATCTGCCGAATACAATTCGAAAGAGAATTATTATTTGGCTAGGCGTTCAAGAAAGAAATACCGGAAGCGTACTTGTTGTACGCTGAGGATTTTCTTTTGCAGAACAACAACGCCAAATGATGATTATCTTTCGAATTGAGATAAAAATCTAACATCGTTCGCATAAAGATACCTCATATCTGGTATTCCATACTTAAACATTGCAATTCTCTCTAATCCAAGTCCAAATGCAAATCCAGAATATTTGTCTGGGTCGTATCCGCACATTCTAAGTACATTTGGATGTACCATTCCAGAACCAAGGACCTCTATCCAACCTGTTTGTTTACAGATATTGCATCCTTTTCCACCACATTTAAAACATGATATATCTACTTCATAAGAAGGTTCTGTAAATGGGAAATAGCTTGGTCTAAATCTTATTTTTGTATTTTCTCCTATTATTTTTTTAGCAAATATTTCAAGTGTTCCTTTTAAATCTGCAAGTGATATATTTTTATCTATTACAAGACCCTCTGCTTGTGTGAATTGATGTGAGTGTGTTGCATCATCTTCTCTTCTATATGTCTTACCTGGACATATCATTCTTATTGGTGATTTTTCTTCATTTGCAAGCATTGTTCTTGCTTGAACTGCTGATGTTTGTGTTCTTAGCAAGTATTCATCTGTTATGTAGAAACTGTCTTGCATATCTCTTGCTGGATGTCCTTGAGGTAAATTTAAAAGCTCAAAGCAAAATTTATCTGTTTCAAGTTCTGGTCCAGTCTCCACAGTATATCCCATTGAAACAAATAAATCTTCGATTTCTTCAATTACTCTATTTACTGGATGTTTTGATCCTCTTTTTATTTTTGTGCTTGGAAGAGTTATATCTATTCTTTCTTTCTCTAGTTTTTCTTCTAAGTCTTTTTTGGCAAAAAATTTTTCCTTTTCTAAAATTGCTTCTTCTATCTTTTTTCTAACTTCATTTACTAGACTTCCAATCACTGGTCTTTCTTCTTTTGGAAGTTTTCCCATTTCTTTTAATAAATTTGAAAGTTCGCTTTTCTTTCCTAAATATTTTATCTTTATATCATTTAAAGCTTGTGTACTATCTACTTTCTCTAAAGCTTCTTTTGCTTCGCTCTCAATTTTTGCGATTTCCTCTTTCACTGCTTTTTTCATCCTTTCTTAAATTTATTTTATTTTCTTGATTATCTCTTCAATACTCAATTTTTCTTGTTCTCCTGACTGCATATCTTTAAGTGTTACAGTATTTGTTTTAATCTCTTCTTCTCCAATTACTGCAACATAAGGTATATGTAATTTGTCTGCATATTTGAACTTTGCTTTTAACTTTTTATCTTCTAAAAATACCTCTGTATTAATATTATTATCTCTTAAAGTAGTTGCAACATCTAATGCATATCCTATTCCTGTTTCATCCATTGAAACTACTAGTACTTTTGATATTGATTTATTTTCATTTTCTAATATATTTTCTTTATCTATTTGGTAGAAAAATCTTGAAAGACCAATTGATATGCCAACTCCAGGAAGCTTTTTATCTGTATAGTATTCTGCTAGGTTTTCATATCTTCCACCTGAACATACACTTCCAAGTTTTTTATAGTCATTTAAAAATGTTTCATATACTGTACCTGTGTAATAGTCAAGCCCTCTAGCTATGCTTAAGTCTACTGCAAATTTTTTTTCTGGAACTTTACATACTCTTATTTGTTTTATAACTGTTTCTAGTTCATTTACTCCTGTTTTAAAAATTTCTGTCTCTATTCCTAGATTTTTTAAAGCTTCTATTTTTTCATCTGATGTTCCACTAATCTCTAAGAATTTCATTATGGTATCTATTTGATTTGTTTCTAAACCTAAATTTTCTAATTCTTTTATTACATTTGCTTTTCCAATTTTTTCTATTTTGTCAATAATTCTAAGTATATCAACTGACTTTTCATTTAGCTCTAAATATTCAAACATTCCGTTTAATATTTTTCTATTATTTATGCAAATAGTAAAGTTTTCAAACCCTAAACTTTTAAATGTTGTATATATTACGCTTGGGATTTCTGCATCATGCATTATGCTTAAAGAACCGTCTCCAATTATATCAATATCACATTGATAAAACTCACGATATCTTCCGGCTTGTGCCTTTTCTCCTCTATATACTTTGCCTATTTGATATCTTTTAAATGGAAAGCTTAACTCTCCATAGTATTCTGCAACATATTTTGCAAGTGGTACAGTTAAGTCAAATCTAAGAGCTAAATCGCTATCTCCTTTATTAAATCTATATATTTGTTTTTCAGTTTCTCCTCCTGCTTTTGCAAGTAACACTTCTGAACTTTCAATTATAGGTGTATCAAGTGGTAAAAATCCAAATTTTTCATAAGATTTTTGTATTTTTTCTTTTATTTCATTAAATCGTATCTGGTCATTTGGTAATAATTCCATGAATCCTGGTAATGTTTTTGGTTCTATTTTTGCATTTGACATATTCAGTCACATCCTTTTCTCTTTGCTGAGTTGTCCCTTTTGACAACCTACAATAATATAGCAAATATTATATATTAAAATTGCTAAAAATACAAGGGAAATAAGCGAAAAACTTACAAAAGGGAACGCTTTAAAAGCGTTCCCTTTTTATGAGTTCGTTTTAGTATATTTTTATTAAGATAATTCTTTTCTATTGTTTTGTATTGTTTTTAGTGTATCTTCTAATACACCTTCAATTTTTGCAAGTAATGCATCTGCATGTTCTTTTGTACCGTTTGATATTTCTCTTGCCATTTCATTTGCTGTTTCTATTATTTCAGCTTTTTGAGCATAAGCTTTTCTTGTTATTTCATGTTCATCTATCATAGCAATTATTCTGTTTTCTGCCTCTTTGACAATGTCATCTGCCTCTTTTTGAGCCTCAATTAATATTCTTGTTCTTTCTTCTTTTACCCACTTAGCTTGTTTTAGTTCTTCTGGGAGTTTTATTCTTATTTCTTTTATTATATCCAATATTTCTTCTTTATCAACAATACCTTTATTTGTAAAAGGTACTTTTTTACTATTTTCTATAATTTCTTCTAAAGTTTCTAGTAATGTAAATATCTCCATAAATTAATCTCTTTCCTTTCTGAAGGTACAAATCTTGGTTGGAAAAGAATTATTACAATTATTTTTCAACCTATGTTTACTCCTCTCGACTCAAGAACACTAGAGTAACTCTTCCGTATTTTCTTAAGTCTTTAATACTTGCATATTTATCAAATTCTTCTATATATTCTTCTTCTCTTTTATCTGTCTCAAAAATTATTATACCTTCATCTGAAAGCATTTCTTTTTCTATAATAATTTTTGTTGCTTCTATTCCAAAATTTGTTTTATATGGTGGGTCTAAAAAGATTATATCAAATTTTTCATTTTCTAATTCTTCTAAGCATTTCTTATAATCTTTATTTATAATTTTAACTTTGTCCTCAAAATGTGTCTTTTTAACATTTTGTCTTATAATTTCTATAGCTTTTCTAGAACTATCACAGCTTACAGCTTTTTTTGCTCCTCTGCTTATACTCTCTAATGCTAATGCACCTGAGCCTGAAAATAGGTCTAATACATTTGCCTCATATATTTCTGCTTGAATTATACTGAATAAAGACTCTTTTACTCTATCTAGAGTTGGTCTTGTATCTAGTCCTTCTAATGTTTCTAATTTTGTTCCTCTAGCTATTCCACTTATTATTCTCAAAGCTACCCGCCTCTTTATTTCACTTTATATTTTATTAGATTTATTCTATAAGTCAATAGTATTTACAGAATTGTAATAGAAATTTAACAGTTCTGTAATATTATGTATATTGGCTTTCATTATACACTATTTTTTTCTATTTGGCAACAGCTAATTAATTTATATCAAAATTGGCACATCTAAACTTTTGTGTCAAAGGGGACGTAGAAAAATGACACAAAGATTATTATATTGATAATTAAATAATTATTTTTTATCTTTGTGTCATTTGTCGACGAGTCCCATTTGACACAAAAACTCTGACTTTAAATATTAAGTCAGAGTTTTTCATTTACACACAGAATCTGTGTCTTCCTATTGTTAATGTTACTTTTCTTGACCATATCCATGAGCTTGTTGCTGTAGCTGGATTATAGTAGTATAGAGCACCATTCGAAGGATCCCATCCGTTTAGTGCATCTTGTGCTGCACTTATAGCTGTTTTATTTGGAGATAAATTTATTTGTCCATCACTTACAACATCGAAAGCTCCATTTTGGTATATCACTCCTGCAACAGTATTTGGAAAGTTTGGGCTGTCGACTCTATTTAGTACAACAGCTGCAACAGCTACTTGTCCTATATATTCTTCTCCTCTTGCTTCTCCATATACAAGACGACTTAATAAGTTTAAATCTGATGAGTTACTTGATGTTTGTCCTGAACTTGAACTTCCTGATGATGATATTCCTATTGCTTCTAATGTTTTTTCTCCTGCAATTCCATCAGCTGCAAGCCCATTTGCCCTTTGAAAATCTTTTACTGCTTTTTGTGTTGCACTTCCATATATGCCATCTACATTTCCTTTATAATATCCCCACTCTTTGAGCCTAGTTTGTATTTGCTTTACTTCTTCTCCTGTTGAGCCGTATCTAGATAATACTTCTAAGCTTGCATTTTCCACTGTTTTTAAATAATATACATATCCAAATAACAATAAAAATATGGAAATACCGAATATAATAACTTTTTTCATTTTTAACTTTATTCTCCTTCTTGTAAAATATTAGTTCTATATCCATATTATTTCCATATTTTTTCTTGTTTATTCTTTTTTATGATAAATTAAATTCTTTGTATAAATTCAAGAAAATTGGTATAATGCTATGCTAAAATAACAACGCAATATACTGATTTTCTTGGATTTAGACTAAAATATTCCTACTATATTTCCATTCTCATCAATGTCAATACTTTCTGCTGCTGGAACTTTTGGAAGTCCTGGCATTGTCATTATTTTCCCTGTAATTACAACTATAAATCCTGCACCAGCTTTTAAATTTATTTCTTGTACATGAATATTGAATGGTTCTTTGCATTCTAAATTCTTAGGGTCATCTGAAAATGAGTATTGTGTTTTTGCAATACATACTGGCAAGTTTTCATATCCTAGTCTTTTTATTTGTTTTATACTTTCTAATGCTTCCTCTGAAAATTCTACATCTTCTGCACCATAGATTTTTCTGGCAACTTTTCTTATTTTTTCTTCGATTTCTTCATTTAAGTCATAAGTATACTTAAAGTTTTCTTCTTTTTCACAAAGTTCTACTACTTTTTCAGCTAAGTCTTTTGCTCCTTCTCCACCTTTTGCCCAAGCTTCAACTAAGCTCATATTTATTCCTTCTTCTTTAAGTTTATTTTGTAAAAATTCTATTTCTTTGTCTGTATCTGTTACAAACTTATTTATTGCAACTATTACGTTTAATCCAAATTTGTTCTTTATATTATCAATATGTCTTAACAGATTATGCATTCCTTTTTCTAGAGCCTCGATATTTTCTTCATTAACTTCTTCTTTTGATGCTCCACCATGGTATTTTAAAGCTCTTAGTGTTGCAACGCAAACTACTGCATCTGGTTTTAGGTTTGCCTCTCTACATTTTATATCTAAGAATTTTTCAGCTCCAAGGTCTGCTCCAAATCCTGCTTCTGTTATACAGTATTCTCCAAGTTTTAATCCAAGTTTTGTTGCTCTTATACTATTACATCCGTGTGCTATATTTGCAAATGGTCCACCATGAACTAATGCTGGTGTATTTTCTAGTGTTTGTACCAAGTTTGGATTTATTGCATCCTTTAATAGTACTGTTAGGCTTCCTTCTGCTTTTAAGTCTTTTGCTGTTATTGGCTCATCTTTTTCATTATATCCAACTATGATTTTACCAATTCTATCTTTTAAATCTTTTAAATCTTTAGATAGGCAAAGTATTGCCATTATTTCTGATGCAACAGTTATGTCGAAACCATCATCTCTTTCTACCATTCCCTTTTCATGGGATAATCCACATCTTATCTTTCTTAATTGTCTATCATTTAAGTCTACACATCTTTTCCATGTAACTTTTTTAAACCCTAATTCGTTTCCAAAGAATATATGATTATCTATCATTGCTGCAAGTAAGTTATTCGCAGATGTTATAGCATGTATATCTCCTGTAAAGTGTAAGTTAATATCTTCCATTGGAGCAATTTGTACATATCCACCACCTGTTGCTCCTCCTTTTATTCCGAATACTGGTCCAAGTGAAGGTTCTCTAAGTGCAAGTATAGATTTTTTTCCTATTTTTCTTAATCCGTCAGCAAGTCCTATTGACATAGTTGTTTTCCCTTCTCCAAGTGGTGTAGGGTTAATTGCTGTAACAAGTATTAGCTTTCCATTTTTTTTGCTTTCATTTTTCTTAAAGGCTTCTTCTGTAATCTTTGCCTTATATTTTCCATAAGTCTCGATTTCATCTTCGCTTAAACCTAAATTTTCTGCTACTTCTCTAATGTCTTTTAATTTTGCATTTCTTGCAATTTCAATATCACTCATTTTTACCTCCACAATATATATAGCCCATATAACAAAAAAAGACAATTCTATATAAACTCAAGAATTGCCCAGGCGGTCGGCTAATATTATTTTAGTAAATTGCCCTCATGTTAATTCATGTATCCGCCAGCAATTTACTCTTTTTGATAGATATATTTTATCACACATTTAAATCTTATGTCAAGTATTATACAATTAATCCAACAACCACTCCTATTATAGCTCCGACAAGCACTTGAACTGGTGTATGTCCAAGTACCTCTACAAGTCTTTCTTGCACCTGTGGAACAGACAGTCCTGGGGTGTCAATTATTTTATTTAAAAGTGCAGCTTGTTTTCCTGCTGCTCTCCTTACTCCTGCTGCATCATACATTACAACAGCAGCAAATATAAGAGATAACGCGAATATTGATGATGAAAAGCCATATTCTCTTCCTATCATCATAGAAAGGCACATTACCACAGCAGAATGTGAACTAGGCATTCCTCCTGCACCTAATATTCTTTTGAAATTAAATTTTTTTGTTTTCACTAAGTCCCATATCACTTTAAAAGCTTGGATAAAAAACCAAACTAAAAGTGGTATATATATATATTTATTTGTTACGATTTCCATTAGTTCGTTCATTTTTCCCTCTCTTATTTTTCTATACCATTATTCTTCGGGTACGAAGTTTTCTTCTTTTATTTCTTCTCCATTATTTATTAATATATTTATCTTTTTTTCTGCTTCATCAAGCATTTTATTACATATCTTAGATAATTTCATTCCTTCTTCAAATTTTGTTACACTTTCGTCTAATCCAAGTTCTCCGAGTTTCTAATTCTTTTGCAATATTTTCTAATTTTTTTATAGCATCTTCAAATTTTAATTCTTCCATTTTAGTATCCTTTCATAACATTCTTTTAAGCTTAGTTAAAGTATTTCTGCATTTTTTTCGCCTTCTGAAAATCTAATACTAACTTTATCTCCCTTTACTAATTCATTTGCATTTTTTATAGCTTTTCCTTCTACTGTCACTATACTGTATCCTCTTGCCAAAGTTTTTAAAGGACTTAGAGCATCTAATTTTGTAATTGTACTTGTAAAGTCCTTTTTACACATAATAACTTTTTTATTTATATTGTCATTTATACTCTTTACTAGCATATCGATTGTAATGTATTTTTCATTAATTGCTTGCAATGGTTCTTTGTATACCCTACTTTGCATACATTTTTCGTATCTTAATTTCATATACTCTACTTTTTTCTTTAATGCAAGTCTGTATCTGTTTTGATAATTTCTTATCATTTCTTCAATTTTGCTTACTTCTGGTACAGCAAGTTCTGCAGCAGCTGATGGCGTAGGTGCTCTAAGATCTGCTACAAAGTCTGCTATTGTAAAATCTGTTTCATGACCTACTGCAGATATTACAGGAAGTTTTGAATCATATATTGCTCTTGCAACTACTTCCTCATTAAATGGCCATAAGTCTTCAAGAGACCCTCCTCCTCTTGCAACGATTATTACATCTGCAAGATTTTTTTCATTCATAAGTTTTATAGCCTCTGCAATTTTTTCTCCTGCACCTTCTCCTTGTACAGGTACTGGAAGTAACCTTATGTATACATTTGGATTTCTTCTTGTACTTACATTTATTATATCTCTTATTACTGCTCCTGTTTTAGATGTAAGTACACCTATTCTCCTAGCCATAAATGGTATTGGCTTTTTATGTTTTTTATCAAATAAGCCTTCTTTTTCTAACTTTTCTTTTAGCTCATTATATGCTGTATATAAGTCTCCTATTCCGTCTTCTTTCATTGCTTTGCAATATATTTGGTATACCCCGTCTCTTTCAAATACAGATACTGTACCAAATATTACAACTTTCATTCCATCTTTGGGAACAAATTTAAGCCTTGCTGCATATGCCTTGAACATTATACATTTTATCAAAGAATTTTCATCTTTTAAAGTAAAATACATATGTCCTGTATAATGATTTTTAAAATTTGATATTTCGCCTTTTATGTATATGTTTTGCAAAAATTCATCTTCTGCAACTCTATCTTTCATATATTTATTTAATTCTGTAACTGTTATTGGAGTAATTTCCATTTAAGCCCCCATAAATATTATTGATTTAATTTTTCCTCTTTTACTATACTTGCTAAAATTCCATTTATGAAAGAACTAGCTTGTTCGTCTGAATATTTTTTAGCAAGCTCTATAACTTCATTTATTGCAACTTTATATGGTAATTTATTATATTTCATTTCATATATTGCAATTTTTAATAGGCTTATATTTATTTTCGATACCCTATCTATTGTCCAATTTTCTTTTAAATTTTTCTTTATTAATTTAGTTATTTCTTCTTCATTCTTAGAGACACCAAAAAGAATATCTTTTAGATATTCTTTTATTTCATCGTCTTCAATTTCATTAGATTCAAAAAATACTTTGAGTTCTTCGTCTCCTATTTCTTTTTGTATTTCTTTTTCATATATTAGTTTAAATGCTAGTTCTCTTGATTTTGTTCTATTCATATAACTTGTCCCTTTACATTATAATCTATTAATTAGGTCTAATAATTTCTGTTTTACCTCATATTTATTTTGTTGTACATAATTTCCTAAAAATACTCCACAAGCTAATATAAGTATTCCAAGCATTACTTTTAAAAGTCCTGTGCAAAGTATTATTATTGCAATTATTCCTCCGATTATTGCTCCTCGATATTCATAAATAAAGCTTTTTAAATCTTTCATATATTTAACTTCCTTTAACTTTCTTTATTTTCTTCAGGTGTTACAATATTTTTTATTTTTATGTCAATTGCTTTTATGTCTAGGTCTGTAACATTTTTTACAACTTCTTTTATCCTTTGTTGTAAATTCATAGAAAGCTCATTTATTACAGTATTTGGCAAGACCATTAATGTAACAAACACTTTTAATGTGTTTTGGCTATCCACAATAACCTTTGTTGTAACACTTTGTGTGTTTTCGAATCCTTTTGCTACTCCATTTACTAGATTTTCTATTGTATCCTTTGATATTAGTAATTTTCCAGCTTCATTTTCAAGTAATATTCCATCTCCATTGATTCCGTTATTTGAATTTGAACTACTTCCAAAGAAAATTGCTTTTATTGCAAGTACTATACAAACAATTGAAATTCCAAGAGTTATATTTGTTGCAACATCACTGGCAATTAATTTTGCATATAAATTTGCCATTGTTGTAAAATTAATAATACTGAACATTAATAATACCATAACTATTGAAATTATTAATATTATTATCGAAAACAAGATTAATATCATTCTATCCAATATTTTCATATTCTAAACCCATTTCCTTCTACATTATTAGTTTTCTTTATTTTCTAATTCTGCTGGTGTTCTAACACCTTGTACATGTACATTTACTTCTAATACGTCTAGACCTGTCATTTCTTTTACAGCTTTTTTAACCTTGTTTTGTATTTCAAATGCAACATCTGGTATTCTTGTTCCATATTCTACTATGATATTTACGTCTATTTTTGTTTCTTTTTCTCCTACTTCTACTTTAATTCCTTTTGATAATTTCTTCTTTCCGCTTAATACTTCTGAAATTCCTCCGGCAAATCCTCCTGCTGTATCAACTACTCCTTTTACCTCAGAAACCGCAACTCCTGCAATTACTGAAACAACTTCTTCTGATATTACTACACTACTATCTGATGTAACATTAATTTCTTCTAATTTTTCATTTTCTTCATTTTCCATAACTTATTCATCCTTTCAATAAAAAAATTATATATATAGTATATCAATTGTCGCAAATTTTTACAACTATTTTTAGCACTTTTATTCAAAATTTACAGTATTTTCATATATATTTTTTCAAATTCCTCTAATAAGTTTTCTAGTATTTCGTACTTTTCAAATGTTTTTCCATATTCTTTTTTCAAAGAAGTTGCAATGCCTTCTATTTCCTTACAAAATTTATCCTCGTTTATATTTAATCCTATACCAACTATAATTTGTTCTACTTCCGTTTTTAAGACAAGAGTTTCTGTTAATATTCCTCCTAATTTTTTCCCATTTAATATAATGTCATTAGGGTGTTTTATATTTAACTCATACCCATACATTTCTTTTATTACTTTTATAACCGCTTCTGCAATCATTATTGTTAAATTTTCTATATTTTTCACATTACATTTAGGCTTTAATAAAAGTGAAAAGGTTAAGTTCTTATCTTTACTTGTATACCATGTTCTCCCCTTTGTACCAATCCCTGCTATTTGATTTTTTGCAACAACTACAAGTCCATTTGGAGCATCTTTGGATATATTTTTGATATATTTTTGTGTTGAATCAACTTCATCTAATATTATTAAATTTTTCCCTAAAAATTCTGTGTTTAAATTTCCTAATATATTCTCCATTTAATTCTTCCTTTATTTGTTCTTCTTTTCCATATTAGCACAAAAATTAAATAGAAGCAAGTTTTCTTGCTTCTATTTAAGAATTACTTAATAATTATTTTATTATAGATGTTGGGTCCTGATATTCTCCATCCTTTAATAACTCAAAATGTAAATGCGGTTCATCTAATATTTCAAAAGCTCCTGTATCTCCTACTGTTCCTATAGTTTGTCCTTTTGTAACCTTCTCTCCTACAGTTACAAATTCAGCTGTCAAAAGATTTGCATATCTTGTCTCATATCCTCCTGAATGTTCAATGATTACTGTAATTCCATATCTAGGGTCATTCTTTATTGCTGTTACAGTTCCTTCCTCTGCCGCTTTTACAACCGTTGTTTTTTCTGCTTTTATATCAATCCCCGTATGTGTTACCCATTCTTTTAATGTTTCTGAATATACTAATTTATCTACAGCATATTCTTTTTGAACTTCTCCTTCAACTGGTGCACTAAATGAAGGTTCTTTTACCTCTTCTACATTTTCTTTTGTTTCTTCTTTGACTTCTTCATTTTTTGTTTCTTCACTTTTTGTTTCTTCATTTTTCTCTTCAGTATTTGTTTCTTTTACAGTTTCTGTATTGCTTGTATCTTCTTTTACAACTGTTTCTTGTAC
Source organism: uncultured Clostridia bacterium (assembly GCA_944386135.1). Taxonomy (GTDB): domain Bacteria; phylum Bacillota; class Clostridia; order TANB77; family CAG-508; genus JAAWPK01. Next base: position 4,444 of record CALWZW010000003.1, on the reverse strand, counting down.
CTCTTCGTTTTCTGCTGATATTTCTGTTGTTTCATTTATCATTTCATCTACTGTTTTTCCTAAGGTCGCACTTGCCTCTTCCAAAATATTTTCATTTCCTGTATTTTCTGTAACCTCTCCAATTTCTTGTGTTTCTAAATCTGAATATAACTTGTCTAGACTATTATTATACACAATTACTGTTACAAAAAATGCTATTATTCCTAAAGCTAAAATTGTACCAGCTATATATAATGTATTTTTTAAACCAAAGCCTTTTTCCTCTCCTTCTGCAAATTTTCTTCTCCTATCCCTTCTTCTATCACTTCTCATATATTAATAGTTACCTCCTCGCAAATTTAATATCTTTATTATGAGTATTGCCAATCTATGGAGATTTATACAAAGTTTAATTAAGTTTTGTGATTTCAATACCGGTATAGAAATGTTTTAAAATTTCTTGATATCCATATCCTTGTTTAGCAAGAGAATCTGCACCAGTTTGACTCATTCCTACACCATGCCCATTTCCAACAACACTAAAAGTAAAGTTTCCTTCTCCTTTTATGATTTCAAAATTTGTAGATTTTAACCCTAAAATTGTTCTTACTTCTACTCCGTGCAATTTCTTTATTTCCGAAATTTTACAGTTTTTACTCTTCCGCTTTCCGTATAATCTATTATTTGTATACTTTCATTATTTGAAAAGTCAATCTCAATATCTGGATATTTTTCTTTGAGTTTGTTAAACAATTCTTCATTTGTCAAAACAACTTCTGAACTATATTGAGTATATGCATCTTCTCCAGATGTTTCTACTGATTGAAGATATGGATAGTTTCCTCCTCCCCACACATTTGTTGCTGTTTCTGTTGTTCCTCCGCTGTTAGAATGAAAAAATGCGTTTATTATTTGTCCCTCATAAGTTGCAACTTCTCCGAACTGTTGCATTAACCGCTTCTACAATTTTATTCCATTTATCGATACCTCCGTCTCCCCACTTTTCAATTCTTTCTTCTTTTGAAATCCATGCTTGGCAACAGGTCGAATCATCACAAATGTCTGCATTTTCATGCTTAGAACCGATGTATTATTCTATATATAGTATAGCTTCTTGCTGCAACCGACTGTGCCTTTATAGCTTCTAGTTCATAATCTGCTGGTATTTCAGCTGAAACAACTTCTGCTATATATTCATCTAAATTAATTTCCTCTATACTTCCATCTTCATGTAGTAACTTTATTTTTTCAAAATCTGTATACGAGTATTTTTCTATATCTAATAGTTCTTTTTCTGGTTCTGTTTTTTCTTCTGCTACTACTTCTTTTACTTTAAATTCTGTCGTAAAAAATATAGGTATAAGAAAACATATACCTATTATTCCTAAAATATATAGAACTATTTTTCTCATACTACCTCCAAATTCATTCTCATTTTATTCAAGATATTTTTTTCTATTCTAGATACTTGAACTTGTGATATTCCTAATGCTTCTCCTACTTGAGCTTGGGTTCTATTTTTATAAAACCTTAGTATTATTATTTGTCTTTCTTTTGGTTCTAATTTTTCTATTAATTGACTTATTGTTAATTTATTTATTATATTATTCTCCTCATTTTCCACTGCTGGAAATTTATCTATGATTTTTGTGCCTTTGTCATCGTTTTGTCCCTCTTCTTTATAAATTGACTCAACTGGAGCTTTTGCTTCTAGTGCAACGATTATTTCTTCTTTACTTATTTTTAACGCCTTTTCCAATTCTTTTAAACTAATATTTTCTCCTGTTTTTCGCATATGTTCTTCTTCTAATTTGCTGATTTTTGCATTTAGTTCTTTTACACTTCTACTTATTTTGATTATTCCGTCATCTCGTATGAATTTTTTTATTTCTCCTAATATGTATGGCACAGCATATGTTGATAGCTTAACGTCATAACTTGTATCAAATCTTTTTATTGCTTTTATAAATCCCATACAGCCTATTTGATAAAGATCTTCCATTTCAATTCCTCTTGATGAAAATCTTTTTACTATGCTCCAAATAAGTCCGTTTGTTATTTTCAATAAGTTCTGTCATAGCCTCTTCGCTACCATATTTTGCTTTTTCTATGTTCTCAATATTATTTTCATACATTTTGGACTTTTCTCTCCTTTAGCTATTTTCTTTAATTGTTTTTGTCATTGTTACTTTAGTTCCAAGTCCAAGTATTGATTCCACATTTAGTTCATCCATAAAGCTTTCCATTATTGTAAATCCCATTCCAGACCTTTCTAAATCTGCTTTTGTTGTATATAATGGTTCTTTTGCTATATCTACGTTTTCTATTCCTTTTCCTGTATCTGATATTTCTATAATTACTTTTCTTTTATCTATTTTACAATTTATTTTAATTATTCCTTCAGTATTCTCATAGCCGTGTATTATGCAGTTTGTAACTGCTTCTGAAACTGCTGTCTTTATATCGGCAATTTCTTCTATTGTTGGATCTAGCTGTGATGCAAATGCTGCAACAGTTATTCTGGCAAAAGACTCATTGCAAGATTTGCTTAGTATTTCTAAATTCATTTCATTATCATATTTATTTTTCATATTACCCCCACTTTTAACTCATTTTTATAATTTTTGGCAGTCCACTCATTTCAAAAATTTTTCTTATATTGGGTTTTACATTTATCATTTCTATACTTCCCCCAAGCATTTTTACTACCTTATACCTGCCGAATGAGCATGCCTATTCCCGCACTGTCCATGAAAGTAACCTTATCAAAATCAAATACCACTCTTTTAGGAACATATCTCTCAATTTCATTATCCGCTTGCCTCCTTATTTTTTCTGACCCATGATGGTCAATTTCTTCTGTAATTTCAAAACAAAGTAGCTTGTCCTTTTCATCGTAACTTATATTCATATTCTGCCTCCCTTAGCATTTTCTAAATTATATATCATTTGGTAAAATTTTCCAATAGCAAAACTTAGGAAGTTTTGACGATTTATGACTTTCGTTCGACATAAAGGTGCATTTTTTGAAAACTTAACAAAAAAAGCAAAGACTAAGATAAAATTATATTCAATTAGCTTAAGTTTCAACTCTTTTTATAGAAATTCTAATTCTAAACTTAAGAGTTTCACAAACGCTAATTTCATAAATTTTATCTTAGTCTTTGCTTTTATTTTATTGTAATCGCCTTTTTAATTAGACAGTTTTAAATGACATTTTTTTATACTATTTTGCCACAATGCTGTATGGGTCTAATAATTTTCCTGTACCCATTGTACCAACTTTTACTTGATTTAAGTCAATCTCAATTATAGGGCGTACATCTGCACTATAACTGAGTGATGCGCTATTAGAAAGATATAAATATTGAGTCTTTGCCACACTACCATCTACCACTTGAAACAGTTTAAAAAAAGCATAGCTCCCCCAGTCAACACAACGCGAAGCAAGCCAATATGTATTTAAATTTGTTTCAGTTCCTGCTTGGTATCTAAATAGTTCTAAGTAAATTGATGTCATATAAGTTGTCGACATAGTATAACTATAATATGTTTGCTTTCCTCTAAATGCCCCAAACGTTCCAGAAGAATATCCTGTTACATATTCTGTTTGTTCACTTCTTCCTAGACTTCCCAAATATGTTCCATCTGGTGCTCCTGTTTCTTCCTTAGAAAATATATTTGGATAATACCTATCAGAAGCTGAAAACTGTCTTAAACTTGCTCCTGAATAACTTGAATGTGCTTCTATATCTTCTATCTTTATGCTTCTTCCTTTTGCTCCTAATGAACTATTGCTATACATTGCTTTACATGCATTATTTAATAATAATACTCCATTGTTATATCCATTGTAATCAGCTAGATAAAATCCCGTATTTGCTGTTGTGTCTGATATCAGTGTTAAGATGTTTTCGCTTACATCTACATCTAATATTCTCCACTCTAAACTTGTATCTGTTGAAAATATTTGGTTTGCATATCCATTATATACCTCTTGTGATGTAAAGTTTCCACTTACTGATGTATAGTTTACATATTCTCCTACTTTTCCTATTAGTGTATCTGCTGTCATTCCTGCTTTTTCCGTTTCTTCTGTTATTGTCATACTTACCAATGTATTTCCTGCTCTATCTTTTACAATTACTCTTAAATAATATGTTGTTCCTGCTGTTAATCCTTCATATGTATATGTGCATGAATTCTCATTACTTGATACTGTACTTACTGTTTCAAAACCATTTGTCGAACTTGTTGTACTTATTTGAAATTCATAACTTGCAATTCCAGATGTTGCATCTTGACTATTTGCTATTACTGCTATACTCGTTTCTCCTACTTCCCCTGAAACTGCAATTGTTGCTGTGCTTGGTGGTGTTGCATCTTTGCTTAATGTTTGTGTGCTTGTTTCTGATACATTTCCTGTGCTACTTACTGCTTGTGCTGTTATTGTACTTGTTCCGTC
>CALWZW010000002.1 GCA_944386135.1 uncultured Clostridia bacterium | reverse complement strand
TTCCAAGCAATAGATAAAGCAGGAAACAAATCAGGAATATCAAATATAACGGTACAAAAAGATAGTACAAACCCAAGAAGCTTTACAATAAGTATATCAAATCAGACAAAAACAGAATTTACAATAAATGCAGGAACAACTGATAATACAGTATACATAAATAGTGTATCAGGAATGGACTATTATGAAATATATGTAAATGGAAATTTAGAGCAAACAATAGATATAACAGATGAGGCTAACACAGGAATGTCATATACTAAAACAGAGCTAACAGAAAATGCAACATATACAGTATATGTAGTTGCATATGATAAAGCTGGAAATAAAACAGAAAGTACAACAATGACAATAATTGCACAAGATGTAAATACAGGAGGTGGAGGACAAGAGCCAGCATCACAATTACTTGCACCAGCAATAAGCTTATCAGGAGCAACACAAACAAATGGATATTATACAGGAAATGTAATAGTTACAATAGAAGATAGTGCAAGTGTAAGTACAACAAAGGCAGTAAAGGTAAAATATCAAGTGATAGGTGCAAATGCGATAGAAGAAACAGAAGTAATGGGAAGAATGGCAATGTTCACAATTTCAGCAGATGGTTCAAGTACAGTAACAGCATGGGTAGAAGATAGTGAAGGAAACGCATCAGAAACAAGTACACAAACAATATCAAAAGATACAAAAGCACCAACAGCAGTATCACTTTCAGTTACAAGTTATGATAAAACGTCAATATCAGTAATAGCAAGTGGTTCAGATGAAGGTTCAGGAATAATAAGTTATGCATTCCAAATAAGCCAAACAGAGAATGATGAAGATTTTACGACAGTAAGAACAGAGGCAAGTACAGAAGGAACGTGTTCATATACATATTCAAACTTAGAAGTTGGAAAGAATTATTATATAAGAGTAATAGTATCAGATAGAGCAGGATATCAAACAACAAGTGAAATAACGAGACAAGGAACGCAAGATAATGGACTTTCAGATTCGGAATTATCAGAAGAAATAGGAAAATATGTTGCATATACGCCGGTAAGTGCAAATTATACATCACAAGGAACATATAATGGAGGAAGTAATCAAAACTTTTCAACAGATACAGCAGTAAAATGGAGAATATTATTTGTAGAAAACGATAAAATATCTCTAATATCTGAAGAACCAATAAACAATAGGTTTAATTTAAGGGGATATAATGGATATAATAATGGAGTAAAATTGTTAAATGAAGCATGTATGACGATGTATAGTAATAGTTCATTAGGAGCAACAAGTAGAAGTTTGAACATAGATGATATAGAGGAAATATCAAGTTATAATAAAAATAGTTATTCAGATTATGGAGATGAATGGAATATGTCAAGCAATTACTCAAATTATCCAAATATGTATGAAAACGAAATGCCTGGTGTATTAACTGGAATAGGAAGAAGTGAACAAAATGACTATATAACAGGGACATCAAAAGCATCAACATTAAAGACAATGGCAACATATTATACATACGTAATTTCAACAAGATATACAACACAAATTTATTTAGAAATGCTTTATTATCAAGCGAGCAATATAGACAAATATTGGCTTGCCTCGCGATATGTTCGATGCCCTGGTGGATATTATGCATATTTTAGCTTGTTCTGCGTTGAAAAAACTACTATAGGAGAAGGAACAAATGGGGTCTACTTGTATGAATCAGGAGGGCAAAGTAGTAGTAGAAATTATGCAATTCGCCCAATAGTTGAAATAGATTTATCTAATGTTACAATTGGAGAAACAGGTACAGGAACAAGAACGTCTCCATATAGTATTGTAGCAAAATAACATTTACATTAAGAATATAAAAGCATATATCTAGTGAGAGTTACCGCTAGAATATATGCTTTTATTTAATTAGTATAGTCAATTCAAATAATTTATGATATACTAATAATTAATTAGTAAAAAATGGAGGAAAATATGATTGATTTTACAAATGCAATAGAAGAATTTAACAATTATAAAGGTTCAGAGAAAAAGAAAACGTTAATATATGACAATAAAAAGTATCTAGTAAAGTTTCCTGACCCAATTAGAGAAAAAAATAAAAATATATCATATATTAATAATGCTTTTTCTGAATATATTGGAAGTAATGTATTTAGAATAGCCGGCTTTAAAACACAAAATACACTACTTGGAAAGTATGATTATAAAGGAAAAGAAAAAATAGTTTGTGCTTGTGAAGATTTTACAGATAATGAAAATGTATTATATGAATTTGAAAATTTAGCATTAAGTACAAACCCTGATAAAAAAATAGAAACAGAATTAAATGACATTATGGAAGTTATAGAAGAAAATAAAATGATTAATACAGAGGAAACTAAAAGAAAGTTTTGGGAGATGTTTGTTGTAGATAGTCTAATTGGAAATACTGACAGACATAATGGTAATTGGGGCTTTTTGTTAAACAAAACTACAGGAAATATTGAATTTGCTCCAATTTATGATTGTGGTTCATGCTTAAATCCAATGCTTGAAGATGAAGAAATCGAGAAAATGAATGATACAGAATTAAAAAATTTAGCAATAAATTGTTACTCATGTATAAAAGAAAATGGCAAGAAAATTAATTATATGTCATTTATAAGTCAAAGAAAAAATGAAGAGTGTAATAATGCTATAAAAAGATTATTTACCAATATTGATATTAAAGAAATAGAGAACTTTATTGATAATATAGAATGTATATCAAGTGTAAGGAAAGAATTTTATAAAAAGATTATAAATCAAAGATATAATATATTAAAAAATGTATATGAAAAATGTAAATAAATTATAAACAATGAAAAATAGTTGGTTTTATAAAACGTAATTTTACAAAAGCGAAAAAATGTGCTATAATAATATTGTAAACGCTAGTTGGCGTTTAGGTTGAGCACCCACCGAAAGGGTACAAATGAGACCGCGTTATACGGTCAGAAAGGTAGGCATATATGCACTACAAAACCTTCAATCCGACTTCCTACATCGCAACCGAGCGCAAGCTCAGTGAGATTATGGAGAGCTACGAAAGTGGCGAACTTACTCTCGAGGCCTTCCACGAGAAGATTTATCGGGAATTAGCTAAGAGCCGGATGATGGCAGCGGCCAAGGCATAAGCCTTAGCAAATGACTGGACGTCCCTTCACACTGAAATACGTGTGAGGGGGCGTTTTTTTAAAACTTTTTAAAAAAGTATTGATTTTACAATGGTTTGTATGCTATAATTGATAAGGTTATAAATTAGACACATAGGATTAATCTGTAAAAAGTGCTTTTTGAATAACAAATAAGTCTTTACAGGTGATTTAAAATCTTATGGATGTTAAAACTAAAAGGAGGAATTTAAAATGGCAGTAGTTGCAATGAAACAATTACTTGAAGCTGGTGTTCATTTCGGACATCAAACAAGAAGATGGGACCCTAGAATGGCAGAATACATTTACCAAGCTAGAAATGGTATCCATATTATTGATTTACAAAAGACATCTAAAAAAATTGACGAGGCATATGCATTCGTTAAAGAGCAAGTTGAAGACGGTGCTTCTGTTCTATTTGTAGGAACAAAGAAACAAGCACAAGAATGTATGAAAGAAGCCGCTTTATCATGCGGAATGTTCTATGTTGACCAAAGATGGTTAGGTGGAATGCTTACAAACTTTGGAACAATTAGAAAAAGAGTTGAAAGACTAAAAAAATTAGAGACAATGCAAGAAGACGGAACTTTTGATGTATTACCTAAAAAAGAAGTTATAGGACTTAAAAAGGAAATGGAAAAACTAGAAAAGAACCTTGGTGGAATTAAAGATATGGAAAAGTTACCAGGCGTTATATTTGTAGTTGACCCTAAAAAAGAAAGAACAGCTATATTAGAAGCTAAAAAATTAAAAATACCAGTAGTTGGTCTAGTTGATACAAACTGTAGTCCAGAAGATATCGATTATACAATACCAGGAAATGATGATGCTATACGTTCTGTAAAACTTATAGCAACAGTTATAGCTAATGCTGTTATAGAAGGAAAACAAGGAGAAGTTCTTTCATTAGAAGATAAAGATATAAACAATGAAGAACAATCAAACGAAGTAGCAGAAGTAGAAGAAACTACAGATGCAGAAGTAAAAGAATAATTTTGACAAATGTTTGTTAAAATAAAAATAAAGGAGTGAATAAAGAGATGGTAACTGCAAGTTTAGTTAAAGAGTTAAGAGAAAAAACAGGTGCTGGAATGATGGACTGCAAAAAAGTATTAACAGAAACAGATGGAGACATGGAAAAAGCAGCTGAACTATTACGTGAAAGAGGAATTGCTAAAGCAGCAAAGAAATCAAGCAGAGTAGCAGCTGAAGGATTAGTTGTAGCTTATGTATCTGATGATAAGAAGACAGGTGCTGTTGTTGAAGTTAATGCAGAAACAGACTTCGTTGCTAAAAACGAAGAATTTAAAACATTTGCAAACGATGTTGCTGAACAAATAGTAAAAGAAAATCCAACAACTGTTGAGGAATTACTTTCTCAAAAATCTATAAAAGATACTAGCAAAACAGTATCAGAAGTTCTTACAGACAAAATCGCAACTATCGGTGAGAATATGTCAATTAGAAGATTCGTTAGATTTACTTCTAATGGTTTAGTAGAAAAATATATCCATGGAGAAGGAAAAATAGGCGTACTTATTTCAATGGAAGGTGGAAATGAAGAAGTTGCAAAAGATATATGTATGCAAATTGCAGCTGCTCGTCCAGAATATTTAGATAGAAATGCTGTACCACAAGAAAGAGTTGCTAAAGAAATGGAAATTTTGAAAGCTCAAGCTATGAATGAAGGAAAACCAGCAGAAATTGCTGAAAAAATGGTACAAGGAAGATTAGGAAAATTCTATGGGGAAATTTGTTTGGTAGATCAACCATTCGTAAAAGACCCTAATATTAAAGTTTCTGAATTACTTTCTTCAAAGAATGCAAAAGTTATTGAATTTGCAAGAATTGAAAGAGGAGAAGGAATCGAAAAGAAAGAAGAAAACTTTGCAGAAGAAGTTGCAAAGCAAATTAATGGTTAGTAAAAAGAGGACTTTTAGTCCTCTTTTTTTAGGGGACATAAAAGGAAAATTGCAATCTTAACTAAAATGGAGGTTTATAATGAAAGGATATTTGGTCCTAGAAAATGGGGAAATTTTTGAAGGAGAAAGAATAGGATATGAAAAAGATACTTGTCTAGAAGTTGTTTTTAATACATCAATGACAGGATATCTAAAAATATTTACAGACCCTTCTTATGCATCACAAGGAGTTGTGATGACATATCCACTAATTGGAAATTATGGAGTAATACCAGAAGACATGGAATCAAAAAAGGTATGGGTAAGTGCTATATTTATTCATGAACTTGCAGAAACAGCTAGTAATTTTAGAAAAAAAGAAGATTTAGAGGAATATTTAGTAGAAAATGAAATACCAGGATTAAAAAACATAAATACTAGAAAGTTAACAAAAATCCTTAGAAATAATGGAACAATGAGAGGAAAAATTACATCAAATATAGATAATAAAGATGAAATAATAAAAGAAATCAAGAATTACAAACCAGTTAATCTAGTACGGAATGGTTTCATGTAAAAGACCTTATACAGTGGGAGAAGGAGATACAAAAATAGCTCTTCTAGATTTTGGATGCAAAGCAAATATAGTAAGAGAACTAGTTAAAAGAAATTGCACAGTATATATATATCCACAAGACAGCTCAAAAGAAGCAATATTGGAATGCAAACCAGATGGAATTCTTCTTTCAAATGGACCAGGAGATCCAGAAGATTGCAAAATAGGAATAGAAACAGTAAAACAACTTTATAATACAAATATTCCAATACTTGGAATATGCTTAGGACATCAATTGATGGGACTTGCTACAGGTGCCAAAACGGCAAAACTAAAATATGGTCATAGAGGACCAAACCATCCAGTAAAAGACTTAAAAACAGATAAAGTATATATTACTTCACAAAATCATGGATATTACATAAAAGATGATAGTATAGATACAGATAAAGCAGAAATTTCACATATTAATTTAAATGATGGCACGGTTGAAGGACTAAGATACAAGAATAAAAAAATATTTACAGTACAATTTCATCCAGAAGCTTGTCCAGGACCAGAGGATACGTCCTACATTTTTGACAAGTTTTTAGAGCTAATTAAATTATAATATATTTATATTGGAAAGGAAAACAATTATTAATGCACAAAGTGCTGATTATTGTTTTAACGGTAAGGAGAAGATTATGCCAAGAAATAAACAAATAAAAAAAGTACTAGTAATAGGTTCAGGACCAATAATAATAGGACAAGCAGCAGAGTTTGATTATGCAGGAACTCAAGCTTGTGTCGAACTAAAAAAAGAAGGATTAGAAGTTGTACTTGTAAATTCAAATCCAGCGACAATTATGACTGATAAAAACATGGCAGATAAAATATATATAGAGCCATTGACAGTAAAAACAGTAAAGAAAATAATAGAAAAAGAAAAGCCTGATAGCATACTTCCAAATCTTGGAGGACAAACTGGCTTAAATATTGCGATGGAACTTGAAGAGCAGGGGTATTTAAAAGAAAAGAATATAAAACTACTTGGAACATCACCAGAAGGAATAAGAAATGCAGAAGATAGACAAGCGTTCAAAGATATGATGGAAAGCATAAATGAGCCATGTGTTGCAAGTAAAGTAGTAAATACAGTTGAAGATGCAGTAAGCTTTTCAAGAGAAATAGGACTTCCAGTTATAGTAAGGCCAGCCTATACTTTAGGTGGAACTGGCGGAGGAATTGCTTATACAGAAGAACAATTAAGAGATATAAGCTCTCATGGATTACACTTATCAAGAGTATGTCAAGTTTTGATTGAAAAGTGTATATCAGGATGGAAAGAGATAGAATATGAGGTAATAAGAGATTCGAAAGGTAATTGTATTACAGTATGTAATATGGAAAATATTAATCCTGTAGGAGTACATACAGGAGACAGTATTGTTGTTGCACCTTCACAAACTTTAGCTGATAAGGAATATCAAATGCTTAGAACATCTGCTATAAAAATAATATCAGCATTAAAAATAGAGGGTGGATGCAATGTGCAATTTGCACTAAACCCAAATAGCTTTGAATATGCTGTAATAGAAGTAAATCCAAGAGTTAGTCGTTCATCAGCTTTAGCTTCAAAAGCAACAGGTTACCCTATTGCAAAAGTTGCAGCAAAAATTGCAATTGGTTATACTTTAGATGAAATAAAAAATGCTGTAACAGGTAAAACTTATGCTTGTTTCGAACCCGTTTTAGACTATGTTGTTGTAAAAATTCCAAAGTGGCCATTTAACAAGTTCTTAACAGCTAGCAGAGAGCTTGGAACACAGATGAAGGCTACAGGAGAGGTTATGGCAATAGCTCAAACACTTGAAGCAGGACTTATGAAGGCAATACGTTCATTAGAAGAAAATGTAGATTCACTTATACTTCCTAAATTTGCAGCTTATACAGATGAGCAGATAAGAAATGAGTTAAAAAATGTAAATAATGAAACATTATGGGTAATTGCAGAAAACTTAAGAAGAGGTATGACTATTGAACAAATACATGAGGCAACAACTATTGACACCTTCTTTATAAGCAAAATAAATAATCTTGTAAAATTAGAAGAAGAGTTAAAAACTAAAAATTTGAATTTAGAATTATTAGAAAAAGCAAAAGAATATGGTTATACAGACTTTGTGATATCAAGACTTTCAAAAGTACCAGTAGAAGAGATAAAGAAAAAGAGATTAGATAATGGAATAATTGCAACATTTAAAATGGTTGATACATGTGCGGCAGAATTTGATGCAGAAACCCCATATTATTATTCTAGCTATGATGAAGGAAATGAAGCAGTAGAAGAAACAGATAAGAAAAAAGTTGTAGTATTAGGTTCAGGACCAATAAGGATAGGACAAGGAATAGAATTTGACTATTGTAGCGTTCATTCAGTGTGGGCATTAAAAAGAAAAGGTTATGAAACTATAATCGTAAATAATAATCCAGAGACAGTAAGCACGGACTTTGATATAGCTGATAGATTGTATTTTGAACCTTTGACACCAGAAGATGTAGAAAATATAATAAGAGTTGAAAAACCTTATGGAGCAATAGTTCAATTTGGGGGTCAAACTGCAATAAAATTAACAAGAGCCTTAAAAGAAATGGGAGTTAAAATACTTGGAACTCAAGAAGAAGACATGGATAGAGCAGAAGACAGAGAATTATTTGATGAAGCTTTAAATAATTGTGGCATTTTAAGACCAAAGGGAAGCACAGTATATACAGTAGAAGAAGCTATAAAAGTTGCAAATACACTTGAATATCCAGTTTTAGTTAGACCTTCTTATGTGCTTGGTGGACAAGGCATGGCAATTGCCTATGATGATGCAGAGATTACAGAATTTATTAATGAAATAAATAAAACAGTACAAGAGCATCCGATACTTGTAGATAAATATATGCTTGGCAAAGAACTTGAGGTTGATGCAATATGTGATGGAGAAGATATCTTGATACCTGGAATAATGGAACATTTGGAAAGAGCAGGAGTTCATTCAGGAGACAGTATCTCAGTATATCCAACTCAACATATTTCAGAAGAACATCAAAAGAAAATAATTGAGTATACAGAGAAAATTGCTAAAGAGCTTAATGTAATCGGTGTTCTTAACATACAATTTATAATTTGCAAAGGCAAAGTATACATAATAGAGGTTAATCCTCGTTCTAGTAGAACAGTTCCATATATTAGTAAAGTAACAAATCTCCCAGTTATAGATATTGCAACAAGAGTAATACTTCGGAGAAAAACTAAAAGATATGGAATATGGAACAGGTATATACAAAAGAAGTGATTACATAGCAATAAAAATGCCTGTGTTCTCATTCGAAAAAATTAAAAATGCAGATACAAGTTTGGGACCAGAAATGAAATCAACAGGAGAAGTACTTGGAGTTTCTAAAAATTTTTCAGATGCAATAGTAAAAGCATTTATAGCTTCTGGAATAAATATACCTAAATCTGGAAATGTACTTATAACGGTTAGAGATAAGGATAAAGAAGAAGTACTTCCTTTAGCTAGAAAATTATATAATAAAGGATTTAATATATATGCAACAAAAGGAACCGCTACATTTTTAAAAAATAATGGTATGGATGTAACAATTGTAGAAAAAATATGGGAAGGTGCAGAAAGTATACCTAATCTATTGCAACTTGGAAAGATTAATTTTATAATAAATACACCTACTAGAGGTAAAGAGGCAAATCGTGATGGATTTAAAATAAGAAGACTAGCTGCAGAATCTAAGATACCATGTTTTACATCACTTGACACAGCAAATGCTTTATATGATGCAATTGAGGATACAAAGACTGAAGAAGAACTTGATGTGGTCGACATTACGGAAGTATAAACACAAGGTTTCCGCCTATCTTTTGGAGTAATATTTCGAATTTTATCGTTCTTTGCTGGCTTCGACACTCGCTTAGGGTCATTTCTACTCGGGGAGCCTCTCTGCGCAGAACTTCAAAAATTAGAAATATTACTCCAAAACGGCTATTTTGTGCATATGTTAATAAAGAGTAGAAAAAATGGCACACACATTGCTGTCAATAGAAAAAAATTCAATAACTTCTTTTCTTTATGCACTTAATAAAATGTGTGTCATTTTTTTATGTCTGTGATAAAAAATTGGAATATTTTTTTATTTCGTGAATATATATTAAATATAAGCAAAGAAAAGTATTTACAAATAATATGAATAATGATAAAATACACGCGTTAAAATAAAACAAAGAAATTATACGGAACTATAAATATTTAAAAGTACGGAGGAACAAATATGCTATATCAAATGGGTAGACAAGGTGATAGCAAGTACATAGCACAATATGGAAAAGCTTATGGAACAGTACTCTTACATGAATGGTTACCAGAAATAAGTAAAACGAAAAATTTATTTGTACTAGATAGTTATGATGAATTTAAGAAAATAGAAGCTGAACTTCCAGAAGTATTTACATGTAGAGCTGATGCAAAAACAGGAGAACCAGCAACATTAGGGGTTGAGGGAAATTTTGTAAGAAAAGAAGAGGTGGAAGATTACATAAAGCGTGTTAAACAAAGTAATCCAAATGGAGTGGTTTTATGTATAGATACTGAGGAAGGAACACAAGAAAAAGTAAAAACAGATGGAGCTTTCAATGTTTATTTTAACATATGTGATAAGATTTATATAGACTTTTTAGGAAAAGGCTTTGATATGGGAGCAATTACAAAAGGAAAGGAAAATCATGAAACGTGGTTATTTGATTGGAATGATATACTTTTTGTGACACCAAATAACATGAATAAGTTTAGACAGCATGTAATATCAGATGAAGATTATCTTAATTCAGCTAGACGTAGATTGCAGCATTTAATTAATATAGGTTATAGTCCAGAAAGTATAAAAGGGAAAATTCCAAGAAACTATTCGCCAATGCCTCCATCAATAAAAGAAATGCTATTAGAGAAAATAATATTACCACTATATTGTAAACAAGGACAATTAGCTGAAGCAGGACTTAGATCATTTGGAGTTCAAGGCATGATTATAAATCACGAACTTTTTCCTATTGAATTCAATAGAGAAGTAAGGTTTGCTGATAAGTCATTATTACATAAGAAAAATACAGGTTTTGAGATAGGAGATTAATTTTATGGAGATAATTGTTGGAACAATTACGATGAAGGAAAACAAAATATTAATGGTAAAAGAAGCAAAAGAAGAATGTTATGGGAAGTGGTCACTTCCAGCAGGTCATTTGGAAAAAAATGAAACTATATTTGAAGGGGCAGAAAGAGAAACACTTGAAGAGACAGGATGTAAAGTAGAATTAAAAAAAGCTTTACCAATATTAGTGCATAATACTCGGAAATAAAGACATTATGATTATGTACTTTTTATCAAATTTATTAACGGATAATTTAAAATATCATAAAGAAGAAATATTAGAAACAAAATGGATAGACCTAAATGCAATAAAGGAAATGAAACAAGAAGAATTTAGAAGCTATCCTGTAATTGAAAAAATAATTGAGAATATTGAAAGCAGAAACTTATATAGCCTAGATATATTTAATAAATTATCAAATATATAAAGTAAGGAGAAAAAAGTTTATGCGAACAAATATTAATCTAAATGTAGTGGCTGAAACAAAGGAAGAAGAAAGAATTGAGAAGTATCTTACTCTATTACATACAAGTGATAAAGTAAAACAATTTTTAAGCAGGATGGAACAAGAGGCAAGAAGGAGAAATGTATATAAATATAGAGCAAGAATTAAGGATGTAAAATCAGCTATAAGAACATATAGAATTAATAATAAAAAATTAGAAGAGGCTCATGATTATATTGGAGTTTCATTTATAGTTGATACCGAAGATGAGATTTATCCAATAGTAGATTATTTAAAGGAAAATTTATCAGATGTTGAACTTGTAGACTTTGTTTCTGAAGAAATGATATATTCGCCATTGGTTTACATTAAATGGGTACCACCTTTAGGGTTTAATCTATTTGCACATGAGGAATTAATAGAGAATCAAATGAAAGTTCCAATAGAAATAAGAGTCTGTTCTAAAGAAGGATATATTTCTGAACAAGCAGCATATTATTCAGTACAGAAAAATGATACAATAAAAATGCCGATAGAAGAGAAAAACAATTTAAGAAATCTTGTACAACATATTACTTATAAATTAGCAATACTAAATATGAGAAATTTAAATACAGAAGAAATTCAAAAGCATAGAAAAGAATTAGAAAAGATAATTCACAATAATAAGGAATTTTTAATAAAAAATGATAGCTTATGTAAAGAAGCAGTACTTGATTTAGGCAGATTAATTTATAAATGTGTGTACGATAAAGAAATAAGTGAGAATGATGACATTGATGATTACTTAAAAGAAGTATTTAATGAACTATTAAAAAATAAACAAGATAATTTAATTGATATAATTTGTATGGCAATAAATCAAATGAAAGCAATTGATTATAGTGAGATAAAAGAGATAGCTAGCTGAAAATATTTTTATACAAAAAAGAGTTTACAACTGAAAAGAGTTGTAAGCTCTTTTTTTGTATACGATTAAAACTGACAAAATTGAACTATTTTTCTGTAAAAATATACAATACTACTTTGCTTTTATGTAGTTTTGTAATATAATATATGTTAGTTTGCGGTAAAAGGGGAAGCTTATGGAAAATATAAAGGAAAAACTAATACTTTTGGGTGATGAGGATTATAAGAAATTTAATGAAAAATTATGTCCTGATACTAAGAGAAAAATTCTTGGAATCAGAATTCCAAAATTAAGAGAATTTGCAAAAAATATTATAAAAGAGAATGAATGGAAAGAAGTACTTAAAAATTTAGATGATGAGTACTTTGAAGAGATAATAATCCAAGGACTTGTGATAGGATATGCAAAAGCAAATATAGAAGAAAAAATGCCATATATAAAAAATTTTGTACCTAAAATAGATAGTTGGGCAATTTCAGATACTTTTGTTCCAACATTAAAAATAAAAGACAAAGATTTAGACAAAGTTTTTGAGTTTATAACTCCGTATTTTAGTTCAAAACAAGAATTTGAAATAAGATTTGCAGTAATAATGTTACTTGATTATTATATTAATGAAAAATATGTGGACAAAGTAATAGAAATATTAGATAAGATAAATCATGAAGGGTATTATGTTAAAATGGGAGTTGCTTGGTGTCTAGCAGAAATCCGGAATAAAATTTAATGACAAAGCAATTGCTTATTTACAAGGAGAAAATAATCTTGATAAATTTACATATAATAAAACATTGCAAAAAATGATAGAGTCATACAGAATTGAAGAAGAACAAAAACTATTGTTAAGAAGCATGAAAAGGAAGTAATAAAAGATTAAAGTTAAGAAAGTCTTAAGATAAAATATATTGATTCTTAATAATCATCTGGTATAATTAAGAAAAAAAGAATTGGAGTTTGGGATGGAACTTTTAAAGGAAATATTAAAGATAATAGATATTATAACAGTAGCTTATTTGATTTACTACATAATTACAGGATTATGTGAGTTGAAGTCAAAAAATAAAATGAAAGAAGAGACTAAAAAACATAAATTTGCAGTCATAGTACCTGCAAGAAATGAAGAAAAGGTTATAGGGAATTTGCTCAAAAGTTTAAATAATCAAGAATACCCAAAAGATTGCTATGATATTTTTGTAGTTGTTAACAATTGTACAGACAGAACAAAAGAAATCGCATTAGAAAATGAGGCACAAGTAATCGAATGCAAAACCTCTATAAAGTCTAAAGGAGAAGCTCTAAAAATAGCTTTTAGAAAATTAAAAAACGATGATTATGAAGCTTATATAATATTTGATGCAGACAATATTGTTCATCCGAAATTTATAAATAAAATGAACAATGCATTAGGAGAAGGATATGAACTTGCTCAAGGATTTAGAGATAGTAAAAACGTTTCAGATACCTGGATATCAAGCTGCTATTCTATACATTATCTTATACATAATATTTTCTTAAATAAAGCAAGAATGAATATAGATAAATCTAGTTTTATAAATGGCACAGGGTTTATGATTTCTAAAAAATTTTTAGATAGAAAAGGATATAAAGTACACACTTTAACAGAAGATATAGAACTTACTACAAGATGTGCATTAGACAATGAAATGATAGCTTTTGTAGAAGATGCAATCACATATGATGAACAGCCAACAACATTTAAAGAATCATGGAAACAAAGAAAAAGATGGTCGATTGGTACTGTCCAATGTTTTAAGATATATTCAAGAAAATTGATTAAGAAATTTTTTAGGAAAAATAATTTTACAAGTATTGATGCATTTATATTTCTGATTTCACCATTATTACAATTTTTGGGAGCACTATCATATTTACTACATTTTTTGATTGGCGTAACTCAACTACAATATATGAATTATTCAAGCAAGATAATATCTATACTTATATGGTATTTAGCAAGTTTAATTTTAGCAATTGTAGCTATAAAGATTAGAAAAAAACACATACTACCATATATAAAAGGAATACTAACGCTACCAATATTTGTATTATCATGGATACCAATAAATATTCTAGCAATATTTAGTCGCAAAAAACAAAATACTTGGGAAAAAATTGAACATACAAGAGATGTTACAATAGATAAAATATTAGAAGTAACTTTAAAATAAAATGGAGTAAATATATGCAAAGCAAAAAAGTGAAAATTTTTAAGTTAATAGTTCTTATAGTGGTCATAGCAATGATGGTAGCTCTTACAATAAGACTTTTACCAATTTTTGAAGGAATATCTACTGAACAAGGAAGGATAGATTTCAAGAAGGAGATAGAAAGCTTAGGAGTTGAAGGAATATTTATAATCATTGGCTTAATGGTTGCACAAATATTTTTGCCAATATTACCTCGGAGAACCAGTGGAGATACTTGCTGGTATGTCATATGGACCAATTGGAGGTCTTGTTATAGTCCTAATTGGAGCATTTATTAGCAGTTTTATTATTTTTTTTGGAGTAAGAAAATTTGGAAAGAGTTTTATATATAGTTTTGTTTCAAAAGAAAAAATAGATAAAATTGAAAATAATAAATGGTTTTCTAATTCGAAAAAAATAGATACAATTCTATTTGTTCTATTTTTTATACCAGGTACGCCAAAGGATTTAATTGTTTATATTGGAAGTTTATTACCTATAAGTCCAGTAAAATTTTTGTCAATATCGACATTTGCTAGATTCCCTTCAATAATTTCATCAACAATAGCAGGAAGTAATTTGATTGCTGGAAATTGGGAGGTTATCTTATTTACTTACATTATAACATTTGCAATAGCAGGAATAATTATATATGTGTTTAACAAAAAAGAAAAAATATATATTAAGTTGTAATTATACACCATAAACTTAAAAAGTATTGTTGTATATTTTAAAGTTTATGGTGTATAATTATTTATTATAGAAAAAATCATAAGAAAAAAGGAGGAATTTTTATGGAAAGACCAGTGAAAGTCGTACAATTTGGTACAGGAAAAATGGCAGTATATACAATGCGCTATGTCTATGAAAAAGGAGGAGAAATCGTAGGTGCTATTGATATAAATCCAGATGTTATAGGAAAAGATATTGGAACTATAATGGGGTGTGAAGAAAAGAATGTAAAAGTTACAGCTCTTGAAAATGCAGAAGAAATGATGAAAAATGTAAAACCTGATATTGCAATAGTTACTACAATGAGCTTATTAAGCGATATTAAGGATGCATTTTTATTATGCGCAAAATTAGGAATAAATGCCATTTCAACATGCGAGGAAGCATTTTATCCATGGAATTCAAACCCAAATCTTACAAAAGAAATTGATGAATTAGCAAAGAAAAATGGATGTACAATAACAGGAAGTGGATATCAAGATATTTATTGGGGACAATTAATATCAAGTATAGCAGGTTCAACACAAACAATAAAGAAAATAAAAGGAAGTTCTAGTTACAATGTTGAAGACTATGGAATAGCACTTGCAAGAGCTCATGGAGCAGGACTTGATTTAGAAACTTTTGATAAAGAAGTTGCTTCACAAGATAGAATAAGTGATGAAGAAAGACAAAAAACAATTGAATCAGGAAATTATGCACCTTCATATATGTGGAATGTAAATGGTTGGCTTTGTTCAAAACTTGGACTAACTGTAACATCTCAAACACAAAAATGTGTGCCTCAAACATATAAAGAAGATATTGTATCATCTACACTAGGAACTACAGTAAAAGCAGGAGATGCAACAGGAATGAGTGCAGTTGTAACAACAACTACTAAAGAGGGAATTACAATTGAAAGTGAATGTATAGGAAAAGTATATTCAAAAGAAGATTATGACAAAAATGAATGGACAATAGAAGGAGAACCAAACACAACAATAGTTGTAGCGAGACCTGCAACAGTAGAACTAACATGTGCAAGCGTTGTAAATAGAATACCTGATGTTATAAATGCTAAACCTCGGATATCTTACAACAGAAAATTTTGGAGAATTAAATTATAGAGTAAAACCTTTAAATGAATATGTAAAATAAGGTTCATATAGGCAATTATTTTAGTGAAATTGTAACTAAATAAAAACTTCTTTCATAGGATAGTAAAAATGAAAGAAGTTTTTTATTATGGAGGTTTTTATGGATTATGAGATAATGATGAATGGTAATGTTAAAATTGGACAGATGGCTCCCGAAATAGAGGCTGCATCAACAATGGGAAACATTAACTTAAATAATTACAAAGGAAAATGGGTGGTTTTGTTTTCTCATCCTGGAGATTTTACCCCCGTATGCACAACAGAGATAATCGCTTTTGCAAAAGCTAATACATATTTTGAAAATCTAAATACTTGCTTAATTGGTCTAAGTGTTGACAGCAATAGCTCTCATCTTGCGTGGCTATATGACATTTATCTAAAAACAGGAACAGAAGTGCCATTTCCAATAATAGCAGATCAAAGCGGGAATATAGCGAGAAGATATGGAATGATATCTAATGACGTAAGTACAACCAAAACAGTTAGAAATGTTTTTATAATAGATGATAAAGGAATTGTAAGAGCTATTTTTATATATCCTATGAATGTAGGAAGATGTATTCCTGAAATTTTAAGAACAGTCGAAGCACTACAAACAGCAGATAAGTGCGAAGGTTCAACTCCTGCTAATTGGGTTATCGGAAATCCTATAATCCAAAATAGTCCACAAACATATTGTGAATTGAAACAAAGAATAGAAGAAATCGAAAAAAATAGAAATGGAATGAGCTGGTACCTAAGTTTTAAAGATAGCTGTATAAAAAATGACGAGTGTAGAGATGAAGTCAAAGATAAAGAAATAAGATAAAAAACGTCAACATTTTGTCCTTTTTTTAATAAGATATATTAATCCAGTTAAAAAAAGGAGTTGAAAATGTATGATAGAAGAAATGAAAATAAGATATAATTGCGAAGAAAATTGGGAAGAAAATAGATATCCAGGTTGCAAAGATAAAAACAATAAATGTTTGTGCATTTATGTTATTATAGCTTTGCTTTCAGTGTTATTATCTGGAGTTATTGGATTAATATTAGGTGCTATCTTAAGTATTATAATAATACTTTCATTACCAGCAGTGATAGTATTAGCGATTATTTTGGCTATATTGTTAATATTAAGCATCATAATTGCTATATGTTGCAAACAAAAAAACAAGAAAAAATGTTGTAGATAGATTCTAAAAAAGAAGGCAGGAGTACAAACCCTGCCTTTATGTATATAAAAGCAAAATTTATACTCCTACATAATTAGTTCTATAAAAAACTAGTATAAAACTTATTTACCAATCATTTGGTTTTCAGCTTTTTGTATTAATTTTCTAACCATGTTACCACCGATTTTACCAGCGTCTCTTGAAGAGATATCACCGTTATATCCGTTTTTTAAATTAACACCTACTTCACTAGCTACTTCATATTTGAACTTATCTAGAGCGTCCATAGCTTCTGGAACTACTTTTCTATTAGTATTTGATGTTGCCATTTCTTAATTCACCTCCTAGGAAAGTTAATTTCTTTATCTAAATATGAAAAACAAAATAATGTACTTCGTTTTTCAATATATATGATGTGCAAAAAAAATAACAAATAAACAAGAAATTTTTGTCAAAAAAATTAAAAAAAGAACAATAAATCTATCAAATGATGTTGAAAGAAGAAAAATCATTTGATATAATACAAAAAGTTGGAGGATTATAATGTATAAACTAATAGCAATAGATTTGGATGGAACTCTATTGAATTCTTATGGAGATGTATCTGATGAAAATAAAAAAGCAATTGAAAATGCCAGAAAAAGAGATATAGAAGTTGTTTTAACATCAGGCAGAATGTCAGACTCTGTTATCGCAATAGCAGATGAAGTCGGTGCAAATAATTTTATGATAGCAGGAAATGGTGCACTAATATATGATTTAAAAAACAAAAAAACATTATATAATCAATGTATTCCAAAAGAAAAAGTTTTAAAAATAATAAAGATTTGTGAAGAAAACAGTATATATTATACTATAAATACAGAAAAATATATTTTAGCAAAGTCATTAAATTATAATTTAATGTATTATTATTATGAAAATAGTAAGAAAAAAGAAGATAAAAAAACAAGAATTAATATAGTAGAAGATGTCGAAAAATATATCTGTGAAAATGACGTAGGTGAAATAACTAAAATTACAATTAGTGATGAAACAGAAATGATTTTTAAAGGCATAACTAAAAAGTTAAAAGAAATAAAAGGAATAAATATTTTAGAAGTATCTAATATGTCAAGAAAAATAATAAATTCAGGAACAGAAAAAAATGAATTAAGATATTTCTATACTGAAATTACAAAAGAAAATGTAGACAAATTTGAAGCCTTAAAGAAACTTGCTGAATATATAGGAATAAGTACATCAGAAATAGTAGCAATAGGCGATAACATAAATGATTTAGAAATGATAGAAAAATCAGGACTGCGGAATAATAATGGGAAACAGTGCATTAGCAGGTAAAAAACTAAATAAAGTAATAGTCTCTGACAACAATTCTAATGGGGTTGCAGAAGCAATAAATAACTATGTATTGCAATAAAAAAATCAAATTACTAAAATATTACAAAAATTTTACAAATACATTACAAAAACGATAAAATATTGTATATTTAATTTTAATATAGTATAATTAACAATAAGATAAAATATTCTGTCAAAAAGTACTGAATATAGAGGAGGAAATTATATATGGCAATGAATCCAATGCAAAAAAAAGCAAGAACATCATTTTTATTAGGAATGTTTTTAACTTTAATAATAACAGGTTTAATTATTGTGTTTTTAATCCTTCAATTAGGAAAGATTAAACAAGAACAAGATGCAATAGTATATAGGCAAGTATATGTAGTAAGTCAACAGGTTACATCAGGAGGAAAAATACTGGGAATGGTACAATTACAAGAAGTAGAAGCTTCAGTTGCACCAAACAATGCAATTACACCAGAAAACTCAATAACTTACATAACAGATCTTGCTACAAGTAAAATTCAACTAGAAGTTGGTACAGTTCTTACAACAGACATGATTAATGTTGAAGGAGAGGCAGATACTGCAGACGTTAGATTACAAGAATACAATATGGTAATCTTACCAACTCAATTAGCAGCAGGAGACACAGTTGATATAAGATTAAGACTACCAAGCGGAGAGGATTATATAGTTTTATCAAAAAAATATGTAGAACAAACTAATGCTGATACTATATGGATAAAAGTATCAGAAGATGAAATACTAAGTATGAGTAATGCTATAGTAGAGGCATACATTATGAACGGTTCTTTGCTATATGCAACAACATATACAGATGCAGGATTACAAGGCTCATCTACACCTACATATGTAGCTTCAAATTCGGTTATCAATTTAATGAATGCTGATCCAAATATAACAGCAGTAGCTAAAACTGAATTAGCAGCAAGATATACAGAGAGTGCAAGAGCACAAAGAGACACTATAAATTCAGCATTAAACGGTTATGCAGAAGATGCAACAACGAATGTAGAGGATAATACAGAACAAGAAATCTTAAAACAACAGACAGCAAGACAAGAATACGTTGATTCATTAGGTGCTTATTAAAAAAATATATAAAAACGAAAGTAAAGCCTATATAGCCTTTACTTTCGTTTGAGTAAAAGCTACTATTTAAGAAAGGATAGAAAAATAAATGAGAACAGTAGGTTTTTTAGGCGGATATGACAAAATAGATTTATTACTATACATAGCAAGAATTTTAAGTATAGCTAAAAAGAAAGTAATATTAATAGATGCAACGATCAATCAAAAAGCTAAATATGTAGTTCCATCAATTAGTCCAACTAGAACATATCTAACAGAGTTTGAAGGATTTGATGTAGCAGTAGGCTTTAAAAGTATAGAAGAAATAAAGGATTACTTAGGAATCGGAGATAAACCATTGGATTATGATATTGCACTTATAGATATAGATACACCAGAAATGTTTCAAAGTTTTGATGTATATCGAAATTATAAAAACTGCTTTGTCACAGCATTTGACCTTTATTCGTTAAAAAAAGGATTAGAAATATTAAGTGCATGTACAGTACCAATCCAACTTACAAAAGTATTGTTCTCTAAAAGTATGTTAAAAGAGGAAAATCAATACTTAGATTACCTAGCACTTGGATATAAAGTAAAATGGGATAAGACAATGATTAATTTTCCAATAGAACTTGGAAATTATAGCGTTACAGTAGAAAACCAAATAGTATCTAGGATAAAAATAAAAAGACTAAGCTCACATTATAAAGAAAGTTTAGAATATTTGCTAGAAACACTATTTTATGAAGATATTTCTTCTAAGGAAATATCAAAGGCTATGAAAATTTTAGAAAGGGAATAATAAAAATGACAATTATCACATTTTGGAATAACAATACAGGAAAGATAGGACAAACTTATTCAGCACTTGCTATTGCTACACATATGGCAATAGAACATAATTATAAAATATTATTAATGTCAACAAAATACAATGATCAAGTAACAATGCAAGCATTTGGGTTCAGCCAATCTGTACAAGCTTTAAATAAACTTACTAAAAACAAAAACTCAATGGAACTTGAATCAGGAATTGAAGGAATGACAAAACTTGCACTTTCAAGCAGACTTACACCAGAAGTAGTGCCAAATTACACAAGAATGGTTTTTAAAGATAGGTTAGAAATTTTAGCAGCACAGAAAAGCAAAGAAGGTGGCAATGTAGATTATATAAGAACTTATTCTGCGACAAAGAATATTTTAAGTGTTGCTAGAAAATATTATGATATTATCTTTGTTGATCTAAATAATGGCTTCTCAGAAGCGCCAACGAGAGAAATATTAGAAATGTCTAATATAATAATAATAAATGTTGAACAAAAAATGTCAGAATTTGATGCCTTGACAGAGCTTAAGGAAAAAGAAAAATTATTTACACCTAAAAATTCATTTACTCTAATAAATAGATATGATAGAGAATCTAAATATACAAGTAAAAACATTACAAGATATTTAAATGAGAAAAAAGAAGTATTTACAGTTCCTTATGACAATCTTTTCGCAGAAGCTGTACAAGAAGGAACGGCAGCAGAATTTTTCTTGAATCCTAGAATAAGGAAACTTGAAGATACAGAGGATAAGACAGCATTTTTAATAAGTGAATTATCAAGAGCAGAACAAGCAATCGTTTATAGAATGCAAGAACTACAAATGAGGATTTGATAAACTTAAAAGGAGGAATCCTAATATGAATTTAATGAACATATTAGCAATTTTACTAGTCATAACAATTGCAATTTTCTTAGTCGTTAGAATCTTGATGGCAAGAAAAAAAGAAGAAGTTGAAGAAGAGGTTGAACAAGATGACAAAACATATACCTTAGAAATGATGACAGCATTTGTTAAGAGAAGACTAGATGAAATTACTAAAATAAACTTATATGATATAGGATTATCAGAAGAAGAACTAAAAAGAAGAAAAAATAAGAAATATGAGTTAAAGAAAGCATTAAAAGGATGTACATATGGAGATGTCAATGATAAAAAATATGTTAAGGAATTAATATATGATTTATTATCTAAGGAATATGGAACAGATGAAACAAATATTTCAAAAGCAATACCATTTGACATACCATCATTGCTAACAGCTCAAGATAAATTTGACATATTAATCTATGTATATAAACAACAATTTGGTTATGAAGCTTTAACAGAATTTATCAAAAAATATAATTTAGCATCATTAAAATACATTGCAGGCGATGCAAAACCTTCTTATGTAATAACATCAGAAGAAATTGATGACATATATGAAAAAGAAAATTTAGTTTTAAGTTTTCATGATAAATTAAGCGTAGTAACTCAAAGGATATACCAATCATATAAAGGATATAGTAGTATTGATGAAATAAGAGACATGAATATAGATGGTGTTTCAGGTGGTGTATCAGGACTTCCAGAAAGCTTTTTGAGCCAAGTTGCTCAAACTGATGGAGACTATTTAGACCAAATTCTAGAAAATAAAGTTCCGAGAGCATGTGACAGTATATGGATATTCTTCCAAGGTAAATCAATAAGACTTGCATTTTTAAGTTTCGGCTCAGAAAGTGAATTGAAAAGAGTATGCCAAAATATTTATAAATATAATAACCCTGGACAATTATCAGATTCAAATGGTTATAAAATTAATGAAATGAAAGATGGTTCACGTGTCGTTGTTGTTAGACCATCATTCTCTGAAACATGGGCATTCTTTGTAAGAAAATTCGACGTAAAACGTGCAACACTAGAACAAATAATAACATGCGATGGAAAAGAAAAAGCAATAGATTTACTTAAATTCCTTGTAAAAGGTGCAAGAATAATATCACTTACAGGAGAGCAAGGTTGTGGTAAAACAACAATGCTTATGGCAATGATTGAAAACATATACGAAACAATGAATATAAGGGTACAAGAGGTTGCATTCGAGTTACACTTAAGAAAAATATACCCAACAAGAAACATATTATCTTTTAGAGAGACAGAGACAGTTTCAGGACAAGAGGGACTAGACGTTCAAAAGAAAACTGACGGTTCTGTTAATATAATTCGGAGAGGTTGCAACAGACCCGGTTGCTGCATGGATGATACAAGCTGCACAGGTTGCATCTAAATTTACACTATTTACTCACCATGCTAAAACATTTCCAAACTTAGTAACTGCTCTAAGAAACTCAATGCTAAGAACAGGAGTATTCAAAGATGAAAAAACTGCGGAAGAACAGGTTATTCAAGTATTAAACTTTGATATCCATCTAGTTAAAGACTTTAGAGGTAGAAGATATATAGAAAGAATAACAGAATGTATTCCTGTAGAAAATAAAAATGAATATACTTTTGACCATAGAAAAGAGAAAACTCTTGAAGGTAAGTTAGACAAATTTATGGATAACGCAACACATTATTTTACAAAGATAACAGATAAAGAAACATATAGATATGTAAATATAATGGAATATATAGACGGTGGATATGTTTTAACAAATAGAATATCAGATACAAATTTAATTGAAATGAGAAACAACATGGATGATAGTGATATAGAGGAGTTTGATAAATTTGTTGAAGAAAATTGGCATCTTAAAATTAAAGATGGATATGCAGGAGTAGAAACAATAGAGGAAGAGACAAAACCTAAAACTACAAAAAAAGCTACTAAGAAACAAGCAAAAGTAACAAAAAAATAAAATAAGAAACAAAGGAGGTGCTTTATAATATGCCATCAAATGATGTTTTGGTATACATAATGGGGGGATCTGTTCTAGCACTTATCGCAATAGTAATTGCTTATGTATTAATCAATAAAGCATTAAACAGAGGCGATAGAAAGTATGCTAGAGAACTAAGACAAGGAACTAAAGTAAACAAATTCTCATCAGAAGTATTGTACCAAAAATTATATATGATATATATAAAAGTACCTGGAATTAAAAGATATTTACTAAAACTAAGAAGAAGACTAGAAATAATAAGTATACAAGATGAATACCAGACAAGAAGACAAGCATCTGCAATACTTTCAAAAGCACTAATAATTATAGTACCATTAACTATACTAATTATAGTTATGGCTAGGTCAAATACATTACTTTTAGGAATACTAATTATTTTTGAAATATTTATAATTGAAACTGTAATTGACGGCATGGTAAGTAAACTTGATAATAAGTTGTTAAAACAACAAGTAGAATTTTTCTCGGAAGTAAGACATGCTTATCATGAATATAACATGGTTGAAGAAGCAATATATCAAGTTTCTCAAAATGACGAATTAGAAGTATCAAGACAAGGTGAAAAAATATATGAAATACTTATATCTGATGATCCAGAAGAGGAACTAGAAAAATATTATGATATAGCACCAAATAGCTATTTAAAAGAATTTGCAGGAATTTCTTACTTGACAAGAGAATTTGGAGATAGAAAAACAGAAGCTGGTGCATCACTATATTTGAAGAACTTAAACAATATAACACAGGAAATGCAAATAGAAATATTAAAAAGAGATAAACTTGATTATGTATTTCAAAGCTTATCAGTTATAGCAATTGTTCCTATATTGTTCATTGAAGCACTAAAAAATTGGGCAATATCAAATTTCAGCTTCACGAGTAGCTTCTATGAAGGAAAAGTAGGACTTATAATACAAATGTTAATAATCGTTTTGACATTTGCGTGTTTCCTACTAATTAGAAAAGTAAAAGATACTACTTCAGATACAAATGCTAAGAATACTCAAAATCCTTGGCAATCAAGAATATATAAAATACCAATAGCAAAAAAATTTGTAGATTTATTTATACCAAAAAAGGGAACAAAAGCATATAAAAATTTAACAAAATTAATGAAAGATGCAGCTTCAAAAGATAAAATTGAATGGATATACATAAATAAAATATGTTTAACTGTATTAGTATTTGTAGTTTCATTGTTTTTTATGAATAGGATACATAAAACAGCTATAGACTACATATATAATACACCTACAACAGATTATAATTTAATATCTATGTCAGATCAACAAGAAGAAGAAGCAATGCAAACCACTGAAATAGATAATATTTTCCTTGATATGTTTAAAGGACAAACAAATGTTACTGAAGAGCAAATTGCAGTTAGAGTTAGATATTCGCAATATTATGAAGAAGCATCAGAGGAGGAAATACAAACTGCAGCTTCTAGAATATATACTAAATTACAAACAATCAATAGTGAATATATTAAATGGTTTGAAGTACTTATAGCATTAGTATTTTCGGCATGTGGATATATGGTACCAACATGGTTATTATACTTCCAAAAAATTTTAAGACAACTTGAAATGGAAGACGAAGTAATGCAATATCAAACTATTATATTAATGCTTATGAAAATTGAAAGAGTAAATGTTGAAATGATATTAGAGTGGCTTGAAAGATATGCTAAGATTTTTAAAGAACCAATAACAAAATGTGTAAATAACTATGAAAGTGGTGCTTGGGAAGCACTAGAGGAACTAAAAAACGATATATCTTATCAACCTTTAATTACAATAGTTGAAAGCTTACAAGCAGCGGTAGAAAAAATACCAATAAGAGAAGCATTTGATGAGCTAGATACAGAAAGAGATTATTATCAAGAAAAGAGAAAAGCATCAAATGAGAAATTAATATCAAGAAAAGGAATGATAGGTAAGGGTATTGGATTTGCTCCTATGATAGTTTTATTTGTAGGATATTTAATTGTTCCATTAGTTGCAATAGGATTAATGAGTATGACATCGACATTTTCACAAATGTCAACAATGATGTAAAAGGAAAAAGGAGGTAGGATATGGAAAATGCATCAAAAGCTTTAATGATGGCTGGGGGAGTTTTACTTGCCATAATTACAATTTCAGTATTCTACTATATGTTTTCTCAAATAAGTACTTTTAGAAGTGAAATAGAAGAAGACCCAACTGCTGCAGCGCTTTTATCATTCAATCAAGGATTTGAAGCATATAATAAAAAAATAATGTATGGTACAGATGTAATTAGCGTATTAAATAAAGCGATTGATAACAATAGAACTTATGATGTTGAAACAGGTTATGAAGGCCCATACTACGTAAATGTAGTATTTATACTTGCAAGTGATTTAGAAACAAGGGTAGAAAATTATAAATTATCTGATTCAGGAGTTGGATATGAAAAAACTACAACTGATAATGTAGATACTGTTTTTAGAGCAAATACCGAGTATTCATTAAGAAATGATGGAGACAAAATTAAAAGTTTAATTATCAATGCAGCAAGCTGGACAGATACAGAAGAAGACAAAACATACAATAATGCAGAGAGTTCTATTTCAACATATACTCCGGGATGTAAATCTTATACAGTAACTTATTATCCAGCAGCTGAATTTAAAAGAAGAATATTTTACTGCAGTGGAGCAGATTATGATGATGGAACTGGTAGATTAATTCAAATGACATTTATAGAGAAAAATTAAAATTCTTATGGAGGAAAATCGATTATGGAAAATGCAGCAAAAGCCCTATTGATAGCTGCTGGAGTATTAATCGGAATACTGATAATGTCTTTGTTTGCATATGAAATGCTATATGTATCAAATAATGCAAATGAATATCAAGAAAGAGTGGATACAATTCAAACTGCAGAATTCAATAGCCAATTTGAAATATATGCAAATAAAGAAACAATCACAGCTCAGGAGGTCATAACTTTATATAGTTATATTCAAGAATGGAATATAGATAATATATCAACGCCAATTACACTATCTAGATATACAACAAATAGTTTAGATTTAAAAAGACTTATATCAGGAACAATAACAATAGAAGAATTTCTAGATCAAAATTACGATAAGTCATTTGAATGTGAATTGAAATATGAAGACAATGGAATAGCAGCTAGAGTCAATGAAGTTATAATCAAAGAAAAATATATTTTATAGATAAATATAACTAAAATTATTGCAGAAAGAAGCTTAAAGTGTTATAATAAAAGAGGTAATGTGATGAAAAAAATTATTTTTTCAATAATACTTATAGTAATTATAATAGTCGCAATCGTAGTTGTCGGTATTAGCAATAAAAATAAGGCAATTGCCCAAATTACAGAATTTAATAGTCAATTTGAAAAATTCAAACGGACAAACTATGTATGGTGCAGATGTACTTACTATAATTAATAAAGCAATTGATAATAATGAAGAAAATAAGGTACAAAAAGATAACGAAGGAAATTACATAGAGAATGAAAATTCTATCAAGGTAGAACTTACTTTACTTTCAACTAATGAAGATGGTGAAGAAGTAGAAGTTGTATATCCAATGGAAACTTTAGAAAAAGCAGGATTAAATGAATTTATTTCAAGATTTGGACTAACAACATTTGAATGTACAAATATTGAATATAATTCACAAAATAAAGTAAGTAAAATATCTATAAAACAATTGGAAAAATAAGTAAAATTCAGTCTTTAATATTGACATTATTTAAGAATAATGTTAAAAATAAATATAAATAATTTAAACAAAAGTTAAAAGGAGGAAAATTTATGGAAAACGCATCAAAAGCCTTAATAATAGCAGGTGCAATTTTAATTTCAATTTTATTAATAAGTGTAGGAATAATGGTTATGAATTCTACAGATGAGGTTACTGGAGGAATGCAACAGCAAATGGATTCAACAGCAATTCAAACATTTAATAGTCAATTTTCTAACTATATAGGAACTCAATCAGCATCAGTTGCAAGAAGCTTATGTTCAACTGTCATAGCAAATAATGCAACTTCATCTCATCAAGTAACAGTAAATGGTAAAGCAACAAGTGCAGAGATATCAGCTGAATCAGCAGCTTTAGACACAAAAAATAATTATTTAATTAATATAATTGACAATGATAATGATGGATATTATGATACAATAACAATTACACTTCAAGGCTCAGGTACAGGTACTGGTACTGGCGCAGGAACCGGTACAGGTACTGGTACAGGCACTGGTACTGGTACAGGAAATGCTACAAGAACAACTGGTACTGGAACTGGAACAGGAAATTCAAATACAGGAAATAATTAATAATCGAAAGGAAACTATGTAATATATGGAAAATGCTGTTGGTGCTTTAAAAATTGCTTTTGCAGTATTAATATTTATGATAGGACTTGCAACGTTATTTAGTATGACGACACAGGCAAGAGAAACAGCTAGTTTCCTTATCTCAGAAACAGACCCAACAATACATTATTTATATTATGAAGAGCCAACTGAAGATATAATTGATAATAATGGTAATAGAATTGTTACATTACAAGATATAATACCAGTATTATATAGATATTCTGAGGAAAACTATGGTGTAACAATAATAGATAAAGACGGAAACATTACAGCAAGGTTTGATTTAGATACTGAAACAGCTTGTAACAATTGGGTTAATGCATCTGATTATACAAAATATAAATTTATTACAGAAACAAATGGTATTTTTGAAGATGTTAATACACTGGCTAGAAGGATAAATGGCAATGAAATAGATTTAATCAACATAGATGCTTATACAGTATTGGACGAAAATAACGACATAAGCTATTGCAGAATAAATAGCGAAGGAATGACAGATTTATTTAAAAAATTATATGGACAAACAACTTCTAATACTATAAGAAGAGACTATTATTGCTACTGGGTAGGTACAATGGGATGGACTGCCCAAAGAATTGACTCTGATTTATCTCGGAATAAATGTTAGATTTAGTTCAACTAACATTGGAGGACAATCAGAAAATACTGCTGATGAAGTAGGAAATCATATATCTTGTATTAAGGATACAGGTTTAATAAAAGAATTTCAAGAAAGTAAATTTACAGAATATTTAGTAGAAATCGATAGAAATAATTATATAACAAGTGAAGATGGTGATGAAAGCTTATTTTCATTTGGTGAAATAATGCAAACAATAAAGAAAGAAATAGTATATGTGGAAATTGATTAGCTATAAAAGGAGGAAGTTTTAATATGGAAGGAGAAACAATCGTAGTAATAGTAACTATATTTCTAGCTGCTATACTAATAGGTATTTTCCCAATGATGTCAATTGCAGAAAGAAATGATGATATTGCTCAGCTTTCTGTAAATACAGCTATATCTGAATTTGTTGACACTGTACGAAAGACTGGAAAGATAACAATGGATGACTATAATTCATTAGTTTCAACATTGTATGCTACAGGAAATACATATGATATATCAATGGAAGTACAAGTTTTAGATGATAATCCATCAAAAAAGACTACACAATCAGACGAAACAAAAATAGGAGAAAATATTTATTATTCGATATATACAACTCAGATATTTGATGAATTACAAAAGAATTCCGAATATCCATTAAAAGAAGGAGATATAATAACAGTAAGTGCAGCAAATACAAATAATACAATATCTCAAATGCTTAAAAACTTCTTTTATAGCTTATCTGGAAACAGTAGTTACAGTATAGTTGCTTCACAATCAGGAGTAATTGCAGTTACAGGAAGTTAATTGTAAACACACATATAAGTAATGTCTTTATCTAGATAGTTTAAGCTAAGAGGTAAAGACATTTTTAATTAGTTGTCAAAAGGGAGAAAACTTATAATATGAAATTACAGAATTTACTAATAATATTTATAATAATAGCATTACCAGTAATTATAATATTATCTGTATATATTGAATATCAAGTCGATACAGCTACACTAAGAGCTTCTTATGAAAGTAAATTATTGGGAGCAACTTATGATACTATGATGGCATTTCAATTGAATACTACAAATAATAGATATTCAACTGTATCAGATTCATTGATAAGAGATTTAGAAGCAACGATAAATGTGTTTTCTACATCACTTGCGACTTCTCTTGGATTAACAGGAACATCTGAAGGAAATATTATGTCATATGTTCCTGCACTTGTATTTACTTTGTATGATGGATATTATATTTATACACCTGCTAACTATGCTGATGGTACAATAGATTATCAATTAAAACCTTATGTATATTATACTAATGAATACTCATATTCAGATGACAGAAAATTAGTTCTAAATTTTACATTAGATAACTATGTTGTAGCATATTATGATAATAAGGCAGATGGCGAATATACTTCTAAAGCAGGCTATCTTGAAGTAATAGATAAAAATGAAGGTGTATGGGTAGAAGGAGAAGATGTATACTACAAAGGAGTAAAAATCGACAGAAACGAAGAAATAAGACTAAACACATATACCTATAATACATTATCAGATGGAACAATCACAGATTTTAATGTAACAGAACAAACATCAACTTCTACAAGTGCTTATGATTATTATAGAGAAGCTTATGATTTTACAATATGGTATAATAGTGTAATAGAAGAAGCTTTAAGAGGGCTTCCAGAGTATGACTTATTATATATAGATAGAGATAATAATCCACTTCCATATGAACAAACAGATTTCAATAGTGAAAAAACAAGAGTAATAGAAGATACAATAACAAGTAATTTATTGCAAGCAATGGAGATGTATAGTCAAAAAACTACAGTAGATTTTTATATGCCTGAACTTACAGGAGAGGACTGGGACAAAATATTACATAACGTTTGTATAATAAGTTTCTTACAAGGATTTCCAGTTGGAACTACAACATTTAATGACTATGTGATAGTTCCAAGTACAGAAAATGAACAATACGTAAGAGATAATAGCTTATACTATATAGGGTATGGAGATGGCTCAGATGGATGCTACCATAGACTTGGATGCACACACTTACAGGGAGATACTATTGTTGGATATAATAAAAAAGAATTTTCAAGACAAACAGCAATAGGACAAAATAATACTCAATTAAAAGAACTTGTAGATGGTAAAGAGTCAAATGTTTATTATTATATACATAATGAAACAGCATGTTATTATTGTATAATAAATGCATCTAATTCAAGTATAGATGCTGTAGATACAAGTGATAGATATTATGATTCAAAAATACTTGCCTATTATCGAGTACTTGCGAGAGAAAAAAATAATTTGGTAAAAGTTTCAGATTATGTAAATGGAAGCGCTACACAATATTAAAACAAAAAATATATTGAAAATTTAAAATTTTCAATATATTTTTTTATTTTTTGTCAATACTATAATAAACCTAAATTTATTGCACAGAAAATTTAATTAGATATTTCCTATGCAATAAAAAATTAATAAAGAAGGTAAGCAAATGAAAAAAATAACAAAAAGAATATCAGTAGCCTTTATATTAATTTTTCTTTTAGTAGCACTCATATACGTATGCAATATAACTAACCTACCAAGTAATGTAATATTATTCGAGGGAGAAACATTAAAGCTAAATACGATATTTGGTATAGATATCGAAACAGAATTTACAAGCAATCCCAACATTGAAAAAATAGAAAACAATGAAATAGTAACTGTGGCTGCAAATTTGGAAAATACAGAAGAAATAGAATGTACAGGGACCATTAATTTAAGCGTAAAATTACTTGGAACAAAAGTTAAAGAAATAAATGTAAATATTATAGAAAATACAGAAGTAGTACCTGTTGGAGGAGTAATTGGAGTAAAATTATATACAAATGGAGTATTGGTTGTCGGAATGTCTGAAATATCAGGAAGTGATAGTAATAATTATAAACCATATGAAGGAAGTGGAATAGAAGAAGGAGATGTTATAGTAGAAATAAATGAGCAAGAAATCACATGTACAAACGAACTAACAAGAGAAATTAATGAATCTAAGGGAAATGATATGGAAGTTAAATATATAAGAAATCGGAGAAGTATTGACTTCAACAATTAAAGCAGTTAAAGCGAGTGACAATACTTATAAAATAGGACTTTGGGTAAGAGATGCAGCAGCAGGAGTTGGAACAGTAACATTTTACGAAGCAGAAACAGGAAAATTCGCAGCTCTAGGACATCGGAATTATTGATTCAGATACTGAAAAACTTATAGATATTGAATCAGGTGAAGTTGTTACTGCTAATATTTTATCTGTTGTAAAAGGAGAAAACGGAACACCAGGGAAAATACAAGGAACTATTGAGGGAGAATTAACAATAGGAACAATTTATAAGAATACACCATATGGTATATATGGATATTTAAAAAATCCAACAGCTTTATTCGTTGATAATAGTAAATCAATGAAGATAGCTTTAAGAGAAGAAGTAGAATTAGGAGATGCAAAAATACTTTCAACGCTTGAAAATGGACAAACTAAAGAGTATGATGTAAGAATTGAAAAAATATACTTAAATAATAATGTAGATAATAAAAGTATGGTAATAAGAATTACAGATGACGAATTATTAAGAAAAGCAGGTGGAATAGTGCAAGGAATGAGTGGCAGCCCAATAATACAAAATGGTAAAATAGTTCGGTGCACTAACTCATGTAATGGTAAATGATGTTACTCTAGGATATGCTGTTTTTGCAGAAATTATGGCAAAAAATGCATTTGAATAGAATGTGTCAAAGGGGACGTAGAAAAATGACACAAAATCGTGATATACGTGATATATAAGATATATTTAAAACTTATATAATTTTGTGTCATTTTTCTACGTCCCCTTTGACACATCTTGCTATTTTAATAGCATTGGACCTATATTGGTGACAGTTCCTGCACCAAGAGTTAAAACTACATCTTCAGGATGTGCACTTTTTTTCAAAAACTTAACTATTGTTTCAAAATCATGAATGTATTGAACAGGCTTTCCTAGTGATATAATCTTATCTGCTAAATCTTTAGAAGATATATTAAACACATTAGTTTCTCTTGCTGCATATACGTCTGTAAGTATTATATGATCAAAATCTAAAAGAGCCTCGGCAAAATCATCAAGTAAATTTTTAAGTCTACTGTATGTATGAGGTTGGAAAACAACCCATGATTCATTGAAAACTTTTCTATTTAAAGCATTTGCAGTAGCTTTAATTTCAGTAGGATGATGAGCATAATCGTCATACACATCAATATTATTAAATGAACCTTTATATTCAAGCCTTCTATTTGCACCGGTAAAAGAAGAGAAAGCTTCTTTTATTGCACTTGTAGGTATACCATAATTTGTACATAAACCAATACATGCCAAAGCATTTAAGACATTATGCATTCCAGATATAGAAAGTGTAAAATTATCAAAAAAGTTTCCATCTTGATAAACATCAAATGTTGCAAAGCCATTTTTGTCGAATTTAATATTTTTAGCAGTAAAATTTGCATCTGGATTTTCTAGTCCAAATGTTACACTTTTTGCTCTAGTATATCTATTTAAACCAACGCTATTTTTATCATCAGCGTTGAAAACAAGAAGTCCATCATCTGGAAGAAGTTTTACATATTTTATAAAAGCATTTTTTATATTATCGATGTTTTTGAAATAATCTAAATGGTCATTATCTATATTTAATACTATTTCAGCTTTTGGATGAAAATGTAAAAAACTTTCTACATATTCGCAAGCTTCTAGTATTAAATAATCACTATTTCCAATTCTATAATTTCCGTCTAATTGTTTTAAAATAGCACCTACTTGGACATTTGGATCAAAGCCAGCTTTAATAAAACAAAGGGCAACAAGTGAAGTTGTTGTTGTTTTTCCGTGAGTACCAGAAACACCAATTGTATCTTTAAATGCTTCTGTAAGTTTTCCAAGGAATACAGCTCTTTCACATGTTTTAATATTTAAACGTCTTGCTTCCACAAGCTCTGGGTCATCTTTAGAAATTGCAGCAGTATATACTACCAAATCAGCATTTTTTATTTTCTCTAAGTCAGAGCCTATTGTTACATCAATTCCATCAGAAATGAGTCTATCAGTTATCTCAGATTGACACCAATCACTTCCTGTAACATGTACACCTAAGTTCTTAAGTGTTTCAGCAATTCCGCTCATACTAACTCCACCAATACC
Organism: uncultured Clostridia bacterium; assembly: GCA_944386135.1. GTDB lineage: Bacteria > Bacillota > Clostridia > TANB77 > CAG-508 > JAAWPK01. The sequence goes on along the minus strand of CALWZW010000002.1, from coordinate 77,515 downwards.
AATGAAGTGTATAGTATTATATTTTTTTATATCATCAATGATTGTTGGCATTTATAAAACCCCCATATTTTTTCGTTTAGCTTATTATATAATTATTATATATAAAATTCAAGTCTTTTGTGAATTTTAGCAGTATAGAGGCAAAGAACCTTTCTGAATTTATTAAATTTTGTACTTGACAGTTAAAATATAATAATGTAAAATGAAAATATAAGTAAAACACAAAGGAGAAAAACCAAACATGAAAAACGCTAGAAGCCTAGAGCCAGTACACACACACACACACACACACACACAGGTATATATCTTAATAGACTAAGTAAAATCGGAAATATAAGGACACATAGGACTTATATGTTTTTTGACATATAAGACTTATGTGTCTTTTTGTCGTGTGTTAGAATAAATCCGGTCGTTTGGGACGGTTCTAAATGACCAAAATTAAACTAATATTTCTATTAAAAATTATTTTAAATAATTTCGGTCATTTAGAACCGTCCCCATTGACCGGATTTAATCAATACAATAGCGTAATTTTATTTCTTTCTTGTTTTATAAATTCATCCTTTTTTAGAATAGAAAGCTCACGAGTCATAGAACTTCTATCAACTACGAGATAGTTCGCAAGTTCTGTAATAGAAAAAGGAAGTGTAAAACTTTTTCCATGTTGTTTAGAAAGCAGGTTAAAATATCCAAGTAGCTTGTCTCTAGTCGTTCTCCTAGATAAAAGTTCTATTCTTGATGTTAATTCCGTTATTTTTGAAATAACAAGATTTGGAAAAAATGATTTAAGTTGTTCATGAAAAGGACAGTTTGCTTTACATTTTTCGTTAATATCATCATAGGAAAAGAGAAGAACTTCGCTTTTCTCTTTTGCTTCAACTACAAATTCACTATTGGTATTAATATGATAAAATATTTCTCCGAAAATTGAATTTTTAGAAAAACGTTCTGTAACAATTCTATTACCATTATAGTCATATCTTACTAAATCTGCACTACCAGAAATGATAACACAAAATTGATTACGATTAACTAAAAATGTTGTAATTGTTTCTCCCTTATTAAATTTTTTTATCTGAACTTTTGAACAATTTGTAGAAAAATCAGAAATAAAGCTTGAAATATCTGAGTTATTTTTCATAATTTGCCTCCAATGACAAAATAATATCATAAAATTGTTGCAAATGCAACAAAAACAAGAGAGGTTTTAAAAAAATAAATTTGATAAAATTCACTAAAATCAATAATTCTAAAAGAATGTTAGAAAATAAAAGCAAAAAGACAATTAAATGTAATAAATTTGTAATAATTCGCAAAAAGCTTTAATTAGAATTAGAAAACAAAATAGTCAAAAAAGGATGTTGCAAATGCAACAGATTATAAAAAAATCACAAGATATAATGTCGATATCACAAACGAGAAAGGAATGGTATTAAAAATGAAAGTTATAAAAAGGGATGGAAGAGCAGTAGAATACGAAAAAGCAAAAATTGAAATAGCTATAGAAAAGGCTAATAATGAAGTAAGAGGAAAAGAAAAAGCAAGTAAAGAAGAAATTAAAGATATAGTTGATTATATAGAAGATTTAGGTAAAAAAAGAATTCTTGTTGAAGATATCCAAGACATAATTGAAGAAAAGCTAATGGAAATAGGAAAATACGATTTAGCAAAAAAATATATAGTATATAGATATACAAGAGCATTAATAAGAAAACAAAATACAACAGATGAGTCAATATTAAGTTTAATACAAAACTCTAATAAAGATGTAATGGAAGAAAACTCAAATAAAAATGCTGTAATTGCTTCAACACAAAGAGACCTAATTGCAGGAGAAGTTTCTAAGGATTTAACAAAAAGAATGTTATTACCAGAAAAAATTTCTAAAGCACATGAAGATGGAGTTTTACACTTCCATGATGCAGATTACTTTTTACAACCAATACATAACTGTTGCTTAATAAATATTAGTGATATGTTAGATAATGGAACTGTAATGAATGGAAAAATGATAGAAACTCCAAAGAGTTTCCAAGTTGCATGTACTGTTATGACACAAATAATAGCTTCAGTTGCAAGTAGCCAATATGGTGGACAATCAGTAGATATAAAACATTTAGGAAAATATTTAAGAAAAAGCCGTGAGAAATTTAGAAAACAAATAGAAGAATTAAACGAAGACGGCTCACTTTCAGAAAAAATGATAGAAGAATTAGTTAACCAAAGACTACAAGGAGAATTAAGCTCAGGAGTTCAAACAATACAATATCAAATAAATACATTGATGACAACAAATGGACAATCACCTTTCGTTACATTATTCTTAAACCTTGATAAAGATGATGAATATATCGAAGAGAATGCAATGATAATAGAAGAAATTCTAAAACAAAGATATAAAGGAATAAAAAATGAAAAAGGTGTATATGTAACACCAGCATTTCCAAAACTTGTATATGTTTTAGATGAGCACAATTGCTTAAAAGGCGGCAAATATGACTATTTAACAAAACTTGCAGTTAAATGCTCTTCAAAAAGAATGTACCCAGACTACATTTCAGCTAAAAAGATGAGAGAAAATTATGAAGGTAATGTATTTAGCCCAATGGGATGCAGAAGCTTTTTAATACCTTGGAAAGATGAAAATGGAAAATACAAATTTGAAGGCAGATTTAATCAAGGAGTAGTAAGTATAAATTTACCACAAATAGGTATAATTGCAGGACATGACGAAGAAAAATTCTGGAAATTGCTAGATGAAAGACTAGAATTATGTAGAGAAGCATTAATGTGCAGGCATTATGCATTACTTGGAACATCAGCAGATGTAAGTCCAATACATTGGAGATACGGAGCAATAGCAAGACTTGAAAAAGGAGAAAAAATTGACAAATTATTAAAAAATGGATATTCTACTTTATCACTTGGATATATAGGAATATATGAGACAACAAGAGCTGTAAAAGGTGTATCACATACAACAGAAGAAGGAAGAGAATTCGGTTTAAAAGTAATGAAACACCTTAAAGAAACAACTGAGAAATGGAGACAGGAAACAGGACTTGGATTTTCTTTATATGGAACTCCTGCTGAAAGCTTATGCTATAGATTTGCAAGAATAGATAAAGAAAAATTTGGAACAATTGAAGATATAACAGATAAAGGATATTATACAAATTCATATCATGTAGATGTAAGAGAGAAGATAGATGCATTTTCTAAATTAAAATTTGAAAGTGATTTCCAAAAATTATCAGGTGGAGGAGCAATCTCTTATGTAGAAGTTCCAAATATGAAACACAATTTAGATGCATTAGAAGAAGTTGTTAAATTTATATATGACAATATACAATATGCAGAATTTAATACAAAATCAGATTATTGTCAAGTATGTGGATTTGATGGAGAGATAACAATAAATGAACATTTTGAATGGGAATGTCCAAATTGTGGAAATAAAGATAAAAGTAAAATGAATGTTGTAAGACGTACGTGTGGATACTTAGGAGAAAACTTCTGGAATGAAGGAAAGACTAAAGAAATTAAGTCTAGAGTACTACATTTATAATTCGAACAATAATCATCATTTAGCATAAATAAAATTGCATACAGAGGTTGTAAAGGTGAAATCCTTACAACCTCTGTATAGCCAAATAATAATTTTTGTTCGAATTATTACTTTATATTATAAAAATAAGAGGAGAAAGAATATGAACTATGCAACTATAAAAAAATGTGATGTAGCAAATGGACCTGGAGTTAGAGTATCTTTATTTGTGAGTGGTTGTAATCATTATTGCAAAGGTTGCTTTAATTCAGAAGCATGGGATTTTAACTATGGAAATAAATTTACAGAAAAAGAAGAAAATGAAGTAATGGAGGCTCTAAAGCCAGATTACATAAAGGGACTATCATTACTTGGAGGAGAGCCACTAGAGCTTAAGAATCAAGAGGGATTACTTCCAATAGTTAAAAAAGCAAAAGAATTGTATCCAGATAAACCAATATGGTGTTATACAGGTTTTCTTTTTGATGAACAAGTACTAAATGGAATGGCAAGAACAAATGAAACAACAAATGAATTATTAAAATATTTAGATTATGTAGTAGACCGGAAAATTTGTAGAAGAGCTAAAAAACCCTAGTTTAAAATTTAGAGGCTCTTCAAATCAAAGAATTATAGATGTTAAAGAAACATTAAAAGAACATAAAGTTGTTCTTTGGGATCAAATGGATGCTTGATATTTAATGTGATATCTGATAAAATATATATTAATTTTTACATGAAAGGAAATAATATATGGAGCAATTAAACAGCTGGATGAAAACATTTACAGAAATAAAAGAAGATAGAATATTAGATATCATAATTGCAGTAGTTATAGTCATATTATCTATTATGATAAGTTCATTTCTTTCATTTTTAGTAATAAAAATATTTAAACTAAAAGAAAAAGACCAAATAAATATAAAAAAACATCCATTATACAAATCAATTAAAAGAATTTTCTTATTTCTAGGAATATATATAGCAGTACTTGTGTTAAAATTGCCAGAAGATTGGTTTAGAGTATGCAATACATTAATAAGAATATTAATAATTTGGAATGTAGCAGGGACAATATCAAACTTAATTTCTCCAGAATCTAAATTAATAAGAAAGATTAAAGAAAGTCATAAAATACATGGAGATGATACATTAGTAAATACTATAAGCAAATCTGGAAAAGTTGGAGTATATGTAATAGCTGTATTTATAATAATTTCAGAACTTGGATATGATATAAATAGTATAATTACAGGACTTCGGACTAACTAGTGTGGTAATTGCTCTTGCTGCTCAAGATGTAGCGGAAAATATAATGAGTGGAATGGCAATAGTTTCAGATAAACCTTTCATTGTGGGAGACTATGTCAAAATTGGAACTTATGAAGGAACAGTTACAGAGGTAAAATTCAGATGTACAAGAATAAGGGCAATAGATGATACAATAGTAACTGTACAAAATTCTACAATAACAAGTAGTGAAGTAGTAAATTATTCTAGGATGACAAAAAGAAGAGTAGATATTACTGTTAGCTTACCGCTTGAAACAAAGAGCCAAATAATAGAAAATGTAACAGTTATGCTAAAAAGTGTTTTAGAAGCTGACGAAGATGTAATAGATGATTCAGTTAGAGTATATTTTGATAATATTGATGATGCTTCATTAAAATTAAGAATATATTTATATACAAGAATAGTTAACTATGATGATTTTCTTACATTTAAAACAAGAGTTAATTTAATTGTAGTAAAAGCATTAGAAATGGATAATATAAAAATTGCATATCCTGGAGAGAATTTATATATGATGAGATAATAAAAAATAACTTGTCAATAGTATTTGTGCTTTGACAAGTTATTTTTTGCTTGAATAAAAATAAAAAAACGCCAAATAATAATTTTAGGTGAATTAATATGAAAATATCTTGGATAAAGACCAAAAATGATACAGAAAGTTTTAAAATATTTCAAAATCTTGGATTTAATGTGTACAGTTTAGAAGATCCAGAAAATACAGATAAAAAAATAGATGAACTTATAAAAAATAATTGTAAGACTATAATTTTATCTAATGAAATCGCATCATTTTCAAATGATATTATAACAAAATATAAAAAACAGGATGATGTAAGTATAATAATTGCATCAGGGGATAATAACGAAAAAGACTAATATTTACTGTATAACATTTTTTTATATGGAAATACTTACTATATAGCAAATATATAGGAGGTACATAGAACATGAATACAAGTCAAATGAAAAATATAATAGTTTTAAGGGACTTACCATCTAATATTGTAGATGAAGCAATAGTAATATTAAAAAAGAATGTTAAATTAAAAAATAGAGAGAAAATAGAAAATAAGAATTCAATTAATCAGGAAAAATCAACAGGAGGAAATTATGACTTGGCAGTAAGAGAAGCAGAATTAATTATACAAGATTATATAAAAGAGTTAGAAAAGCCAAAAGAAATGAAAAAAGAGTTAAGAAATATGAATATAAAATATAAAAAGCTTCAAATATCTAGTTTCTTTTTAGGAATAACAGCTTTAATAGGTATAATTATGAGTATATTAAAATAATATTAATCCGGTCGTTGTGTGTTAAAGGGGACGTAGACAAATGACACAATTTCCGCCTACCTTTTGGAGTAATATTTCTAATTTTATTGTTCCTTGCTGGCTTCGCCACTCACCTATGGTCATTCCTATTCGGGGAGCCTCACTGCGCGTCACTTCAAAAATTAGAAATATTACTCCAAAACGGCTAAATATAGTATTATCATATTTCTATATTTGTGTTATTTGTCAGTGGGTCCTTTTGGACACAACAAAAGTAAAATTTGTGCTAAAAATTTTGGTTGGACATATAAATTAATATAACAGAAGTTAAACTAAAAAGAGGAGGCACAAATGGAAAGAGCAATTAGTTCTAATGAAAGAATAAGACGAGCAGAAGAAATTTATGCACAAAGACAGAACTTACGAGAGAGAACAAAGAGAGCAACAGTAAATGTATCTGAACCAAGAAATTTTAAATTATTAAAGAGGTTAGCTCTTCAAGTAATAATATGCGTGTTAATATATTTTATATTTTATCTTGTGGATACAACAAACTATAGTTTTTCACAAAGTGCTTTAAATAAAACAGAAGAATTAATATCACATGATGTGGATTTTATGGGGATATATAATAATGTGATAAATGTAATAAATAATTATATATCTTCTATAGGGATACAAAATGTAGAAAGTACAGAGGAAAATAAGCTAGAAGGACAAATGGAAAATGAAACAATAAATGAAGAACAAAATTTAGTTACAGAACAAGAAAATATAGAGAATCAAAATGTGTCAGCTGTATCTGCTGAGATTGAAGAAACAACGGTACAGACAGAAGTAAAAAATGTAGAATTAAGTGAAACCGATAGAATAAAACAGCAATATTCATTTATACTGCCAGTATCTGGCACTGTATCATCAGAATTTGGGACAAGAGAAGCAACTTCAAGTGTAATGTCTACATATCATAAAGGAATAGATATTGCAGCTGTAACTGGAACGAGTATAGTAGCAGCAACAAGTGGAACTGTCACTATAGCAAGACATTCTTCAAGTTATGGGAATTATATTATGATTGAAAATGGAGAAGTAAAAACAGTATATGCACATTGTAGCAAGCTTTTAGCATCAGTTCGGAGATACGATAAGCCAAGGACAAGAAATTGCGCTAGTTCGGTTCGACACGGAAATACTACAGGGCCTCATCTACATTTTGAAATTAGAATAAATGATGTATGCATAAATCCGAGACTAATATTAAACTTTTAAAGAAAAGAGGTAGAGAGTTGCAAATAAGGTTTAATTTAAAAGTTTTTATATTTGTCTTATTTTTTTGTCTAAGTGGAGAAATAGATATATATTTACTTCTGATGTTTTTTGCATTCTTACACGAATGTGGTCATATATTAACTCGGAATTATGCTAGGATTTAAAGTTCAAAAATTAGATGTAATGCCTATAGGATTTGGTGTATCTTTTAGAGTTGACACTAAAAATTATAACAAGAAAATACTAAAAGCGAATCTTTTAACAGTGAAAAAGATAATAATAGTTTTAGCTGGACCTTTAATAAACTTAATTTTTATATTTATATTCACAATTTTGGAGTACATATTAAAAATAGGCATAAGCACGTTAATATATGTAAATATACTTATATTTATATTTAATATGATGCCTATATATCCACTAGATGGAGGGAGAATTTTAAAAAATATATTGTATATTTTTCTTGGTAAACTAAAAGCACTTCAAATAGTAAATGTTATTTCAAAGGGAGGTGCATTTGTTTTAACTTTTGTTATCGTATCTATAAGTATTTTTTACCAAAACATATCATACATATTTGTTTTAATATATATTTGGATAATAGTAATAAAAGCAAGTAAAATATGTAATATGAAAATAAAAATGTACAAAATATTAAAAAATTATATTGCAATAAATTAAGATTAATAGTAAACTATATATATAAAAGACCGAAAGGAATAGGATACGTATGATAAAAAATAATGTAAAAAATGAAAATGGAATAACAATGATAACATTAGTTGTAACAGTATTATTAATGGTAATGATAACTGCGACACTTGCAACAAATGCATATGACTCAACTCAAATTTCAAGACTTACAAAACTAGAGAACGATATAGAGGCATTAAATGATAGGATTGCTGCATACTATGTTGAACATGAAGAATTACCAGTAGTAGGTAATCCATATACGAAAAATGAATTGAGAAATATTATATCAGATCTTTCTGGAAACGATGGAAATGAGTATTACACAATAGATTTAAGTCAATTGGATAACTTGACTTTAAATTATGGGGATGACTACGAAGCTTTGTCTGAAAATTCATACATCATAAATGTTGAAAGCCATGTTATATATTATTTGAAAGGTATAAATTATAAAGGTGTAGTATATCATACAGTTGGTAACAATCCAACAGTAACATTAGATTATTAAAAAACTTAAGTAAAAGAAAGCGGGAGCACATAGAGTACTCCCGCTTTCTACATGATAGAGGTGTGAATTTTTTTGCTAAGAAGCCGAAACCATTCCCGTAGCCATTGACTGCTCTGTTGCAGTGATGGTTATTGTATACGATTCGCCGCCTGTCTTTTCTGCTATCTCATAAATATTGGTTGCTTTGTTTTCAACGAGATCTATGATTTTACTAGGAGTTGTACTTCTTCCTTTGTACACTTTTACTTGGCAACTTCCCTCATAACAAGTTATGGAGAGTAGCAAATTTTTTCCCTTATCGGGAGTAAAAGGATACTTAATTGTTCCTGTAAAGCGTACGGCAGGGATTTCACAGACGACTTGGGAATTTTCTGAAGAGTCTACGGTGTGTTCATTAGAATCGAGCAGACCGCTCGACCATAACATTGCATAAACAATTACGAGTGTTGTCAAAAAAACGTATAGTAAGCATTTCTTCATGATATTTTCCTCCAATATTACACCTCATATCATGTTGTCAATGTGCCTGTTAGGATAAAACCATAACTTCATATTTATTATATCACAATTATTATAAATAGTAAAGAGAATGGGATTTCAGACGATTGGAACAGATATAGATTTGTAAAATACAGACAAATTTTTCTTACTAAAAGCTTGCAAAATGAAGTTATATGTGTTAAAATAATATGCGTTAATTAGACGAATACTAATTTTTCGTCCTTGCTCATTTTAGAAAATGGGCTATATATCCATAAGGAGGTGAAAAATAATGAATAAATACGAAAGTATAATCATTATTGGTCAAAATGTTGAGGAAGAAGTTATCAAAGGATTAATAACAAGATTTACAGATTTGATCAATACTGAAGGAAAAGTTTCAGAAGTTACTGAAATGGGAAAAAGAAAATTAGCTTATGAAATAGGAAAAAATAAAGAAGCTTATTATGTTCTATTTACATTTGAAGCTAAACCAGAATTAATTGCTGAACTTGAAAGAAATTACAGAATAACAGATGAGATTATAAAATTTATCGTAGTTAGAAAAGATGAAGAATAATCTTGAATTTTAAGTATTGTTTGTACAATACTTAAGCCTGAAGATATATAACTCTATCCAGGAGGCAAATAAGTATATCAAGGAGGAATAATAAATGAACAAAGTAATATTAATGGGAAGACTTACAAGAGACCCAGAAGTTAGATACACTCAAACAAACAATACTTTAGTTGCAAGTTTTTCTCTTGCAGTAAATAGAAGATTTGTGAGACAAGGAGAAGAAAGACAAGCAGATTTTATAAATATAGTTGCTTGGGGAAAGCAAGGAGAATTTTGCAGCAAATATTTCAAAAAAGGACAACAAGTTGGTATAATAGGTAGAATTCAAACAAGAAATTGGGAAGATGATAAAGGACAAAAACATTATGTAACAGAAGTTATTGCAGAGGAAGCATATTTTGCAGATAGCAAAAGAGATTCAGGCTCTGGAGATAACAGTGGAAGCTTTGAAAATACTTTTGGAGCAGATATGGCTCAAAATAGTGAATTTGAATTAACACCTAGTGACGACTTGCCATTTTAAAAATTACTAAGATAGGGGGAAAGAGAAAATGGCTGATAAGAAGCAAAATAATAGAAGAAATAACAGAAATAATGATGATGATTATAATCCTAAGTTTAGAAAACAAAGAAAGAAAGTTTGCCCATTATGTGCAGATAAAAACTTAGTATTAGATTACAAGAATCCAGATCAATTAAAGAAATTTATCAACGATAAAGGTAAAATTTTACCAAGAAGAGCTACTGGAGCTTGTGCTAAACATCAAAGAGATATAACACTTGCTGTTAAGAGATGTAGACATATTGCTATGTTACCATACACACAAAACTAATATGTAAATTAAAAAGGCACTTTGAGAAGTGTCTTTTTTTGATGAAAAAAATAAGCCATAGCGAAAAAATCTATGGTTGGTTTTGACTTTTTATTTTATATTAATTATTTTTTGCTCTTGGATATGGAGTAATTACATTTGTTATGCCTAAAATATAATCTATACTTGTATCGAAAAAAAACGCTAATTTTTTTAAAGTTTCAAGTGGAATATTTATTTTATTAAGTTCATATTTACTATAATTTGTCTGGGAAATATTTAACATTCTTGCAATATCATTCTGGGATAAATCTCTATCCTCTCTTAAATCTTTTAATCTAATCATAACACCCTCCATTAACGATAATTAAAGACTATAAATTTTATAAATAGTCTCTAAAATAACTCCTAAAAATAATTGCACAAAAATACATACAGAAATATTTTACAATAATCAAAATTTAACTATTGACAATTAGTTATATTATGACTATAATAATTAATATAGTCGTAATATGACTAAAAATATTGAGGCAATTTGTAGATAGAACAAGTAATTGTTTGTAAGCTACATTTAAGGTATTTCAACATATTTCTCTCTTTATGGGTGGAAACTAATATGGTTTTGGTTTTGTTTGGTTTTGACTTTTACCATTTAGTTTTTAACCATAAGGAGAGAAGCACAAAGCAAGAGTTAGCTTTTGTGTATAATGTATAGAATAATTTTAAATATACTGTACTCTAGTGAAGAATAAATATAAATATTCTTCAATTAGCTTAAGCTACGTATTTCTTCATAGAAATTGTAGTAATTTTCAAAACAAGCCTTTTTCACGGCAAACGTGAATCTTACTCGTTTTGAAAATTAACAATTTCTAATTCGAAATACTTGCAGGCGCTAATTTCATCAATTTATATTTATTCTTCACTAGAGTGATAAAAACTATACAAAGTTAATAACGAAATCTGCCAATAGGGACGCATCTAAAATGGCAGGTTTTGATTAAAATTAAAATCTAATAAACTTATTTTTCGAAAACCTGCCATTTTAGATGCGTCCCTATTGGCAGATTTCGAAAAGACACAAAAAACTAAACTAAAGAACAAGGAGGAAACCAAACCAAAAATGAAAATCAAAGTCAGACCAAACCATTATGCCCTAATTAAAGGGTATATTAATAGTACACAAAAATCATACGAATTCAAAAAAACAAGGGAAGAAAGAGGAATTACATTAATTGCATTGCTAGTTACAGTAATATTACTTGTCATACTAGTAGGAGTTGCAGTAAGCCAAATCACAGGAGATGAAGGGATAATAGTCGGAACAGAAGAAGCAGTAGATGACTACAAGTATCAGCAATATAAAGAGCAGATAGAGCAATTAGTACATAGTATTATACTAGCAGATAGCTTAGCAGGAAGAACGACAACAGTAACAAGTATGGCAGCAGATATGGAGAATGAGTCATGGATAAAATCAGCAGTGCCAAATGAAGAAAGTAAAGATATAATAGTAACTGTGCAAGAAGGGTATGTATATCAAGTATATTATGATGAGCTAACCGGAATGAGTAGTGTAGATAATATAGGAACAGAGAATGATGAAGATTTTACGACAGTAAGAACAGAAGCGAGTACAGAAGGAACATGTTCATATACATATACAAACTTAGAAGTAGGAAAGAATTATTATATAAGAGTCATAGTATCAGATAGAGCAGGATATCAAACAACAAGTGCAATAACAAAACAAGGAACACAGGATAATGGATTGCCAACAGAAGAGTTAAAAGCAAGCATAGGAGAGTATATAGATTATACACCAGTAAGTGGAAGCTTTACATCGCAAGGAACATATAATGGAAGTAGTAACAAAAGTTTTTCAACAATAACAAGTTTAAAATGGAGAATAATGTTTGTAGATGATACTACAATTACATTAATATCGGATACAACAGCAAATACAGGATTTTACTTAAGTGGAGCAAATGGATATAATAATGGAGTAAAACTATTAGATGATGCGTGTAAAGCAATGTATAGTAATAGTAGCTTAAGTGCAGTAGGAAGAAGTTTAAAAATAAGAGATATAGAAGAAGTGTCAACATATAATAAAAACGGATATTCAAATTATGGAAGAGAATATTCGCCATCAAATACATATTATCCAAATATATTTGCAGATGAATTAACAGGCTCAGTAAATGAAATATATGGAAAAGATTTAGACTTAAGTGACCAAACAAATTATGTAACAGGGACATCACATGCTACGACATTAAAAGGAAAATGGACATATTATTCATACAACATGACAAGAAGCAATGTAGGAGCAACATATTATAGTATGTTTGTCCCAGAGAACTCGACAACGTATTGGCTCGCTTCGCGCTGCGTCGGCTTTAACAGTCTCATTGCGAATTTCAGGATGTTCTTTGTGGGCGGTGGTACTGTGGACGCCAACCATTTGTATTACTCGGGCAGCTACAACTACAGCATTAGCTCTGCGGTGCGCCCCGTAGTTGAAATTGATCGATCATCCGTTACGATTGGAGAAACAGGTTCTGGAACAGCAACATCACCATTTAGTATCAAAGCAAGATAACATAACGAAGAATAAGTGAGACGGCCTTTGGTCGTCTTACTTTGGTATATAAAAATTTCATAATTTCTATCTTGATTTTTATATTTTACTGATATAAAATACAAGTTAATGAACTAACAATTATACTAAAATTGGAGGCAGAAAATAAATGACAAATGAAGCAAAGAAAGTAAAGGACGTATTTAAAGACTATGAAGCAAATGGAAATATCCAAGAATGTGAAATAGTAAATGTAAGTATTTTTAAAAAATCAAATAAACTAGAAATAGATTTAAAATCTTCAAACAAAATACAAATTGGTGAAAAATTAGCATTTGAATTTTATCTAAAAAGTAAATTTAGAGTCCAAGACGTTGAGATAAACGTAGATGTCCATGAAACAAAAACACACAAACAAACTAAAAATTCAACAGAAAATGGAGAAGAAAAGCAAGAGGAGTACACTCCAGTAATAATAGGAAACAAAAAAGCCAAAATTACAGACAAAGTTGTAAAAGTAAAAGATATAAACATGGATAGTGGAAAAGTAGTTATCTGTGGAAAAATAATAAAACAGGAATTAAAAGAACTTAAGTCTGGTAAATTCCTTCTAATGATAAATGTATATGATGGTTCTTGTACAATAACTTGCAAAGCTTTCATAGAACCAGATGTAAAGGATAAAGTATTAGATAGAATAAATTCTGCACCTAGAGTTACTGTCTCTGGAAATGCTCAATTTGACCCATTTTCAAAAGAAGTAACTATTATGGCAAATGTAGTTATGGAAGCAGAAGCTAAAAATGAGATGACAAGAATGGACAGAAGTGAAGTAAAAAGAGTAGAACTTCATATGCATACTCAAATGAGCCAAATGGATGGAGTAACACCAGTAGAAGATCTTATAAATCGCGCCAGAAAATGGGGGATGAAGGCTATTGCAATTACAGACCATGGAGTAGTACAATCTTTTCCTAAAGCTAATCATGTAGTGGAAGATAATAAAGGAGATATAAAAGTACTATATGGAGTCGAAGCGTACCTTGTTCCAGATGGACAAACAAGTGTATATAACCCTAAAAACCAAAATTTAGATACAGAATATTGCGTATTAGATATAGAGACAACAGGACTTTCATTTAGAACAGAAAAAATCACTGAATTTGGTGCTATAAAAATAAAAAACGGTGAAATTATAGATACTTTTGAATGCTTTGTAAATCCAGAAAAACCAATACCTTATGAAGTAATCAAAGTTACACATATTACAGATGATATGGTAAGAGATGCAGAAACAATAGAGCAAGTATTACCCAAATTCCTAGAATTTATAGGAGATGATGTTTTAGTTGCACACAATGCAAATTTTGATATTGGATTTATTAGACATTTTGCGGAGCTACAAGGATATAAACTAAATAATACATATATTGATACTCTCGCACTTGCAAGAGATATGTTTCCAGATTATAAAAAACATAAACTTGGAGTTATAGCTGATAACCTAGGAATAAGAGTTGATGTTGCACACAGAGCTTTAGACGATGTAAAAACACTTGTAAAAGTTTTTGAGGTAATGATTAAAAAACTAAAAGAAAAAGGTGTTACAACAGTAAATGAAATTGATAATGCATATAAAGACGAATTGAACTTGAAACATTTACCAACATATCATGCTGTTATTTTAACGAAAAATTATGTAGGACTAAAAAATCTATATAAACTAATATCTTTTTCTCATTTGGATTATTTTTATAAAAAACCTAAAATTCCAAGAAGTGTATACAGAAAATATAGTGAAGGACTAATAATAGGTAGTGCATGTGATAGAGGAGAGCTATATCAAGCTATATTAGAGGGGCTATCAGAAGAAAAAATAGAGGAAATTGCATCATTTTATGATTATTTAGAAATACAGCCATTAGGTAACAATGAATATTTAATAAGAAATGGTACAATGGAGAATCGAGATGGATTAATGGAAATAAACAGAAAAATAGTAGCATTAGGTGAAAAACTTGGAAAACCTGTAGTTGCAACTTGTGATGTCCATTTTATGGATCCTGAAGATGAAATATATAGAAGAATATTAATGGCTGGACAAAAATTTGATGATGCAGACATGCAAGCTCCTTTATATTTACGCACAACGGAGGAAATGTTAGATGAATTTGCATATCTAGGAAGAGAAAAAGCTTATGAAGTTGTTGTAACAAACACTAATAAAATAGCGGATATGTGTGAACCAATTAGTCCAATTTCTAAGGAAAAGTGCCCTCCACATATTGAAGGATGCGAAAAAACCATTGAAGATATTGCCATGAATAGAGCAAAAGAATTATATGGAGATCCACTTCCAGAAATTGTAGAAACAAGATTAAAAAAGGAACTAGATTCAATTATAAGAAATGGCTTCTCGGTAATGTACATAATAGCTCAAAAACTTGTGTGGAAATCTAATGAGGATGGATACTTGGTAGGTTCAAGAGGTTCTGTAGGTTCTTCTCTTGCAGCCTATATGACAGGTATAACGGAAGTTAATGCCTTAAAACCGCATTATAGGTGCCCAAAATGTAAGTATTCAGATTTTTCAGGCCATGGGGTTAAAAATGGTTTCGACTTACCAGATGCAAATTGTCCTAAATGTGGTACAAAGCTTGTTAAAGATGGAGTAGATATTCCATTTGAAACATTCCTAGGATTTAATGGAGATAAAGAGCCTGATATAGACCTTAACTTTTCTGGAGAATATCAAACTAAAGCTCATAAATATGCAGAAGTAATTCTTGGAAAAGGTACAACTTTTAAAGCAGGTACAATAGGTACAATAGCAGAAAAAACAGCTTATGGATATGTAAAAAATTATTTTGAAGAAAGAAATATACATACAAGTTCAGCCGAAATAGAGAGACTTGCAAAGGGATGTACTGGAGTAAAAAGAACAACTGGGCAACACCCAGGTGGAGTTATTGTTGTGCCTCAAGGACGTGAAATATATGAGTTTTGTCCTGTACAACATCCAGCAGATGATCCTAATTCAGATATAATAACAACACACTTTGACTATCACTCAATAGATAAAAACTTACTTAAGTTCGATATGCTAGGTCACGATGATCCAACAGTAATAAGAATGCTTCAAGATATTACGAATGTTGACCCAAAAAGTATACCACTTGATGATAAAGCGACAATGTCAATATTCTCTTCTACAGAAGCACTAGGTGTTAGACCTGAACAAATAGATTCTAAAGTAGGAACATTCGGCGTACCAGAATTTGGAACAAGATTTGTTAGAGAAATGCTTGTTGAAACACTACCTAAAACATTTGAAGAACTTATAAGAATATCAGGTTTGTCGCATGGTACTAACGTATGGACTAATAATGCACAAGATTTAATAAAATCAGGTACAGCTACCCTTGCTGAAGCAATATGTACAAGAGATGATATTATGATATATCTTATAAACAAAGGACTTCCTGCACAAAATTCATTTAAAATAATGGAATCCGTACGTAAAGGTAAAGGATTATCAGAAGAACAAGAAGCTCTTATGAGAGAACACGATGTTCCTGACTGGTACATAGATTCTTGTAAAAAAATTGAGTACATGTTCCCAAAAGCACATGCGGTTGCTTATGTAACTATGGCGTTTCGTATAGCCTGGTTTAAAGTTCATATGCCTCTTGCATATTATGCAACTTTCTTCTCAATAAGAGCAGATGAATTTGATAGCGAAATAATGATATTTGGAAAAAGTAAAGTAAAAGAAAAAATGGCAGACATAAAAAGGCTTGGAAATGATGCATCAGCTAAGGATAAAAACATGTATTCAATATTGGAACTAGTACTTGAAATGTATGAAAGAGGACTTAATTTCTTACCTATTGACTTATATAAGTCAGATGCTATAAAATTTAAGGTAGAAGATGGTAGCATACGTCCACCATTAAATAGTATAGCTGGAATGGGACAAATAGCTGCACAAGGAATTCAAGCGGCACGTGAGAATGGAGAGTTTATATCAAAACAAGATATAAAAAAACGTGCAAAGGTTGGAGATTCTACAATTGCTTTGCTTGAAAAATTTGGGTGCCTTGAAGGCATGAGTGAAACTAATCAGATGAGTTTGTTTGATAGCATGTTTTAAAAAGGTAGGCGGAAATAATCGATTATTATACAAAAATTATTAGAAAGGAAAGTTTATGGATTTTGAAACATTTTTAGAAATATTTCCACTAAAAAATATAATAATATATTTAGTTGTAATTAATATAGTAGGTTTTCTTGCAATGTTCATAGATAAGGAAAAAGCAAAAAGAGGAGCTTGGAGAATACCTGAAAAAACACTTTTTTTACTTACGATTCTTGGAGGGGGAATTGGTACAATAACTGGAATGTATTTATTTAGACATAAGACGAAAAAACTTAAATTTACAGTTGGGCTGCCAGTTATTTTAATCACAGAAGTAGTTCTTATTGTATATTGGATAACAAGATAAATTTACGTATGTTATCATATCAAAAAGTCAAGCAGAAGTTAGCAAAGAAAAATTGCTACTTCTGTTTATTTTTTGCGAACAAAAGAATTGTACACATAATAACTTGAAAAATAAAATAAAGAATTCACATAATTAAATAAATTATTTTAACTGTATAAAATTAAAACCTTCAAAAGTTAAAAACGACAGTTATTCACAAAGTTATCCACATTTTAATAAAAAGTGTGGATAACGTCAAAATGTAAACTAAAAATGTTGCAAAAATTTTACATAAAACACATTTTAGACACAAAATTGAAAAATATCTGTAATATTTTAGTAATATAAGTCAAAACATTGAAAAATATTCGTAACAATGTGAACAGTTTAGAAAAATATGTCATATATTGTAGTAAAAGCGCAAATATTCTACTTTAAACAATATGACTTAAAGAGAGGATGAATAAGTAAATGGAAATAGTAAGAAAACTAGTTAAAAAACTAAAAAAGAATAGAGATTTAGGTACAATAAGAGAAATTAGTTATAGAGAGCTAAAAGAGTTAATAAATTCTAATACTGAAATAGAGATTATAGATATAAGAAGCCCACAAGAATATGCGGAAAATAGAATAAGATTTGCAATAAATATTCCTCTATATGATTTAAAAAAAGAAGCAAGTAAATTGCTTAAGGATAAAAACAAAACAATTATACTTTATTGTCAACAAGGTAGCAGAAGTAAAAAAGCATATGAAATTCTAGAAAATCAAGGGTATACAAACCTATATTCTTTAAGAGGAGGAATTGAGGGGATAGAATAGAAATTCTTTTGTTTAACAATGAGAGATTTTTAATTTTTTATATGGACATTTATAAAAAAATATTATAAAATTATTTAATCTAATATTTATATTATTATGGAGGAAAAACATGAGGTTATTAGTTGTAAGACATGGAGAAACTGACTGGAATGTAGAAAGAAAAATGCAAGGACATGTAGATATAGAATTAAACAGTAATGGCATCAGACAAGCAAATGCATTAAGAGATAATTTAGAAAAACAAAATTACAATATAGATTTAATAATTTCATCACCTTTAAAAAGAGCAAAAAAGACGGCAGAAATAATAAGTAATGGGCAGATTAAGATTATATATAGTGATAAAATAGTCGAAAGAGGATTTGGAGAACTAGAAGGTGCGAAAATCGAAAAAAGTAAGGAAGCTACAATTAATGACCTATATGATATAAATTATCATGGAAGTATAAAAGGTTTAGAAAGTCTAAGTGATTTATGTGAAAGAACATCAGAATTTTTGAATGAAGTAAAAGAAAAATATAATGACAAAAATGTGATGATTGTAACTCATGGTGGAACAATACGAGCAATCAATGCATACTTTGTGCGGAATTCCGGAAAATGGAAAATTGCTTTCAACTGGAGTAAAAAACTGTGAGCTTAGAGAATATGAATTATAATATGAAAATGGAGAAATATATGAAAAAAAAGAAAAAGTTAAATAAAAAGAAACTTATTCCAAGACTAATACTTTTAATAGTAATATTAGTAGTTTTAATTTTGTTAATTAAAGGCATATTTGCTAAAGATAATAGCTCTGAGGAATTAAGATTAATTGTTGATAAACAAGATGTTACAGAAAATTTGGTGTCAGATATATATATTGATACAAATGGAATATTGTATATGTCTATGGATGATATAAAAAATATATTTGACGAAAATATATATTATGAAGAAACATCAGGAAAGATAATAACAACTTATGGAACAAAGGTTGCAGCAATAGATGTAAATAATAATACAGAAGAACTAAATTCTGCAACACTTTCTCTTACAGCTGGTATTATAAAATATGATACAGGATACTATATTCCAATATCAGAATTAACAAATGTATATAATATAGAAGTTACAACAACAGAAAATACAAGTGTAGTCTTATCAATGTACAAAGAATTAACAACAGTTAAAACTACTAAAAAAGTTTCACTAAAGGAAAAGACAAGCTTTTTCTCAAGTACTATACAGAAAATAGATGAGGGCGAAGAAGTTATATTTATAGAAAATGCAGAAAAGTCTGGTTGGATAAAAGTTTTAACTTATGAGGGCAATATAGGATATATACAAGAGAAAAATACAACTGATAAAGAGACTAAGAGAACAAATATGGAAGATAGTGATTTTTCATCTAAAGATGCTGATATAAATAATGCAATAGAAATAACTAATGAAACAATAAAGGCAGATAATTTGCAAGATTTTGATTCAAGAAAAGAAGTTATTGAAGAAATTATTTTAGATGTTATTGCAAAAGAACAGTATACAGTAAATCTTAATTTGGAAAATGTAAACTTGGATACTACATACTTAGAAAGGTTTGTTATAGAACTTATCCCAAGACTTAGAGAAATTGGTGGAAGTGTTTTAATAACAAACAATAATATTTTAAATAATGAATTTGTTAGTGAAAATAATTTATAAGGGGAATAGAATATGGAAGAAGTTGAAGTAAAAAACAAAAGAAGTAAACATTCAGAAAAAAGTGGTAAAGGTAAAAAAGTAATGATAGTAGTAATTGCTTTACTAATTATTATAATAGCTATGGTAATTTCAGCTATTGTGTGGTATAATATATGTTTATCTGGTACGGGCTCATCAGAAGAAAAAGTCCAAATAGATATAGCTATGGGCTCAGGAACTAGCAAAATAGCAAGTATTTTGAAAGAAAATGATATGATAAAAAGTGAACTAGCATTTAAAATCTATGTAAAGCTAAATAATATCTCTTCTTTCCAAGCTGGCTCATATACTCTTACAAAGGACATGACTGTACCTGATATAATTGAAACTTTACAAACAGGTAAGGTATATAAAGATAATCAGCTAAGCATAACATTTATAGAAGGAAGGACAATGACATACATTGCACAAGAAATTGCAAACAGCACTAATAACACAGAAGCAGATGTTTTTGCACTTTTAGAAAATGAAGAATATATAAATAGTCTTATTGAAGAATATTGGTTTCTAACTGATGAGATTAAAGATGAAAATATATATTATCCATTAGAAGGATATTTGTTTCCAGATACATATTCATTTGAAAGTGAAGATGTTACAGTAGAAGAAATATTTAAAACACTTCTAGACCAAATGGGAAAGGTATTAGAACCATATAGAGAAGATATTGAAAATAGTGGTTACACTGTTCATGAATTATTAACAATTGCGTCTATTGCAGAAACTGAAGCAATCTACGATAAAGATAGAAAAGATGTAACAAGTGTTATCTATAACAGACTTGCACAAGGAATGAGCATTGGTAGTGATGTTACAACATATTATGCATTCAAAATAGAACTTGGAAGTAGAGATTTGTATAAGTCAGAAATAAATACTTATAACCCATATAATACACGAGGACCAGGAATGGAAGGAAAACTTCCTGTAGGACCTATTTGCTCGGTTGGAAAAGCTTCAATAGAAGCTGCGATATATCCAAATGATACAGATTATCTATTCTTTGTTGCTGATGCTTCAGGAAATATATATTTTACAAAAACAAATGAAGAGCACCAAGCAAAAGTAAATGAATTAAAGGCTTCTGGTGCTTGGATAGAATTTGACTGAGTTTCCAAATAATTGTGTTTTGGCGTTGTTGTTCTTCAAAAGAAAATCCTCAGCGTACAGCAAGTACGCTTCCGGTATTTCTTTTTTGAACGCCTAGCCAAAACGCAATTCTTTGAAAACTTTAAGAAATTTAAAAAGTTAAAAGGGAGAAAAAAGATGAATGAGTACAGAACACATAATTGTGGAGAATTAAGAAAAGAAAATATAGGACAAACTGTTAAAATTGCAGGATGGGTACAATCTGTAAGAAATTTAGGGGGATTGGTCTTTGTAGATGTAAGAGACCAATATGGTATAACTCAAGCTGTAACATCAGGAGAGAGTGAATTAGTTGAAGAGGTTTCAAATATATTGACAGAGTCTACAATTTCTGTAGAAGGAAAAGTAAGACCAAGAGGAGAAGGGGCAATCAATAATGATATGCCTACTGGAGAGATTGAAATTGAAATTGAAAAAATAGAAATCTTAGGTAAAAGATTAAAAAACTTACCATTTGAGATTAATTCTGATATAGAAGCAAGAGAAGATTTGAGGTTACAATATAGATTTTTAGACTTAAGAAATGAAAAATTAAAAGAAAATATATTATTAAGGTCTAAAATATTGCAATTTTTAAGAACTCAAATGATTGAAAGAGGATTTACAGAAGTACAAACACCTATACTTACAAGCTCATCACCAGAAGGCGCGAGAGATTATTTAGTACCAAGTCGTGTTCATCCAGGAAAGTTTTATGCACTTCCACAAGCACCACAACAATTTAAACAACTTCTTATGGTTTCTGGAATAGATAAATATTTTCAAATAGCACCTTGCTTTAGAGATGAAGATGCAAGAGCAGATCGTGCACCTGGAGAATTTTATCAATTAGATATGGAAATGGCTTTTGCAACTCAAGAAGATGTTTTTGAGGTTATGGAAAAAGTAATGTATGATACTTTTATAAAGTTTTCAAATAAAAAAGTTGCGGAATATCCTTTCCCAAGAATAACATATAAAGATGCAATGCTTAAATATGGTTCAGATAAACCAGATTTAAGAAATCCACTTATAATCCAAGATGTGACAGAGATATTTCAGGATACAGATTTTAATGCATTCAAGGGTAAAACAATAAGAGCAATAGTAGCCAAAAATATATCAGATAAGCCAAGAAGATTTTTTGATGAAATGGTAGAATTTGCAACATCTGAATGTGGAGCAAAAGGCTTAGCATGGGTTAAAGTCCATGAAGATGGAACTTTACAAGGCTCTATTGCAAAATTTATTGATGAAGAACATAAAAAAGCTTTAATGGAAATGACTGGTTTAGAACCTAATGCAGCAATCTTCTTTATCGCAGATAAGGAAAACGTAGTGGCAAATATTGCAGGTGAAGTAAGAAAAGAGTTAGGAAATAGATTAGACTTAATAGAAAAAGATGTATTTAGATTTTGCTGGATAATAGATTTTCCAATGTATGAGTTATCTGATGAGGGAAAAATAGAATTTAGTCACAATCCATTTTCAATGCCACAAGGGGGGATGAAGGCTCTAGAAACAAAGAATCCACTTGAAATACTTGCATACCAATATGATATAGTATGTAATGGAATAGAGCTTTCTTCTGGTGCTGTAAGAAATCATGACCCAGAACTTATGATTAAAGCATTTGATGTTGCAGGCTACTCAAAAGACGTAATTGAAGAAAAATTTTCTGCTTTATTTAATGCATTTCACTATGGAGCTCCACCTCATGCAGGTATTGCACCAGGTGTTGATAGAATGATAATGTTACTAACAGATGAGCCAAATATAAGAAGCGTAATTGCTTTCCCTATGAATAGTAAAGCACAAGATTTACTTATGGGAGCACCTGGAAAGGTTACAGAAGAGCAACTAAGAGATGTTCATATAAAATTAGACATAAAAGATAATAATTAGTATTTAACCTGAATATATTTTATCTAATGGATAGGAATTGAGAAACCTATTAGATGATATGTATTCGGGTGATATTATTTGAAAACAGTGTATGTAAATATAAAAGATGATTTAAACAAAAGAAAAGTGAAGAAAATTGCAAAAAAATTGTATAGAATAAGCAAAAAAGAAGATATAGTAGTTGCTTTGAATAAAACATTGAGCCAAAATATGGAATTAATAGAAATCATAAATGAGTATGGAATTAAAATACTAAATGGAAGATGGCTTTTTAAATTCTTATTATATGACATCGTAAATTATATATGCAAAATAGAATGCAAAATACTAGAAACTCAAAATGTTGCAATACTTATAAATAAAAAGGATGATATAATTATTGGGCAAATTATGGAAATTGCCAAAAGAGTAAAATCATTAAAAATCATAAGTGATTTTACAAATGGGTTTGGATATCTTGAAGAAGAGCTTTATACAGAGTATGGAATTGCACTTCAAATAACTAATAATAAGAAAAAAAGCTTATTACATACAGATATAATAATTAATTTTGATTATGATGGAGAACAATTAAACAAATATTATACAAAATCGGGAGCCATACTAGTAAATTTACAAGAAAATGTTGAGTTAGAGAATTTTGTAGGAATAAATATAAATGATTATAGAATAGATTATGATAAAGATAATTTTGAAATATTTGAAAATGAAAAAGACTTTGAAAACAATATAATATATGAGAGTTATATATACAGAAAAGATACTTTATTGAACATACAGAAACAATTAAAAAGGGATAATGTGAGACTTGTAGGACTTGTCCAAAATAATGGCAAATTTTACTTACAAAAATCCCTTGACAAACAAAAAATATTAGCGTAATATATTAGATAAATTAATTTAGTTCATTTTTTATATTCTAGGAGGTAACAAAATGGAAAACAAAGAAATAATATTAACACAAGAAGGATATAATAACATAGAAAAAGAATTAGAGTATTTAAAAACAGAAAAAAGAAGTGAAATAGCAGAAAGAATAAAAGTAGCTTTAGGATTTGGAGATTTATCAGAAAATTCTGAATATGATGAAGCTAAAAATGCACAAGCTCAAAATGAAATAAAGATAGCAGATCTTGAAAATAAATTAAGATATGCAAAAATCATTAATGAGTCTGAAATAAATACAAAAACTGTTCAAGTTGGAAATACAGTTAAAATAAGAGATTTAGATTATAATGAAGATTTTGAATATACAATAGTTGGTTCTACAGAAGTAGACCTATCTCAAAATAAAATATCAAATGAGTCTCCAATAGGACTTGCACTTATAGGGGCTAAAAAAGATCAAGTTGTTGAAGTTCAAATACCAGATGGAGTAGCTAAATACAAAGTATTAAGTATATCAATTGCAAAATAGGTTAAAAATATATAATAATTAAAGTTCTCTAGAATCAGCTAGAGAACTTTTTAAAATTTTTAAAATTATGTTGAATTTTTTATTGATTTATTATAAAATTTATTAGATATTAAGTATAGTTTAAATATATAGATTATACTTTAATACTAAGGAAGGAATGGTATTTAAGTTTATGGTAACTCTTGAAGAGGTAAAAAATAACAAGGAAGTACAGGCTTTAGTCCAGGGAGCTCAAAAGCAGTTAAATGAATTAGGATATACCGAACATTCTCTAAGGCATATAGGAATAGTATCTAAAAGAGCAGGAGATATATTAAGAGCATTAGGTTATCCAAAAGAAAGAATAGAGCTTGCAGAAATTGCGGGATATTTACACGATATTGGAAATTGTGTAAATAGAAAAGACCATGCACATTATGGAGCGTTACTTGCGTATAACATACTTAAAGATATGGGGATGGACTTAAATAGTAGAACAGAAATTATGATGGCAATAGGAAATCATGATGAGGAAACAGGAACAGCAGTAAGTGATATATCAGCAGCACTTATACTTGCAGACAAATCAGATGTTCATAGAGATAGAGTTACAAACAAGAATATGGCAACATTTGATAAGCATGATAGGGTAAACTATGCTGTTACAGATGCAAGACTTATAATAAATAAAGAAGAAAGAAAAATAAGTTTGGATATAGAAATTGATACGGAGATTTGTCCAGTGATTGACTATTTCGAAATATTTATTGATAGAACAGTTATGAGTAAGTATGCTGCCAAATATTTAAACATATGGTTTGAGTTAATAATTAATGGAACTAAATTATTGTAAGTAAGATATAAAAAGAAAGGAATGTGAAAAAAGTTGGAAAAGAAATTAAAAATTGCACTAATAATATTAATTGTATTACTAATTGTCATAATTGGCTTTATTGGGGTATATTCAAAAGACTTAATTTCATATGACAGTGCTTTACCAGATTATATACTTTCTTCAGAACTCACAGGAAAGAGAGTAACATATTTTAAAATAGATGATGCTTCAGAAGATAAAATATATGACAAAGATGGTAATGAAGTTGAAGAAATACCAGAAGATGCAAATGAAGAAGATTATACAACTGAAAGTGTGAAAATTAATCCTGAAGAGAATCTAACTAAAGAAAACTACAAAAAATCAAAGGAAATATTTGAGGGAAGATTAAAAGACCTTGGAATAGAATATTATGATGTTAGATTAAATGAAAATACAGGTGAAATGGTAGTAGAACTTGAAGATAATGTAATTACAGATACTGTACTTCAATATCTACTTGCAAAAGGAGATTTCTCTTTTACAGATTCTGAAGATGGAACAGTTTTATTAGAGAGATCTGATTTAAAAGATGTTTCTGTTGTTTATGGAAATGATGAAACAGGTGCTGTCATTATATATCTCGATATAAAGTTCACTGATGAAGGAGCAAAAAAACTAGAAGAAGTAAGTAGAAATTACTTAAAATTAGAAGAATCGGACGAGAATACAACAGATAGCGAAAGTACGACAGAGAATGAACAAAAACAAGTTACAATGTCAATAGAAGGAACAGAATTTTTAACTTCATATTTTGCAGAAGTAATGACAACAGGAGAATTAACAATTGCAGTAGGTTCAGGTACTGATGATGCTACAATTTATCAATACTCAACACAAGCACAAGTTTATGCAATGCTTTTAAATAATGATGAAATGCCTTTAACATATACAATAGCATCAACAGAATATATGACAAGTAATATTGATACTAATACTTTCTATATAATAATAGGAGTAGTTGCTGGACTTGCACTAATATTAGTTGTTTATATGATAATTAGATTTAGATTGAATGGAGCAATTTGCAGTATAGCTTTTATTTCTGCGATAGCAATGCTTTTAATAATGATAAGATATACTTCAACAACAATTTCAATTGGTGGAATTATGGCAATGCTAGTACTTATGGCATTTGATGCATATTTTATGACAAAAATACTAAAAAGCATAAAGGAAAACCCAAGTTTAGAGAATGTATCATTTGTAACTTATGGAGCTTATTTACAAAAACTTGATTTAATAATAGTACTTCTAATTATCGCAGTAGTATTTACATTTATGCCTCAAGTGCAAATATTCTCAATAGGAATGACATTATTCTATGGAATAGTAAGTTTGATAATTGCAAATTTGGTGTTTATGAGAGCAATGCTTGTTTCAAAATACAATGGAAGCAGAAGCTAAATAGATTGACTTAGGAAAGGAATGAAAAAAGAAATGAAGAAAAAACTAATCATTTTTGGAATAGCTTTAGTAGTCATAGCAGTTGGAATAGTAATGGCATGTACACTTAAATTTAATAGAAGTTTGGAATTTGGAAGCTATACTAACTTAAATGTGTATATGAAAGAACAATCAAACCTTGATGACGTTAGACAAATAGTAAGTGAAGTATTTAGCGGAAAATATGAAGTGGAATATACTGATGAATTTTATGACACAGTTTCTATAAAATTAAAAGACATAACTGATGAACAATTACAAAATATAAAAGATAAATTAGTAGAAAAATACGGCTTTGATGAAATAGACAATTATATAATTGAGATTGATGTGCCAGCTATAAGAATTTTTGATTTAGTTAAAGATTACATTGCACCAATAGTTCTATCATTTGTTATAATATTTATATATAATGGAATAGCTTTTAGAAAGTTAGGAATTTACAAATCTGTGATAGAACCACTTATAACAATAATTATAATAGGAGCATTATATGTTAGTATTCTAGCAATATGCAGAATTCCAATAAATGAATACACAATTCCTGTAGGAATATTTATATATATAATGAGTTTATTAGGAATTACAGCTAATTTAAACAATAAAAGCAAAAATTTTGCTACTGAAAAGAAAAAATAGGAAGGAAGACTTTAATCATGATAGAACAAATGGACACTATAGTTAATCTATGTAAATCAAGAGGATATGTATATGCTGGTTCTGAAATATATGGAGGACTTGCAAATACATGGGATTATGGACCTCTAGGAGTTGAATTAAAAAATAACATAAAAAGCGCATGGAGAAAGAAATTTATACAAGAAAGTAAATATAATGTTGGACTAGATGCAGCAATTCTCATGAATCCACAAGTATGGGTTGCATCAGGACATGTTGGAGGTTTTAGTGACCCGCTTATAGACTGTAAGGAATGCAAAACACGTCATAGAGCTGATAAGTTAATAGAAGAATGGATGCATGAGAATAATTGTGAGCAAGTTGTAGATGGTTGGTCAGATGAAAAGATGATAGAATATATGAAAGAACATCATATAGCTTGTCCAAACTGTGGAAAAGAAAATTTTACAGGAATTAGAAAATTTAATCTTATGTTTAAAACTTTCCAAGGAGTAACAGAAGACGCAAAAGCCGAAATCTATTTAAGGCCAGAAACTGCACAGGGAATATTTGTTAATTTTAAAAACGTATTGAGGACAACAAGAAAAAAATTACCAATGGGAGTTGCACAAATAGGAAAAGCTTTTAGAAACGAGATAACACCTGGAAACTTTACATTTAGAATAAGAGAATTTGAACAAATGGAAGTGGAATTTTTCTGCAAACCAGGAACAGACTTAGAATGGCATGCATATTGGAAGGAATTTTGTAAAAAGTTTTTATTGTCTCTTGGAATGAAAGAAGAAAATATTCGCTTGAGAGATCATGAAAAAGAAGAACTTAGTCATTATAGTAAAGCAACGACAGATATAGAATTCTTATTCCCATTTGGTTGGGGAGAACTTTGGGGAATAGCTGATAGAACAGATTTTGATTTAAGACAACATATGGAACATTCTAAAGAAGACCTTACATATTTAGATGATGAGACAAAGGAAAAATATATACCATATTGTATTGAACCTTCGCTTGGATGTGATAGAGTTGCACTTGCTTTTCTTTGCAATGCTTATGCTCAAGAAGAAGTTGGAGAAGGAGATGTAAGAACAGTATTAAAATTGCATCCATACCTTGCACCATTTAAAGCTGCGGTTCTTCCATTATCTAAAAAGTTA
The DNA here is from genome assembly GCA_944386135.1 of uncultured Clostridia bacterium. Classification (GTDB taxonomy): domain Bacteria; phylum Bacillota; class Clostridia; order TANB77; family CAG-508; genus JAAWPK01. The sequence goes on along the minus strand of CALWZW010000002.1, from coordinate 48,896 downwards.
AGTCCAAAGGCACAAGAAGTACATGATATGCTTTCTAAAAAATTTATGTGTGATTATGATGAAGCAGGAAGTATAGGAAAAAGATATAGAAGAGAAGATGAAATTGGTACACCATATTGTATAACTATAGATTTTGATACAGAAAAAGATGATACTGTAACAATAAGAAACAGGGATACAATGGAACAAGTAAGAGTAAAAATATCAGATTTATCAAAATGGATAGAGGAAAAAATAGAATTTTAAACTCAGTTAAAGTGGACGTAGATAAATGATGCAAATTTATCTATGTCCTTTTTAGCATAATCCAAAATTTTCATAAAGTACTATAAAAACAAATATATTTATGATAAAATAATAAAGTAATGGAGGAGAGTATGGATATCATAAAATTATTAGAAGAAAAGCTTGGCAAGGAAAACGTACTTCTAAATGAGCCAATGTCAAAACATACATCGTTTAAAACTGGTGGATGTGCAGATATTTATGTTAAAGTAGATACAGCAGAAAAGTTAAAATATATTTTAGAAATTTCACAAAGAGAAAATTTGCCAATTTTTATTCTAGGAAACGGAAGTAATGTTTTAGTGACAGATAAAGGAATAAGAGGAATTGTTTGCAAAATAGAGATTACTAAGTTTGAAATAGAAGAAAATGGGGAAGATATTTTTGTAACAGTTGGTAGTGGAAATAAAAATGCTGAAATTTCACAAAAATTGCTAAATTTGCAAATAGAAGGTTTCGAATTTGCTTCTCGGAATCCCAGGAACAATAGGAGGAGCAATAAAAATGAATGCTGGTGCTTACGGCAAAGAAATGAAAGATATCGTATATTCAACTTTAATATTAGATTATTCTGGAGGTACACACAAATTAAACCTGAGTGAACATAAATTTGAATATAGAAAAAGCATATTTGCTTCTGAAAAATACATAATATTAGAAAGCACATTGAAACTGAAAAAAGGTAGAAAGAGTGAAATAGAAAATAGGATGAAAGAATATGCAAAATTACGCATGGAGAAACAGCCTTATGATAAACCTTCTGCTGGAAGTACTTTTAAAAGAGGAGAAGATTTTATTACAGCCAAATTAATAGATGAATGTGGTTTAAAAGGTAAAAAGATAGGCGGAGCAAAGGTCTCTGAAAAACATGCTGGTTTTATTGTAAATGATGGAAATGCGACAGCTTCTGATATCTTAAAGCTAATAGAACATGTAAAAAGTACAGTATATGATAAAACTGGAAAAAATATTGAACTTGAGATAGAAGTAATTGGAGAAAAATAAAAAATATATAGGAAAAAGGCCATGTTTTTTTATAAAAAGCTTGCAATTACTTACAAAATATAGTAAAATAATAACGTATAAATATACCTTTTTCGTGGCTTAAGGAAAATGACACCACTTATGCTAGGAAATAGGCAAATAAAATAAATATGGAGGTGTAATTATGACAAAGGAAAGAAAACAAGAATTAATTAATACTTATAAAAGAGAGGAAAATGATACTGGTTCTCCAGAAGTTCAAGTAGCTCTTTTAACAGAAAGAATTAATGAACTTACTGAGCATTTAAAAATCCACACTAAAGATAATCACTCAAGACGTGGATTATTAAAAATGGTTGGTAAAAGAAGAAATCTTTTAAACTATTTAGCTAAGAAAGATGAAACTAGATATAAAGACATAGTTGAAAAACTAAATTTAAGAAAATAATTTTAATTGTGGGGGCGTTTAATTTTATATTGAACGCCTCAAAAAATGTATATAGGTAATACACATGAGATTAGTCAGTAGCTTGAATAATGTACTAAAAGTTAGATGTTTAGAAAATAGTATGTTATTGAGGTTACTAGAACTAAAACTTGTGGATTATATATATATAAAGTTTTAAGAGAAAAGAGGTAAAAGAAATGTTTAAAACATTTGAAACAGAACTTGCAGGAAGAAAATTAGTGATTGAAAATGGCAAGATAGCAGAACTTGCAAATGGAAGCGTAATGGTAAGATATGGAGAAACTGTTGTAATGGTAAATGTTACAGCTTCAAAAGAACCAAAAGAAGGAATAGACTTTTTCCCATTATCAGTTGATTATGAGGAAAAACTTTATGCAGTTGGAAAAATACCAGGAAGCTTTACAAAAAGGGAAGGAAAACCAGCAGATAAGGCAATTCTTACTTCAAGAGCAATAGATAGACCAATAAGACCATTATTCCCAAAAGATTTTAGAAACGATGTATGCGTAATTGCGACAGTATTATCAGTAGATCCAGACAATTCTCCAGAGGTTGCTGCCATGATTGGTACATCATGTGCACTTGCAATATCAGATATTCCATTTGGAGGACCAACTGCTGCAGTAAATGTTGGATATGTAGATGGACAAATAATAATAAATCCAACTTTAGCACAAAGAGAAAAATCAGATTTAGTTTTAACAGCTGCAGGAACTTTAGAAAAAATAACTATGATAGAGGCAGGAGCAAATGAAATACCAGAAGATATAATGCTTGAAGCTATCAAAAAAGGACATGAAGAAATAATAAAAATGTGTAAATTCATTTCTGAAATCCAAAAAGAAATAGGAAAACCTAAATTTCAATATAAGTCATTTGCTGTTTCAGAAGAGTTATATTCAGAAGTAGAAAATGAATTTAAAGATAGAATGTATCAAGATGTACAAGCTGTTGATAAAGAAGTAAGAGATGCAAATATTGATAAAATAACAGAAGATATTACAACATATCTTACTGAAAAATATGGCGAGGAATTTGTAGAAGAGAAAAAACAAGAAATTGGAGAAATAATCTACAAATTAGAGAAAAAATGTGTTAGAAAGATGATATATGAAGAACACAAACGTCCAGATGGAAGAAAAATAGATGAAATAAGACCACTATCTTGCGAAGTTGGAGTACTTCCAAGAACTCATGGTAGTGCAATCTTTACAAGAGGACAAACACAAGTAATGTCTGTTGCAACACTTGGAATGCTTAGTGAAGCACAACTATTAGATGGATTGGATGAAGAACATGAAAAACGTTATATGCATCAATATAATTTCCCTGCATATAGTGTAGGAGAGGCTAGAACATCTCGTGGACCAGGAAGACGTGAAATAGGACATGGTGCTCTTGCTGAAAAAGCTTTAGTTCCAGTATTGCCATCAAAAGAGGAATTTCCTTATGCGATTAGAGTAGTATCAGAAGTATTAAGCTCAAATGGTTCTACATCACAAGGTAGTATATGTGGAAGTACTTTAGCACTAATGGATGCAGGTGTTCCGATAAAAGCACCAGTTGCTGGAATTTCAACTGGACTTGTAACAGATAGTGAAGATCCTTCAAAATATATAATGCTTACAGATATACAAGGAATAGAAGACTTCTTTGGTGATATGGACTTTAAAGTTGGAGGAACACATAAAGGAATAACAGCAATACAAGTAGATATAAAAATCGATGGTTTAACATATAATATTATAGAAGAAGCTTTTGCAAGAACAAAAAAAGCAAGAGAATATATATTAGACGAAATAATGTTAAAACAAATATCTGAGCCAAGACATGAATTATCTAAATATGCACCAAAAATTACTACAACAAAAATAAAAGTTGACAAAATAAAAGATGTAATTGGACCTGGTGGAAAAACTATAAACAAAATTATTGATGAAACAGGAGTAAAAATCGACATTCAAGAAGATGGAAATGTATTTATATATTCACAAGACTCAGAGAGCGGAAAGAAAGCATTAGATTTAATAGATGAAATAGTAAGAGAGATAGAAGTTGGTGGAATATATAACGGAAAAGTTGACAGAATAATGGGCTTTGGAGCTTTCATAGATGTTGGAGGAGGAAAAGAAGGACTTCTTCATATTTCAAAAATATCTAAAGAAAGAATAAAGAATGTAGAAGATGTACTACATGTTGGAGATGTAATCAGAGTAAAAGTTTACGAAATAGATGACCAAGGTAGAATAAATTTAACTGCTAAAGACATAGACTAATATTATTTAATAAAAAATATATAAATTAAGAAAATATTAATTTGCTTTTTTTGATAATATATTGTATAATATATTTTGCTGAATAAAAATATATTATCATTTAGGGGTATAAAGCTTTTAAGCAATAATAGGAAAAAGAAAAGAGGGTAAAAATGGAATATTTATATATATTACAACAAGCAATAGTATGGATTATAACAATATTTTGGTTATACCAATTATTAATTAGCATATGTTCTTTAGTAAAGCTTAAAGATAAGCCACTTCTTGTAAATAAAAATCATAAATTTATGGCAATAATACCTGCACATAATGAAGAATATGTTGTGAGAAACTTAATAGAAAGTCTAAAAAAGCAAAATTACCCAAAAGAGTTGTTAGATATTTATGTAATAGCAGATAATTGTACAGATAAAACTGCAGAAATTGCAGAAGAAGCTGGTGCAATAGTTTATAAAAGAAATCATACAGAAGGTAGAACAAAAGGTCATGCACTTCAATGGTTTTTAGCTCAAAAGATAAAAGAAAATGCAGATTATGATGCTTTTTGTGTGTTTGATGCTGATAATATTGTTGACCAAAATTTCATCAAAAACATGAACAAGAAATTATGCCAAGGTGAAGATGTAGTTCAAGGATACAGAGATATTAAAAATCCTACAGATAGTTGGGTATCTTCAGGATATGCCATATTCTATTGGATGATGAATAGATTTTATCACCTAGCTAGATATAATTTAGGATTATCACCATTAATAAACGGAACAGGTTTTATGGTAAGATTTGATGTTATAAAGCCTAATGGATGGCAAACTTATACTTTAACAGAAGATATAGAGTTCTCTTTACAGAGAATTATAGCTGGTAAGAAATTAGGTTGGGCAACAGATGCTATAGTTTATGATGAACAACCTGTTGGATTTAAACAAAGCTGGTCACAACGTTCTAGATGGACAGTTGGACACATACAATGTATGGGAAGATATACTAAAGAACTTGCTCATTCAGTTAAAGAAAATAAAACACTTGTGACATTTGACGGCTTATTGTATATCGTTGGAAGTATACCAATGTTTGTTATTACATTAGTTTTATTACTTGTAAATGCAGCTATATACATGGGTGACGGAATGACTAGGATGGATCTTATTGAAAATTATCTAATGTATATAATACCAACTTTTATATTACCAATTATAACTGGTGCTATAATAATGAAACTTGATGGAAAACCAATAAGACCAATGATAAAAGGACTTCTATGTTATCCAATATTTTTAGCAAGTTGGCTAATGATAAACTTTAAATGCTTATTCAAAAGAGAAACTAGTTGGGAAAAAATTGAACACGTTAGAGATATAAAAATAAACGAGGTAATATAAGGAAACTTTTTTGACAAAAGGCGTGTATATGAAATATACACGCTTTTGTTAAGTAGAGAAAGGAATTATTATTAAATGTCAAAATTTAATATAAGAAAAATACATATAGCAATAGTCATAGCTCGGAATAATTTTCATAAGTTTAGGGGCATTTCATTCAAATATTTGGTTTGATGAAAGTTATACGGTTTCAATAGTTAAACATAGTTTTAGTGAAATATGGTCAATTGGTGGTAATGATGTACATCCAATACTATATTATTTTATGTTAAAAGTATTAAATATCTTTTTTGGCTCAAACATCTTAATATATAGATTATTTTCAATAGTACCGATAGCAATTTTATCTATATTAGGATTTACACATATTAGAAAAGATTTTGGAGAAAAAATAGGGCTACTATTTTCATTTTTAATTTTATTTCTACCGGGAATAACTAAGTATGCAAGTGAAATAAGAATGTATTCTTGGGCAATGTTATTTGTAACAATTACATCAATATATGCTTATAGATTATATAAAGGTAAATTTACTAATAAAAACTTAATTATATTTGGAATTTTTAGTTTAGCAGGAGCATATACTCATTATTATGCTTTGATGGCTTCAGGACTTATAAATTTATTACTTTTTATATATTTGTTAAAAAATCTCAAGGAAAAGAAAAAGGAACTTATAAAATTTATAATTTGTGCAGTACTTCAAATTATATTGTATATACCATGGCTTATGTGTTTAATTACACAAATGACTAATGTTTCGGAAGGATTTTGGATTAGTTTAACATTCCCACGGAACATTGATACAAGTTATAAATGTGCAATTTTGCTCAAAAGTAAATAAATATGTGGGATTAGCGTTAGGATTAGTTATATACATATATATTGCTAGAATGATTTACAAAGAGAAAAAAGAAAAGAACGAAATAAGACCAGCAATATTAGCAATAGGAATTTATTTGACAATTATACTAGCAGCTCTTCTTATATCACTGATAATGCAATCTGTAATATTATTAGATAGATATTTAATTGTGATTACTGGATTATTAATCTTCTTTATTGCGTTTTTTATGTCAAAGGAGAAAAAAACTTATATTACAATTATGATATGTTCTACAATATTCATAATATCATTGATTGATAATATACTTTTTATAAAGGAAAATTATGATTCTAGCAATAATTCGGTAATTGAATTTATGGAGGATAATATTGAGAAAGATGATGCAATTTTATATTGTAATTCAGAATATTCAGGATTTGTTGTAGGTACTAGATATAGTGAAAATAGACAATATTTTTATAACTATTTATTTTGGGATGTTGAAGAGGCATATAAGGCTTTTGGACCTAATATGGAAATAATATATAATTTAGATGAATTAAAAGATTATCATGGAAGAATTTGGATATTAGATACAGGAGATTACAGAATACTAAATGAACTTAAAGAAAAATATGATATAGAAGTAGTTAGTCAAAATGATTTTAATACTGCTTATAATAATTATGTATTTCACTTTGCACTTATAGAAAAATAATATAATAGGAGGCATATTTTTATGTGGTTTCTTAAAGATATAAAGGTGTATGCTTTTGTTGGACCTTCTGGAACAGGAAAGAGTTACAGAGCTCAATATGTAGCTGGAGAAAATAATGTTAGTTATATAATTGATGATGGACTTTTTATAAAAGATAATGAAGTTATCGCAGGTACTTCTGCAAAAAAAGCTCCAACAAAGATAGAAACAGTTAAACATGCTCTTTTTCAAACTGAAGCAGAAAGAAGAGAGATTCAGGCTGCTATTAAAAAGTATAAACCAGAAAGTATAATGATTTTAGGAACTTCTGATAATATGGTTTATAAAATTGCAGAAAATTTAGGACTTCCTAAAGTATCTAAGATTATTAGAATAGATGAAATTGCAACTCAAGAGGAAATCGAGACAGCAAGAAGAATACGTGTAACAGAGGGAAAACATGTCATACCAGTTCCAACTTTTGAAATAAAAAAGGATTTTTCAGGGTATATATTAGATCCTCTTCAAATATTTAAGTCTAAAGGACTTCGGAAAAGCTCCTTATGTTTCAGAGAAATCTATAATAAGACCAACTTTTAGTTATATGGGAAATTTTACAATTTCTGATCAGGTTTTTAGACAAATAATTGAGTATTTAGCATATAAAACGCCAGGAATACATAAGCTTGCTAAAATGAGACTTACAAAATATGAGGAAGGTCCAAGCATATATATTGAAGTCGTAGTTGTGTATGGATATAATATACTAGAATCTTTAAACCAATTTAAAGATAAATGTAAAAAGGAAATTGAAAAACTAACAGCAATGAATATTAGAAGTATAGAAATTGTTGCTAGAGCTATTGAAGTTCCAGAAAAATTTGAAAAGATTAAGAATAATTAAAATGTAAATTATTCAGTTTTCTAATAAAAAGGAGTATAAATAATGTCATTTGTAGTTGCAATAGATGGACCTGCCGGAACGGGAAAAGGCACAGTAACCAAAATAATTTCACAAAGAATGAATTTATTAAATATTGATACAGGAGCTATGTATAGAAGTGTTACACTTGAATGTATACGAAAAAACATATCTCCTAAAGATGAAGAAAAAATAAAAGAAGTTTTAGAAAATATAAACATAGAATTAAAATATATAGATGGCGAGCAAAGAATATTCTTAAATGGAGAAGATGTTTCTAAAGCAATAAGGACACCAGAAGTAGATAATTTAGTTGCTGTTTTTGCAGCCCTAAAAATTGTAAGAGATAAATTAACGCCAATTCAAAGAAAAATCGGAGAAAAAAATGACGTAATAATGGAAGGAAGAGACATTGGAACAGTTGTATTTCCAAATGCTGACGTAAAGATATATTTAGATTGTTCTTTAGAAGAGAGAGCAAGAAGAAGATATAATCAAAACTTAAAAAAAGGAATAAATGAAAGTTATGAAGAAGTTTTGGACTCTATAAAGAAAAGGCATAAACTCGAAACAGAAAGAGAAATAGCACCTTTCATTAAAGCAGATGATGCGATTACAGTAGATAGCACAAGTATGACAATTGAAGAAGTTGCAGACAAAATTGAAAAAATAATACGAGGTAAGAAAAATGATTAGAAGTATAATTAAATTTGTTTTGAGGATTACAACATTATTATTGTATAGAGTAAAAGTAGTTGGACAAGAAAATATAGAAAAGGATAAGCCTTATATATTATGCCCAAATCATATAAGTAACTGGGATCCACCAACAATAATTGCAGCACTTAAAAGAAATGACATATATGTTTTAGCTAAAGAGGAAATGTTCATAAATGGTTTTATAAAATGGCTTGCTGTAAAAGTACATGCTTTGCCTGTAAGAAGAGGAAAACAGGACTTAAAGCTTTTGAAAGATAGTGTGAAAGTTTTAAAAGATAATCATATTGTTTTAATTTTTGCAGAAGGTACAAGAAATGGTATAAAAAAGAATAGAAAAATACAAAATGGTGCAGTACTTATGAGCTTGATGTCTGGAACACCAATAATTCCAATAGGAATACAATCTAAAACTAAATACAGACCTTTTACAAAAGTTAAAATAAATATAGGTAAACCTATGGATTTTAGCGAGTACAAAGATAAGAAAAGTGATAAAGAAACCTTGGACAGCTTAAGTAAGCAAGTTATGGACGAGATGATTAGATTGACAAATGAAGAAATTTAGGATATAATAAATAGTTAGTGAAAAATAGATATATCGTAGCTATACAATTTAAGAAGGGAATGAAATAAAATATGAACAACAAAAATATTAGAAATATAGCAATAATTGCACACGTAGACCATGGAAAAACAACACTTGTGGATGAACTTTTAAAACAAAGCCATATTTTTAGAGAAAATGAGCAAGTTGCAGAAAGAGTTATGGACTCAAACGATATAGAGAAAGAAAGAGGAATAACCATTCTTGCTAAAAATACATCTGTAATGTATGATGGTGTTAAGATAAATATAGTTGATACTCCTGGACATGCAGACTTTGGAGGAGAAGTTGAAAGAGTTTTAAAAACGGTTGACGGAGTGCTATTACTTGTTGATGCATTTGAAGGAGCTATGCCTCAAACAAGAGAGGTACTAAAAAAATCATTAGCTTTAAATTTAAAGCCAATAGTAGTAATCAATAAAATAGATAGACCAGGTTCTAATCCAGCCAAAGTTGTTGATGAAGTATTAGAACTATTTATTGAGCTAAATGCAAATGATGAACAATTAGATTTCCCAGTTGTTTATACTTCTGCAAAACTTGGTATAGCAAAGCTTAACATGAATGATAAAGATGGAGGAATGGATTGCTTATTCAAAACAATAATTAATACAATAACTCCACCAGATTGTGATGAAGATGGACCAACTCAAATGTTAGTTTCAAATATTGATTATGATGACTATGTTGGAAGAATTGCAGTAGGTAGATTAGAAAGAGGAGCCTTGAGACCTGGAATGAATGTTGCAGTTTGCAAAAAAGACGGAAAAGTTGCAAATGGAAAAATTGCTAAAGTATATACACATAGAGGCTTAGATAAAGTTGAGGTTGAAGAAGCAAAAGCAGGAGATATTATAGAATTTTCAGGTATAGCTGATATTAATATTGGAGAAACAATATGTGACCCAGAACATGTTGAAAAAATTGACTTTGTAGATATTGATGAGCCTACAGTAACAATGACATTTAGTGTTAATAACGGACCCTTTGCTGGTCGCGAAGGAGAATTTGTTACCTCTAGACATATAAGAGATAGATTATTCAAAGAACTTGAAAGAAATGTAAGTTTACGTGTTAAAGAAACAGCACAACCAGATTCTTTTGAAGTAGCTGGTCGAGGGGAATTACATTTATCAGTGTTAATTGAAACAATGAGAAGAGAAGGATTTGAGCTTTTAGTTTCTCGCCCAAAAGTTATTATAAAAGAAATAAATGGAGTAAAATGCGAACCAATAGAAAGACTTGTTGTAAATGTTCCAGACGAATTTGTTGGAAATGTTATTGAAAAATTAGGAAAGAGAAAAGCAGAAATGACAAATATGGAACCAGCAGAAGATGGTCATACTAAAATAGAATTTAAAATTCCTGCAAGAGGCTTAATTGGATATCGCTCAGAGTTTATGACAGATACTAAGGGAAATGGAACAATGAATCATATTTTTGATTCTTATGAGCCATATAAAGGTGATATATCATCAAGGTCAAGAGGAACTATTGTAGCATTTGAAGCTGGAAAAGCTGTAACTTATGGATTATATAATGCTCAAGATAAAGGAGATTTATTCATAGGACCAGGAACTGAAGTTTATGAAGGTATGATAGTTGGATTGAATTCTAGAAGTGAAGATTTGGCAATTAATGTATGTAAAGAAAAACATTTGACAAATACTAGAGCCTCTGGTTCTGATGATGCTTTACATTTAGTTCCACCAATTCAAATGTCATTAGAAAAAGCAATAGAGTTTATCCAAGACGATGAATTAGTTGAAGTTACACCTCAAAATATACGTTTAAGAAAGAAAATTCTTGATAGCAAAGAGCGTGAACGTGCAAACAGAAGTAAGTAGTTAGAATAAAGAAAAGAAGTTATTTAATTTTATTATTGCCATTATTGGTGCAGGCTTCAAAGTAAGTTTATCAGAAGCCTGCACCACTTTGTATAATAGTAACTTTATTAGAAATTGATTTTGAAAGGAATACTATATATGGATGAAGTAAAGTTTCAAGAAATAAAGAAAAAAGCTATAGAAGAACATATACCAATTATAATGGATGATACATTAGAATATTTGAATAAAATATTTTTGAATTCAAATAAAGATAATATCTTAGAAATTGGTACTGCTGTTGGATACTCTTCTATATGTTTTTCAAAATTTTTATCAAAAAAAGGAACAATTGATACAATTGAAAGAGATGAAGAAAGAGCAAAAGAAGCAATAGAAAATATCAAAAGTTTAGGCTTAGAAGAAAAAATAAATGTATTAATAGGAGATGCAGTAGAAATTTTGCCTACTTTAGATAAGAAATATGACATGATTTTTATCGATGCAGCAAAAGGCAAATATCCATTTTTTTTAAATGAAGCCTTAAGAATGTCTAAAAAAGGCTCTATTATTGTGGCTGATAATATTTTGTATAAAGGATATGTTATGAGCGATTATAATAAACATAAGCAAAGAACAGCAGTTAGAAACTTAAGAGAATATATAAAAGAAGCCTCAGATGACCCGAGACTTGAAACAGAAATTTTAGAAATTGGGGATGGACTTATCATAAGTAAAGTAATATAATTTTAAAATATTTCTAAATACATAATTGAAGATATTAAAGTATCTAATACTAAAATTATAAGTAAACTATCTACAATAATATGTTGGAGTTTAAAAGGTATTTTTACTAAAATTTTTCCAACTACTTTTGTTACAAAAGGATGAACTATTTTTATGATTATTAAACTAGCAAATCCCCAAAGAATACTGAAACTTAATGTTATTCTTCCATTTATATTTAAGAAATATCCTGTATAATCCCACCATCTAGTAGCAAATAGAGCTTGTAAAAAGAAATCTGTTATATACTCAAAAACACTGAAAACAACTGCAGATAACAAAAATAGTTTTACAGGTTTCTTTTTATAGTTTCCAAAACATAGTATCAAAATAAGAGCTCCATATCCATATATAGGGCAGATTGGGCCGAATAAAAATCCCCTATTTACAAATTCATGAGTAGCAATTATACAATATATTTCTTCACCTATCCAGCCTAAAAAAGCATATATGAAAAAGTAAATAGCGAGTTTTTGAAATTTTGTTATATTTTTTGATATATTCATAACCATCACTTTCTAATTAAGTATATTTAAAATTATAGATACTATAAAATCATACCAGAAATTAAAAGAAAAGTAAAGAGACTTAATTCTTAATATTTAATTAAAAACTTATTGGAAATCCTTAGAAATACAACTATTGAATTTTAGTATCTAATATTATATAATATTTAGAATAAATTGCAAATAAAAAGGAGATAAGGTTGAAAACTTTTCCAACCAGATTTGTGCCTTTAGGAAGGAATGAGATTATATATGAGAAAACCAGAATTACTTGCACCAGCAGGTTCATTTGAAAAAGCAAAAATAGCATTTCTTTATGGAGCAGATGCTGTATATTGCGGAACCGCTTCTTTATCTTTAAGAAGTAGAGCAGAAGTTGACGATGATGATTTAGAAAAAACTATTATCTATGCACATGAAATTGGAAAAAAGGTATATGCGGCAATAAATATATATGCATTAGACGAAAATTATGAAGAAATAAAAAAACAAGCAAGAATGTTAAACAAACTTAAAGTAGATGGAATTATTTTATCTGATGGAGGAGTTTTAGAAGTTATAAAAGAAGAAGCTCCTGATGTAGATATACATATTAGTACACAAGCAAATGTAGTATCTGCTCATTCAGCAATGTTTTGGTACAAAAATGGTGCAAAGAGGGTTATTCTTTCTAGAGAATTAAATAAAGAGCAGATAAAAGATATAATAAATGGTACTCCTATGGGTCTCGAGACAGAGATTTTTGTTCATGGAGCATTGTGCTTTGGATATTCAGGAAGATGCTTCTTAAGTGATTTTTTAGCTTCAAGAAGTGCAAATTTAGGGGATTGTGCTCAAAGTTGTAGGTGGGCATATAATGTATATGCAGAAGAAAAAAATAATCCAGGAAACTTGATGCCTATTGAATATGATGAAAAGGGAACCTATATATTTTCATCAAAAGATTTATGCCTTGTAAAAGAAATACCAGATATAATAGAAATGGGAGTAGATAGTCTTAAAATAGAAGGAAGACTTAAGACAGAATACTATTTAGCAAGTATAGTAAACGCATATAGAAATGCAATTGATGATTATATAAAAGATCCAGAAAAATATGATTATACAAGATATTTAACTGAGATAGATAAAGTTAAAACAAGAAGCTTAACTACATTTTATTTTAATGATAGGAATAATAAAGATTTCCAAGAGTTTGAAGGAAAACAATATAATCCAGATTATGAGTTTGGAGGAAAAATACTAGAATACGATAGTGATAAATCTATTATCGAGATAAAGAATAAGTTATTTGTTGGAGATACTTTAGAGATTATAATTCCAGGAACTATTGATGTGTTTAAATTTAAAATAGATAGATTATGGGATGCAGAGAATGATAGAGAAATAGAGAGCATAAGTCCTGGAAGAAAAGGACAGTTGGTAAAAATGCATTTACCTATCAAGTGTGAGAAAAATTGGATTATAAGAAGAAAAAAGAGTTAGAATATTGTAAGAAAAATGACACAAATCTTATGTAGTGCATAAAGAAAAGAAGTTATTGAATTTTTACGTTGCCCTTACTGGTGCAGGCTTCTAAATAAAATTTATAAGGAGCCTGCACCATTCGCCGTCGCTTTCAGCTCCGTTGTTCGCTGCGCGGGCTTCCTTAAAATTAAATAACTTCTTTTCTTTTTTATTTTAATGTAGTATAACTTTGTGTCATTTTTCTACTCAATAAATAAGCACAACCTAGCCGTTTTGGAGTAATATTTCTAATTTTAGAAGTTCTGCGCAGGGAGGCTCCCCGAGTGGGAGAGACCCTAGGCGAGTGGCGAAGCCAGCAAAGAACGATAAAATTATAAATATTACTCCAAAAGGTAGGCGGAAATATTGTGCCATTTTTCTACTTTTTGATTAATTAATTATTTATTCTAAGTCTTTCTCCTGCATAAATAAGGTTAGGATTTTTTATATTATTCAATCTAACAATACTTTCGATAGAAATACCAAATCTATTGGCAATAGCAGTTAAAGTATCACCACGTTTTATAGTGTATACAATATGATTTGTCTCATATACATTACTTTGTATCTCATCTAAATTTCTAGTTACATCTATTTTAAGAACTTCTCCAGGATAAATCAAATTAACATTTCTAATACTATTCAAACCAGCAATTTCATTAACAGTTGTTCCAAATTCAGAAGCTATTCTACTTAATGTATTTCCGCTTCTTACAGTATAATATTCTATTTTATTTTTATTATTTGGAGTAGTTGTAATAACATCATTTGAACCTAAAAGAATATCATCAGTAAATTTATCTCTATCTACAAAACCTCTAATTCCAGAAATAGTGCCTGTATCAGTGTATTGAAAACCAACCCAAGAGTTCCAATTAACATTACTTGAAGGTGAAGATACATCATATTCTGCAATCCATAAAGGATAACTATTTGCAAGTTTTGAATCAAATATATTTCTTGCATTAGAAGCATCGCTATAGATTACGACATCTTTGTTAGTCAAAGCTTTAACTTTTTCTAAAAATGCAGTTGATATATTGTTTATCTCATCTTTAGTTAAATTTCCAAAGTTTTCAAAGTCCATTGCAAGTTTACAGTCTGGCGAAGTACCAGAAATTACAGAAGAAAAATATTCCGCTTCTTCTATCGCTTCTTCTTCAGTTCGAGCAGTTAGAAAGTGATAAAGCCCTACTTTAAGGTCATTCATCTTAGCATTATTATAGTTTGTTTTAAAGTATGGGTCTGTAATATTAGTTCCTTGACTAGCTTTTATGTATACAATATCAATGCCAGAAGCTTTAACTTCACTGTAATTTATATTTCCTTGCCAGTCACTTACATCTATCCCTTCATAAATTGTATCAGAAGAGGGAGAAAGGGCAAAACATGTAGAAGATAAAAAAAGCATTAAAAAAACTGCTAATCCAATTATATATGCGAATTTCTTAATCATAAAACCTCCTTTTAAATTTAGATAACTATATTATATGAAGTAAAATAAAAAAGTTGTTATATATTTACTAGGACATAAAAGATTAAGATTTAATTAAGATTAGGGAAAGTTTGAAATTAATATGTTATAATAAAACAAAAAGGAGAAGTATAAAATTATGAGTAATGGTATGAAAAAAGCAATTTTGTTACTTGTACTGCTTATTGTTATATTAATTTCAATTATGATTTTCTATTATCTTGCAAATGAAAGAATAGTATTTGGAAAAGATGAATTATATGACAAAGTAGAGGAATATCTTGTTAGTTTAGAAGAGCCACATTATTTTACTGATACAAAAAATGCTGAGTCGGATACAAATATTAGTGATTTCAAAGTATTTACCGATATTGAAAGACTTGGAATAAGGAAGAAAGGAGATGAAACTTATGTATATGTCTGGGCATTAATTGAAAGTTATTATGTCCAAGATGGAAATTTAATACATAATGGTGGGAGCTCTATGCCATATAGATTTATTATAAAAGATAACGCTGTCGTAACTTATCAAATTCCGAAGGATGGCTCATATTATCAAACTTCAATAAATGAAATATTTCCAATAGATATTAGAATGAAAATGGGAAACGGTGTAAATTTAGTTGATAGTGAAGCTTTAAATGAAGAAGTAAAAGAACATTATTCATATATCACAAACAATAAAAATACTGATGCAGTAATTAATGTATAGCATAAAGGCACTTAAATTTAAGCAAAATTAATTTAAGTGCTTTTATATTGCTTAAAAATGTGATATTATATGAAAATAAGGAGGAGAAAATGAAAGGATATATACATAAAGTTCAATATTATGAAACAGATAAGATGGGAATAACACATCATTCAAACTATATTAGGTGGATGGAAGAAGCTAGAGTTGATTTCTTAGAAAAGATAGGATTTAGCTATGCCAAATTAGAAAGTGACGGAATTATCGCTCCTGTCATAGGGATAAACTGTGAATATAAGGAAAGCACAAAGTTTAGTGATGAAATACTAATTGAAACTAATGTAAAAGAATTTAAAGGTGTAAGGCTTGTTTTGGAATATGTAATGACCAATAATAAGACTGGAAGATTAGTCCTAAAAGGAATATCAGAACATTGTTTTGTTGATGAAAAAAGTAAGCCAATAATACTTAAGAAGAAGTTTCCAGAATTAGATAAAACATTAAAAGAGTCAGCTATTAATAGGCCATAGTTATAGTGTGCTATGACCTATTAATTAATAAAACTTATTCTTGGAATTCTTTACTTAATTTATTTATTGCTTTTGTCTCAATTCGTGATACATAGGAACATTTTTATGACAATAAATTTATTTTAATTGAGGTTTTATATATGAATGAAAGATTTAATAATACAAAAAAGGCTAGTATTTTAGGAATTACTGGTAATGTATTCTTATTAATGATTAAAGCCATTGGTGGAGCAATAAGTGGCTCTCAAGCAATGATTGCAGATGCTGCAAATAGCGCAGGAGATATCTTTGCTTCACTTATGACTTTTATAGGTAATAAGATTGCAAGTGAACCAAGTGATGATACTCATAACTTTGGACATGGAAAGGCAGAATATATTTTTTCGCTATTTATCAGTATTTCGATGCTTCTTGTTGCATCAAAATTGTTATATGATTCAACTTTGTCCTTAATTTTCAAGCAAGAGTTTGTTTTTTCATGGACTTTGGTTATTGTTTGTTTAATAACAATTATAACATTTGAAACAATATATCCAGCTTGTGGTAGCTCAAATAGTGCAATTAAATTAACTCTAGAAGAATTAGAAAAAATATCTAATTATAAAAAATGGATAGATGTTTGTAAACATATTGATAAGAAAGCTGTATAGAAAACATCTAGTAAAAAAATCAAGTACTTCATGATTTGAAGTACTTGATTTTTTGTATAGGAAAACCAATATTTTATTAGTATCTTGATTATTTCATATCTAATTAGTTAAACCTATATTTTTTCTTCTATATATAGTTCTTTTTATTGAAATAAAAAGATAACTTATAACTGCTAAAATTATTGTAATTACAATTTCATTGTTTTGCAAATCTAATGATATATGCAACAAGTTTCTAAACAATATAACAGCTACATAAAAACCTACTGCTGTTGTTAAAAATAGGAATAAGTGTACTTTTGTATAAGGCTTACACACTTCTTGTACAGCTAATATACTAACAAATCCTATTAATAAATACATTATAGTTGTTGCAGAAGTTTGTGAAATTGTTAATGTATCGCCTAAAAATGTTAAGAATATTATATTAAACATAATGACTAAGGCGAAAGGCAAAGCATTTGTTAAGGCTGTCATCAAAAATGCACCAGTAACTGGTTTCTTGTTTTGTTCAAATGTTATAAAGAAAGATGTATATGCTTCTATTACTAAATCTACCAATGTTATCTGTATTGGAATAAATGGAAATTCCATATTTGTTATTATGCAGAATATTGACAGTAATATAGAATATATAGTTTTTATAAAGAAAATCCTAGCTACTTTTGTTATATTATTAACAACTCTTCTTCCTTCCATCATTACATCTTTTAATACACTAAAATCAGAATTTAGTAAAACTATTTGAGATACTTGCTTTGCACTGTCAGTAGCTTCTGGAAGAGTTATACTGCAGTCAGATTCTCTTAATGCTATTACATCATTTACGCCATCTCCTGTCATAGCAACTTTATGGCCCTTTGCTTGTAATGCTTTTACTATTATACTTTTTTGATGAGGCAAAACTCTTGCAAAAATGCTATATTTATCGACTAAGTCTACAAGTTCTGCATCCGTCTTTATTGTAGATAAGTCTATATATGATTCATAATCTTCAAGTCCAGCTTTTTTTGCTATGTTCGAAACGGTAAGTGAGTTATCACCAGAAATTATTTTTACATCAATTCCTTGATCTTTAAAATATTTTAAGATTTCTTTTGCATTTTTTCTTAGTGGGTCTTCAAGAATTGCTATAGCAATTACTTCAAGCTCAGGTAGTTCAGGTTCATCTATAATTGATTTTGTATATGCTATTCCTAAAACTCTTTTTCCGTCTTTCTGCAATTCATTTATTTCTTTTGGAACTTCCATGTTACTTTTATCAAAAAGCCTTTCAGGAGCACCTACTATAATAGAACCTTCATTTTTGAAAGATATTGAGCTCCATTTTCTTTCAGATGAAAAAGCAACTTTATCTGAAATTTCATAAGAAATATCTCCTTGAAAGTATTTTTTAAAAGCGTGAAAGGTAGCATTGTTATCGTCCATTCCATTTACGAAAGCTATCATCATGTCTTTAAAAGGTTTTGGTAAGATAGTTTCATTATATGTTTTAATTTCAGATACACGCATTTTTCCTTTTGTTATTGTACCTGTTTTGTCTAAACATATTGTATCTATATGAGCTAGAGATTCTATGCTGTATAATTCTTGTACTAAAACTTGCTTTTTAGCTAATTTTATAACTCCAGACTCTAAAGCAATTGTTATTAATAAAACAAGTCCTTTTGGCAACATACCAAGTAATGCAGCAGATGTAGCAACTACAGACTGAGTCAAATCATTTCCTCTAAAAAAGTAAGCTTGGATAAATAGGAAAATTCCAACAGGAATGATAACGAAACTAGTAAAGTTGGTTACTTTTTTCATTGAATTTATTAATTCTGAATTATTTTCTTTTTGCTTTTTAGTTGCGTTAACTATCTGATTTGCAAAGTTATCTTCTCCAACTTTTTCAACTTTAGCATAGCATTTTCCACTTGCAACATAACTTCCTGATAATAATTTATCATCCTTATTTTTTAATATTAAATCTGATTCTCCTGTTAATAATGATTCATTAACTTCTATTTCACCATTTAATACATACGAGTCAGAAGGAATTTGATCTCCTTGAGCAAGCAATATAATATCGCCTAATACAATTTCTTCAATATTTATTTTCTGCTCTTTTCCATTTCTTATAACAGTGGCTTTAGAGGCATTTAGTATAGAAAGCCTTTTTACTAGATTTCTACCATGAATTTCTTGCACAATACCAATTATTACATTTATTGTTATTATAAGGAAAAAGAATGTATTTGTGTATGCTTTTACACATAAAAGAGCTATTGCGATGATTAGATTATATAAGTTAAATAGTGTAAAAACATTGTCAAATATTATTTGCTTTGTAGTTTTTAAATTGTTTTGTTCAGCTTTATTAATGTGTCCTTGTTCTATTTGTTCTTGAACCTCTTTGTCTGTTAATCCATTTATTTTTTCATCCATTTCAAAATCTCCTTATTAATTTTTGATGTGTCTATAGCAACCTTTTTTAAATTCGGTATCTATATTATCATAAAATAAAATTAATATCAATAAACTTATTTATTTTATTGAAAATATGAAAAACTTTAGCAAAAAAACTTTGACTATGATAATAATAAATAGTATAATTAATAGAATAAGGATGGGGATGACTTACAAAACAGGAGAGTATTTATGTTACAAATCAAAAATGTTTATAAACAATATAAGACTGGAAATTTAATACAAAAGGCATTAGATAATGTAAGCCTAAACTTAAGAGATAATGAATTTGTCGCAATTCTTGGACCAAGTGGATCAGGAAAGACAACACTTTTAAATATAATTGGTGGTTTAGATCGCTATGATGATGGGGATTTAATAATAAATGGAATTTCCACAAAAAAATATAAAGATAGAGATTGGGATTCATATCGTAATCATACAATTGGATTTGTATTCCAAAGTTATAATTTGATACCACATCAAACTATTTTGGCAAATGTAGAACTTGCCTTAACTATTTCAGGAGTACCTAAAAATAAACGTAAAAAAAGAGCAATAGAAGCTCTTGAACAAGTAGGACTTGCAAATCAACTCCATAAAAAGCCAAACCAGTTATCAGGAGGGCAAATGCAAAGAGTTGCAATAGCAAGAGCTTTAGTGAATAACCCAGACATTGTTTTAGCAGATGAACCAACAGGAGCATTAGACAGTGATACTAGTATACAGGTTATGGAATTATTAAAAGAAGTTGCAAAAGACCGCTTAGTTGTAATGGTAACACATAACCCAGAATTAGCAGAAAATTATGCTACTCGTATTGTAAATATTAAAGATGGAAAAATACTTTCTGATACAGACCCTTATATAATAGAAGAAAATAAAACTGTAGAACCTGTGCATAAAACTTTAGGAAAAACAACAATGTCATTTTTAACATCATTGTCGCTTTCGTTTAATAATCTAAAAACAAAAAAGGGAAGAACAATCTTAACTTCTTTTGCAGGTTCAATTGGAATTATTGGAATAGCACTCATATTGTCTTTATCAAATGGTGTCAACACATACATTAAATCAGTAGAAGAAGATACTTTGTCTGAATATCCTCTGCAAATTCAGAGTTCAGGTATTGATTTAAGTTCGCTACTTATGGGAGCAAATAGTAATAGCAGTGATAATGGTGGAGATATAAATGTTAGTGAACAAATAACAAGTATGTTCTCAACAATTGGCTCAAATGATTTAAAATCATTAAAAGAATATTTAGAAAGTGAAGATTGCCCAATAAACGAATATGCAAAAGATATTGAATACAGTTATGATGTTACACCAAGAATTTATAGTTCAGATACTGAAAATTTAAGACAATTAAATCCAGATGTTACTTTCTCAAGCTTAGGAATAGGCTCAAGTGTGTCAAATAATAGCATGATGTCTACCATGATGAGTACAGATGTATTTTATCCTATGCCAAAAGATAGTGAACTATATGAAAGTCAATATGATGTAAAAGCAGGAAAATGGCCTACTAACTATAATGAATGTGTTTTGGTCTTAACATCAAGAGGAAATATTTCTGATTTTCTATTATACACACTAGGATTAAGAGATTATAGTGAATTGGAAGGATTTGTTACTCAATTTTCAAACGGAGAAGAAGTAAATACTCCTGAAAATTTTGATTCATATTCTTATGAAGATATTTTAGGAACTACTTTCAAAGTAATTAATGTTAGTGATTGTTATGAATATGATGAAGAATATAAAATATGGCGTGATAAAACAGAAAATACTGAATATATGAAAAATATTGTAGCAAATGGTGAAGATTTAAAAATAGTTGGAATTGTTCAGCCTAAAGAAGGAGCAACTAGCACAATGTTATCAAGTGGAATTTGCTATCATGCGTCTTTAACAGATTATGTTATAGAAAGTGCAAAAAATAGCAAAATAGTGCAAGAACAATTAGAAAATCCAGAAGTTAATGTATTTACAGGAAAAAGATTTGATGATACAGAAGAAACATCTTTTGACATGGATTCATTGATTGATGTTGATACAGAAGCAATTCAATCAGCTTTTAAAATTGACCAATCTAAAATAGACGTAGATTTTGGAAACTTAAATGATGTATTATCACAAAATTCATTGCCAACACTAGATATTGAAGATATATTAAGTGAAATTAAATTTTCAATGTCAAGTGAAGACATACAAAAAATAATAAATGATTTTCTAAAAGGTTATGAAAAATATATAAAAGATAAACCAGATGCTAATTTGAGCCAAATTGGAACTCAGCTATCAGAATATTTACAATCAAAAGAAGTTAGTGAATTAATAAATAAGAAAATTCAAGAAATTATAAAAGAAAACGGCAGTATAACTATTACTCAAGAGCAAATGCAGAGTATTATAACAGAGATTTTAGAAGGATATGAAAAATATGTAGACGATAACGAATTAATAAAAGTCGAAGATTTGAATAAATACCTTTTAGAATACTTTGCATCAGATGAAGCAAAAGAAGTTATTACTAATAATGTATCAGAAATAATAACATCTCAAAATATAGATGACCAGATAACAGAAATTATGGAAGAATACATGCAAGAAGTTGTAAGTACAATGAGTAAAAGCTTACAAAATCAAATGAAGGCAAGTATACAAAATTTAAGTAAATCTATAGCAGGTGCAATAAGCATTGATGAACAAACTTTTATGGGTGCATTTCATATAAAAATGAGTGAAGAAGAATTGTCTGAATTATTTAAGTCGCTTATGTCAAAAGAAAGTGTTACCTATGAAAGTAACTTAAAAGAATTAAATTATGCAGATACAAAAGAGCCAAGTGGGATTGATATTTATCCAAAAGATTTTGAAGGAAATAAGGCAATTACTAATTTATTAAATGACTATAATACTCGCATGAAAGAAAATGGGGAAGAGGATAAAGTAATTTCATATACAGATATGGTTGGAACATTGATGAATTCAGTAACAACTATAGTAGATACAATTAGTTATGTATTAATTGCATTTGTCGCTATATCTCTAGTCGTTTCTTCAATTATGATTGGAGTTATTACTTACATTAGTGTACTAGAACGTAAAAAAGAAATTGGAATTCTAAGAGCCATGGGAGCTTCTAAACACAATGTGTCACAAGTATTTAATGCAGAAACCATAATTATAGGAGCGCTTGCAGGATGTATTGGAATAGGAGTTACTTTGTTATTATTAATTCCTACAAATCAAATTATTGCATCAATTTCAAATGGTGTAAATGTTAAAGCAGTTTTACCATTTACAGCAGGAGTTACTTTAATTATATTAAGCATTGTATTAACACTAATCGGAGGAATTATTCCATCAAGAAAAGCAGCTAAGGAAGACCCAGTATTAGCATTAAGAAGTGAATAGTATTTATCATATACAATTAAAGAACATTTACTTTAAAAGTAGATGTTCTTTAATTTTTTAGGAAAACATATATATTAGAAAAAGGAGGGACTAATTTGAAAAAAGAAAATGATTTAATTTGTATATATGATGAAACAAAAGAAAATGTAGATGAATTGATTTTTGAAATATACTTTAACTTTGCAAAGAAAAGAATACAATCAAGATTAGAAGACTCTAGAAAGTATACATTTGATTAGGAGAATATTATTACGTGATAGATAACATAAATATTGCTAATCCATTAATGTACAAAGTTGCATTATATATCAGACTTTCAAAAGAAGATTTAAAGGAACGGAGAATCAGAAAGTATATCAAATCAACGTTCTATGCTTAGACGCTTTGCTGAAAGCAAAAAGCTTTCTATTATAAAAGAATATATTGATGACGGAGTAAGTGGAACAACATTCAATAGACCAGGATTTAAAAAAATGATACAGGATATTGAAAACAAAAAAATAAACATGGTAATTACAAAAGACCTATCAAGACTTGGACGTGACTATATAGGAACAGGACATTATCTTGAAAAATATTTCCCTGAAAACAAAGTTAGATACATTTCATTGCTAGATGGAATTGATACAGGAATTGATAGTGCTTCTAATGATATAACTCCATTTAAGTCTGTTTTAAATGATATGTATGCTAAAGATATATCAAATAAAATAAAAAGTGTAAAACACAATAAGCAAGATTTAGGACTATTTATTGGAGGAAAAGCTCCATTTGGATACATCCTTGATAAAAATGCACCTAATAAATTATTTATTGATGAAGAAGCAAAACCAATTATAAAAAGGATATTTAAAGAAGCATGTGAAGGAAAATCGTGTAGAGCAATAGCTATTGATTTAAGTTTGGAAAATATACTTACACCATCTCAATATGCAATAAATCATGGTAAAAAGGTAGCAAAAATAAGTAATAATTGGACTTCACAGCGTATAAGAGAAATACTTTTAAATGAAGTATATATAGGCAATATGGTTCAAGGAAGAATGAAAAAAATAAATTATAAATCTAAGAAAAATATAAGAATTCCAAAAAGTGAATGGAAAGTAATAGAAAATACTCATGAAGCAATTATTGATAAAGAAACTTTTTTTAAAGCAAGAGAAATGCTAGAAATAAGAAAACAAACAAGGATAAAAACTCATGACTACTTATTGAAAGGTCTTGTATATTGTCATGAATGTAAAAAGAAGATGGGATGTTCTTCAGTAAAAACAGACAAGCGGAACGATATACTATTTTAGATGTAGTACATATACATCTTATGCAAGATTAAGATATTGTACATCACACTCTATTAGAATGGATTATGTTGAAAAAGTTGTAACAGATAAAATCAAAGAAACATTGAAAAATTTTAATGAAAAAAGTGAAATAATTACAAGAATAGCAAAAAAACTAGAAGACGATAAATGTACTAATGTATATATGAAAGAATTAGAAAAATATAAGAATAGACTTTCAAAACTACTACTTGAAATAGATAGCATTTATGGTGATAAATTAAATAACACATTATCACAAGATGATTTTATTAGAATTTATGAGAGAAAAAATAAGGAAAAACATCAAATTCAAAAAAGTATTGAAAATTTAGAAAAGCTTTTAAAATGTAATACTATAAATGAAGAAGAAAGCATAAAAGAAGCAATAGAAGAATTTAATTCAAATATGATAATTACTAGAGAGATATTAATTAAATTGATAAATAAAATCGAAATAGATAAAAACAAACAAATATATATTTTCTTTAGATTTAAGCAAGAATGAATAAAAAATATATAGTAGAAAATAATAAAATTAAAACTAGCAAAAGAGGGAAATTAATTGAAAAAGATATATTATAATGGTGATTTCATTACATTAGAAAATTATGAAATAGAAGCAATGCTTGTAGAAGATGGCATTATAAAAAAAGTAGGAGATTTAGAAAAAGTTTTATCATTAAAAGATGATGAAACTAAATTAATTGACTTGGATGGAAATACAATGATGCCAGCATTTATAGATGCTCACAGTCATTTTTCAGGTGTCGCAAATAATTTCTTAAAAGTAAACTTGGAAGATTGTAAAAATTTTAAAGAAATGAAAGAAAAACTAAAAAATTTCAAGGAAGAGAAGAATATAAAAGACAATGTATGGATATTAGCTGATGGGTATGATAATAATTATTTAGAAGAAAAAATTCATCCTAGAAAAGAAATAATCGATGAAGTTTTACCTAATAATCCGGTTGTAGTGCAACATAAATCAGGTCATATGGGAGTATTTAATACAAAAGCATTACAAGAATTTAATATAGAAGAATTGGAAAAAAATACAGGATATATGGAAGAAAATAGTTTTTTACATTATCTAAATAAAATTCCGCTTCCAGACATAAACGATTTATTAAATTCATACGAAAAAGCACAACAAGAATACCTTTCTAATGGAATTGCTACAGTTCAAGATGGCATGTCATATAATTCTATAATACCAATATATCAAGCTCTATTAGAAAAGAATAAATTAAAAATAGATTTAGTATCATATATTCCTATTAAAGATAATCAAACATTTTTTACTAATTTCAACAAACATATAAAAAAATATAAAAACAATTTTAAGATAGGAGGATATAAAATTTTCCTAGATGGCTCACCACAAGCTAGAACAGCATGGATGAGAAAACCATATATAGATAGTCCAAATTATTTTGGAATTAGTACAATGACAAACATAGAAGTAGAAAAAGCAGTTGAAATTGGAATAAATACTAATATGCAATTACTTGCTCATTGTAATGGAGATAAAGCAGCAGAGCAATTTATAAATAGTGTTAAAAAACATAAAAAAAGTGCAAAAAATATACGACCTGTTATGATACATGCACAATTTTTAGGAATAGACCAAATAGGAGACTTAAAAAAGTATGGAATAATTCCTTCTTTTTTTATTCCTCATGTATTTTACTTCGGAGACATTCATATTAAAAATTTAGGATATAGTAGAGCAAGCAAAATAAGTCCTGCAAATTCAGCCCTAAAAAAGAATATTACTTTTACATTTCACCAAGACTCACCTGTAATAAAGCCGAATATGTTTGAAACAATTTGGTGTGCTGTAACTAGAATAACAAAGTCTGGAGTAATTTTAGGAGAAAATGAAAGAATATCTGTTATAAATGCAATAAAAGCTTTGACATTAAATTCTTCATATCAATATTTTGAAGAAAATGAAAAAGGAAGTATAAAAGAAGGAAAGAATGCAGATTTAATAATAATAGATAAAAATCCTTTAAAAATAAACTTTGATGAAATAAAAAATATAAAGGTAATAGAAACAATAAAGAAAGGAGCTACGCTTTTTAGAAGTAATTAGTTTTGTGATAACAACGTTCCTATACATAGGAACGACTGATACCAAGCATTTTCGCAATTTCACTTTGAGTTTTGGGCATATTACCATTTAAGCCAAAGCGTAGCTCCAAGATAATTTTTTCTCTATCTTTAAGAACTTCTTTCATCTTGTCAAACAATTTTTTAGTTTTTAGCTTTAAATCAATTTCATCCTCTATACTTCTTTCGTCATTTTCTAATATTTCTAAAAGAGTTATTTCATTATCATCTTTATCTTTTCCGAATAGGTTCATTTAAATATACTTCGGACTTTGTTTTTTTGGAAGTTCTAAGAAACATTAAGATTTCATTTTCTATGCATCTAGCAACATAAGTTGCAAGTCTAATATTTTTATCCATATTAAAAGTATTAATTCCTTTTATAAGACCAATTGTACCAATTGAAATTAAATCATCTTGGTCTATATTAGTAGAAGCATATTTTTTTGAGACATGAGCAACCAGTCTTAAATTCCTTTCTATTAAAACGTTTCTAGCCTCCTCATCGCCGATTCTTTAGTCTTTTTAAAAATTCTTGCTCCTCTTCTGAGCTTAATGGCTCTGGAAAAAGATTGGAGCTTTGTATATATCCGTACCATGAATGTAGCACATTTTAGAAAGGCAAAAAAGCCAGATAATGTTAAAGTTCCTATCATAAAGCTAAAAACACCTCCGTTTTTCACATAGTCAATTATATGTAAAAAATAGAAAGTGCGTGCATGACCTTAAGAAAAAAATGAACTTTGACTTTTTGTATAATATATGGTAAAATATATATACATCATACAGAAAGGAGAGTTACTGATGTACGAAGTGTTCAAGGAAAAATACGACTACCAGAAAGAACTTCGGAAATTGCTGAATAAGCGGTTCCAGGACAACTTGGAGGCAAAGATTGCACTTGCACGCTTTAGAATGCATGCCAATGTCAATGGGCACCGCGGACAGCACAAAAATCTCGAAGTTCGTGCAGCAAGAATAGTATTCGTAAATAAGTAACCCCAGCCCTCGCTAGTATGCCGAAACAATTATAGGCAGAGAAGCGGGGGCAATTTTTGTATTAAATACTTGAAATACTCTCTATTATCTAATATAATATATAATATGAAAAGGGAGGTTATGGATGATAGACCTTGAAGAAAATAAGAGAGTATTAACAGATATGAAAGAGCGTCTTTCTAGCTTAGAAAAGACAATCGGAACAGTAGATGAATTAGAAAAAAAGCTTAAAGAGTTAGAACATCAAACTTTAGCAGAAGGTTTTTGGAATGATAATAAAAAATCTAATTCTGTATTACAAGAAATAAAAAGTGTAAAAGCAAAATATATAGGTATAAAGGATATAAAACAAAATATAGCTAATTTAATAGAAATGAATGAATTTCTATTATTAGAAAATGATGAAGAGCTTTCGAAAGAATTGGAAAAAAGTACATCAAAATTAGCAAAAGATTTGGAAAAACTTGAAACAAAAATGCTTTTGTCAGGAAAATATGATAAAAATAATGCGATTAT
Source organism: uncultured Clostridia bacterium (assembly GCA_944386135.1). Lineage (GTDB taxonomy): Bacteria > Bacillota > Clostridia > TANB77 > CAG-508 > JAAWPK01. Next base: position 20,936 of record CALWZW010000002.1, on the reverse strand, counting down.
AACACTTCACGCAGGAGCTGGTGGAACAGAAGCACAAGATTGGGTCCAAATGTTATACAGAATGTACTCAAGATGGGCAGCAAACAATGGATATACTATAAAAGAAACTGAATATCTCGAAGGGGAAGAGGCAGGAATTAAAAGCGTAACAGCAGTTGTAATAGGAGAAAATGCATATGGGTACCTAAAAGGGGAGATGGGAGTTCACAGATTAGTTAGGATTTCTCCTTTTGATGCTGGAGGAAGGAGACATACTTCATTTGCATCAGTCGAAGTTCTTCCAGAGATTTCTGATGATATAGAACTTGAAATAAATCCAGAAGATTTAAGAATAGATACTTATCGTTCTTCAGGAGCAGGCGGACAACATATAAATAAGACTTCATCAGCAGTTAGAATAACTCATATTCCAACAAATATTGTTACCTCTTGTCAGTCTGAACGCTCACAGCTTCAAAACAAAGAAACTGCAATGAAAATGCTTAAGTCTAAGCTGTTAGATTTGAAAGAAAAGGAAAATAAGGATAAAATAGAAGATTTAAAAGGTGTTCAAAAAGAAATTGCTTGGGGAAGTCAGATAAGGTCATATGTATTTTGTCCTTATACTCTTGTGAAAGACCATAGAACTGGTTATGAAGTAGGCAATGTGGAAGCGGTAATGGATGGAGATATAGACGGCTTTATAGAGGCTTATTTAAAAAAGAAAGCATAATAAAATTTTGAAGATATACTTTATTTTAGAAGTATATCTTTTTTGTTCTAAATAAGACAAGGAGCGAATATAATATTTATATATGAAAAGTAGAATAACATACGGAAGGAGAACAAAGAACTTATGACAATAGAAGAAAGAAAAAATTTATCTCAAACTACAATTCAAAATTTAATACTAGAAAATAGGGAAAAACTTAGCATTTCAGGAGTATTGGATGTACTAAGCTTTGATGATCAGGTAGTTATGGTAGAAACAGAACTTCGGACTTTTAACGGTAAAAGGAGAAAACTTAAGAATTAATAAATTAAGTTTAGACACATCAGAAGTAATAGTTGAAGGAGATATATCAAGCATGAATTATAGTGAAAAGGATTTAAGTAAAGATAAAGGTGGAAGTTTTATTAGTAAAATTTTCAAATAAAAAGGTGGAATAAAATTGAACGCAGATACTATAAATCAAGCCTATTTATTTTTAATATTTTTATTAAATGGAATTTTTATAGGAATAACATTTGATATTTTTAGAATATTAAGGAAAAGTTTTAATACGCCTAATTTTATAACATACATAGAAGACATCTTATTTTGGATAATTTCAGCTTTAATTGTTATGTATTCATTATTTGTTTTCAATAATGGACAGTTTAGAGCATACATATTTATTGGCATACTTTTAGGAATTGCAATTTACATGTTGTTTTTTAGCAAAATTATCATAAATATTTCAGTAAAAATAATATTATTTATAAAGAAAATTGTTTTATTTGGTCTAAAAATTATAGCTTATCCGATTAATCTAGTATATAAATTTATTAACATCATATTAATAAAACCAATAATTAAAATTTCTACAAATTTTTACAATTCTATTGCAAAATTTAAGAAAAAATTTTATAATAGTAAAAGAAAAGACAAAAAACAAGAAATATTACAGAATAAAGAAGGATTTTGACTTCTTGTGTAGAATTATATAAATATTAGCAAAATAGAGTATGCGTAAGAAAAAACTATAAGAAAGAGTATACATATGAAAATTAATATAAAAAAATTATTTAAAAAATTATTGTTAGTAGCTTTTGTATCCTATGTTACAATTACATTAATTAATCAGCAGAAATTATTGAATGAATATGAGACTGATATTGCTTCAGTAGAAGATGATATTGAAGAAGCAAATGAATATAAAGATTCTTTGGTTTCTTTAAAGGAAAATTCCAGTTCTTTGGAATACATAGAAAAGATAGCTAGGGAAAAGCTAAATATGTATAAGCCTGATGAAAAAGTTTATATAGATGTAGGAAACTAAAATTCATAAAACTAAACATTTAGTTTTATGAATTTTAAAATATATTTTTTTATCTTTATTTTCTCCATTTTTTACATAAATGAATAATATAATATTAATAGGGGGCCATTATATGGATAACAATTTACAATTAGCTGAATTGCGTAAAATTGCAAAAGAAAAAGGCTTAAAGAATATAAGTAAACTAAAAAAAGATGGGTTAATAGAAGTGTTAACTAATCTAGAAAAAGAAGAGGAAAATACTATAGAAACTAATGAAAGTAAAAATATCCAAATTGATGAGACAAGCTCTCAATCAACAGGAAATGGATATAAGATTACAAATGAAGATGATGATATAGTAGAGGGAATATTAGAAGTATTACCAGATGGATATGGCTTCTTAAGAGGAGAAAATTACTTATCAACACCTAAAGATGTATATATATCACCAGTGCAAATTAAGAGATTTAGATTAAATACAGGAGATAAAATTAAGGGAATTGCAAGATTTCCTAAAGAAGGTGAAAAGTTTCCTGCTTTAATATTTGTTGGAGATGTAAATGGAGATTCTCCAGATGTTGCAATGAAAAGAAAAAACTTTGATGAACTTATACCTATCCATCCAGATGAGAGAATAAAACTTGAAACTTCTCAAAGTGAAATAGCTACAAGAATGATTGATTTAATTTCACCAATAGGAAAAGGACAAAGAGGAATGATTGTTGCACCTCCTAAAGTTGGAAAAACAACTTTACTAAAAAAGATTGCAAATAGTATTACTACTAATAATCCAGAGATAGAGCTTATAGTTTTATTAATTGATGAAAGACCAGAAGAAGTTACAGATATGAAGAGGTCAATTAAGGGAGATGTTATTTATTCTACATTTGATGAATTACCAGAACATCATGTTAAAGTTGCTGAAATGGTTCTTGAGAGAGCAAAAAGATTAACAGAACAAAATAGAGATGTAGTAATATTATTAGATAGTATTACAAGACTTGCAAGAGCGTATAATTTAGTTGTTCCACCTTCAGGAAAAACATTATCAGGAGGATTAGATCCTACAGCTTTATATAAACCAAAAAGATTTTTCGGTGCTGCTAGAAATATTGAAAATGGAGGAAGTTTAACTATTCTTGCGACAGCATTAGTTGAGACAGGAAGCAAAATGGATGATATTATCTTTGAAGAGTTCAAAGGAACAGGTAATATGGAAGTACACTTAGATAGAAAGTTATCTGAAAGACGTATTTTCCCAGCAATTGATATAAATAAATCAGGAACAAGAAGAGAAGAAAAACTTTTAACTCCTAGAGAAAAAGATACTGTATTTGCACTTAGAAAAGCATTGTCAAGTATGTCTGTTGCAGATGTTACTGAGCAATTGTTAAGTCAAATGGTTGCAAGTAAAAATAATGAAGAATTTTTAGACAAAATAGATGTTTTTTTGAAAAATTTTAAATAAAATTATTAACTGCCACTATGTTTTAAACATAGTGGTTATTTTTTGCTTTTTTCGAAATAATATAAATAGGGAGAAGTATTTATGGGGAGAATTATAAAAGCAATCAGCAAATTTTTCGAAAAATTAAATGAAGATCATGTAGGTGAATATGCAGCTAAATGTGCTTACTTTACCTTTTTATCTTTTATTCCTTTTATAATACTTCTACTAAGCTTAATAAAATATATGAACATTGAGCGAAATACACTTATATATATTTTAGAAGCTGTGCTCCCTACGGTTACAAAAAACAGTGTATTAGATATAATACAAGAAGTTTATTCAAAATCATTAGAAACAGTTTCAATATCTGCCATATTTTTATTGTGGTCTGCAGCAAACAGTTTTTATTCTTTAAGTGTTGGACTTTCTTCGATTTACAAAGGAGAAGACAAAGAAAATCATATAAGACTTAGAATAAAGGGATTAGTAGGAACAATAATTGTAATATTTACTATAATTATGGTATTGATTTTAATAGTATTTGGAAATAAAATTAATGAAATTATACAGGAAAAATTTAGTGCTTTTAGTGAATTTGTAACATTTATATTGAGTATAAGAGAGGTATTGGTAATTGCTTCTTTATTTTTGATGTTTGTCTTAATGTATAGATTTGTTCCGAACAAAAAGGGGAGTAGATTAAAAAATCAAATACCAGGAGCTTTATTTTCATCGATTCGGATGGTTTCTTGTTTCATATTTCTTTTCAATTTATGTAGATGTATTTACAAATTTTTCTATTATATATGGAAGTTTAGCAACAATAACATTAATTATGATGTGGTTATATGCAATAATTTATATAATTTTATTAGGAGCAGAAATAAATGTAATATTAACGGAATATAAAATTTTTTCATTAAAAAATATAAAAGAAAAAATAAAAAAGACTTGATAAATTTTGGTAAAAGCAAAAAATATTTATGATAGTATTATGTGATTTTGTAAAGAATGGGGAATATAACTATTTAAAAGTATAATAGAAGAGGAAACAATGGATAAATAACATTGCACAAAATGTAAGTTTTGTGCAAAAAAAGATAGGACATAATATAAAACAGCCATAAACCTCTACTTCTACTAATTCAAGGCTTTTAGCTGCTCTATACATACTAATATTCATTTATATATCTTTATTTTCTTATTATATCTATATTATATTCATTATTATTATAATCTTTTGTATTATAGTTATATCAATATTCTTATGACTTATTAAAATCAATTTTAAGACATTTTTTTGTTTTACTTATATAATTTCATTAATTTTTTCTTATTATATATTTTTTATTTTTATATATTAAATTATATAAAAATTTTTCAAAAATCTCCAAAGTGCCTATTTCTCCACATTTGCCTTATTTTACAGACAACAAACTATATGCTTAAAAAATAAAAACGGCTTAAAATCGATTCTCGTGCGTCGCTTTTTTGCCACTTTTTAGGCTTTTTTCATATATCTATATATAATAGTAATTTTTGCAGAAAAATCTACTTTTTAATAATAATTTCCTAAAATCAATATTTAACCTTAAATTCTAAACAAGTAATTTATCAACCTAAAAATAAAAATGGCTTAAAATCGATTTTAGAAGGTCATTATTTTTATGATTGTTGTAATACAGCTATTACAACAATCATAGAATTTATAAGATCATAGTACAATTAGAATATATAAATCTGCAAACGAAATATTTAATTAAAATATTATATAAAAAATTACTAAACAACAAACGTTCGGCTTTTGATATTCAAATTTAAAATTTTATATATTAGTTTTTTAGTCCTAAAATTTATTTTTTATTAAAAAAGTTTTTACTTATAAAATTTATTATTAGTCAAATAGAAGATTGCACAAAATTTTATTTAATATAATTTCATAAGTTTTGTATTTCAAAAATGTGCTATCCCCCTACTCTAACATTTTTACAAAGTAGAAAAGATTAGTTGTATTTCAAACTACTCTATAATTTGCAATTTATTTTTTTTCATTTTTTGAAATATATATTACTAATAATATTATTCCTATTAAATTAACTCCTATTGATAAGCCTAGTAATAAACCTGAACTAAATTCACTAAAAGTTGTTGCTTCATTGCCACAAAACAAAGTATATGCTAAATATAATATGTTTCCCAATATTATCATCAATATTCCAATTTTTCCATTATTCATAAATAATCTCACTTTCAAATTATAATTTATCTAAATATTATTGCCAAACTTATTTTTATCGCTAAAATTATTTTTTATTATCATGTAATTTAAAAAAATATTTTATATTTCATTAATTATTTGATCTTTCTTCTGCATATTGTTTAGTTGTTCCATAATTAGAACCATATATTATAATTCTATTCATAAATATCTACTCCCATTTTTTTCAATAATTTTATTTTAATTTACTTCCAGTATATTTATACTCATCAGCCGAATATATTCTAGTAGCACTTCCATCTTCATATCGTAAAACATAAACAAAATCACCTTCTTTTAAATTTTTATATTCTTTTTCTGTGACAAAAACTTCATCATCTTTTTCCACTACCACATAATAAGATGTTTTTCTAGTTCCTGGATCACCTGTACTAATTTCTGTATGTTTGCTTAAAATTGTCTCATAGGTTAGATACCAATTATTATTTTTTCCTAATTCAAGAAAGTTTCCAATATTTAAGAAAATGATACCAAGTAGTAATATAATTACTATTATAGATATTTTGTATCCATAACCTTTGTATTCTTTTTTTGCAACTTTTTCTGAATTTTTAATTGTATGTTTCTTTGCAAAATAATTTCTTATTATTATCAATAAAACAAATAGTAATATGATAATAGCAAAAACAATTGCTACTATGCCATTCTCTCCCATATCTTGTGATAACATAGTATCAGTTAATTCTTTCATATTTTAATCTACCTTTCTTTTTTTATATTTTAATAAATATTTTATAGATACCTACCTGTAATACTTTTATCAGAATTTTTTATATCTTGAGCAGTACCTTTTGCAACTACTTCTCCTCCAAGATATCCTCCTTCTGGTCCCATATCAATAATATAATCAGAATTTTTAATTACATCTAAATCATGTTCAATTACAATAATTGTAGCACCATTATCAATTAGTTTCTGAAATACTTTTAATAATATTTTTACATCTTGAGGGTGAAGCCCAATAGAAGGTTCGTCGAAGATAAAGACACTTCCATCTTGAACCTTTCCGATTTCAGAAGCTAGTTTTAATCTTTGAGCTTCTCCACCAGAAAGTGCAGGTGTTGCTTCACCAAGTGTTAAATAACCAATTCCCAAATCTACTAAAATTTGTAATTTATCTTTGATTTTCTTATTATCTGTAAATACATTTAAAGCTTGTTTTATAGTTAATTGCATTACATCTTTGATAGAATAATCATTATAGTATATATTATCTACATCATGAGAATATCTTGTACCATCACATGAATCACAAGTCATTTCTATATCTGGTAAGAATTGAACATCCATAGAGATTATACCTGTTCCATCACAAGTTGAGCATTTTAATTTTCCAGTGTTATATGAAAAATCACTTGCTGTATATTCCTTGCTAATTCTTCCATAGAGTTTTCTTAAATCATCAAACACTCCTGAATATGTAGCAACAGTACTTCTTACATTATTGCCTATAGGAGTTGCATCTATTAAATCTATTTTGTTTACCCAATCTGCATTTAATTCTTTTACATGTTTTGGTAAAGAGATATTATTTAATTTTGCTCTTATTGCAGGATATAGAGATTCAAGAATTAAAGTTGTTTTTCCGCTTCCAGACACACCAGTTATTGTTGTCAACCTTCCCTTCGGAATATCTATACAAAGTGGTTTTACAGTATGAATAGAATCAGTACTTATACTTATTTTACCAAATTTAAATATCTCATCTTTGTCAATTTTTTCTCGTATTTTAATTTCTTCTTTATTGCTTAAATATGGTCCAATTATTGAATTATTATTTTTTATAATATCTTCTATTGTTCCTTCACAAATAATTTTTCCACCATTTGCTCCTGCTTCTGGTCCAATCTCTATCATATAATCAGCAGTTTTAAGTATTCGTGTATCATGATCAACTAAAACAACAGAATTGCCATCTTTAATAAGTTGACAAATTAAACTATTTAGACCATCTACGTTTGCTGGATGAAGTCCAATAGAAGGCTCATCTAATACATACAAGACGCCTGTAGTCCTATTTCTTACAGTTCGTGCAAGTTGCACTCTTTGTAATTCTCCAGTAGATAATGTGTTACTTGCTCTACTTAATGTTAAATATCCTAACCCTAATGAAAGCAAAGCATTTGCATTTATCATAAATTCTTCTAATATATTTTCTCCCATTTCTTTTACTTCAGAATTTAATTTATCAACTGTTTTTGGAAGCCATGAACATAAATCTCTAAGGTTCATTTCACATACTTGAGATAAACTTTTGCCTCCTAATAAAGTTGAATTTGCCTTTTTATTTATTCTAGAGCCATTGCATTCCGGACAGACTTCTTCTTTTAAGAATTTCGAAACGCGACTCATACTTTTTTCATCTTTTACTTTCTTTAAAGCATTTAAGACTGTCGCTTTAGCACTATAATAAGTAAAATCCATTTCTGTAGCAGTAACACTGTCTTTATTCTTTGGTACATAAAAAATATGTTTTTTCTCCATTGGTCCGTCATAAACGATATTTTTTTCTTCTTCCGTCAAATCTTTAAAAGGAATATTAGTTCTAACACCCATTGCACGACACACATCTGTCATTAAAGACCACATCAAACTATTCCATGGAGCAACTGCACCTTCATCAATAGTCAAATTTTTATTTGGAATTAAGGAATCCATATTAACAGTTTCAATAATTCCAGTCCCTCCACACATATGGCAAGCACCAGCTGAATTAAAAGCGTATTCTTCTGCACCTAATCCAGAAAATTTTTCATGACAATTTGGACATTCTAATTCTTCCTCTTTAGCTACATTAGCAGTTGCTGGAATAATATGTCCATTAGGGCAAATATAGTTTCCACATCTTGAAAATAATAGCCTTACAGAGTTTAAAAGTTCTGTTGCTGTTCCAAAAGTTGACCTAATACTAGGTACATTTGGTCTTTGATGTAATGCCAAAGCACTTGGTACATGAAGAATGCTATCAACTTTTGCCTTTTCTCCTTGTGAAATTCTTCTCCTAGTATAAGTAGACAATGCTTCTAGATACCTTCTTGAGCCTTCAGCATAAATAACACCTAAAGCAAGTGATGATTTACCACTTCCAGATACTCCTGATATAGCTACTACTTTATTAAGTGGAATATCAACATCTATATTTTTTAAATTATGAACTTTAGCACCTTTTATTTCTACTTTATCTACCATAAAATAACTCCTATTTTTACATTAATTTATAAAAATCATACAATAAAATTATACTACCAATTATTGTTCATGTAAATAATACATAATTTTTTAAAATAATTATAGCTATATTTTTAAATTTATTATAAAATAAATATTATAAGAATTCTAAGGAGGAGAATATGATAAATCAAAAAGAAAATCCAGATTTTTTAAATTCATTTTTACAATATTCAGCGGTAATGTTAAATAAATCAAAAAACTCAGTAAGAGAATATAACTATGACCTTTCTAATTTCTTTAAGTTTATGTCAAATCATCTAGGCTACTCTTCAAATGAAAATGTTAAAGAAATTGATATACATGCATTAGACTTAGATTTCTTAAAAAAAATTACATTAGATGATATACAATCATATTTATTTTACTTAAGAGAAAATTTTAACAGTAAACCAACGACTGTTGCAAGAAAGCTATCAACTATAAGAATATTTTTTGCATATATGACAGATAAAAATTTTATAGAAATAAATCCAGCACAAAATTTAAAAAATCCTAAAATTGGAAAAAGACAACCTAAATATTTGACACTCGAAGAAAGTCAAAAACTATTACATATTGCTTCTGATGATGAAAACAGAAATAATAAAAGAGATTATGCTATTACAACTCTCTTTTTAAACTGTGGCATACGTTTATCTGAACTTGTAGGAATAAACATTAAGGACATACAATTTGATGAATACAAAATGACAGTTATAGGTAAAGGAGATAAAGAACGCACAATATATCTTAATAAAGCTTGCATGAAGGCTATAAAAGAATATTTAGAAGTTAGACCCAAAGAAAAAATAAAAGAAATCGATAAAGATGCTCTCTTTTTAAGTGAGAGACTAGAAAGAATAAGTCGTAGAACTGTTCAGTATATTATAGAAAAAGAATTAAAACAAGCAGGGCTTGACACTACTAAATATTCTGTACATAAACTAAGACATACTGCTGCAACTCTTATGTATCAATATGGCAATGTAGATATACGTGCTCTTCAGGAACTTTTAGGACATGCAAGCATATCAACAACAGAAATATATACACATGTTGCAAATAACCAAGTAAGAAATGCAGTAGAAAGCAACCCATTAGCAAATGAGACAAATTAATTTATAAATATTAAACCAAGCTCCAGATATATTCTATCTAGAGCTTGATTTTTAATATGTTGGGATTTCTAATACTTGATTTATTTTTAAACTAGAATTCTCTAAATTATTTGTTTTCTTTATATCATAAATTATATCTCTAATATCTTTTCCCTCATAATAGCTATTTTCTTCTTGCTCTGCTTTGGCAATAGTCCATAAAGTATCTCCATTTGATACTGATATAGTTTTATACCCTACATTTTGGTGAGATAATGTTCGATCTGGCATAAGTATATTTACAAAAACTATAACTCCTACTATTATTAAAATTGCTCTTAAGAATTTTTTCCAACTTTTTATTATCATAATTACATCTCTCCTTTTGTACAAACATTTATTTGATTTTGTATCACAATTATATACGAACAAAAGTTTAATGTCAATACTTTTGAATAAAAAAATACAAAAAAATGTTTGTATCAAAAATCAAGTTAATTTTTACTAGTAATTATAACAACAAAGGCTGAACTTGTTCATATTCTAAAGAAGCTTCTATTGACTTAATTATATATTTAGGAGAAAATGCCAAAGAAGTAGGTTTGGTTATAGGGTTATCTTGAGTAAATGGAACAAAGAATACATTTTTTCTGTTCAATAATTTTCCTATATTTTCAGCATTGCTACTGAGACCATCTTTAGTAACAATTCCAAGTAAAATTGGTTTGTTTCTTCTTAAATGAGATTTTGTTGCAACTAATACAGAAGTATCATAAATAGATGATGCAAACTTTGCAATACTATTTCCGAGAGCAAGGAGCTATAACCATTATATCAGCTTCCACTTCTTCCGCTTCCTCCATGCCATTTATTATCTTCTTTTTTGTAATATATTCAATTTTCCTTATATAATCAGCCGCATTTCCAAACTTAGAATTTGTTGTGTAAGCGCCTTTAGACATTATAGGAAAAATCTCTCCACCTTCAGATATAATTTTTTTCATTTCAATTATAGTTGCTTTAAAAGCATAGAAAGAGCTTGTTAAACCAAAAGCTATTTTTTTATTCTTCAGCTTCAAAAATTATTCCTCCTTAAATAGTCCTCTATATATTTTATGAAATTATGTAAATTTTGCAACATAAATGCTCAAGACAAAATATTTAAAATTTCTACATTATATTTACATCTTACATACTCAATGATACAATATTGTATTAGAAAATAAAGGAGGATGCCAAAATGAAATTGCTATATATTATGCAACAATGTCATACAAAAATTCAAATTCTTCAAAATAATTATTTACATAAAATGGTTAATGGTGGTATAATTAATAATATATATTTTAGGAGGTAAAAATGAAAAATAACGAAGAAATACTTATACTTGATTTCTATGGACAATATAATCAATTAATTGCAAGACGTGTCAGAGAATGTAATGTTTATTCAGAAATAGTTCCATTTGATACAAGCATAGAAAAAATAAAAAAAATCGCACCAAAAGGAATTATATTCACAGGAGGACCTTCAAGTGTTTATGAAGAAAATGCACCAAGACTAGATAAAGAAATATTTGAGCTTGGCATACCAATACTTGGGATTTGCTATGGTATGCAACTTATCAGCTATTCTTTAGGTGGAAATGTTCAAAAAGCAGAAAAAAGAGAATATGGTACAACTACTGTTAATTTTGATAACACCTCTCCACTTTTTAAAGGTTTCAGTGATAAAAATGATTGTTTAATGAGCCATACAGATTTCGTAGAAAAACTTCCAGAAGGATTTAAGAAAATTGCAGATACTTCTCATTGCCCTATTGCTGGAATGGCAAATGATGAGAAAAAAATATATGGTATACAATTCCATCCAGAAGTTAATCATACACAAAATGGAACAAAGATAATTAGTAACTTCTTAGATATTTGTGGATGTAAAAGAGACTGGAATATGTCATCATTTGTCGAAGAATCAGTAAAACAACTAAAAGAAAAAATTGGAGATAAAAAAGCTCTTTGTGCCCTATCTGGTGGTGTTGATTCTTCTGTTGCAGCAGTACTTTTAAATAAAGCAATTGGTAAAAACTTAACATGTATATTCGTGGACCATGGACTTCTTAGAAAAAACGAAGGCGACGAAGTTGAACATGTTTTCAGAAATCAATATGATATAAACCTTATTAGAGTAAATGCTAAGGATAGATTTCTATCAAAACTTGCAGGTATTACTGACCCTGAGAAAAAAAGAAAAATAATTGGTGAAGAATTTATCAGAGTATTCGAAGAAGAAGCTAAAAAAATTGGAAAAGTAGATTTCTTAGTACAAGGTACTATATACCCTGACGTTATAGAAAGCGGAGGCTCAGGAAAAGGACAAACTATAAAGAGTCACCACAATGTTGGAGGACTTCCTGATTATGTGGATTTTGAAGAAATAATAGAACCACTAAGAGATTTATTTAAAGATGAAGTTAGAAAAACAGGATTAGAACTTGGAATTCCAGAAAACCTAGTATATAGACAACCATTCCCAGGACCTGGACTTGCTATAAGAGTAATTGGAGATATAACAGATGAAAAACTAGAAATCTTAAAAGAAGCGGATTTCATATTTAGAGAAGAAATTGCAAATGCTGGATTAGATAGAAGCTTAAATCAATATTTTGCAGTTTTAACTAATCTAAAATCAGTTGGAGTTATGGGAGACGGAAGAACTTATGACTATACCCTAGCATTACGTGCAGTTGAAACTTCTGATTTTATGACTGCAACTTGGGCAAAAATTCCTTATGAAATTTTAGAGAAGGTGTCTAGTAGAATTGTAAACGAAATTAAAAATATCAACAGAGTAGTTTATGATATAACTTCTAAGCCACCTGCTACGATTGAGTGGGAATAATGTAGATAAAAAGGAATGTGATAATATATGAATGAAAGTGCAAAAAAATTTAGAGAGCAATATGCGATTAATCCTTCAGTAGAAACTGAAAATAACGAAAAACAATTTGATCCAAATGTAGCTGCAAAAGAAATTGAACTTGAGCAATTAAAAGAATTTGCTAAACTTGTTAAAGATACTCCAAATGAAAATTTTGTAGCATTTAAAGATCCTAAAGTCCAAGAACTTGTTGATTATATAATGTCAGCAATAATCCTCGAGAATGAGAGAATAAATGCACCTGATGCCTTCCCTTTACAAATATATAGAAGATATAAATCAGACCAAAGTTTACAAAATAAAATGGAAGAATGGGCTACTCGTCCTGAAAAGGATGGTAAGCAAGTTACTGATTATCTAGGATTTAAGATAATTCCAGAAGCGGAACATTCTGTATTCTATTCTGGAGGAGATCCAGAATTACAAAAACTAATAGAAAAAAGAGAAAGAGTTAGAGCTTTTATCTCTGATATATATCAAGCATTATCTAAAACTCCAAAATTAACTCTAGATGAATATACAAAAAAATGTTCAGATGTAATAAGACAGCTATATAGATGCTTTCCAAAAGAAGCTACTTCGAGAAGAACATATTATCAAAATAAACTAAAAACTTTAAAGACAGATTTTGATGCATATAGAGATGTAGTAGAAGATGCAAATGCACCAATGGATTTACAAGATATTTATGCTGTAACAGATGTTAATATACAACAACTATTAAGAGAATTAAGTCAAAATTATTCAAATGAAGTAACGTTATATAAAGTACATTCTGACTTAATGAATACTTTTGAAAATAGTGAATTATTAAGAAGCCTTGGATTATCTGTTTCATCAGATTCAGACAGAACTAAACATAAGAGTACAAAAAACGGCTATAGGTCAGAATTTGTAGGCCTAGACCTATCAATATTTATGGATGATGGCTCTACTATTGAATTACCGATTGAATGCCAAATTCAGACAATGGAACAATATAGAGATGGAAATGTTGGATTTGCAGCTCATACTAAACTACCTTCAAAAGGAATCAAACTTAAAAGTATACCAAAAATAGGTGATGGACAAAGATATACTTCTCCAACAGGGCAATTGGAAGAATGCAGAAGTTTTTTATCACATATAATGCATATTTCTCCAGATTGTGCAATTGCTAAAACAACTGGAAATGACTTTGAAAGCGGACGTACAATAATAACACCTTATGACTTATATGAAGCATATAGATTAATTTCCAGAGTTCCAAAAGAAAGTAGAATGTATAGAGCCTATACTAAATATTTAGGTGAACTTTATGAAAAACGTGAGGAGTTATTTCCTACAGGAGATAGTCTTCTTCCTAAATATATTAGATTTGATGATATACCAAATCCAGCCACAGATAACTCTAAATACTATGAATTCTTTAGTGAGCTTAACGCTTCATTAAAACAAACTATAGAAGAAGCACTATCTAACCAACAAGATAAAGTTGAAGAAAAAGAAACAGTAGACCAAGTTAAAGAAAATGATTCTCATGATGAAATATGATAAATAAAAAATCTCCTGAAAATCAGGAGATTTTTTATTAGTTTTTATAAGAATTATCTATTTCTTTTAATATTACATCATGTGCTTTTCCTTCTGAAATACTTACATCTGATACTAAAGTTAATCTTGCTTTTTCATGTAATTCTGGAATTGTTGTTGCTCCACAGTTACACATTGTTGATTTTATCTTTAATATTGTTACATCTAAAGTGTCTTTTAGAGGTCCAGCATAAGGAATATATGAGTCAACACCTTCTTCAAAAGATAATTTATCCTTGTCTCCTCCTAAATCGTATCTCTGCCAATTCTTAGCACGATTAGAGCCTTCTCCCCAATATTCTTTGACATAGTTATTACCTATTTTTAATACTCTAGTTGGACTTTCATCAAATCTTGCAAAATATCTTCCCATCATTACGAAGTCGGCACCTAATGCTAATGCGATTGTTATATGGTGATCGTGAACTATACCACCGTCAGAACATACTGGTATATATATACCTGTTTCTTTAAAATATTTATCTCTTTCAGCGACAACATCTATTAAAGCACTAGCTTGTCCACGTCCTATTCCCTTTGTCTCTCTTGTAATACAAATAGAACCTCCACCAACACCAACTTTAATGAAGTCTGCTCCTGCTTCTGCTAAATATCTAAATCCTTCTGCATCTACAACATTTCCAGCACCTATCTTTACATTGTCTCCATATCTTTCTCTCACAAACTCAATTGTTCTCTTTTGCCATATAGAATATCCATCAGAAGAATCCATACATAATATGTCAACCCCAGCATCTACTAAAGCTGGTATTCTTTCTTCATAATCTCTTGTATTTATTCCAGCTCCTACAATATATCTTTTATTTTCATCTAATAAAGAGTTTGGATTATTTTTTCTTTCCTCATAATCTCTTCTAAATACTAAATATTTTAGATTTCCCTCTTGTGTAAGAATTGGTAAACAATTAATTTTGTTATTCCATATAATATCATTTGCTTCTGATAATGTTATTCCTTTTTGTGCGGAAATTGTATCTTCAGCTTTTGTCATATAATCATCAATAGGTGCATCTAAATTATCTTTAGAAGGCCTATAATCTTTATCTGTAACTATTCCTAAAAATTTTCCAGTTGCTGTACCATCATCTGTTACTATTACTGTAGAATGACCTGTCTTTCTAGTTAATGCCATTACTTCTCTTAAAGAAGTTCCACTTTTTACATTTGAATCACTTATAACAAAACCTGCTTTATGTTTCTTTACACGGTAAACCATTTGTGCTTGAGATTCAATTGATTGAGCACCATATATAAAGCTAAGACCGCCTTCACGAGCAAGAGCAACTCCCATTCTTTCTCCTGATACAGACTGCATAATTGCAGAAACCATAGGAATGTTAGCAGAGTATTTTGGCTCCTCTCCTTTTCTAAATTTTACTAGTGGTGTTTTTAATGATACATTATTAGGTATACATTCTTCTGTTGTTAAATTTGGTAGTAATAAAAATTCATTAAAAGTTCTTGATATGTCTGGTAAAATTTTTGCCATGTTTTTTTCCTCCTATAATATATTTATTTAAAGAGGCTAGTTTATCTCTAACCTCTAATTTATTAATTTTTATTTTTAGAAACTAAACTCATTGTATCTCTTGCAATAACTAATTCTTCGTTAGTAGGAATTGCAAAAACTCTTATTTTAGAATTTGGTGTTGAAAGTTCGATTTCTATTTCTCTTGATTTATTCTTTTCTTCATCAATTTCTACACCCATAAATTTTAGGTTGTCACAAACTCCTTTTCTTGTTGTACCTGCATTTTCTCCAAGACCTGCGGTAAATACAATTGCGTCTATACCTTGTAAAGTAACAGCATATCTTGCTATATATTGAGCAACTAAATAGTTATAATTGTCTAATGCAAGACGTGCTCTTTTATTTCCTTGGGCAGCTGCAACTTCTATATCTCTAAAATCTGGACTTACACCTGAAACTCCAAAAGCTCCTGACTTTTTATTTAATATAGAGTCAACTTCATCTATTGTTAAGTGTGCTGTATCCATAAGATATTTTATTATAGCAGGATCTATATCTCCACATCTTGTTCCCATTGGAACACCTGCAAGAGGAGTTAATCCCATGCTTGTGTCTAAAGATACACCACCTTTTATTGCTGCCAAACTTGCTCCTTGACCTAAATGGCAAGTAACTAGTCTTAAATCTGGTCTTTGACCACCCATAAGTTCTGCTGCTCTTTCAGCAACAAATCTATGAGAAGTACCATGAAATCCATATTTACGAATACCATATTTTTCATAAAATTCATATGGCAATGGATATATATAATGTTCTATTGGCATTGTTTGATGAAAAGCTGTATCAAATACTCCAACCATTGGAGTACCTGGCATTAATCTTTCACAAGCCTCGATTCCATGAATTCCAGCAGGATTGTGTAATGGTGCTAAAACACTACATTCTCTTACTTCTTCTACTACCTCATCAGTTATAATGACTGAATGAGAAAATTTTTCTCCTCCATGAACAAGCCTATGTCCTACTGCATCAATTTCTCCAAGTACTTTTATAACACCATATTCTGGATGTGTAAATTGCTCTAGAACCACCTTTATTGCTTCTTCATGATTTTTAACAGGATGCTCTATTTTATATTTATTTCCTCCTACTTTATGAGTCAAAACAGAATTTTCTAGCCCTATTCTTTCGAACACACCCTTTGCAAGTACTTCTTCATTTCTCATATCAATTAATTGATATTTTAGAGATGAGCTTCCAGCATTCAAAACTAAAATCTTCATATTTTCAATTTCCCTTCTAAAAAAATATAATATATGGTTAAATATAAATTTGGAAAAATAAGCGAGTAATACTAGGCAATTCAAATCAAAAAAGCGGAGACGTACTTTAATGTACGTTGAGCATTTTTTGTATTTGAATTAACGAAGTAGGACGAAGCTTATTTTTTCTAATTCTGGGATTGGACACACGTAATCGCCACCACTCCCACAACATCTTTACTGCTACAACCTCTTGATAAATCATTAATAGGTTTAGCGATACCTTGACAAAGAGGGCCATATGCCTCAGCTTTTGCAAGTCTTTGAACTAACTTATATGAGATATTTCCAGTATTTAAGTCTGGGAATATCAAAGTATTTGCTTTTCCTTCAATAGGACTTCCAGGTGCTTTGCTTCTTGCAATTTCAGGAACTATTGCAGCATCCAATTGTAATTCTCCGTCAACTAATAAATTTGGCTCTTTTTCCCTTACAAGTTCTGTAGCTTGGACAACTTTATCTATAAGTTCAGATTTTGCACTACCATAAGTAGAATATGAAAGCATTGCTATACGTGACTTTTTACCAACTAAGTGTTCAAAACTCTTACTAGATGAAATTGCAATTTCTGATAATTCATCTGCGTTAGGGTTTGCATTTAAACCGCTATCTGCAAATACAAATGTACCGTGTTCTCCATATTCACAATCAGGAACACACATTACAAAAAAGGCAGAAACAAGCTTTGTACCAGGTGCTGTTTTTAATATTTGTAATGCTGGTCTTAATGTATCAGAAGTTGAATGTATTGCACCAGAAACAAGTCCATCTGCTTTATCACATTTAACCATCATCATTCCAAAATAAACAGTATCTAGCATTAGCTCTTTCGCCTTTTCCTCTGTCATTCCTTTTGCTTTTCTTAATTCATAAAATTTTTGAACGAAATCTTCATAATAAGAAGATGTTTTAGGATTTACAATTTCAGCTTTTGAAATGTCCAAATTCTTAGACTTTGCAAGTTCTAAAGTTTCCTTTTCATCTCCAATTAAAATAATATTTGCAAAACCTTCTTTTAAAATCATGTCTGTTGCTTCTAATGTCCTTATGTCACTTGCTTCAGGCAACACGATTGTTTTTATTTCAGTTTTTGCTCTTTTTTTAATTTCTTCAATAAAAGACATCTTTTCCTCCTTGAAAATATTTATACTTTATTATATAGCAAAACAACTTAAAACACAAGGCTTTTAGCAAAATTGGTGCGAGTAATGGGACTTGAACCCATACGTGTTACCACACACGCCCCTCAAACGTGCCTGTCTGCCAGTTCCAGCATACTCGCGCTTATATTTATATATTGTATCACATTTTTAGAAAGCTTTCAACGTAATTTTTACACATTTTTAGAAAGGATTTTAATATGCTTTTTCACATTTTCAGAAAATGTGTCAAAGGGGACGTAGAAAAATGACACAGAATTTTAGATTTAAAATAAATAATCAATTTTAATATTCTTGTGTCATTTGTCGGTAAGTTCCTTTTGTCACAACAAAAATAGCTTTGAAAATTATTTCTAAATTCAAAGCTATTTTTTGTTTTAACTATTTTGCTACAATACTATATGGTGATGTTCTTGTTCCTGAACCTGTTTCTCCGATTATAACGGATGTTCGATCAATTTCAACTACGGGGCGCACCGCATAGCTACGGCTGCCGTTGTCGTCGTCCGAGTAATACAAATAGTTGGCGTCCACAGTACCACCGCTCACATAGAACAAGTAGAAAATCGCATTGGAACTGTTAATGTCAACGCAGCGCGAAGCGAGCCAATATGAGTCTACATTACTTGCTTGATAATAAAGTACTTCATAATATGCTGGTGTCATATAACTTGTTGACATTGTATATCTATAATATGTTCGTTTTACTTTTAATGTTGATGCTTGTGAATATCCTGTTACCCAGTTTTCTTGCTCACTTTGTCCTATTCCATCTAATGTTCCTGACATTTCATCCTCATATATATTCGGATAATATTTGTTTGGAGGAGTATAATCTGTTCCATAACCTGGATATCCATTTTTATTATAACTTGATATTTCCTCTATATCATCTATGTTCAAACTTCTACTTGTTGCTCCTAATGAACTATTACTATACATCGTCATACATGCTTCATTTAACAATTTTACTCCATTATTATATCCATTATATCCCCTTAAATTAAACCTATTGTTTATTGGTTCTTCAGATATTAGAGATATTTTATCGTTTTCTACAAATAATATTCTCCATTTTACTGCTGTATCTGTTGAAAAGTTTTGATTACTTCCTCCATTATATGTTCCTTGTGATGTATAATTTGCACTTACCGGCGTATATGCAACATATTTTCCTATTTCTTCTGATAATTCCGAATCTGAAAGTCCATTATCTTGCGTTCCTTGTCTCGTTATTTCACTTGTTGTTTGATATCCTGCTCTATCTGATACTATTACTCTTATATAATAATTCTTTCCAACTTCTAAGTTTGAATATGTATATGAACACGTTCCTTCTGTACTTGCCTCTGTTCTTACTGTCGTAAAATCTTCATCATTCTCTGTTTGGCTTATTTGGAATGCATAACTTATTATTCCTGAACCTTCATCTGAACCACTTGCTATTACTGATATTGACGTTTTATCATAACTTGTAACTGAAAGTGATACTGCTGTTGGTGCTTTTGTATCTTTTGATATTGTTTGTGTACTTGTTTCTGAAGCATTTCCTTCACTATCTTCTACCCATGCTGTTACTGTACTTGATCCGTCTGCTGATATTGTAAACATCGCCATCCTTCCCATGACTTCTGTTTCTTCTATCGCATTTGCCCCTATTACTTGATATTTTACTTTTACTGCCTTTGTTGTTGATACGCTTGCACTATCTTCTATTGTAACGACAACATTTCCTGTATAATATCCATTTGTTTGAGTTGCTCCTGTTAAACTTATTGCTGGTGCAAGTAATTGTGATGCTGGCTCTTGTCCTCCACCTCCTGTATTAACATTTGCTGTTGATACTGTCATGCTTGCACTTTCTGTTTTATTTCCTGCTTTATCATAGGCAACTACATATACTGTATATGTTGTGTTTTCTTGTAAATTACTTGCAACATATGAGATACTTGGTGTGCTTTGGTCTGCTACTTGTGCTGTTTCTACTAGATTTCCATCTATGTATACTTCATAGTAGTTCATTCCTGATACATCACTTGTATATGTTGTATCATCTGTTGTTCCTGTATTTACTGTGAATTGTGTTGTTGTGTCATTTATTATATTTAAGCTAAAGTCTTTTGGGTTTGTACTATCTTTTTGTACTGTTATATTTGATATTCCAGATACATTTCCTGCTTTATCTATTGCTTGGAATGCTATTGTCTTTATTCCTTCACTTTTTACTGTTAATGTCTTACTTGCTCCACTTACATATGTCTTTTCTTCGTCCGGTACTTCTGCTACATCTCCTACTACTTCCCAGTAATAATATCCTGCTATACCTGAGTTTGCGTCCTC
This sequence comes from uncultured Clostridia bacterium, assembly GCA_944386135.1. Lineage (GTDB taxonomy): Bacteria > Bacillota > Clostridia > TANB77 > CAG-508 > JAAWPK01. The sequence continues at coordinate 75 of CALWZW010000002.1, read as the reverse complement.
TGCATTTGGTATTGATACTACTACATCTGTATTATACCATCCACTTGCTGGTACTTCTGGACTTACTGCTACTGC
>CALWZW010000001.1 GCA_944386135.1 uncultured Clostridia bacterium | reverse complement strand
TGGCAGAATTTTTCTTTGTTTTGATTGGAACTTTTTTGTAATTTTTGCATAATATACTATTGCTTTATATAAGATAGTAATTAGAAAGGTGGTTATTTGTTATGAATAATATTGATATGAATAAACTTATGGAAATGCTATCTAAAATGGATAAAAAGGATATTGAGAAAGGTATGGAGCAGGCTTCGAAGATGCTTGGTGTGAAGGATAAAGAGGAACTTTTGAAAAAAATGCAGGGGAAATAGAATACTTTCTTTCCGCCTACCTTTTGGAGTAATATTTATAATTTTATCGTTCCTTACTGGCTTCGCCACTCGCCTAAGGTCATTCCTACTCGGGGAGCCTCGACTTTGCAGAACTTCTAAAATTAGAAATATTACTCCAAAATGGCTCGATTAGTAAAACTAATAACTATTGATTTCATTTTGTGAAGGAGTGAGTTTCGAAATGAGTAATGATGATATGTCTGAACTTTTTGGGAAGTTTAGTGATATGATAAAAGATGGTAATATTCCTGATGAGATGAAAAATATTTTATCTTCCATTTCTTCGAATAATTCTGAAAATAACAATAGTTCAAGTTCTTCTGATAGTCAGACTTCTTCAATTGATTTTGAAACTCTTCTTAAAATGAAATCTATAATGGAAAAGTTAAATAGTAATTCTAATGACCCGAGAGCAAATTTGCTTTTATCTTTGAAGCCTTATTTAAAGGAAAGCAGGCGAGAAAAAGTTGACCAATATATAAAATTCTTTGGTATTAGTAAGGTTTTGGAGATGTTTAATAATTCTGGGGGTGATAGTAAAAAATAATGGAGCCTATGTTTTATAAATATCCGTATAATTACTATTTCCCTAATAGATTTCGCGCTCCTCGTTATATGAATAGCGGATATTATGGTTATTCTACTAAAGCAAATAAAATAGAAAAGAATTATCTTAATGAAAATAATGAAAATCATCATAATTTTGAAAAGAAAAAAACTAGCTGTGACACTAGGGATTCTTATAATTCTTCTAAACCTGTTTTTGAAATTTTTGGAATTAAACTTTTCTTTGATGATGTGCTTCTTATTTCTTTGATTTTCTTTTTATATAGTGAAGATGTGAAGGACCAAAGTCTCTTTATTGTACTTATATTATTACTTTTGTCGTAAAATGTCGAACGTTTTTCGACATTTTTTTGTGCTTTTTTATTGTGTTTTAAGTTATTCTTATTTATAATGGGAACATCCTTTTCAAAGGAAATCTTTGAGAAAGGAGGGATACTCATGAGTAATTTCATGAAAATATTAGCTTTGTTTTTAGTATATATTATACTTAAAAACTTCGACTAAAAAGGGAACCTCTAGAGAGTACAGTCTCTAGAGGTTTTTCATGAGTAATTTCATTTTTATCACTATTATTATAGCATCTATTCTATTATATGTCAAATTATTTTAACTTATTCTAGAATAAGTTCATTTTCTTCTACATATGCTCTTGTTTTTAGTGGCATTTCTTGTAGTTCTTCTAAGTCTTCTGGTCTTTCCATTTCTTTTACTATATCTGCAATTCGTATTTGTGGTGCTTCTATTGAATTTGCTGCAATTATTGCTTTTTTATTTCCTTTTGCTCCTGCATGCGCAAGTCCTCTAATTGCTCCAAGTACTATTATATGATCTTCTGCAATTACTTCTGCTCCTGCATTTATATCTCCTAATATTACTATGCTTCCCTCAAATTCTATTCTATTTCCTGATCTTAGAGAACCATTGTGAAGTTTTGTTACTGTTTCTTCTATTTTTCTGTTGAATGATTTTTCTATTGTATGAAGTCCTAATTCACTTGTTTTACTACTTTCTGTTTCTTTACTGTGTTTACCGTTTGCCATTTTTATACATCCTTTCTAAAAATCTGGTCGTTTGGGACGGTTCTGAATGACCGAAAACTTAAAAAATTCTTATAATTAAATATTAATTTATTTTCGGTCATTCAGAACCGTCCCAAACGACCGGATTTCATTTTCCAACTGTTAATTTTGTTGCTCTGTATATGGAATTGCAGTCAAATTCTCCTCCACATCAGCCTCGTTCATTCCAAAATATTGTGCCAATATATCTCTTGCTGCATAACATGCTAAGCTTCCTGAACCTCCATTTTCGATTATTACTACTACTGCAATTTCTGGGTTATCGTATGGTGCAAATCCTACAAACCATGCATTTGTTGATTGTCCTGTTTGTGCTGAACCCGTTTTTCCTCCTATTTCAATATTAAAGTTTCTAAATATTGAATATGCCGTTCCTCCGCTTTCGCTTGTTACTCCTCTCATTCCTTCAAGAATAGCTGCTAAGTTTTCTTCTGATATGTTTAAGTCTTCTTCTTGTGTGTTTTCTCTTCCTAGTCTTTCATCTACGGTTTGTTGTATTTCTTCTTTTGAAACTTCACTTCCATCTGCATTAATAATTGTTTTTACTATTGTAGGTGTTACATGATTTCCACCATTTGCTAATGTACTTATATATTTTGCCATTTGCAAAGGTGTAAATGCATTATAGCTTTGTCCTATTGCTGTTGCTAATACTTGTCCATCTGTCCAAATTTCTCTATTTTTTTCTGCAGCTTCAGGTGATGCAACAGTTCCATTTACTTCTCCTGTGAGCTCTATTCCTGTTTTTTTGCCAAGTCCTAGATAATTTGCATATTTTATTATGTTGTCTATTCCTACTCTATATCCAACTTCATAGAAGAAATAGTTACATGAGTGTTGTATTGCTGATGATACATTTAAGTATCCATGTGTTCTTCTTGATTGTGTGTATAACCAGCATCTAGGTTGATAATCTCTATACCTAGTATATATTCCATTGTCTCGTATTTTTTCGTCTATTGTTATTTCTCCTGTTTCTAGTCCTGTTAATGCTGTTACCATTTTAAATGTTGAACCTGGTGCGTATGTTCCTGCTATTGCTCTATTATATAGTGCATTATTTTCTTGTAATGCCTTGTAGTCGGTTTGGCTTATTCCCCCTACCCAACTATTAGGGTCATAGTCTGGATAACTTGCCATTGAAAGTACTTCTCCAGTATTTACATCCATTACAACTATTGCTCCTGCATCTGCATCATAAGTTTTACCATATTCTCCGATTTCTTATATTATTTATTGTGTTTTCTAATGCTTGTTCTGTAATTGCTTGTAAATTTGCGTCTATTGTTAATACTACATCTGAACCTTGCGTTGCTTCTTCTGCAACATATTCACTTACTATACTTCCATCAACTGACATGTCTATTTGTTTTACACCATTGTCTCCTTTTAGGTATTCCTCAAATACGTATTCTATTCCTGTTTGTCCATATATATCACTCATTGAGTATCCCTTGTCTTTGTTTTCTTGATATTGTTCTGATGTTATAGAGTTTATATATCCTAAGATATGTGATGCAAGGTTACTGTTTGGATAACTTCTACTTGAGCTTTGTCCTACTGTTACTCCTGGGTATAGGTCGCTTTGTTCAGTAAATATAAGTGCACTTTCTCTGCTTATATTGCTAGATATTGTTAAAGATTTTGTCGAACTATATCCCTCTGAACTTATTCTATATCTTATTACTAGTATTTTTCTAACTTCTGATACATCTTCATTTTCTATATCATATTTATCTTTAAAGTAATAAAACGCTTCTTCTGCTGTTGTGTTTTCATCTAAGTCATATGTCTCAAGCCAAGTTTTCTTTTTTTCATCACTTGTAAAGGTATATTCAAATGGGTCTATTTTTATTGGAAATGTATCTGTGTAGCTATCTCCATTTGTTTCTAGAGTATTTATTATTTTTAAGGCTGTTTCATTTAAAACTTTTGTATCTAATTTAGTTTTATACATTTCGAGTGAAAATGTCATCTCTGTTGTTGCAAGTTCATTTCCATTTCTATCTAATATGTAGCCTCTTGAAGCATAAAGTGTACTTTCTCGTGTAAGTCTTGTATTTGATGTTTCCCTATATGATGCTCCATTTATAATTTGAAGATTAAAAAGTTGTATTAATAGTACTATTCCTATTATATATACCATGGCACTTAATGCATTATATCTTAAATTAATATTTGGTAACTTCTTCTTTCTATATCTTTCCAAGCTTTCTCCTTCCTAAAAATATCTTGTTAATATTTGTGGATTTTTAAATATATCTTCCATTTTATATCCTAGTTTCTGTATTAATGGGTAAAGAACTATTGTTAGTATTCCATTATACAATAGTTCTACTAAAAGTATCTTTGCAAATAGTCCTATTTCTACATTTGATGATAACATTATTGCTTTGTATGAATATGTAAATATTTCGTACATTGCTGTTGAGGCTATTACAAGTAATATCACTGTTATCTTACTATCTTTTGAGAAATTTTTGTCTAGATATCCACCGTAAGAATCCAATTATCCCTAATATTAAAGCTGTTTGTCCGATTACGTTGTTTCCAAGTAAATCAATTCCTAATCCAAATATGATCCCCATTGCAGCTCCGCATTCTTCTTCCCGCATATAATCCAATAACAAGTGTGAGTATTACAAATAGATTTGGCATAACTCCTGCTATTGTGAACCAGCTGAAAAAATTTAATTGAAGAAGATATATAAGCACATATACTATACATAATATTATTATTGTTAATACTTTTTTCACTTTTTTGCTTAATTCCTTTCTTTAAGTTAGTATTAAAGCTGTTGTTTCTCGCTGTTCTAATTTGTAATTACAAGAACAGTTTCAACTTTATCAAAATCTACTGCTGGTTCTATCCATGCATATCTATCTAATACATTTAAAGTTTGTTCTACTTCTTTTATTGTTCCTATTTTTATTCCTTTTGGGTATATTCCTCCCATTCCTGATGTTTCAACATTCTCTCCTTCAGAAATATCGGCTGATGTAGGTATATATGTAGCCTTAAGCATTCCGTCTTCTAAACTTCCTTTACAAATTATGCTATCTTCTGTAGTACTTATAGTTGCTGTTACAGCACTTGATGAGTCAATAATTGTTTGTACTTTTGCGGTTGTATCTGTTACTGATATTACATATCCTACTAGTCCTTCATCTGCTATAACTGTCATGTTTACGTCTATTCCGTCATTTTTACCTGCATTGATAACAAATATATTGCTATAATTACTTATATCTTTACTTATTATATATGCTGGTATTGTTTCATAGTCTGTATATTTTTCTGTTAAGCCTAGGTATTCTTTTAATGTTTCATTTTCAGCTTTGATTATCTCTAATTCTCTTAATTCTTGTTCTAAATTGCTGTTTGCTGTTTTTAGTTCTTCATTTTCATTTTTTAAATTTTCGACATTTGTGAAAAAGTTTGTGTTTCCTGTAACTTTATTTTTTAAATAAGTGTATCCTGTTTGAATTGGCATAACTATTGCGCTGAAAGCATTTTCTACATATGAAAGACTCTCTAATTTGAGATTTGACAAAAATACTAATAGTATTAGTATAATGATTGTTATAATTATTCCTATAATTCCTGATTTCTTTTTATACACTTATATCTTTTCCTTCCTTATCTTCTTTTTCTTGAATTGACTAATACTGTTCTTAGTCTTTCTAAGTCTTCTATTGTTTTTCCTGTACCTTTAACAACACAATCTAGTGGATTTTCTGCAACAAAAACTGGCATTCCTGTTTTTTCACTTACTAATTTATCTAAGTTTTCTATTAATGCTCCTCCACCTGCAAGGATTATTCCTTTTTCCATTATATCTGATGCAAGTTCTGGTGGTGTTTTTTCTAGTGTTGCTTTAATAACATCTATAATGTCTGAAATTGATTCTTGCATTGCAATCTGTACTTCTGATGATGTTATAATTATATTTTTTGGAAGTCCTGTGCTTAAATCTCTTCCTTTTACTTCGATTGATTTTTCTGTCATTAAAGGTGTTGCACATCCTATTTCTTTTTTTATTTCTTCTGCAATAGTTTCTCCTATTGCTGTATTATATGCTCTTTTAACATAATTTACAATGTCTTCGTCTAATTCATCTCCTGCTATTCTAAGTGAATTACTTATTACTATTCCTCCGAAGAGAAATAACTGCAACTTCTGTTGTTCCTCCTCCAATGTCTACTATTATATTTCCACTTGGTTCAGCTACATCTAGTCCGCTTCCAATTGCTGCTGCCATTGGTTCTTCTATTAAATATACTTCTCTTGCTCCTGCATGCATTACAGATTCTTCTACTGCTCTTTCTTCAACTTCTGTAATTCCTGATGGTACTCCAACTACTACTCTAGGTCTTCCTATCTTATATCTTGTTGATACTTTTTCAATTAAATTTTTAAGCATAAGTCTTGTTGCCGTAAAGTCTGCTATTACTCCGTCTTTCATTGGTCTTACTGCTTTTATCTGTTCTGGTGTTCTTCCTAGCATTTCTTTTGCTTCACTTCCTGTTGCCATTATATTCCCTGTTTTTCTGTCTATTGCGACAACTGAAGGTTCGTTCAATATTATTCCTTTTCCCTTTAATGTTACAAGTATATTCGCTGTTCCTAAGTCTATACCAATGTCTTTTGAGCCAAAGTTAAAAAGTTTCATTTTTTGTTTTCATTCCTTTCCAAATTTTAAATTTCACCCTGTGATCATGTCCTTAGTTATTTATATATCTCATAATACTCTCACATCCATCTTCTGCAATTATTATATGGTCTAATATCTCAAGTCCTAACATTTTTGCTAAGTTTATTAATCTTTTTGTTAATTCTAAATCTTCTAAACTTGGTGATGGATCGCCACTTGGATGATTATGTATAATTATTATCTTTGGTATATTTATTTTTATGGCTTCATGAAATATATCTTTTGGATCTAGCATTGCAAAATTAGTTCCTCCATAAGATATATCCACAATTTTTTGTATTATGTTTTTTGAATTTAGAAGCATTACTTTTGCTATTTCTCTTTTTTCGTATCTTAGCTCATTCATTAGTAAATCTGCTACATCTTGCGAACTTTTTATTTTAATGTTTTGAACATTCAATGGAGTTGATATCCTTCTTGCTATTTCACAAGCAGCTATTATTTGTATTGCTTTGACTTTGCCTATTCCTTTTATTTTGGATAGTTCTTCTATTGTTATATCTTGTAAAAATCTTAAATCGTTTATGTTCTTGTTTTTATTTAAGTTTAATACTTTTTGTGCAAGTGTTATTGCGCTTTCTTCTTTTGTTCCAGATTTTATTATTATTGCCAATAGTTCTGAATTTGATAACTTTTTTACTCCATATATTTCTAATTTTTCATATGGTCTTTCCGATGATGGGAGCTCTTTCATTTTTAAACTCATATATTTCCTCCTTATATGTAATTGCCCCCATCATATAAAATTTATTTTATGTTTTCCTATATAGAAAGATAGCTAGTGCTACTCCTACTATACTTGCTATATTTATTTTAAACTGCAATGCAAATGTTAGTGTTACGACTTCTAAGTTTAATACTAATGGTTCTGTTAACCCAAATGTTTGTCCATATCCTAGCCACCATAAGAAGTCTATTTTTCCTGCTAGTTCTCCTATTAATCCTCCAAGTACTATTCCTGCAAGTAGAAATAGTAATAATATCCATGAGTTTCTTTGTCTGGTTGCCATATCTTTTGTTCCTCCTAATTCTTTTTTCCGTATATATTATATATTGATAAGTTGGATTTTTCAAGACTTTAAGCAAAACCTTTCATAAATTATTTTTTCCATAATTTTATTGTTTCTTTTTTATAGCATTAGTAGTATAATATAGTTATAAATGAATGGGAAGGATTGATATATGATATATGAAAATTGAAAAGCTTAATGAGAACAAGATACGTATTATATTGAATATGGATGATTTGAATGAAAGAAATATAGATTTGCGGTTCTTTCATGTCTAATTCTATCGAGTCTCAAGATATATTTTTAGATATGTTAAATAAAGCTGATGAGGAAGTCGGTTTTAATACGGATGATTGTAGAATTATGATTGAAGCACTGGCTTTGAAAGATGGATGCTTTGTTTTGACTATAACAAAGTTTGAGCATTCAGCAGAAGAAAAGCCTACTCCTAGTTCTAAGAAAAAGAATTTACATATTAAAAGAAAAAGCCCTACAGTAAATTTGGAAAAGACTATCTATTCTTTTGAGTCTTTTGATGCTTTTTGTGATTTTTGTACTTTTTTAAAGGATAATTTGCATGAAAGTCAAATATCTGATTTTGCAAAATCTTCAGATTTATATGAATATAATTCTAATTTTTATTTAATACTTAGTGATATTAATGTTACTTCTCCTAATTTAAAGTATATTTGTTCATCTATCACTGAGTTTGCTCATTTTGTAAATAGTTCTGAGCTCTTTGAGAGAAAAGTTAAAGAATATGGTAGACTTATAATTAGTTCTTCGGCTATTCTTACATGCATGGAGTATTTTGTATGATTTTTAGTGATTATTGATTTTATGAAAGAATAAAAAGTTTTGAACTTTTTATTCTTTTATTTATTATTTATTTGATAGTATTCTGCTATAAGTTCATCTAATTCTACACTTATTTTGTATATTTCTGCATAGTCTTTTTTTTCTTCTATGCTTCTATTTAGTTCTTCTCTTTTTTTACATATTTTATCATTTAACATAAATTTTTCCTCCTTTTTTCGTTTTTTCTTTTGTTAATGATAAAATACCATAAAAGTTTTCTTAAGTCAACTATTTTCAAGTGTTTTAAGATTTTTTCATTTGTCATAATTCTTCTTTTTTGCTTGTTTTTCTATGCTGTTTTATAGTTTTTTGGGCTTTTTCGACAGCATTTTTCTTCCTTGTAATACATTTGTAAACGTTTTGTAACAAAAAATGTAAAATAGTTCTGCCAATGGGGACGCATCTAAAATAGATGCGTCCCATTGGCAATTTTTATTGCTTTAATTACTCATTTCCTTCTACTATTGATAATACTTCTTTGTTTAGGTCGAATACTTCTCTTAATATTTCTTCTGCATATTCTTTAGTTACATTTGTATATTCTTCTAAATACTCAAAGCTATTTACACCTTTGAAATAGTCTGCTAAGAACATCCTTGCTGTATCTTCTACACTATTATATTCTGTTATATAATCTCCATATATTTTCTTTTTATTTCTTTCAAAGTCTTCTGAATTTAGTCCGTTTTTTATTGCATTTTCTATTTCTTTATTTATTCTTTCGTATACTTTTTTTGGTTTTCTTGATTGTCCTGTTATTAATACAAATGCATATTCTCTTGAATATTCATATTCTAAATCTAATGTTCCTAGTAGTGTATTATCATCAGTTAATTCTTTATATAATTTTGAGCTTTTACCTAATAGAGTGTTTAATATTATCTCTATTGCTATATGTTTTTTCACCATGTTGTCTTCTACTTTGTCTTTGAAACCTATTCCAAATATCGGATTACTTAGTTCCATTTGTACTATCATTTCTTTTTCATTTACTTCTTCTTGTTCTTTTGGATATATTCTTTTTGGAAGTTCTTTGTTTTCTTTTATTGTGACTCTTTTCTTTATTTCTTCTAATATTTTTTCTGGCTCAAAATCTCCACATATTGCCATTGCCATATTTGATGGTGTATAGAAATTATTATAGCAGTCGTAAAGCATTTCTTTTGTAATATGAGAGATTGATTCTACTGTTCCTGCTATATCTAGTCTTATTGGAAGTTCTTTATACATACATTTTAATGCATTTAAGTATACTTGCCATTCTGGATAATCTTCATACATTTTTATTTCTTGTGCTATTATGCCTTTTTCTTTTTCTACATTTTCATCTGTATAATATGGATTTTGTATATAGTCCATATATTCGTCTAACGCATCATAAAAATTGTCAGTTGCTTCATATAAATATGCTGTATGGTCATTTGTTGTGTAGGCATTTGCATTTACTCCTATTGCTGTTAATGTATCTAGGCTATTTATTCCTGATTTTTGCTCAAACATTTTATGCTCTAGGAAGTGTGCAACTCCGTCTGGTAAAACTGTTTCTTCTTTTTTTCCTGGAATTATAAATTTGTTATCTATTGAACCAAATCTTGGTCCACATATTATATATTTTTTTCTGACATTTTTTCTTGGTAGAACCATAATAGTTAAACCGTTTTCTAATTTTTCTACATAAAGTTTTTCTTTTACTTTATTGTTTTCGATTATGTTCATATATAACTTCTCCTTTTTATGATAATCCGGTCGTTTGGGACGGTTCTGAATGACCGGATTTTTAGTTTCTTAAGAAAAATATTGTATTAATACTTATTTTCTTTGCAAATTCTACTATTTCTTCTTTTGTAACCGCTCTTATTTCTTTTTCATATTCTTCAAATGTCATTTTATATTCTGATAGTTCTTGCCCTAAATAATATGTTATTCCTGTATCTTGCTCATCTGGTATAGATTTTATCATCGAGATTATTCCTGCTTTTCCGATTTTCTATATCTTCTTTGCTAAAGTTTCCGCTTCTTCATATCTTCTATTTGCTCTTTTATTAAATTAAGTGTTTTTTCATAGTTCTCTATTTCTATTCCACATCTTACAAACAAACTATTTTTGTGTCTTAAATAGTTTGATGCTGCTGTATATGCTAAGCTATTTTTTTCTCTTACTATTTGAAACATTTTAGATGTAGCAGACCCACCTAGAATTGAGTTATATACAATTGCTACATATTTTTCCTTTTTGCTTTCTCCGTCAATATAAAGTCCTATTATTAGATTTCCTTGTGTTACATCTGCTTTTTCGATTACTTCTTTTGCTTCTCTCTTTTCTGGTACATGATTTTTTGTTTCATATATTGGCTCACGTTCTTGTAGTTTTTGTATATTTTCGTTATTTTTTATAATCTTTTCAATTTTTTCTTTTTCAATATTTCCTGATATAAATATATCTATTTTACATTCAGATAGGAGTTTTTTATAGTATTCATATAGATTGCTTGGGTTAATCTCGTCTATGTCTTCTATATATCCATATTTATATAATCCAAATGGTTTGCCCTTATACATTTCTTCTTGACATCTTAGATATGCATATTTGGCTTTATTGTCTTTTCTTCCTTCTAATATTATTTTTAATTTTTGTTTCTCAGAGTCTATATATTCTGCTTTAAATGCGTTATTTTCCGTTATAGGGTTAAAAACTAATTCAAATAGGGTATTTATACCCTTGCTCACTAAATCTTCATCCGTTGGCAAATAATTATTATCTATAATTTCGAGATAAAATTTTAAAACTTGGTTGTCTCCTGTTTTATCAATTCCACAGTTGAATTCCGCTCCATACATTTCTTCTAATGCTTTATTTATTTCCTCAATATTATTTAGGTTTTTGCTTCCTTTTCTTAAAACCATTGGTAATATCGCATTTTTTGTTACGTTTTGCCTTGTAAGTGGTGTTGTAATAAAAACCGTGATTAAGTCTGTCTTAAAGCTATCTGTTTTTATTGAATGTAGATTTATTTCTTTTTTTATCTCTTGCTTTTTGTAATCCATTTTAAAACCCCCATTTCTAATAAACCTTTTTCCTTATTTTAGTATACTATAATAATTTTAATTTATACAAGTCATTTTTTTAATTTTTATGCTTTTTCTGAGAAATCCGGTCGTTGGGGACGGTTTTCTCAACAAAAAAAAGATGTCACTAATGTGACATCTTTTATATCTTTATTAAAATTTTCTTTTTCTTGCTGCTTCTGATTTTTTCTTTCTTTTAACACTAGGTTTTTCATAATGTTCTCTTTTTCTAACTTCTTGCAATACGCCATTTCTTGCGCATTGTCTTTTAAATCTCTTTAAAGCATCTTCTATATTTCCATTATTAACTTTTACCTCTGACATTATTACTCCCCCCTTCCAGTGTGTTCAATTGATTGGCAAAATTTACTTTTTTAATTATATCTCTTGTATAGTGGTTTGTCAAGGCTTATTTATACAAATTGGCCAAATAAGTCTCCCATTGCTTCGTTTTGATTTAATCTTTTTATTGCTTCAGCAAACAATGGTGCTATTGATAGTACTTTTATTTGTGGTAATTCTTTTTCTTTTGGCAATGGTATTGTATTTGTTATTACTACCTCTTTAAATGGTGAATTCTTTATTCTTTCTATTGCTGGTCCTGATAATACTCCATGTGTGCATCCTGCATATATTTCTTTTGCTCCAAATTGTTGTAATATGTTTGCAGTTTCTATCATTGAACCTGCTGTATCTATTTCATCATCAAATACTACTGCTGTTTTATCTTTTACATCTCCGATTATTGTTGTAGCTATTGCATGGTCGTCGTTTCCGTCTCTTCTTTTGTCTATCATTGCCATTGGGCAACCGAAAAATTTAGAATATTTATAGGCTTTTTTTGTACTTCCTGCATCTGTTGCAACTATTACCATATTCTCAAAATTTTTCTCCTTGAAATATGTTTGTAATAAGTTTTGAGCTGATAGCCTGTCACAGTTTATATTGAAGTATGCTTGTATTGCTGAATTATGTAAGTCACAGCTTATTACTCTGTTTGCTCCTGCTGCTTCTATTAATTCTGCCATTAACTTTGCTGTAATTGGTACTCTTGGTTGGTCTTTTTTATCTGACCTTGAATACATAAAATATGGTAAAACTACTGTTATTCTTTTTGCTGATGCTCTTCTTGCTGCGTCTATTGCTATTAGTAGCTCCATAACTCTTTCGTTTACTGGTGGTGTCGTTGTTTGTATAAAATATACATCCTTTCCTCTTACTGTTTCTAATAATTGTACAAATGTGTTGTCATTTTTAAATTTCATTCTGCTTATTTTTCCTATTTCTATACCTAAGTTGTCGCATACTTCTTTTGTAAAGCCGTCTGCTGCCTCGCTGCATGAAAATACTTTTAGATTTTCCATTTTAATTTCCCCCTAAATAATTTGGTTATCCCATAAAGTTTATTTTAGCCTTTTTTATAGAAATAGTCAATATATTTGTCATAAATTGTTACAAAAAGAAGGTTTTCAGTGATTTTTGTTTACATCTAGTTGCTTATCTAATTCTATCCATGGTATTCCAGCTAAATATTTTGATTTACCATTTACTTTGATTTCAAATTTATTTTTTGTATTTGTTTCTTCTATTTTTATAATCAATTCGTCAAAATGCTAAGAGATATATCTCTTAGCATTTTTCATTTGTTTTATTGATTAAATTGAATGTTTTCTATATTGTATATATGAGAATGTTCCTCCTGCAATTAATACTATCCCAAGCACTATCCATGTAATTACTTCTACTCCTGTTTGTGGTAGTGGGCCTTTTATTGTTGTATCATCCTGATTTGCATTACTACTATTATTATTGTTAGGTTTATCGGTTATATTTTCAAAATCTGCCCATTCAAAATCTTTTGAGCCATAGAAAAATAGCCCCCAATATCTTTCATTTATATCTGCTTGTGCTAAAGTTACTGCTTCATTTGAAATATATTTTCCGTTTTCATCATCTGTTTTAATATATAAATAATAGTATGCCCCATCTTGTAATCCTGTTAAATTTACTATTTCTTTTTCAGTGTCATTAGTTGTATATTCAATAGAATAATAATCATCTTTATCTGCTTCAAGTATTTTATCATAAATTCCGTTATTTGATTTTGCAAAATTTAGTAAATCTGCAAATCCTGAAGAATCTTGATTTTTTATTTTTTGTAAAATAGATGCATCTGTAATTTTTCCAACTTTTATTTGTATTTTTCTATTATTTTCTCTTGCATGTGTATATTTTGTTATTATTTGTGTATTATTTTTTGATACAAAAGTAGCAAAAAATGCATCACTATATTTAGGTTCTTCATATCTTTCTAGCTTTTTTCCATACAATGCAACTTCTTGTTCACCTAAGTAAGTTTCAATTATTGATACATATAAATCTTGATTTAGCTCAAAATATTTTGTTACATTACCTGAAACATTTGTCTTTAGAGTTTTACTCTCTTCATCATATATTAATATATCTGCTAGATTACTATCAGTTACATCTATTTTACCAGGCTTGCTACTATCAGATTTTATAACCAAATAATATGAGTATCCATCTTTTGGTATTACATTTGAAATTTCTACTACCGCTCTATTAAAATTTTCATCTTTCTTTAATTCTATTTTTGCATTTGAAAAATCTGTCCATTCTATATTTGAATTATTATTTGTTTCATCATCTATATCTATTATTTCTCCTGAAGTTACTGTTACAGTGCAAGTTGTTGATTTTTCACTTCCTTTTGCTGTAATTATTGCTTGTCCTTCTTTAATTCCTTTAACTAATCCCTCTTTAGTAACTGTTGCAACTGAATTATTACTGCTTATCCATGTTATTTCTGAATTTTTTGATGATGTTGCTGTTAATTTTAAATCTTCTCCAACTTTTATGTTTGCTGAATTTCTGCTTATTGTTATTTCTTCTTCTTGAATTGTAGTTGAATATACTGATATATCATAATATGTATTTGTTCCATTTGTTATTCTTACCCATAATGCAAAATAAATGTCTCCCGAATAATCAGATAAATCTAAGTCTATATTAGTTGTAGTTTGCCATGTATTTGTATAGTCAGGCAATAGTTCATTAAATTCTTTAGTTAATTTTTCTAAATTTGCATTTGCTTCATCTAAAGATTTTTGATAATCATCATATGCTTTACTATATTTATCATATGCTTCTTTTATTTCATTTTCTTCTGCTGTCCCACTGTCATTTAATATTTCATATTCTTCTTGCAGTTTCTTTACATTTTGTGCTTCTTCATCTAATAACTTTTGTGTTTCTTCTTGATATTTTGTTGCTTCATCATTTTTAGCTACAATATTATCAAACTCACTTTTTGTGATATCTACCTTTTGATATGACGTAGTATATCCACTTGCTTCAGATGATAAAGCAATTATTCCTCTTCCTCTTCCATTTTGAATTTCTATTTTTTGTGGAAATGTTATATAGCCTTCTGGATCTAGTTCACCACTAAATGCTCCTACACTATATAAATTTGAGAATGTAAAAAAGCAAAAAATTATTAGAACTACTGAAAAAATTAAATTTTTCTTCATTGTTTTTCTCCCCTTCATTTGTTTTTTATTATATAGGAAAAATCCACATTTTCATTGGTAGCTTGCAGGTAAGCAAGCGTAAACAATGAAAATAACCATATGAAACTTCCTATCCAACAAGGTTAAGTTACCTTTGGCTGTGCAAAAATTGCAAAGCAATTTTGCACATGTGGCGAAGCCACTTTTTTTATAATTTAACTTCGTATTCATTCTATCACAAGCTTTTATTATTGTAAACATTTTTTTATCTCTAATAAAGATTTCATGATTTTAAAATTCTTATCAATTATGCATCATATTTATACCATGAATTGAGTAGTTTTTCTAAAAAACTTTATTATATGCAACTACTAGCACCTCAGAAGATTTTATACAATCATGAGGTTTCCTAGAATAAGAATCCTCTTTTCGTTACACAAAAAAGTTATCAAAGTAATAAAATTCTTTGATAACTTTTTTATCATTAATTTTCGAATATTCTTGCGAATTCTTCTCCATCGATTTTTTCTTTTTCAAGCAATATTCCAGCAACTACATGTAATTTATCTATGTGTTCTCTTAGAATATCTTCTGCTCTCTTATATGCTTTGTCTATTATTTTCTTTGTTTCTGCATCTATTACAGCTGCTGTTTGCTCAGAGTAGTTTTTAGATTGTGCTAGGTCTCTTCCTAAGAATACTTCTTCTTGACCTGCTCCAAACATTATTGCTCCGACAACATCACTCATTCCATATTTTGATACCATATCTCTTGCAATTTTTGATGCTCTTTCTATATCGTTGCTTGCTCCTGTTGATATATCATTTAGTATTAAGCTTTCTGCAACTCTTCCTCCAAGTAGCGATACTATTGTTTCTTCCATTTCTGATTTAGACATGAAAGATTTATCTTCGCTTGGTCTATACATTGTATATCCACCAGCCATACCTCTTGGTATTATAGATATTTGGTGTACATCATCTTGTGTTGGTAAGAATTTACTTACAACTGCGTGGCCTGCTTCATGGTATGCAACTAATTTTTTCTCTTTTTCGCTTCTTACTCTTGTTTTCTTTTCTGGTCCCATAGTTACTTTTACCATTGCATCTTCTATTTCTGCCATTCCTATTTCTTTTAGGTTTCTTCTTGCTGCAAGCAATGCTGCTTCATTTAATATATTTTCTAGGTCTGCTCCTGAAAATCCTGATGTATTTTTTGCAATTGTTTTTAAGTCTACATCTTCTGCTAGTTTTTTCTTTCTTGCGTGCACTTCTAGTATTTGTTCTCTTGCTCCTACATCTGGAGAAGATACTACTATTTGTCTATCAAATCTTCCAGGTCTAAGTAGCGCTTTATCAAGTATATCTGGTCTGTTTGTTGCTGCAAGTACAATAACTCCTTCGTTTGCTGCAAATCCATCCATTTCAACTAATAATTGGTTTAATGTTTGTTCTCTTTCATCATGTCCTCCTCCAAGTCCTGCGCCACGTTGTCTACCTACAGCATCTATCTCATCTATAAACACTATACATGGTGCATTTTTCTTTGCTTGGTCGAATAGGTCTCTTACTCTTGATGCACCAACACCAACAAACATTTCTACGAAGTCTGAACCACTTATTATGAAGAATGGTACTCCTGCTTCTCCTGCAACTGCTTTTGCAAGTAATGTTTTTCCTGTTCCTGGTGCTCCAACTAGTAATACTCCTTTTGGTATTCTTGCTCCCATGTCTGTGAATTTTTTAGGGCTTTTTAAGAATTCTACTATTTCTTGTAGTTCTTCTTTTTCTTCATCAACTCCTGCTACATCTACAAATGTAACTTTATTTTTGTCTGCTGATGTCATCATTCTAGCTTTGCTTTTTCCAAAACTTAATGTTTTACTATTTCCTTGACTACTAGAATTCATTGTTAGGAACCAGAATATTAATACTATTATTAGTAATCCGAATGGTGATAAAAGCTGAAGTATTGTTATAAATATTGATTGTCCATTCTCTTCAAATTCTATCGTTCCAGATTTTAAATAGTCTGTTATATAATTCATAAAGCTTTCTGTACTTGGTATATTTACTTCTTTTTGTACATTATCATTTTTTAGGGTAACATTTGCTGATCTACCATCATATGACATTTCTATCGCTGTTACTTCTGATGTTTCTATTTTCTCAATTAATTCAGAATATGTCATTTTTGTATCTGCATTGTCTAAGATTGATGTGAATAACACCACAAGTATTATTGCGATTATTAACCACATTGCTATTGTTTTAATACTACTTTTCAAATTATTTCTCTTCCTTTCTTAAACTCACATGTAGCTAGAAAATATCTTGCTAAATGCTAAATTTTTCGTTCTCATTTTTTCTTATTTGGAATATTATCATATATGTTTTATCTTTTCAATACTTTTTTAAAACTTTTCTTTCTCTAAAATGTGCTTGTACGTAAGTTTTCCTACGGATTCTCACGTTTAGTTCAATTATGAATTTTGTGTTACAAAAAAATGCATTTTTCCCTTATTTACTAGTATTTTTATATTTTTATTTGGCGTTAAGTATTTATTCCCTATGTTGTTTTCGCATAATTTAATTATGTCATCTATGTGTACTTTTGCAATTCCGTTATTTGTACCTTTTATTCTTTTTATAGTATATAATATTATTCTACTTTTTATAACTTCTTCTTGTTTATTAAATTCCTTCAAATTTAATATTATTTCTTTATTTTCTTCTTTTATTAATAATTCTTTATATATTTTTCTTGTTGTTTTTTCAAAGTATTCGTTTTCTTTTTGTGCTAATTCTGATAGCCTATCAATTGTTTCTATAATATTGGGATTAAATTCTTTTTTTATTAGTGGGATTAATATATTTCTTATCTTATTTCTTGTATATATATTTTCATCATTTGTTTTATCATGTCTTGGGTTTAAGTTGTTTTCTTTGCAATATTGTTCAATTTCTTCTCTTGATATTTCAATTAATGGTTTTATATATATTGAATTTCTAATTGGCTTTATTCCTCCGATTCCTGTTGTACTACTTCCTCTTATTATATTCATTAATACTGTTTCTGCATTATCATTTTTTGTATGTGCTGTTGCGATTTTATTAGCGTTTGTTTTCTCTAATATTTCTTGAAAGAAGTTATATCTTACTTTTCTGCCTGCTTCTTCTGTTCCTATTTTTTCTGTTTTTGCAATTTTTGTAATATCAGCGTGTTTTGCAAAAAATGGTATTTGTCTTTCTTCACAGTATTTTTTTACAAATTCTTCGTCTTCTCCTGCTTCCTCTCTTATCATATGATTTACATGACATACTACAAGTTCAATTTTTATTTTTTTATCATTTTTTATTTCATTTAGTATGTTGATAAGACAAATAGAGTCGGGGCCACCTGATACTCCGACTACTATTTTATCTCCATTTTCTATTAATTTATATTTTTTTACTGTTTCTAAGACTTTTTCTTTTAACACTTAAGTTTCCTTTCTATGCATCCATATATCTTTCTATATTAACAAATTTTGTAAAGTTTCCGAGCCATAATAGTTCAACCGTTCCTGTTGAACCACCTCTGTGCTTTGCAAGTATTACTTCTGCTATATTTTTCTGTTCACTATCTGGGTTATAGTAATCATCTCTATATAAAAACATTACTATATCTGCATCCTGCTCTATTGCTCCTGATTCACGTAAATCTGAAAGCATTGGTCTATGGTCATCTTTTCTTTGTTCTGGTGCACGTGATAGCTGTGATAATGCAATTACTGGTACGTCTAGTTCCTTTGCTAGAATTTTTAATGAACGACTTATTTCTGATATTTCTTGTTCCCTACTTCCATTTCTTTTGCTTCCTGAACCTGTTATTAGTTGTAAATAATCTATTACAACTAGTCCTATATTTTTTTCAAGTTTTAGTTTTCTGCATTTTGCTCTTATTTCTGTTATTGAAATTCCTGGTGTATCGTCTATATATATTTCTGATTCTGATAATGGTTGTAACCCATCTGCAAGTTTTATCCAGTCTTCCTCTTCCATTTTTCCTGTTTTTAATTTATTACTATCTATCATTGCTTCACTTGAGAGGATTCTTGTTGTTAGCTGTTCTTTTGACATCTCTAAGCTAAAAATTGCAACAGGTACATTTGCTCTTACTGCTGCATTTGTTGCTATATTTAATGCAAATGCTGTTTTACCCATGGCAGGTCTTGCAGCAACTAGTATTAATTCTGAACCGTGAAGTCCTGCTGTTTTATAGTCTAGGTCAACAAATCCTGTTGGTATTCCTGTTATATGTTCTTTTTGATTATATAGTTTTTCAAGTTGTGCAAATGTTTCAACTAAGATTTCTTTTATTGGTGTATATCCTTTTTGATTTCTATTTTTCATTAAGTTGAATACACTTTTTTCTGCTTTTTCAATTATTTCATCTACTTCTAGTGTTTGGTCATATCCTAAATTCACAAGTTCATTTGAAGTTTTTATAAGATTTCTAAGTATTGATTTTTCTTCTACAATTTTTATGTATTTATCTGCATTGGCTGTAGTTGGTACTTTTTCTGGTAAATCTGCTATGTATTCTAGTCCTCCACAAATTTCAAATTTTCCAAGTGATACTAATTCTTCTTTTACTGTAATTAAGTCAATTGGTTCTGAGCGACTATATAAATTTAGCATTGCAGAAAAAATTAATTTATTTTCTTCTCTATAAAAATCTTCTGGTTTTAATATTTCAAATGCAAGTGCAACTGAATCTTTATCAAGTAGCATACATCCAAGCACGGCTTGTTCTGCTTCTACATCATTTGGTGGAATTTTTCCTAGCTCCATTTTTACATCATTCCTTTGATTTGTAATTTAATACTTATTCCGCTGTTACAGATATAGTTAACTTACATACAACTCCCTCAAACAACTTCATATCAACCACATATCCTCCAATTGCCCTTATTGGATCCTTCACAATGATTTTTTTCTTATCTACTTTCTCGCCAAACTGTTTTTCTATACTTTCTGCAATTTCTTTTGATGTTATACTTCCGAAAGTTTTTCCATTTTCTCCAGCTTTAACTTTTAAAACTAGAACTTTGTTTTCTATTTTTTCTTTTATTCTTATTGCTTCTTGTTTTTCTAATTCTTTTTTATGTGCTTCTGAAGCTTTTTTTGCTGATAATTCATTTAAGTTTTGTTTATCTGCTGGAACTGCAAGCTTTTTAGGAAATAAGTAATTTCTCGCATATCCATCACTTGTATTTACTATTTCTCCTCTTTTTCCCATTCCTTTTACGTCTGTCTGTAATATTACTTTCATTTTTGTCACCCTTTCTATATTAAAACTACTCTATTGCATTTTGTTCAAAATATTCATTGATTGCTTTCTTTAATCTTTCTCTTGCTTCTTCTATCTCTACATTTTCTATTTGTGCTCCTGCGACAGTGCTATGTCCTCCACCACCTAGTTTTTCTAGTATTAATTGAACATTAATATCTCCAATTGAACGTCCACTTATATATACTGTGTCTTTTACTTTTCCGAGCACAAATGATGCAGTAATATCACTTATTGTTAACAATTCGTCTGCTGCTTTTGCACATATTAAATTAGCATTGTCATCTTGCTTACTATACTCTGCAATTCCTATAGTTTCTCTTATAATTTCTGTGTTTTTTACTATATCTGATATTACATTATAGCTTTCTAAGTCGCTTTGGAACCATTTTTTCACTTTTATAATGTCTATATTATTTTTTCTTAAATATGCAGCTGCTTCAAATGTTCTAACACCTGTTTTGAATGTGAAATTTTTGGTATCTACCATTATTCCTGCATATAAGCTTTCTGCTTCAAATACTGTAGGTGTTGCTTCATTTTTAGTATATTGTAATAATTCAGTTACAAGTTCTGCAGCTGATGAGGCATACACTTCATGGAACATTAATGTGCTATTTTCTATATAGTCTGGTCCTCTTCTGTGATGGTCTATTACTACTATTTTATTTGTTCTTGTAAGTAGTTCTGGAACTTCTACATATGATTTTTTATGTGTATCTACAACTACAAGTAATGTATTTGGTGTAACTTCTGCTAAAGCTTGCTGTTTATCTATTATTACTCCCTCATATTCTTTTTCTTGTTCTACTGCTTCTATAAAGTCTTTTAATGTTAATCCATAAGTATTATTTACTATTTTTGCTGTTTTTCCTAATGATTTTACTATTCTATAAACTCCAAGACTTGACCCCATTGAGTCTATGTCTCCGTTTGCATGTCCCATTATTAGAACTTTTTCTGATTCTTCGATTAACTCTTCTAATGCTGCTGCAACTGCTCTTGCTTTTACTTTTGTTCTTTTTTCTACTTCTTGAGTTTTTCCTCCAAAGAATTCGTATTTACCATTTCTTTTTATTACTGCTTGATCTCCACCTCTTCCTAAAACTAAATCCATTGCTGCTATTGTGGCTTTATATTTTTCATGGTTTGAATTTCCATCTGCAACTATTGCTATACTTAGTGTTGTTGGAATAACTGCTTCCGTTTCTGTATTTTTTGCCATTCCTAGAATTTCAAATTTGTTTTCTATGATTTTATCTAAGTATTTTGCTTCAAATATAATTACAAATCTGTCTCTTTCTGTCTTTAAAGCTATTCCTCCGAATTTTGCAACCCAATCATATATTTTAGTTTCTATTTCTGTAAGCACTTGTGTTCTTTCTTCTTGTGTCATGCTTTGTATAAGCTCATCATAGCTATCTATCATTATTATTCCTGTACATGTTTTTACTTCTTCGAATTTTTTGAGTGCTTTTATAACTTCAGTATTATCTATAATGTATATTGCAAACATGTTGTCAAATCTTTTTCTTCTATTTCTTGATTTATTTTTTATTGTTTCTATAATTAACTTATAGTCTTTTTTTCCAATGGTTATTTGCTTATACACTGGTATTTCTCTCTTATTTTCATCACTATCTGAATCTACTTTCAATGTTTTTACAATTTCACTTAATGTATTATTTATGTCTGTATTTCCAAATTCACTCATGTAACTTACACTTTTCCATGTAATATTTCCGTCTGCTTCTATTATTACAAGTGGAAATGGCGAGTTAATTAATGTATTTTTTGCTATTGTATCTACATTAAATGTTAGCTCTTGTATATGTTTATCTAATTCGTTTTTATTTTTATTGTCAGTCCAAAATGTGTATACGAGCAAAAGCCCATACACAACTACTGATGGAATTATGAAATTTATATTTTGTACACATAATATTACTAAAACTATTGCGATTATTACTAAATATATTTTGGTTTTTGTGAGTATCGTCTCAAATGTTTTTTTTGTATTATTTGGCATAACTCCTCCTTTTTATCATAGTATACATTGTACACCAGGCAGCTTAAATTGTCAAGTTTATAAGGTTTTTTGTACTTTTTCTGTTACATGCAAAGCAGTTGTTTTTAACTTGTTTAGCGGTATTTTTTCTATATTATATTAAAAGAGCTACTAGATTTATTTCTAGTAGCTATAAATTTATTGCTCTAAATCGTTTTTTACTTTTATAATTTGTTGTTCATTTGCTTTTTCTGCTGGTTTATAGTATCCTTTGCTTTGTGCTATTTTAAATAGCTCATATTGAAAGCTTTCTGATGAATTTCTTATTTGTTGTATTGTATTTCTAAGTTGCATATTTTCTGCTTCTGATATAACTTGACTATAAGTTGTAAGTTCTGTCTTAACTCCTTCTAAGATGTCATTAATCATTGTTTTTTCGTCCATTCTTATTTTCCTCCCATATATTTCTTTTTATAGTTAGAAAAAGAAACGAGCAATACTAGGCAAAATTTAGTGAAAAACCGGAAGCGTGCTTTTTGCACGTTGAGGCTTTTTCATCTAATTTTTAACGACGTAGTGCGAAGTTTATTTTTCTAAGTTAGTTGTTTAAAAATGTCATAAGCTTCTGCTTAGTATTAAGTGCATCTTGCGCTGATTTTGTAAATACTTGCTTTATTTGTGGGTCAACTGCCTGTTCTGAATAAGTTGTTAATTTTTGATAACTTGTTTCTGTAGAGCCTATTAGATGTCTTAAGTTTTGTAACTCAACTTGGTTTAAGTCTGCCATTTTCTTACCTCCTCAAATTTGTTTTAATAATCATATTATTGGCATTTTTTTCTTTTTTATACAGAAGAGGAAAAGTTATCTTTTTTTTAATTTAATTGACTTTATAAATTATTCTATAGTATTATAGAACTACCTTTCGCTTTATCAGCAGAAAGGAGGTGCAAATATTGAAAGACTTACTAAAATTGCTAAAGCTTATATTGATTTACTTAATTGTAAAGCATTTAGGTGATTAGCACAAAAAAGCTAGGAGTTGCCACTCCTAGCTTTTTTAAGTGCAATATTGATGACTTACTATTCGCAATTGCTATTATTATATTAGCACATTTTTTATTATATGTCAAATTTCATTAAATATGTGATAATGTCAAGTTCTATCCTTATGACTTACTATTCGCAATTGCTACAAAATTTATTGGTATAATTTTTCATTTTTTAATATAAACTTAACAACCCCATTTTCATAACAACTTCCTATAACATCTGTAGCTTTCTTTTTGACAATTTCGGCTGCATTTTCAACTGCATAAAATTCATCTGCACTTTCTGCTAATGGTAAATCATTTTCACTATCTCCAAAAGCTATTACTTTATCAAAATTATATTTTTCTTTGAATATTTTAAGTCTACTTGCTTTTGATATATTTTCTAAAACTATGTCACAGAAACTTTCACCATTTGAGTAGACTTTCTTATGAATGAAAAAATTTATTCCTTTTATCTTACTTAAAATTTGTGATAATTCTTGGCTTTTCTCTGTATTATGTAATATGTTTAAAGCTAAGCAATCTGATTTTTTATCCCAATTATTAATCCCTATTCGTTTTACTTGTCCATCGAAAATTGTCTGTATTTCAAATGTCTTATAATCAAAATTTTTTAATGCCTGCATAATTTTTATTACAACATCATTTGGAATAGGCATTTTATCTACATATTTTTTATTATCAAAATCATAATTTAGAGTTCCATTTAATATCATTATTGGATACTTAAAATGAACATCTTTTAAAATATTTTTTGTTGAATCTCCTCTTCCTGTTGAAATAGTGAAATTAATTCCTTTATCTATTAATTGGTTTATTTGTTTACAAGTATCTACGTCAAGTTCTTGATTTTTATTAAGTAATGTTCCGTCTAAATCTGATACATATAACACTCTCATTTTGACAATTCTCCTTATATTCTTCTGGTGTTCTAGTCGCTTTCATATTCTTATATACAAATTAATTGTATAATAGTAGTTTCTAAATTCGCCATCTACTATTAGCTACGTCTCTATTTTATTACTTCTAATCCTGCAAATTTTGCCATTAGGCGTTTATGTCCTGCTTTATCGAAGTTTATATCTACTTTGTAGTCTTCTCCTTCTTCTTCAATATAGTTTATTGTTCCTTCTCCGAATTTCTTATGATATACTCTTGTTCCTTCTTTATATTCTGATATATCAACTTCTGTTTTCTTTTTGTTTAATCCATTTAAAAAGCTTTCTGGTGTCTTAAATGAAAAGCTACTTGCTGCAACTTTTGAAGGTGCTGAATTTGGTTCTATTGTATATTTTTTAACATTTGAGTTTCCATATTTCCATTCATAAGTATTACTATTGTCAAATGTTCCTTTTAAATTGCTTTCTACTGAAAGTGAACTTTCTTCACTTAGCATATCTTCTGGTACTTCTTTTAAAAATCTTGATATAGTGTTATATGATGTTGAACCAAAAATAGTTCTTGATTTTGCACATGTCATAAATAGATGTTCTTTTGCTCTTGTTATTCCTACATAACAAAGTCTCCTTTCCTCTTCTATTCCATTTGGATCATCTATTGATTTGTTTCCTGGGAATATTCCATCTTCCATTCCTACTAAAAATACTACTGGGAATTCTAATCCTTTTGCACTATGTAGTGTCATAAGTGTTACTTGTTCTGTTTCTTCTTCTATTTCATCTACATCACTTGCAAGAGATATACTTTCTAAAAAGCTTCCTAAATCATTTTCTGCTTCTTCTTCAAATTCCATTGTTACTGTTAAGAATTCTTCTAAGTTTTCTATTCTATTTTCTGCTTCTTTTGTATCTTCTGTTTCTAGTGCTTTTATATATCCTGTATTTTTTAGTACACTTTGTGTTAATTCTGATACTGTCATTTCTTCTTTTTTATCTACTAGTTCATCTATAACATTTACAAATTCGCGTGTATTTGTATAAACTCTTGAAAGTCCATATTCTGCTGCATTTTTTATTATGTCATACATTGATTTTCCTTCATTTTCTGCTATTTCTGCGATTTGGTCTAAGCTTGTTTTTCCAATTCCTCTTTTAGGCTCATTTATTATTCTTCTTAGACTTAAGTTGTCTTTTGTATTATATATTAGTCTTAAGTATGCCATAATGTCTTTAATTTCTTTTCTTTCATAGAACTTTAATCCACCTACGATTTTATATGGTATTCCTGCTTGTCTTAATTCTGTTTCTAATACACGTGACTGTGTATTCATTCTATAAAGTATTGCATAATCAGAATATTTATAGTATTCCTCTCTCTTTAGGTGTTCAATTTGTTCTACTACATATCTTGCTTCTTCATATTCGTTGTTTGCAAGGTGTGCTGTAACTGCTTGCCCCGTTTCATTTTCTGTCCAAAGTTCTTTTTTGTACTTTACTTCATTATGCTTTATTACTGCATTTGCAACGTTTAGTATACTTTTTGTACAACGATAATTTTGTTCTAGTTTGATAATTTTTGTTCCTGGAAAGTCTTTTTCAAAGTTTAGTATGTTTTTTATATCTGCTCCTCTAAATGAGTATATTCCTTGGTCGTTGTCTCCAACAACTGTAATGTTTCCATTTCTTGCTGATAAAAGTGATATTAATGTAAATTGTGCCTTATTTGTATCTTGATATTCATCTACTAATACATATTTGAATTTTTCTGAGTAATATTCTAGTGCGTCTGGCTCTTGCATTAATATCTTAATTGTATAATTTATAATATCATCAAAGTCTAGTGCGTTGTTTTCTCTTAATTTTCTTTGGTATAACTTATATACCCCTGCTATTACTTCTTTTCTCATTTCGCCATTTGTTCTTTTTGCATATTCTTCTGGTTCTAGCATGTCATTTTTTGCATTGCTTATTTCATAGATTATTCCTCTATCTGTAAACATTTTGTCATCTACTTTTAGTTCTTTCATGCATTCTTTTATGATACTTTTTTGGTCTGTTGTGTCAAATATTACAAATGATGAGGTAAATCCTATTCTATCTATATATTTTCTAAGTATTCTTACACATATAGAGTGGAATGTTCCGAATCCACATGTCATTTGCTGCATCTCCTAAAAGCTTTCCAACTCTTTCTTTCATTTCACTTGCTGCTTTGTTTGTAAATGTTATTGCAAGTATATTCCATGGTTTTATTCCTTTTTCTTGTATTATATATGCTATTTTATGTGTTAATACTTTTGTTTTTCCAGAGCCTGCTCCTGCAATTACAAGGCATGGTCCGTCTACTGCAAGTACTGCTTCTTTTTGTTTATTGTTTAATCCTTCGATTATATCCATTATCTATTCATTCCTTTCTTAAAAATGCCAAAACGCAATTATTTTTCAACCATTTTATATTATATTTAAGATATCTACATACCTTTCTGGTTCTTTTTCTGCTATACCATATGCTTCTTTTACTTTTTCTATTGCTTCTTCTATGTTTTCTTCCTTGTTTGAATGTACATATGCTAAAGTATCACCAACGCTTACCTTGTCCCATATTTTCTTTTCTAACACAATTCCACATGTATAGTCTATTTTATCTTCTTTTTTCACTCTTCCAGCCCCTAATCCTAATGCTGCTCTTCCTATAGTTTCTGCCCTAAGTTTTTCAACATATCCGCTTTTATCTGCTTTTACTGGAATTATTTGTTTTGCTTTTTCGATATGATTTAAGTATTCTACATTTCCGTGTTGTTTTTCTATTAATTCTATAAATTTTCTATATGCTTTCCCATTTTTTAAATTTTCTAATATCATTTCTTTATTTTTTTCTATATCTGTACTTATTCCTGCAAGTTTTATTATTTGTGCTCCTAAGCATAATACAATTTCTTTTACGTCTTCTTCCATTTCTCCTTGTAATGCTTTTAGTGCTTCTTCAACTTCTAGCGCATTTCCTATATTTTTACCTATTGGTTGTTCCATATTGGTAATTACACAAACTGTTTCTATTCCTGCAAGTTCTCCAATTTTACTCATGACTTTGCTTAGAGTTTCTGCATCTTCTTTTGTTTTCATGAAAGCTCCACTTCCACAAGTTACTTCTAATACTAACTTATTTGCTCCTGCTGCTATTTTTTTACTCATTATGCTTGATGCAATTAAAGGTATACTCTCAGTGCATGATATTGTATCTCTTAAGGCGTATATTTTCTTATCTGCTGGTGCTAGGTTTTCTGTTTGTCCGATAAGGCTTATGCCAATTTCTTTTATATTTTTTTTGAATTCATCTAAACTTAAGTCTGTTTTATATCCTGGTATTGATTCTAATTTGTCTATTGTTCCTCCTGTTATTCCAAGTCCTCTTCCGGACATTTTCGCAACTGGTATTCCAAATGATGCTACTATTGGCATTAATATTAATGTTACTTTATCTCCGACACCTCCACTTGAGTGTTTATCTATAATCGTCTTTGATATGTCGCTTAAATCTAATGTTTTTCCTGAATGTGCCATTGCAAGTGTTAAATTTTTAGTTTCTTCATAATTCATTCCATTTATATATATCGCCATTACAAGAGCTGCTGCTTGATAGTCTGTTATTTCTCCTGATATGTATTTGCTTATGAAGTAGTCTATTTCTTCTTTGCTTAATTCTTTTTTATCTCTCTTTTTAGCAATAATGTCTAATATGTTCATTTCCTATAATCTTCCTTTCGTTTTTTCAACTAACTTTGATATTATATAATATATTTCTGTGGAATTCTAGCGAACATTTGAATATTTTTGACTTATTTTTTACCCTATGTTATAATTGATTTATATAGCCTAAAAAAGGAGATTTTTATTATGGATAAAGATTTATATGAACTTATGCAAAAAATATTAGAAGAAAAGAAAACTAATTTTACAGAAGATATTTCATATCTTGGGACTGTAACTTCTGATGAGCATAGTCCTACTGGTACTGTTCAAGTTACACGAGATATTTTTATGATAATCGATCAAATGCCTGACGGTACTTCAGTTCAAAAATTTTATGATGGAGACGGTGATTTTATTGCTGGAACTAGCAATTTAGATGGAAAAATCTATCCTTCTGCTCAGTTTGCAGAAGAAGATTTAAGCTTTATGGGACAAATTGAAGATTTAAGTAAAACTCAAGGTTTATCTTTAAAGGAATTAGATACTAATTTAGAAAGAGTTGCTAAAGCTTTAGGTATATCTAAAAAAGATATCTTTGCTATGTCTGTAGTTTCTTTAGAGCAAAAAGTTTCTGAAAAGAAAAATCCAAAAATTGTTTTAGGTGAAGATGAAGAAGAGCAAAGTCACATAAATGAAAATATTTTAGCCAATGTTTCTTCTAAGCAAGAAATTGACTTAAGTCAAAAAGTTGATGATGACCATACTTTAGCAGAAGTACTTGGTGTTCCAGAGGGTTCTACATTAATTACTGTATATTCAGATGCAATCGAAAATAATCCAAATACTACTAGATTTTCTCATTTAATTCAAACTCCTGACGGTAAAATAGAGACTGCTGATATGTTAAAGCAAGTTGGTGGTAAAACATCTGATAAAACTATATATCAGACAAATCGTGACGGTTCACAAGTTGAAAAAATAAATGTCGATTCTTCATATGCAATTGACTCTCCTATTGTCGATGACGCTATTATTACAACTAAAATAGGTTCAATGGGATATATAGAAGTAGGATATGGACAAGTTGATAGAACATCTCATAGAGATGCTTTTACTCAAGAACTTGAAACTGAACGTACTCGTTATACAACTCGTGAAGTTCGTGATGAGTTTAGTAAAGATAAAGGTGAAGATAATATTAGAGACAAAATGGATGAAATTAATATGCATGAAGGACATAATCATGATTTATCTTTAGATGATGCTGATGGTGATTTGACAACGGGTGAAGCTCATGAAATGGCAATAGAAAAGATTAAAGCTTTTGATTCTGATATTGCTGATGTGTTTACTGATAGGGAAATTTCAGAAAGACTTGAAAATATAGCTAAAGATAATCCTGGTGAAAGTTTTGAAGAAATCGTAGAACGTACTCAAAGGGATTTATCTGAAGATGCTTCTCGTATGCACGCTGGACGTTAAACAACTAAAAAGGAACTACTTAACTAGTTCCTTTTTTTATTTTTTTCTGCCAAAGGGGACGGTTCTAAATGGCAGATTTTAATTAAGTTTCAACTGAAAATTTGACATTGAAGTAAAATCTGCCATTTAGAACCGTCCCCTTTGGCAGAAAATTTTATATTCTCACAGCTATTATCCCTATTAAAAACCCAAGTATATTGCCTATTGCTGACATTCTTCCTTTATACAGACTATTTGCTTCTGGAATTAATTCTCCTGTTACGATATATAGCATTGCTCCTGCTGCAAACGATAAACATAATGATATTATTGTTAATGAAATTGAGCCAATTAAGCTCCCGAAAAATGCACCTATTCCTGTTGTGATTCCTGATAATATAACATAGAATACTACTTTTCCTGAGCTTATTCCTCCATTTTTCATTGGAACTGCCATAGATATTCCTTCTGGTATATCATGTATCGCAATTGTTATTGCTAGAGAATATCCGAAGTTTAAGTGATGCTTCAAATCCCGAACCAATCGCAAGTCCTTCTGGTAGATTATGAAGTGCTAGCCCTATTCCGACATGCAATTCCTGTTTTTAATAAACTATTTTTTCCAAATTTATTTTTCTTTAGACTTAATTTACTTTGTACGATGATGTCACATATTATCATTACCATAATCCCAAGTACTACTCCTGTTATAACATTGCTAAATTCTGATATTCCTAATGCTTCTGGAATTAAGTCGAAACAAATAATTGACATCATAAGTCCTGACGCAAATGATAATATGAAACTTAAAAATTTATTTGATGAGCTTTTGAATTTTACTCCTATTATTCCACCTAAGGTTGTTCCAAATGTTCCAAAAAACAGTCCAAGCAATGTACTCTTCAATATATCCATGATGCTTACACCTCTTGTTAATTATATGAGTACTCTTGGACTGTTATGATAGAATAGCTTAATTATCTTCCGCCCATTCCGGCCTCCGGCCACCTCCGCCGTCCGCCTCCGCCAGAGAAGCCTCCGCCGCCTCCTCCGCCGCTTGAGTAACTGCTAGATGCTGCTGCTTGCCTTGCTGCTCTTTCTCTTACTCCAGCGTTATAGGCTTTTTGCATACTTGATGTTAGCATTCTGTCAAAATTGTATCTACTCATCATATATACTAACATATAGTTATTGCTAATCATATAGTTATCATCTACTAATTCTGGGTATTTAATTTTTAATTGTTTCAATACTTTGTCTGCTATTCCAAATGCTGTTGCATATACTAAATATTTATCCCATAATACAAGTTCTGGCACTTCTCTTTCGTCTAAAAGTGAAAAGTTTTCCATAAATCTTTCTAGTGCTTTCCACTGTTCTTGTTCATTTGTACCTTTTTGTGTAAGATTTCTTGTCTTCTTTTGTAGTCTACTACATAAGATTCCACAAATTAATAATGGTATTACTTCAATTAATGGTATAATCATTCCTCCAAAGCATGCACAGAAAGCTGCTGAGATATAATATGCACTTTTCTTTTTTCTCCATTTTTCTGATTCTTTTATTAAATTATCATCATAATTTTGTTTCTTTTTTTGGCTGTTTTTTGCTGTTTTTTCTATTCCTTCTACAATTTTTAGAAATGTTGTGTCATATTTTTTTGCATAATTTTCTATATCTTTCATTGATATGCTTTCTCTATTTTTTCTATCTTTGTCTTTTTCATTTGTATAACTTCTTACTTTTATAAGTAAATTATGTATTGAGGTTTCGTCTTCTTTTAATTTTTCTTTTTCTATATCTCTATTTATTGTTATTTTCATTTCATTTTTTTCATCTTTATCAATGGTTATAGCTTTTTTTAGTGCTAAATTTAACATTGTTGCTGATATTATTTTTGATAAATTGTTTTTGAAGTCTTTTTCTTTATCAAAATAATATAGATATGCTGCTTCTGCTGGAGTTGAGTTTTCATCTGGAATGTCTCTAAAATATTCTAATTTTTGTTCTGGCTTTAATTTTTCTGTTTTTGATAATATTTTTATATATTTAATTATTTTTATTATGAAAAATATTAATATTCCAATACCAACTGCAATTAAAGCAATGATAGTTATCTTAACAAGCTTTTCTTCTATTTCTTGTTCTCGTCTTAGTCTATCTCTTTCTCTATTTGCTTCATCTGCCCATGCTGTTTCTTCTTCAATAATGTTTTCTAATTCGTATCTTTCTAGTACATTTTCATTTGTTGTAAATATATTTTCAGTTACTGCAATTCTTGTTTCTACCATTGTTTCTTCACTTAAATAATTTACTTCAAATGAGACTGTTTCATTATCAACTATTTGTATTTCTCCGTTAAGTGGTCCATGTGCCCAAACTTTTATATTTTCTTTATTTTCTACTGCTTTTGGCAATTTTATTGTTCCTTGAACTTTATCTGCAGGTATTCCATTTGTTTCTCCTATAAATTGCCAATAGAACTCTGAACAGTCATTATATGTCTTAACTGCATCTTTTACTGTATAACTTATTTCATATATTCTATCTGCTGAGCTTTCTACTGATACTCCCCAGGCAATTTCAAATACATCATCTTCTGTCTGAAGTCCATAGTAATAGCCTTTTTCTACGTGATAGGCATAGGTATCTGTTTGTATAAATTCTGAGACCTTTCCTGATTTTGATATTTCTTTTACTTTTACATTTGTAATTTCTCCGAATTTACTACTGTCTAAGTCAAATGTTTTAAACATTGTGTTTGTGTCATATATGTATACTTCCCATTTTTCAGTTATGTCTGCACTTCCATCTTCATTTAACTGTACATTATATGTTAAGTTATCAAGTTCTTGATATCCTGCATAAGATGTTGTGTTAAATAAAAATAGGCAAGCTATAGCCGAGATTATAAGTATTAATAAGCATATTAATTTATTTTTCATTGTTTACCCCCTTTACAACATATATTTTATTTCATTTTTTATAATAAAGCAATATAAAAATAGATATTGTGCAAGACAATATCTATTTTTTTCTATTACTTTTTATAGTATAACTATTTTCTCAAGTCAAAAGTCTGGTTGGAAAAGAATTGTACTTTTGGCTAGGCAAACAAGCAAGAAAACCGGAGGCGTGCTTTCTGCACGTTGATGCTGAGGCTGTTAAGGCTTTGCCTGTTACAGCCTCAGTACGCAAAGCCGGATTTTCGTAGCGCAGTTTAACAACGCCAAAACGCAATTATTTTTCAACCTTCGTCACCTTTTAGTTTCTCCGTCCTATCCGCCGTAATAAGTGCATCTATCATTTCGTCTAAGTCTCCATTTAGAAAGTTTTCCATTTGATATATACTTAGTCCTATTCTGTGATCTGTTATTCTTCCTTGTGGATAGTTGTATGTTCTTATTTTTTCACTTCTATCCCCAGTTCCCACTTGGCTTTTTCTTTCATTTGCAAGTTTTTCATCTCTTTTTTGTTTTTCTATTTCATATAGTCTAGATTTTAATAGTCTCATTGCATATTCTCTGTTTTGTACTTGAGATCTTTCTGTTTGACATTCTGCAACTATTCCTGTTGGTTCATGTATTAATCTAACTGCTGATGATGTTTTGTTTACGTGTTGCCCTCCAGCTCCTGATGCTCTATAAACTTCCATTTTTATATCTGCTGGGTTTATTTCTATTTCTACATCTTCTACTACTGGAAGTATTGCAACTGTTGCAGCTGATGTGTGTATTCTTCCACTACTTTCAGTGTCTGGAACTCTTTGAACTCTATGTGCCCCGCTTTCGAATTTTAATCTGCTATATACTCCTTTTCCTGTTATCATGAAAGTTATTTCTTTGTATCCACCAAGTTCTGTTTCGTTTTCATTTAATATATCTATTTTCCAATGTTTCTTTTCTGCATACATTGAATACATTCTGAATAATGTTCCAGCAAATAGTGCTGCTTCTTCTCCTCCAGCTCCTGCTCTTATCTCGCATATTATGTTTTTGTCGTCATCTGGATCTTTTGGAATTAAAAGTATTTTTAATTCTTCCTCTATTTTAGGTAATTTTTCTTTTGCTTCTTCTATTTCCATTTCTGCTAGTTCTTTAAGTTCTGGATCTTTAAGCAGTTCTTCATTTTCTTCTATAGTTTTCTTAGCTTTTTTATATTCTCTATATTTTTCTACTATTGGTGTAAGTTCTGCATGTTCCTTCATAAGTTTTTGCCATGAAGATGTTTTTGCAATTTCTTCTGGGTCACTTATTTTTGTTGTTAATTCATCATATCTTTTTTCTACGTCTTCTAATCTTTGAAACATATAATTTTTTCTTTCCTTTCGATATTAAGTTCGGTCGTTGGGGACGGTTCTAAACGACCAGATTCTTTCAATTAGATTTAAACTTAACTTACTAATCAAAATCCGGTCGTTTTAGATGCGTCCCCAACGACCGAACTTTGTTTATTATACCGTATTTTATGCGAAAAGTCAAACTATAGCTCTATTTTGTTGTATTCTATGTTCATTTTATTTAAAATTTCATTTTCTCTGTTTGTACAAGTTAATATTAGTATTTGCCTATCTTTATATTCTTTGTTTAAAAATTCTAGTACTTTTCCTAATCTTTCATTATCGAAGTATGCAAAAGTTTCATCTAATATTATTGGCATATTTTCTTTTGTAAGTTCATTTATACTAGATATTCTTAAAGATAGATACAATTGGTCTATTGTTCCTATGCTTAAAACATCTGCTGATACATAGTTTCCATTTTCTGTTTCTACGATTAGCCCATCTTCTTCATTTACTTTTACAGTTTTATATTTTCCACTTGATATATTTTGTATAGCATTTGACAAGTTTATAGAAAATTTTGGTGTTATGTCTTCCTTCATTTTGAGATATGCTTTTTCTATACCTTCTTTTGCGATATTTATTGTTTCATTATATTCTATTAATCCTTCTAAGTTTTCTCTTAGATTTTCTAATTCTTCTTCTATTTGTGATTTATTTTCTAGTTTTTCTAAAATTTCTTTTCTTTGCATTTCTAATCTCGTAAGTTCTAATTTTAAGTCATTTATATATTTTTGTTCATTTAAAATATTCTCGCTATCTATTTCATTCTCAAAAAAATTTTCAATATTATTTATTTCTTGAAATTTATTTTTTAGTTCTTGTTTATTTAGATTTATTTTTATATTTAGTTCATTTTGCTTTTCGTTTATTATTTTTTCTTTTTCTTTTATTTCATTTTCTAGTACTTCTATTTTATTTTTTATATTATTTTTTTCTTGTCTTT
This sequence comes from uncultured Clostridia bacterium, assembly GCA_944386135.1. Classification (GTDB taxonomy): domain Bacteria; phylum Bacillota; class Clostridia; order TANB77; family CAG-508; genus JAAWPK01. The sequence continues at coordinate 154,598 of CALWZW010000001.1, read as the reverse complement.
CTTCATCTTTTATTTTTTTATATTTTTTATTTTCTTTTATTTGAATTAATGAAATTACTATAATGCTTATTATATCTAGTGCTATTCCTATATATGAAATTATTTTTTGATTTATTAAAAATAATATTATACTAAAAATAGTTAACAATATCGGTATTATGTATAGCATTTTTAGTGATTTTTTCTCTATTTTTTTTGATTTTATATTATTTAATCTGTCTTCCTCTTCTTGTTTTTTGTTTTCTGTTTCTTTTTTTGATTTTATATTTATATCTATTTTTTCTTCTTCTATTTTTGCTTCATTTTGCATTTTTTGAATACTTTGTAATAGTTCTAATTCTTTTTCTCCATGTTTTACATCTTTTTCTATATCTATTTTTTTATCTTCTATTTCATATTGAAGTGGTAAAATATTTTCTAGTTCTGCTTTTTTTCTGCCTAGTTCTTCTATTCTCTGTCTAGTTAAATATAAAGGTTTGGTAGGGCTCTTTTCTGTTCCTATTTCTTCTGTTTGTTTTTTGTTTAGTTTTGATATTATTTTCTTATATGAAACATCATCTTCTCCTGTTAGCATTATGTTTGATGCCTTTTGAATTAATATATTTTGTTTTTTCTCATCTAATTTTACTTCTTGCTGCATTATTACCATTGCCATATTGAATAATTCTTCGTCTACTTTTGTTTGTTCAAAGAAGAATTTATTTCCATAAGTTTTGTCTATTGTATAGTTTTTACTTACATCATTTCCTAACTTGTCTAAAACTTGTGGGTTCTTTTTTGCAAAATTTCTATATACTTCATACTCTTCTTCATTGTCTAGTTTATATTTTATTTTTCCTGAGAATTCTCCTTCTTCCCATGGTGTATATTTTTCAAAATCTGATATTCTTTTACCATTTTTATTTTTATTTACTCCATAAAACATACTTGTTATAAATTTAAGAAGTGTTGTTTTTCCACTTTCATTTTCTCCATATATAACATTTATGCCATTGTTTAATTCTATATTTTTATTTTTTAATTTTCCGAAATTATTTATTTGTAAGTTTTCTATTAGCATAATTAAATATCATCCCTTCCTTAAGCTATCAATCTGATTGGAAAAGAATTGTTAGAATTATTTTTCAACCTTTTATTTCTCAAAAGCCATAAGCCCAATCTCAATCGCTTTATAAATTTTTTCTTTATTTTCTGGTTCTTCTTCAATTTTTTCTAATAAATTTCTAACAAAAAATCCTTTAAGATTTTGTTGTTTTGATATATTCTCTAAATCTACTTCTAATTTTGTTTTATCTTTTATTTTTATAATGTTTTTTTGCAATATATTTTTTAAAATTTCATTTATATTTATTTCTATTTTTTTGTTGCCAACTAATATTATTTTAAAATATTTATTTTCATCATATTCTTCATTATTTATTTTTTCTAATAGTTCTTCTATTGATGAAATCTCGCTTATGTTTATTTCTTTCTCTGCAAATTCTTTGTCATCTACTGGAATAAATTCTAATTTTAATTTTTTTGTATTTTCATCTATTTCTCCATAAATCATTCCGATGACTTCCAAGTTCATCAAATCCAAGTGATATAAGTGAACCCGGATATACTATATTCTGGTTTGGTTCATCTTTATATGATATTTTATGAATATGTCCAAGCCCTATATAATTGACTCCAAGCTTGTTTAACTCAGATTTTGATATTGGATTATATAGTATTTCTCCACTTTTATCTCCATCTAATGTTCCATGTGTTAGTAATATATTTATTTTATTTTTATCTTCTATTTGTATTTGTTTTTCTTCTGATTTTTTCATGTAAAAGTCTTCAAATCCATATCCATATATACAAATATTATCGTTTTCTATTTTTTCTACTTCTTCTTTAAATATTTTTACATTGCTTGCCCAATTAAACCTTGCATAGTATGAGTTTTTTATATATGGGTCATGGTTTCCTGGAACGATATATATTTTTGTGTTTGGAATAGTTTCAAATAATTTATTTATGTATTCTATTGTTGATTTTTTTACATATTCGTGTTCATATAAATCACCACATATAAATAAATACGGTATATCATTTTCTTTTATATATTCTATTACTTTTTTGAACGCATTTCTTTGTTCTAGTCTTCTATTTTCTGAAAGTTTTCTTCCTTCAAGTGTTGTAAATGGCATATCAAAATGCACATCTGCTATATGTATAAATTTCATATTTTTCTCCTTATCTTTGTTTGACTTTTTCTTATTTTGTGTTGCTTGTTCTCTTTTCCTATAACCATTACTATATAATATATTAAGAAAAAATACAAGCGAACAAAACAAATTTTCTTTTAATTTTATACTAAAAAATATCACCAAAGATAAACTTTGGTGATATTTTTTAGTTTTCGTTTATTGGTCCAAAGAGCTCATCAAATTTTGCTTCTAGCTCTTTTTGTAAATCTATCTCTCCGCTTCTTTGGCTCTTCTTGTTTAGGCTTTGCTTCTTCTAGTATTTCCTCTTGTGGTAATACTGGTGCCTCTTCTCTTTTATTTGTTTTCTTTTCTTGAGGCTCGTCTTCAAATAAGTCATCTAAGCTTTCTACTTTTAGATTTTGAGTCTGTTGTTTTTCATTTTCTGTAGTATAAGGATTATATGGGTTATATTTTCTCCAGTTTCCTCTTTCTATATCTCTTGCATCATTATGGTTTAATGTGAATTCAGCAAGTCTTTTTGCTTCTGGCTTTAAGAAATAATAATATTTCTTTGCTTTTATTGGTCTTACACCTTTTTCGAATATTATACAATAGTCATTGTCAAATCTTCTAAGTTCATCTGGTGTTAAAAGTGCTCTTGCATTTATTTGGTCTGATACACTCTTTCCTTGCATCCAGTTTTGTCTATCTTTATTTACAGATATACTGTCTCTTGAAACTGTTTTTTCTCCTAATGCTTTTGAAAAATATTCTACTGTCTTTTGCGAGTTACTTCCTAAGAATACATGTGTATCACAGTTACCTATTATTGTTTCATATGATTTTTCATATACCGCTTCTAGCTGGTCTAAGTTCTGTAAAATTACACTAAATTGTATTTTTCTACTTCTACTTGTAGATATTTTCTTATCAAAGTCTGGTACTTTTCCTATATTTGCAAACTCGTCTAGTATAAAATATGTAGGCATTGGAAGTTGTCCTCCATTTAAGTCTGCAAAATCATATAGCTGTTGTATCATCTGTGCAAAAAATATTGTTAATAAGAAGTCATAAGCTGTATGTGTATCTGAAGATATAACATATACTGCTGTTTTTTTCTTTCCTATTTCTTCAAAGTCTATTGTATCTGTTGATGTTAGTTCTGCGATTTCTTTTGAGTCGAATTTACCAAGTTTTGATTGTAATGAGCTTAGTATTGACCCATAAGTTTTCTCTGGTGCTATTTCAATTGACTTATAGTACATCCTTGCTGGATGGTCGTAGGGTAATTGATTTATGAGTTCTGAAAGTAAGTTACTTCCACCACTTGTATTTGCTGCTCTAACAAGTTCCGCACAGCTTGCTAAGTTTTGTTCTTCTTCTGGTCTTGTTGCTATTAAATAATATATTAATGCTTTTAATAACATTTCTGCCATATCGTCCCAATATGGGTCTGCATTACTTCCTTCAGTTTTTTGTCCTTTTACTATTGTATTTGCAATAACGTCTACGTCTAATTCTGAGGATATATGCATAAGTGGATTATACCCATCACTATTTTGTGGTCTTACTAAATTTAATACTTTTATGTCATATCCATTTCTTTGTAAAAATCCTGCTGTTTTATCATAAAGCTCTCCTTTTGGGTCTGTAAATACATAAGAGCCTAACATTTGATAAGCGTTTGGTATTGAGTATGATGCAGATTTACCAGAACCTGAACCGTCCAACTACTAGTACGTTTACATTTCCTCTTTTATCTACTGGTAGATAGTTGTTTTCTGCAAGTATTATACCTTTATGTCTGCTTAATACTTTGTATTGTTCTCCTCCACTTGCCCAGTCACTTGAGCCTTGCTCTATATCTGTATATTCGTTCTTTGGAGCTGTTCTTACGAATCCAACAAACATGAATATTAGATATACTAATGTAAATTTCCAAAGTAGTCCGAAAAATTCACTTACATAAATTCCAAAGCTTCCCATTACATCTCCGAAGTTTGTGTAAGCTGTCATTAATTCAGTTATACATTTTCCAAAATCAAAGACACCATCAACTGTAGCTCTGTTTTGAGCATAAGCGATGGGTGCCACTAGTGCTATGGCCATAATAATCCATAGTATTATAAATATTATAAATCTGTCTTTATTCTTTTTTATTGCGCCTTTTATTTTATAGTGCATATATTTCACCTACTCTTTTGTTTTATCTATCTTTCTGTACCTGCTTGTCTATTATCTGTTAATGTTCTTCCATTTTTCGTTCTTCTTATTACTTTTCCATTTTTATCTTTTTCGACATCAATAGAAGTAGCAGATAATGTCATTTCTCCTTGTGAATTTTCTTTAAATCCTAATAATCTTAATAATTCTTCGTTATCGAATTCTTTTCCTTCACCAGTTCTTGCTTCTGTTCTTTCTCTATTAGCAGCAAAATTGGTATATGTAACCTCAATTTTATCATTTACTCCTGCAGGTTTACTCTCATATTTCTTTTCTGACATTGTATTATCCTCCTAGTTTTCTCTTATTTCGAATGCGAAATAAGATTTATATGGTTTCAATTTACATTTTCCTTTTACTTCATTTGTTTTTTCATCGAAATATAGTACTGGTTTTACTTCTTCTGCTGTATCAGGGTCTATAATTGAAATTGCTCTTTTCAAATTAGGAGTATAGTTAAAGTCTTTATACTCTTCTTCTTTTTCCGAATATAGTGTGTTGAATTTGAATGGAGCTGGTTTTTTTGTTATTTTTACTTCATCTCCAAGAAGTATTCCCATATTAATTACTACTTTTTCTTTTCCGAAAGAAAGAATTACAAGTTGGTTTCCTTCTGGTGATGGTTCATCTACAAAATATGTTTTTCTTGTTGAGTCTCCTCTTATTTCTGATGTATAATCCAACCTTTCAACCGTGTATTTAGGAAAATCTTTTAAGTATTCTTTTTCTGTTTTATTTACTTGATATATTACTGTATTTATGCCTTTAGGATCTGTTATACTAAAATGTTTTCCTTGTACTATATCCATTATTGCACCTCTTTCCAATTATGCCTAGTTCGTCTTTTGTAATTACTCACTAAACATAATTATACATTATTTTTTCCTCTTTGTCAACTTCTTCTCCTTATTTATCTAGGGTTGAAGCTAGATACCTCTCTTAGTTTTTCATATATTGCTATTTCTTCTTCTGTTAATTTATTTGGTACCATTATTTTTACTTCTGCAACTAGTTCTCCTCTTCCACCTTTTCCGTCTTTGTAGCCTTTGCCTTGTATTCTAATTTTTTCTCCACTTTCAATTCCCTTTGGTATATATACTGTTTCTTGTCCGTCAATTCCTTCTACATTTATTCTTGCTCCTAGTGCTGCTTCCCAAGGTGTTAGATTTAAGTCTGTATAAAGTGTACATCCTTCTAGTCTGAATTTTTTGTTTTTTTCTATATTTATTTTTATTAATAAATCTCCGTTTTTTCCGCCATTTTCACCTTTTTTGCCTTGTCCTATTAGTCTAATTTTTTCATCATTTCTTATTCCGGCTGGAATTTTTACTGAAAAGTTTTTCATTTTTCCGGTCTATGGCTCTAAGTGATATCTTTTTAGACACACCAAAAAAGGCTTCCTCTATACTAACATTTATTGCTGTTTCTACATTCTCGCCTTTTATCGGTGTTTTTCCTTTCTCTTTTTTTGGTTTTGGTTCTTCTTCTTTTTTTGCACCAAAAAACATATTTATAACTTCTCCAAATACTGAGTCACTATGATTTATATTTCTTGCATTTTCTTCTCTATTTTTCTTTTTACCAATATTAGAATTCCAGTTTTTATCATATTTTTTTCGACTCACTGGATTAGATAATATTCGATATGCTTCGTTTATGTCTTTAAATCTTTCTTCTGCATTTTCAGAACCTTCATTTAAGTCAGGGTGGTATTTTTTTGCTTGTTCTCTGAATGCAATTTTTATGTCATCAATTGTAATTTTATTTGTTTCAAATCCTAGTATTTTATAATAGTCCTTAAATATCATTTAACATCCTTTCCTTCCTCAGGAACTTTTATTTAGTGCATTTATTATATCATTATTCTAATGCTAATTCAATTAGTTTATCTAATAAATTGCTATATTTTATACCAACACTTTCAAATAACTTCGGATACATACTTATACCGTGTAAATCCTGGCAATGTATTTATTTCATTAAGATATATTTCTTCTGTTTTATCCTCTACAAAGAAGTCCACTCTTGAAAGTCCTTTTCCGTCTATTGCTTTAAATGCTTTTATTGCTAGTTTTCTTATTTTTTCTTGATTTTCTTTTGATATTTCTGCTGGAATTAATGTTCTTGATTCTTGATTTTTATATTTTGCATCAAAGCTATAAAATTCTTCTGCTGATTTTATTTCTCCAACATTTGATGCTATTGCTTCTTCATTCCCAAGTACTGCGCATTCTACTTCATGACCAACAATTCCTTGTTCTACTAGTATTTTTTTATCATATTTGCTCGCAATTTTAATCATTTCTTTTAGTTCTTCTTTTGTTTCTGCTTTATTTACGCCTACACTTGAGCCTGAATTTGAAGGTTTAACAAACATTGGATATTTTAAATTTTTCTCCATTATTTCACAAATTTCATCTATTGTACATATTTTTTCATTAAATGTTTTATCGATATATATGTAATTTTCATTAAATTTTCTAATATATTCTGATTTAGTTTGTTTAATTCCTGCTTTTTCTATTATTATTTTAGTATATACTTTATCCATTGCAAGACTTGATGCAAGTACCTTGCATCCTACATATGGTACTTTTATCATTTCAAATAATCCTTGAATTGTTCCGTCTTCTCCATATAATCCATGTAATACTGGAAAAATTACATCTTGTTTTTTTAATGTTTCTATTATATTATCTATTTTTTCTAATTCTTGTAATTTTTCTCCAATTTCTGCAACTTCTATCTCATTTACATCTTTTGCATACTTATACCATGTTCCGCTTCTTGTCTATATATATTGGTAAAATTTCATATTTTCCTTTGTTTAGTCTTTTTATAACTGATGTGCCTGATACGACTGAAACATCATGTTCAGTTGACATGCCTCCGAAAATTACTGCAAGTTTCATATCTTTCCTTCCTTTCTTATTTTTTGTGTGTCAAATGGGGAGTCGTCGTCAAATGCCACATTTTCCGCCTACCTTTTGGAGTAATATTTATAATTTTATCGTTCCTTACTGGCTTCGCCACTCGCCTAGGGTCATATCCACTCGGGGAGCCTCCCTGCGCGGAACTTCAAAAATTAGAAATATTACTCCAAAACGGCTACTCTATAATAATCTTAAATTTATATATGTGTCATTTGTCTCCGTTCCATTTGACAGACTATACAATATAAATTTGTTTGCATCAATTTTCTCCGTCACAGGGTTGTAGTTCTTTTGTAATTTCATCAAATTTCATTGCATTTGATGCTTTTACTAAAATATAGTCATTTTCACTGATAATTTCTTTGAGTTTTTTTATTCCGCTCTTGTTTATCTTCATAAGTAAATATCTTATCTTTACTTAATCCTAACTTACTTGCTTTTTCTGCTATGTGTTTTGCTAGATTTCCTATTGTTATTAATATGTCTATTTTGTTTTTATATATCTCTTCTCCTACTTTTTCGTGTAGTTCTTTTTCATATTCTCCAAGTTCTAGCATATCTCCTAGTACCGCTATTTTTTTATTGCCCTTTAATTCTCCCAAATACTCTATTGCAGCTTTCATCGAGTCATAACTTGCGTTATAGCAATCATTTATTATAGTAGAATTATTTATTCCTTTCAATATTTCCATTCTTTTTTGAGTCAATTTGAATTCTTTTATTCCTTCTATTATTTTTTCCATTGAAATATTGTTCTTTAGTCCAACACATATAGCACATAAACTATTTTGTATAAAGTGTTTTCCACCAACATTTATCTCTATTTTATATTGTTTGTTTTCTACATTTACTGTGAAATTGCTTCCTTTATCGTCTGTATATATATTCTCTGCCATTATATCACTTTTATTTTCTATTCCATAGGTTATTATATTTCTAGTATCTTTATTTTTTATGTACCAATCATGTAGCATATCATTGTCATTGTTTATCACTATAGGTGCATTTTCTTCCATTCCTTCTAAAATTTCTAATTTTGCTTTTAATATGTTTTCTCTTGAACCTAATTCTCCTATATGTGATGTTCCAATGTTTGTAATTACTGACATTGTTGGTCTTGCTATTTTTGTAAGTTTGCTTATCTCTCCTAAATGGTTCATTCCCATTTCGATTACTGCTGCTTCATGGTCTTTTAGCTTTAAAATCGTTAGTGGTACTCCTATATGATTATTATAATTTCCTTCTGTTTTCAATGTTTTGTATTTTTTTGACATTACACTTGCTAAAATATCTTTTGTACTAGTTTTCCCAACACTTCCTGTAACTCCAATTACTGGTATATTATACTCTTTTCTTTTATATTCAGCTATTTTTTGAAGTGCTTCTACTGAGTCTTTTACTATAATTATTATCTTATCTTGATATTTTTTTAATGTTTTTTCATCTATTTCTATGTCTTGTAAAATACATGCTTTTGCACCTTTTTCAAAAGCAGTTTCAAAAAATGTACTTCCATTAAATTTCTCGCCTTTTATTCCTATATATACATCTCCATTTTCTATCTCTCTTGTGTCTTTTTTATAATTTTCAAGTATTTCTTCTTCGTTTCCACATATTAAGTTAGCATTACATATTTTTATTATGTCTTTAACTTTAATTTCTTTCATAAAAGCCTCCACTTTATACTATATTAATTCTGCTCTATTTTATCACAATATTTGTATAAAAAAAAGTAGGTAATATGCAAAAAAGACTAGGACTTGCACTCCTAGTCTTTTTTTGTTATACTAACGCATGATTTTTGCAATTGCTGTAATTATATTATCACATTTTTTATTATATGTCAAATTTTAAAATTATATTTGCCCAACTTTTTTGTTCAGTTCATGTGTTTCAAATTCCTAGTCATAAAAAGTTTATTTTGCTTCGATACTGAATGGAGAAGTACTTGAGCCGTCACCTGTTACTCCAACATTTACTTTGCTTAAGTCGATTTCAACTACAGGACGAATGGCATAGTTAAAGCTTTTATAGCTATAATCTGAGCGAAATAAATAATTAGCATCGTCTACAGTATAACTGCTTATATAAAACATACAAAACTGTATTAGACCTGCACCACCATCAACATTCATGCATCGTGATGCTAACCAAGTCTGCGTAGAAGAACTAAATAAGTTTGCATATGTTTGATTCTTCATTGTATTTGTTGACATAGTAAAATCATAGGATGTAATTTTTCCTTTTACATTTGAGTCTGTTGTTTCTCCTGTTACATAATTATCTTGATCACTCAATCCATATTTACTACCATAATTTCCACCTACAGCTCCTGTTTTTTCATCTGCAAATATCTTTGGATAATGGTTATATGTTGAAGGACATTTATATTCGGTTCCATAGGAAGAATTATTATTTTTATTATATGTCATATATTTTTCTATATCATCTATATCCAGACTTCTTCCTGTTGCTCCTAAACTACTATTACTATACATTTCTTTGCAGGCATTATTTAATAATAGAACTCCATTGTTATACCCATCTTCATAACCCAATCTAAATCCTGTATTTACTGCTATATCCGATATCAATGTTAATGTATTACTATTTGAATCTAATATCTTCCACTTTACACCTGTAGTTGTGGAAAAGTTTTGGTTACTCCCTCCATTATATGTTCCTTGTGATGTAAAGCTTCCACTTACTGGTGTATAGCCTACATATTTTCCCACATTACTTGCAAGCTCTGTATCAGACATTCCAGCTTTCTTTGTTGTTGCACTTTCTGCTGTACTTGGCAAAGTATTTCCTGCTCTATCTTTTACAATTACTCTTAAATAATATGTTGTATTTGATGCTAAATCTTGGTATTCAAATGTACATGAATTTGATGTATTTGGTACTTCTTCTGCTGTTGTAAATCCGCTTTCTTCATTTGTTGTACTATATTGGAATATATAACTTGCAACTCCTGAAGTTGCGTCTGCTCCTGTTGCTGTGACATTTATACTTGTTTCTCCTGCTTCTCCTGATAGTGCGATAGTTGCTGTACTTGGTGCAACTGTATCTTTATTTACAACTTGCGAAATTGTTTCTGATGTTAGTCCTGCTGTATTTATTATATATGCAGTTATTGTACTTGTTCCGTCTTGTGTTATATCAAAGTTTGCAGTTGTTCCAGTAGCTTCTGTTTCATCAATTGGATTTGCTTCTTCTACTTTGTATTTTATACTTGCTACATCAGCCACATCTCCTGCACTAATTGTAACTCCTACATCACTTATATAATATCCATTTTCTCCTTCTGTTCCATTTAAAGAAATTGTTGGAGTACTTGGAGCTGTTTTGTTTATCGTAAAGCTTGTCTCTGCATTATTTGATAAGTTTCCTTTTTCATTTTCTGTCCATGCTGTAATTGTTGTCGTTCCTTCTTCGCTTACTTCAAAACTTACATCTTCTTCTGATATTTGTTCTTCTCCACCATTTATTTTGTAATGCAATTTTATAGTTCCTGTTTGTTCTAATCCTTTATTTATGCTAATAGTTACAGTTACATTACTTGTATATATATCATTATTCCCCTTTGTTCCTGATAAAGTAATACTTGGTGACATTGGTCTATCTGTATCTCCTGTTATATCTCCTAATAAATCACTTACATCATTTAACATTCCTAGCTCTTTTTGTTGCTCTTCTGCATAGTTTATCGCTCCATTTGTTGCTAAGCCTATTATATTACTTCCAAATATGGAATTTAGTGTAACTGCTGCTAGGATAACTAGCACTATTATTGTAATAATTAGTGCAATTAGCGTAATTCCTCTTTCTTGCTTGATTGGTTTGACTTTGTGTTTCATTTGTAAATTCCTCCTTTTTTTAAATCCGGTCGTTTGGGACGGTTCTAAATGACCAGATTTTTTAAATTGAAATTAAATTCAAATATTTTATCTAAAATCCGGTCATTTTAGATGCGTCCCCAACGACCGGATTTATTCTCACACACGACAAAAAGACACATAAGTCTTATATGTCAAAAAACATATAAGTCCTATGTGTCCTTATATTTCCTATTTTACTTAATCTATTAAGATATATATCCGTGTGTGTGTGTGTGTGTGTACTGGCTCTAGGCTTCTAGCGTTTCTCATGTTTCTAGTTTTCTCCTTTGTGTTTAACTTATTTCCATTGTACATTATTACATTTTAACTGTCAAGTACAAATATTAGCAAAATTGGAAAAATATATAAATTTTAATTATAAAATATCCCCATCTAGTTTATTACAATAATATTTTATTGTATTTACTAAACGGGGTAATTTTTTATTTACATTTATCCAACTATATTTGCTTTTAAATTTTCTGGAACTTTTTCTTCTTCTGTATTTATCTTTATGTCTTTGTAGTCAGATAAACCTGTTCCTGCTGGTATTAATTTACCTATAATTACGTTTTCTTTTAATCCTATTAATGGATCAATCTTTCCTTTTATTGCAGCTTCTGTTAATACTTTTGTTGTCTCTTGGAATGATGCTGCTGATAGGAAGCTTTCTGTTGCAAGAGATGCTTTTGTAATTCCAAGTAGAGCTCTATGTCCTGTTGCTGGTCTTCCACCATTTTCAACAGTTTCTTTATTTATGTCTTCAAATTCATACATATCTACTAGAGAGTTTGCAAACATTCCTGTGTCTCCTGGGTCTTGTACTCTTACTCTCTTAAGCATTTGTTTTCCAATTACCTCAATGTGCTTATCGTTAATATCAACACCTTGGTTTCTATATACTTTTTGTACTTCTTGGATTAAGTATTTGTATACTCCCTCTGGTCCGTTGATTGCAAGGATTTCACTTGGATTTACAGAACCTTCGATTAATTGTGCTCCTGGTTCTATTTCTTCTCCTTCTTTTACTCTTAGTTTTGCTCCAAATGGGATTGTATATGTTTTACTGCTGTCTTTTCCTTTTACGATAATTTCTTTCTTGTTTCCTTCTTCTTTTATTTTAACTGTTCCTGCTATTTCAGAAATTATTGCAAGTCCCTTTGGTTTTCTAGCTTCGAATAATTCTTCAACTCTTGGAAGACCTTGTGTAATATCTCCTCCTGCTACACCTCCCATGTGGAATGTACGCATTGTAAGCTGTGTACCAGGTTCACCAATTGATTGTGCAGCTATTATTCCGACAGCTTCTCCTATATTAACTTTTGTACGTGTTGCAAGTCCCATTCCATAACACTTACTACATACTCCGTGTTTTGTTCTACATGTTAATGATGAACGAACTTTAACACTTGTTATTCCGCTGTCAACTATTTTCTTTGCAATTTCATCGTCTATCATTGTATCTGTATCTGCAAGGATTTCTCCTGTTTCTGGATGTACAATGTTTTCTACTGGATATCTTCCTTCTAGTCTTTCTTGTAATTTTTCAATTATTTGATTTCCGTCTTTGATATCTTCTACAACTATTCCTTCATGTGTTCCACAATCTTCTTCTCTTACTATTATGTCTTGGCTTACATCTACTAATCTTCTTGTTAAATATCCTGAGTCAGCTGTACGTAATGCTGTATCTGCTAAACCTTTTCTAGCACCATGTGAAGATATAAAGTACTCTAATGCATCTAGTCCCTCTCTAAAGCATGATTTTATTGGAATTTCTACTGTTTTTCCTGAAGTATTTGCCATAAGTCCACGCATACCTGCGATTTGTCTTAACTGGTTCATATTTCCTCTTGCTCCTGACTGAGCCATCATGTATATTGGGTTTAATTCATCAAAGTTATCTTTCATAGCATCTGATACGTCATCTGTTGCTTTTTCCCATATTTTAATTGTAGATTGATATCTTTCTTCATTTGTAATTAATCCACGTTTATATTGTCTTGTTACATTGTCTACTTCTTCTTCCGCTTTTGCAAGTATTTCTTTTTTAGCTTCTGGAACGCTTACATCCGCAACTGAAACTGTAATTGCTCCTTTTGTTGAATATTTATATCCTGTTGCTTTGATATAGTCTAATACTTCTGCTGTTTCACTGAATCCGTGTTTATTTATACATTTAGCAACTATTGTTCCTAAGTTTTTCTTTATAACTGGGAAATCAATTTCAAATTTTAATAAGTTTTCTTCTTTGCTTCTATCAACAAATCCTAAATCTTGTGGAATTCCTTGGTTGTATATTACTCTTCCGACTGTTGTTTCTACTTTTTGTGTTTTTATTTCACCGTTTATTTCTTTGCTTCTTCTTATAAATACTTTTGCATGTAATTCTAGGTCTCCATTTTGATATGCAAGTAATGCTTCGTCTTCATCTTTGAAGTACATTCCTTCACCTTTTTCTCCATCAACTTGCATTGTTAAGTAATAGCTTCCAAGTATCATATCTTGTGTTGGTACTGTTACTGGTTTTCCGTCTTGTGGTTTAAGTAGGTTGTTTACTGATAGCATTAAGTATCTAGCTTCTGCTTGTGCTTCTGGAGATAGTGGAACGTGTACTGCCATCTGGTCTCCGTCGAAGTCAGCATTGAACGCTGTACATACTAATGGATGTAGTTTTATTGCTCTACCTTCTACAAGTACTGGTTCGAATGCTTGAATACCTAATCTGTGAAGTGTTGGAGCACGGTTCAATAGTACTGGGTGGTCTTTTATAACTTCTTCAAGTATATCCCATACTTCTGGTCTTAATCTTTCTACCATTCTTTTTGCATTTTTTATGTTATGCGCAAGTCCTCTTTTTACAAGTTCTTTCATAACAAATGGTTTAAATAATTCTACTGCCATTTCTTTTGGTAGGCCACATTGATATATTTTTAGTTCTGGTCCAACTACTATAACTGAACGTCCTGAATAGTCAACTCTCTTACCTAGTAGGTTTTGTCTAAATCTACCTTGTTTTCCTTTTAATAAGTCTGATAATGATTTTAGTGGTCTGTTTCCTGCTCCTGTTACTGGTCTTCCACGTCTTCCATTATCTATAAGTGCATCAACAGATTCTTGTAACATTCTTTTTTCATTTCTTACTATTATTTCTGGAGCACCTAGTTCAAGTAATCTTCTTAGTCTATTGTTTCTGTTTATTACTCTTCTGTATAAATCATTTAAGTCTGATGTTGCAAATCTACCACCGTCTAATTGTACCATTGGTCTTAAATCTGGTGGAATTACTGGTACAACATTCATTATTGTCCATTCTGGTCTATTTCCAGATATTCTAAATGATTCTACTGTATCTAATCTTTTTGCAAGCTTCATTTTCTTTTGCTCGCTTGATTTTTCTATTTCTTTTTTAATTTTAGTAGATAATTTGTCTAAGTCTATTTCTTCTAGTAATTTTCTTATGGCAGCTGCTCCCATTTCTGCTTTGAATGTTCCTCTACCATATTTTTCTATTGCTTCACCATATTCTTTTTCATTTAATACTTGACCTTTTATTAGTCCTGATGTTCCTTTGTCTGTAACAATATATGAAGCAAAATAGATTACTTTTTCTATACTTCTTGGAGATATATCAAGAAGTAATGCTATTCTGCTTGGAATTCCTTTGAAATACCAAATATGTGCAACTGGTGCGGCAAGTTCGATATGACCCATTCTTTCTCTTCTTACTTTTGATTTTGTAACTTCTACACCACATCTGTCACAAACTATTCCTTTATATCTAACTCTTTTATATTTACCACAGTGACATTCCCAGTCTTTTACCGGTCCAAATATTCTTTCGCAGAATAATCCGTCTTTTTCTGGTTTTAATGTTCTATAGTTTATTGTTTCTGGTTTTTTTACTTCACCTTTTGACCATTCTCTTATTTTTTCATCAGATGCAAGTCCTATTTTCAATTTATTAAACAATTCTAATTCGTCCAAAATTTAGACCCCCTATAACTAATATAGTGAACAGTATAACGGTGAATTGTGAATAGTTGTTATTTTAACTATTCACTTTTCACTATTTACTATTACTTTCGATTATGCTCTTTTCTATTTTCTATAAAATAATCCACTGCTGTACAATTCCTTCTTGTCTATTTCATAAATTTAGAAAAAATTATTCAATTGTGTCTTCATTGTTTTCTATATTGTCTTCTGCTAAATCATTGTCAAATATTTCATCGCTATCCATCATATCGTCATTATCTAATAATTCATCATCATTTATTACGTCTTCGTCATCAAATATCTCATCTTCGTCTAGGAGTTCATCATCATCTAGTGTTTCTTCTTCATATCCTTCTGCCAATTCGTCTTCTTCAAGTTGCATTTTATCTTTTTGCTCTCTTTCTAGATTGAAGTCTATTCCTTCGTCTATATTCTCTTTAAGTTCAAGTTCTTTGTTGTCTTGTGAATATAGTCTTACATCTAGTCCTAAGCTTTGTAGTTCTTTTATTAATACTTTAAATCCTGCTGGTACTCCTGGTTCTGGGATATTTTCGCCTTTTACAATTGCTTCATATGTCTTTATTCTTCCTACAACGTCGTCTGATTTTACAGTTAGCATTTCTTGTAGAGTATGTGATGCTCCATAAGCTTCTAGTGCCCAAACTTCCATTTCTCCAAATCTTTGTCCACCAAATTGTGCTTTTCCTCCTAGAGGTTGTTGTGTAACTAATGAGTATGGTCCTGTTGAACGAGCATGAATCTTATCATCTACTAAGTGGTGTAGTTTTAACATATACATTACACCAACTGTTATTGGCTTATCAAATGGTTCTCCTGTTCTTCCATCATAAAGAATTGTTTTTCCATTTGGTTGTCTTCCTGCTTGTTTTAATAATTCAACAATTTCTTCCTCTGTTGCACCGTCAAATACTGGTGTTGCAACTTTATATCCTAATGCTTTTGCTGCTGCTCCTAAGTGTACTTCTAGAACTTGACCTAAGTTCATACGTGAAGGAACACCTAATGGGTTAAGTACGACATCTACTGGAGTTCCGTCTGGCATGAATGGCATATCTTCAACTGGTAATATTCTTGATACTACACCTTTGTTTCCGTGACGTCCAGCCATTTTATCTCCTACAGATATCTTTCTCTTTTGAGCAATATAGCATCTAATTACTTGATTTACGCCAGGGCCTAATTCGTCTGAGTTGTCCCTTGTAAATACTTTTACATCTACTATTGTTCCTGATTCTCCATGTGGTACACGAAGTGATGTATCTCTTACTTCTCTTGCTTTTTCTCCAAAGATTGCACGAAGTAATCTTTCTTCTGCTGTAAGTTCTGTTTCTCCTTTTGGAGTAACTTTTCCAACTAGAATATCTCCTGGTCTAACTTCTGCACCTATTCTTATTATTCCATTTTCATCTAGGTCTTTTAATCCGTCTTCACCAACATTTGGTATGTCTCTTGTAATTTCTTCTGAACCAAGTTTTGTGTCACGACAGTCGCATTCGTATTCTTCAATGTGTATTGATGTATATACATCTTCTTTTACTAGTCTTTCACTTAATAGTATAGCATCCTCATAGTTGTATCCTTCCCAAGTTGTGAATGCTATTATTACGTTTTTACCAAGCGCCATTTCTCCATTTTGTGTAGAAGGTCCATCTGCTATAACATCTCCTGCTTTAACTTTTTCGCCTTTTACTACTATTGGTTTTTGGTTTATACATGTTCCACCATTTGTTCTCTTGAATTTACGTAGTTTATATGTCTCGATTTCTCCTTTAGTTGTTTCTAGTGTAATTTCGTCTCCTGTAACTTTCTTTATTACACCGTCAGATTTTGCAAGTATCATTATTCCAGAGTCTTTTGCAGCTTTGTATTCTATTCCTGTTCCTACTATTGGTGAGTCTGTTATCATTAGAGGAACTGCTTGACGTTGCATGTTTGCTCCCATTAGTGCACGGTTTGCGTCGTCATGCTCCAAAAATGGTATCATGGCTGCTCCAACTGAAACTAATTGTTTTGGAGATACATCCATATAGTCTACTCTATCAGCTGATACTTCTGTTACTTCGTCTAAGTATCTAACTTTTATTTTTTTATTTATGAATTTTCCGTCTTCTCCTATTGGTTCATTTGCTTGTGCTATGATGTGTCCGTCTTCATCATAAGCTGCCATATATACTATTTCGTCTGTTACTTTATGTGTTTCTGGGTCTATTTTTCTATATGGTGTTTCAATGAATCCATATTCATTGATTATAGCGAATGAAGATAGTGCTGAGATTAGTCCTATGTTTGGTCCTTCTGGAGATTCAATAGGGCATAATCTTCCATAGTGTGTATAGTGAACGTCTCTTACTTCGAATCCTGCTCTTTCTCTTGAAAGTCCTCCTGGTCCTAATGCTGATATTCTTCTTTTATGTGTTAGTTCTGATAATGGGTTTGTTTGATCCATAAATTGTGAAAGTTGTGAACTTCCAAAGAATTCTCTTATTGAAGATGTTATAGGTTTTGTGTTGATTAATGTTTGTGGTGTTACAACATCTAAGTCTTGAATAGTCATTCTCTCTCTTACAACTCTTTCAAGTCTTGTTAATCCTATTCTGAATTGATTTTGTAAAAGTTCTCCAACACTTCTTATACGTCTGTTTCCCAAGTGGTCAATATCGTCTACTGTTCCTAGTCCATGAGCTAAGTTTAGTAAATAACTTACAGAAGCTATCATATCTTCTGTTGTTATATGCTTTGGAATTAGGTCGTTCATATTTTCTTCTATTGCTTTTTTTAGGTCTTTTTCTTCGGTTGTTTCTAGTATGTGTTTAAGTACTGAATAATTAACTTCTTCCTTAATATTCAAGTCACTTAAGTCTATAGAAACAACATTATGGATATCTACAGTTCCATTTCCTATAACTCTAACTTTCTTGTCTTCTACTTTTACATTAACAATATTTATTCCAGCATCTTGAATCTTACGTGCCATTTCTTTTGTTATTATTGTGTCTTTTGAAACTAAAAGTTCTCCTGTTTCTTCATCAATAATATCTTCGAATGCTATTTTGTTTTCAATTCTAGTTGCTAGACTTAGTTTTTTGTTAAATTTATATCTTCCTACTTTTGCTAGGTCATATCTTCTTTCATCAAAGAATAATCCATTGAATAGGTTTCTTGCTGCATCTACTGATGGTAATTCTCCTGGTCTTAATTTCTTATATATTTCTATTAAAGCTTCATCTTGAGTTTTTACTGTATCTTTTTGTAATGTTGCTAATATTTTTTCATCTTCGCCAAATAATTCTGTTATTTGTTCATCTGTTGTTAATCCAATTGCTCTAAGTAGTGTTGTAACAGGTAGTCTTCTTGTTCTGTCTACTCTTGCATAGAATACGTCGTTTGAATCTGTTTCGTATTCTATCCATGCTCCTCTTATTGGCATTACTGTAGATGTAAATATTTTCTTTCCTGTTCTATCAAAGTCTGCTGCATAATAGCATCCTGGTGAACGTACTAATTGGCTTACTATAACTCTTTCTGCACCGTTTATTACGAATGTTCCGCTATCTGTCATTATAGGGAAATCGCCTAAATAAATTTCTTGTTCTTTGATTTCTCCTGTTTCTCTATTTATTAGTCTTACTTTTACATGTAGTCTTGCAGAGTATGTAGCATCTCTTTCTTTTGTTTCTTCTAATGAATATTTTGTTTTGTCTTCCATGTAATAATCAAAGAATTCAAGTACTAAGTTTCCTGAATAGTCTACTATTGGAGATATATCTTTTAATACTTCTCCTAATCCTTCTTTTAAAAACCATTCATAAGAGTCTTTTTGTACTTTGATGAAATTTGGCATTTCAATGCTGTCACCAATTTTTGCGAACGTTTTACGTACGCATTTTTCATGTTTAATGTCTTTCATGGATTGTTTTCACTCCTTAATTTTTAATTTGTGAAGCTTTAGAAAAAAAATTGAATTTAATATTTTTTCTAAAAAAAGTCCTTCTTAAAATATACATTTATGTTAGAAAAAATTTATCGCTTCAAAATAGATTTTCCCTAGCTAAAGTGGCATATTTTAATTCCTCTTTTTTTAGAATTGAATACATTTATCGATTTTAATACAGTTAATTATTATAGCATGTACTTTTAATAATTGTCAAGCCTTAGGGATAAAATAATTTGAAAAATTTAATATAGTTACTTCTTGTTATGTTAGTCTAATTAATATTCCCACTTTGGAACGTATTGTTCTTCATTTTCTTCTGGATAATCTTGCATATATCCATTTTCTATTCCAAGTTCATATATGTAGTTTTCTATTTCATCATATTCTTCTTTGCTTATTTTTCTGTTTATTTCCTCATACTCATTTGCTTTGTATGTAGGAAAGTATTGTGTCATAACACTTACATATACTTCTTCATCGATATTTTCTTTTATCCATTTTAATACTTTTTGTGTGTTATCAATATTATTTGGAAGTACTAAGTGCCTTATTATTAGTCCCTTTTTTATCATTCCATTTTCATCAAATTTAGGACTACCAACTTGCCTGTACATTTCTTTTATTGCATTAGTTGCTATATTAAAATAATTATTTACTTTAGAATATTTTAGTCCAAGTTCGTCATAATAATATTTTAAATCTGGTAAGTATACATCAATGTACCCTTCTAATTTTTTTAATGTTTCTACTTTTTCATATCCGATTTGTGTTATATATTATTGGCAAGCTTAGTCCTTTGTTTCTTGCTATTTTTATTGCTTGTACTATCTTGTCTGCATAAATTGTTGGACTAACTAAGTTTATATTTTCTGCATTGTTTTCTTGCTGTTTTAGGAAAATATTACTAAGTTCTTCTATTTCTATCTTTCTTCCATTTCCAAGGTTACTAATTTCATAGTTTTGACAGAATACGCAGTTTAAATTACATTTTGAAAAGAACACTGTTCCAGAGCCATATTTTCCGCTTATACATGGTTCTTCGAATTTGTGAAGGCTTACTCCTCCTATTTCTACTTTATCTCCTGCCTTGCATCTTCCTATGTTTATACTTCTATCTATTTTGCAATTATGTGGGCATATTGTGCATATTTTGTTCATTTTACTCTCCCTTAAAATCTTTAGCTATACTATTAATTTCTTGAAGTTCGAATCTGTATTCTTGTTCTACTTTTGGATATTTTTGTTTATCTACTTTTGATAAAAACATATCATAAGGTCTTATATATAGTTCATTTTCTCCATATAAGCCTCTATATATTACATATTTTTCTTTTGTTTCACTGTGTATTCCGACACCTTCTACTATGTAATAATCTCCTTTGAAATGCCTATAAATTCCATGTATTTTTAACTCTTGCATTGTGTTTCTCCTTTAATTGTAAATTTAAGTTATATTATCACAAATTTAGTTTCTTAGCAATATACAAAACCAATTGGTCTAATTCTATTGCAAGTTTTTTCATTATATGGTATAAGTATAGTATAATAATTGTATCATTGATATTTTATTCATTATAATAATTAATATTTTTCTAAAAAATTTCCAAAATTATTTTAAAATTTGTTTTTACTATTTTTTATCTTAATTTTCATCTTTTTTATTATAATTCATATTTTTTCGTCTATTATTATTTTCTGATAAAAATATCCAAATATTTTAATAAATTTGTTTTTCATACAGTTATTAAATTTACTATATAAGGAGGGATTTATTATTGGGTTATAAGTTCTCCTATTAAAACTTAAATATTTAATATTGAAAGGACTAATTTATGGTAAAAAATAACGAAACACACAAAAATATAATGTTATCTCCAAAAAATGACATTGTATTTCAAGTTCTATTTGGTGAAGAAGGAAGCGAAGAAATAACTAAGAGTTTCTTAGAAACAATTCTAATGAAAAAAATCACTGATGTTGATTTAAGTAAAAATCCTATTTTAAGAAGGACAAAAATGTTAGATAAATTGGGTATACTAGATGTCATAGTGGAAATAGATAATAAAGAATACTGTGACATAGAAATTCAAGTTGCAAAACAAGAATACATATTAGAAAGATTACTATATTATTGGGCTAAAACTTTTGCTAAGACTATCCACAAGGGGAAAGATTACAGTAATTTGAAAAAGACTATTTCAATACTTATAACAGATTTTGAAGCTGACTCTTTAAAAGAATTAAATTGTTTTACAAAATGGAAAATAATAGAAGAAGAAAATAGGCAAAAAATATTGACTGAGTACTTGGAAATTTATATAATAATATTACCTAAGATGAATGAAAAAAGCTTGAAGAATAATAAATTATTAGAGTGGTTAAAGTTTTTAGAAAATCCAGAGTCGGAAGAGGTGAAAAATATTATGAAAGAAAATGTAGCTATAAAAAAAGCTCATGATAAACTAGAAGAAATAAGTCACGATGAAGCAATGGAACATCTAATTGATATGGAAGAATCTTATAGATATTTATTAAATACAGAAAGAAGTATTGGAGAAAATAAAAAGGCTAAAGAAATTGCTAAGAAAATGAAAGAAAAAGGAATAGACATTTCTTCTATCATAGAGATTACTGGTCTTTCAGAAGAAGAGATAAATAGATTATAAAATTTTATTTATTAATATAGTAAATATTACCATTTGTTAGTGTGTATTCTTTTAGAAAACACATAAAAGTTGGAGTAAAAACTCCAACTTTTATTTTTTCATAATCAAAAGGTATCTTTATTTTACCTCGATGCTATATGGAGAAGTACTTGAGCCATCTCCAGTTAGTCCAATATTAACCTTAGTTAAGTCAATTTCAACAACAGGGCGAAGCGCATAACTTTCGCCATAAAGAGAAGGTCCACTTTCAGAACCAGTTCCATTGTCTGAGAAATATAACTCACTAAAATTTACTTCATTATTATCTATATAAAATACAGAAAATACAAACCATCCTCCATAGAACATACATCGTGAAGCAACCCAAGTTGGCGTAGAAGAACTAAATAGTGTTACATATTTTTCGCTCATATATGTTGTTGACATTGTATAATTATAACTTGTAGATTTTCCTTTAAATGAAGTCGAACCATATGTATATCCTGTTATATAATTTTCTTGTTCACTTAAGCCAAACTTTCCATATTCTCCATAGGTTCCGTGTGGTGCCCCTGTTTCTTCATATCTATATATATTAGGATAATATCTATATCCTATTGGCAATGGCTTTTCCTCATCCAAACTAGTGCCTGAATAACTTGAAACAGTTTCTATATCATCTATATTTAAACTTCTTCCTTCTGCTCCTAAGCTACTATTGCTATACATTGCTTTACATGCATTATTTAATAATAGCACTCCATTGTTGTATCCATTATATCCATACAATGTGAAATTTGAATTTACTGCTTTATCTGATATTAGTGTTAATATATTATTTCCTACTGATAGTATCTCCCATTTAATACTTGTATCCGTTGAAACAGATGAATTTTCTGATGAACCAGAATAATTAGAATTTGTATGTTCACTAAAATTTCCATATGTTGGTGTATAATCTACATATTTTCCTATTTCTTCATTTATTTCTTCTTCTGTCATCTCTCCAAAGTTCAGTTCTGCTGTCTTTGTTCTCACAGTTACTGCTAAACTTTCTGTTGTTTTTCCTGCTCTATCTTTTACAACTACTCTTAAATAATATGTCGTATCTGATGTTAAGTCTTGGTATGTATATGTACATGAGGTTGATGTGTTTTTTACTTCTTCTTTTGTCGTAAATCCGTCTTCGCTACTTTTTGTACTGTATTGGAAAGAATAACTTGCAATTCCAGATGTCGCGTCTTCTCCATTTGCATTTACTGTGATACTCGTTTCTTCTGCTTCTCCTGAAAGTGCAATTGTCGCTGTGCTAGGACCTGCCTCGTCTTTATTTACTTCTTTTGTTATTGTTTCTGATGTGAGTCCTGCATTATTTATTATATATGCAGTTATTGTACTTGTTCCGTCTTGTGTTATATCAAATGTAGCATTTGCTCCTTGTACTTCTGTCTCTTGAATTGGGTTTGCTCCTTCTACTTTGTATTTTATACTTGCTACATTACTTGTATCTCCTGCATTTATTATAACTCCTATATTAGTTATATAATATCCGTTTTCTCCTTCTGTTCCAGCTAAGCTAATAGTTGGATTACTTGGAGCTGTCTTATTTATTGTAAAGCTTATTTCTTGTTTATCTGATATATTTCCTCTTTCATTTTCTGCCCATACTATTATTTTTGTTGTTCCTTCTGTATCTATTTCTAGGCTTACATCTTCTTCTGTTATTTGCTCTTCCCCGTCATTTATTTGATAATGTAATTTTATTACTCCTGTTTGTTCTATTCCTCTATTTATGCTTATCTCTACTGTTACATTACTTGTAAATATATCATTATTTCCCTTCGTTCCATCTAAAGTAATACTTGGCATCATTGGTCTATCTGTATCTCCTGTTACTTCTCCAAGTAAGTCGCTTACATCATTTAGCATTCCTAACTCTTTTTGTTGCTCCTCTGCATAGTTTATTGCCCCATTTGTTGCTATTTCTATTATGTTGTTTCCAAATATTGAGTTTAGCGTAACCGCTGCTAAGATTACTAGCACTATTATTGTGATAATTAGCGCAATAAGTGTAATTCCTCCTTCTTGTTTGATTTGTTTTTCTTTGTGTTTCATTTGTAAATTCCTCCTTTTTTATTTTAGTTTTTGCCAATTGGAGCACATCCCCATTGACAACCTTCTTTGGTTTTATTCGTACATTTGTCCGAATATTCTTTATAAAAATTTGTTATCCTATAAATATATGAATTCGAAAGGATAACATTATTATGACAATATCAGACGCTATTATTAAAAGAATTAATAATTTAATGAAAGAAAAGCATATTGAAAACCCATATCAATTAGCGTTAAAAAGTGGGTTAGATGAATCAGTAATTCGTAGTGTTTTGAATGGTAGGTCTAAATATCCAAACGCTCATACTATATTTTTTATTGCATATGGACTCAATATGACTCTTTCAGAGTTTTACAATGATAGCTTATTTGATATTGATAATATAGATGAAACTTAAAATTTTCAGTATAACTATAACATAACTTTTTTATTTATGCAATATTATATAGCATATATTTTATATGATATATTTTCTAATATGTGTTTTGTTAGTTATTTTATTTATATTATAAATTTTATAATGTTTTAAGGTGATATTAATGGTTTGTTTAAAATTAAAAGAAATATTAGATGAAAAGAATCTAAGTAGATATGAATTACAAAAAAGGACTGGTTTGAATTATCCTAGAGTTAATCAACTTTATAATGGTAAGGCAAAAAATATTAGTTTTTCTGAATTAGATATATTAACCAATGTTTTAAATTGTTCTATTTCTGATTTAATTATTAAAAATTAGGACATTAAGCTTGCAAATGAGACACTTCTGAGCAACCAGAAGTGTCCAATTCGCAATTTATTTTTAATTTGCTGTAAGTTCTTGTATTAAATCATGTACTGATACTATTTCTTTTACTTTGTCTACATTTTTTCCGCAAAATACCAATGCATTTTCCATGTTTCCTTTAACTGCATTAACTAATGCTCTTGTTATGCAATATGGTGTTTCGGCTGGGTTACAAGTCTTTATACAATTATAGCATTTTTCAATTTTAGCTTTTCCTTTTTCCGTTTGTTTAATAAAATTATTATAAATTGCTCTTCCTGGCATTCCAACAGGGCTATTTATTATTTTTATATCTTCTTCTTTTGCATTTATGTATGCTTTTTTAAACTCGTCTGAAGCATCGCATTCATAAGTTGCAACAAATCTGGTTGCCATTTGAACTCCACTTGCTCCAAGTTTTAAGTATTTTTGTATATCGTTTTTATCCCAAATTCCTCCTGCTGCAATTACTGGAATTTCTTTTTTATATTCTTGTTCTACTTCTTTTATATATTCTACTACTTCTTTTGTTATTTCTTCTAAGTTGTTATTCTTGTCATTTAATTCTTCTTTTTTAAATCCTAGGTGTCCTCCTGCTTGTGGTCCTTCTATTACAATCATGTCTGGAATATAGTTGTATTTTTTTATCCAATGTTTTACTATTAATTTACAGCATCTTAGTGATGATACTATTGGAGCAATTTTTGTACTAGAGCCTTTTATGTATTCAGGCAATTCTTTTGGAATTCCTGCTCCTGAAATTATCAAGTCGATTTTATTTTTTACACATTCTGTTGCTATTTCTTTGTAATGGTTCATTGCTACCATAATATTAACCCCTAATATTTTATCTTCTCCAGCTATCTCTCTTGCCATTTTTATTTCTTTTTCTATTGCTTTTAGGTTTGCTTCTAGTGGATTTTTAGCAAAATCTTCTTCTTGATATCCAATATCAGCTGTTGATATTATGCCAATTCCTCCTTCTTTACTAACATTTCCTGCTAATTTATGCAATGAAACACCAACTCCCATTCCTCCTTGGATTATAGGGTATTTTGACTTTTTGTTTCCAACTTTAATTCCTTCCATATTTTTCCTCCAATCTAGTTTTCGATACTAGATTATCATTTCTACATTTCTAAGTCAAGGCAACTGACCAACCATTACAAAAAATATCTAATTCTTATTAAATTTTAACATAAAGAAAATGAACTATTTAATTTTAAGTTTATCCGCGCAGCGATTAACGGAGCTAAAAGCGACGGCGAGTGGTGCAGACTTCCTATAAATTAACTTGAAGTCTGCACCAGCAAGGAAAACGTAAAAATTCAATAGTTCATTTTCTTTTTATAAAAATTAAATTTTCTATACCTATCTTTCTACACTTCTATTTGCTATTTCTATTGCTTTTGTTACTATATTTCCACAAGTTTTAGAAGATACGTTTCCCCATCCTCCTTCTTGTTTTACTGTATCATATACTCCTAATTCCTTTGCTATTTCTTCTTTTAAATTTTCTGACATTAAACTTTTATTTTTACTCATTTATAATTACCTCCTAATTATTTAGAGATAATTATATAGTCTCCATTTTTATAAATTTAACTCTTTGTAATTTTTTGAAATTTTTAAGTTGTCAGTGTTCCGTTTGGTGTATTTACTATCATTAATATATCTTCTTCTTTTCCTGTTTCTGCGTTTATATATACTAAAAATTCGTTGTCTGCTGTTTTTCCTGTAAATTCCCAACATAATATTTCTGTATTGTATTCTGTTGGAATAATTGCTAAGTCTTGGCTTTCAATTTCTATTCTAGGGTTTAATTTTTCTTTTGCTTGTTCTGCTGAAATTATATTTTGTGAAATTTCTCTTTCTGTATGACAGTTTAAATATCCTGCTGATTCCATTCCTAGTATTTCTCCATTATCTAATGCAATTTTTAGTTTTATTAAGTCTGGATATACTGTTACATCGTCTTGTCTATACGCATAATTTATTACTATACTTCCTTCTTGTTTTAAATAGTATGTGTTATCCATTGAGTCATATCCTTTTTCTTTCAAAAAGTTTTTTCCTATTTCTATTGCTTCTTCTGGTGTGATTTTTTCTTCATTAATTTCTCTATAACTGTTCATATATACTATGTGTCCACCTTTTTTTGAAATCGAAATGCTTTTTGTGTTGTCGTTGACATTTACTATAAAATTGTAAGCATCTATATTTCCGTTTTCTGATAGTCCATTACTTGATATATTGCCATCTTCAACTCCTAAAAATTGTTTTACTACTTCTTTTGCTGCATTTTCATCAATATCTTCTCCTGTTAATCCTCTTCTTTCAGGATTTGTCATATGTTCTGAAAATGCTCCATCGTAAATTAGTCCTGTGTAATCATCAAATGTTGATTCTATATTTCCAAAGCTATCTGTAGACATATTACTTACTTGTTGTGCAAATGCTTTTGTTCCCTCTTTAGTAAGTTCTCCCCAACTTATTGTTCCTTCATTTATTTCATTTGCTAATTGGTTTAATGTATCTTTAAGTCCAACTGCATATTTGTGCATACTTTCTAAATTGCTTAGTTCTTCATCTGTTAAGTCTTCTCCTGCCATTGTTTTCATCGACAATGTATAACTGTAGTCACTAACTTGGTTTAAAAACTTTTGTGCATTTGATAGTCCTTCGTTATTTATTGGCATTTGTGATAAATATACTTCTGCTAAATTGGCTTCACTCCATACGTTTGAAAGAGTTTTTGCACCATGCTCTGCTGTTGATGTTATTGTAGACTTTGCAAGATAAGTTTCTACTTGCTCCATGTAATTTACAAGTTCATAAAATGCCATATTGTATTCATTTTCTGAGGCTATTCTATATTCTCTTTGTTTCTGATAAGTATAAATTCCCAGAGCTATGACTATGGCTAATAAAGCTACAATAATCATTACTATTGTAAACATATGCCTATCTTTTAAACGATTTTTCCAATCTTTAAATTTTGTTTTTATATTTTCCATTTTTTAAAATCATTCCTTTCTTAAAACTTCTGCTTACTTATATTTTGTATATTTTTTGGAAATTTATACAAAAAATGCACCTTTTTTGGTGCATTATTTTAATATTATTTCACATATGTTTTTAGCTGCATTAGATTTGCCAAATTTTATAGTATTTTCCTTTATTTGTTCTAATTTTTGGTCATCATTTAATATTTCTTTTAGTTTTTCTTCTATATTATCATTTTTTCTTATCCAAATTGCAAGTTTATTTTTTTCTAAATATTCTGCGTTTTGTTCTTCTTGACCTGGTATAGGATTTATTGCGACTATTGGTACTCCGCATTGCTAAACTTTCAGAACTTGTTATTCCTCCGTGGTTTTGTTATAACTAAGTCTGATATACTCATAAGCGGAGCTACTTTTTCTGTAAATTCTATTACTTTTATTTTTTCTTGTGCTTTATATTTTTCTACAATTTCTTTAAATTTATTAAATATTTTTTCATTTTTTCCTGATATTGCAACTACCTGTACATTTTTTATGTCTCGTGCTAATATTTCGATAAAATCATAAACATTTTTTTTGGCTAATCCATATTTTCCTCCTGCAAAAAATAAAACTGTTTTTTTACTTTCTTTTAATCCAAATTCTTTTAAAGTTTCTTCTTTGTTGTATTTTTTCGAAAATTTTTGTGATATTGGTATTCCTGTTACAAATATCTTTTCTTCATTTATTCCATGATTTATTAATTCTTCTTTCATATGTTCATTTGATATAAAGAAGTAATCTATGTATTCATTTTTTACTAGCCATTGTTCATGTATTTCAAAATCTGTAAGTATATTTGCAATTTTTATATTGATTTTTTTATGTTTTTTTAAAAATGCACACATTTGAGTTGCAAATGGGTGAGTGGATATTATAATATCTGGTTTTATTTTTCTTATTAGATTTTTTAATTTTAATGCAAATATTCTATTTGAATTTTTGGTTAAACCAGACATTATTCCTCTATTTGAATGTGTATACACTTTTCCCCATACCCATGGTGCTTTTTTTGCCATTCCTGAATATGCTTTTGTTGTTAATTTATTTATGACTTTATTTATGTATTCCATACAGTCTATCATTTCTACTTCTGTTTCTGGATGTTCGTTTATTATTGCTTCTTTTATTGCCATTGCTGCACTTAGGTGTCCCCCTCCATAAGTTGCATAAAAAATTAATGCTTTCATTGTTTTTCTCCTTTTTCTTATCCGATTTTATCATACTTCAAAAATAAAAACAAGGCACATTTTTTGTACCTTGTTTTTATTTTATAGATAATATTCTGGGTTATATGATACATCATTTACTCTTATTTCAAAGTGTAAGTGTGGACCTGTAGATCTTCCTGTGTTTCCTACTTTTGCAATTACATCTCCTTGAGATACATATTCTCCAACTTTTGTAAGTATTGAACTACAATGTGCATAATATGTTTGTACTCCATTTCCATGAGAAATAATTACTAAATATCCAAATCCTCCACTGTTCCATCCAGCATAAGTTACTGTTCCTGATGCTGCTGCTTTTATTGATGTTCCTGTTTTTGCTCCAAAGTCTATTCCTTTATGTGTACTTCCCCATCTAGAACCAAATCTTGATGTTACTGTTGCTGAAACTGGTTTTATAAAACTAATTCCGATTTCTTTATATCCACTTCCGAGCTTTTGATTTTTTTACGCCACCGCTACTACTTTTTGTTGTTGCTACTACAATTTTCTTTTCTTCGTATAAATTTGATATTGCTGTTTCTGTATCTGTAAGTTCTTTCTCTTCTGCCACATATTTTTCTACTATTGATAAGCTATCTACATTATTACTATTTTTTTCTTTTAGTCCGTTTACTACTTCTTCAGCTTCTTCGAATGTAGCTACATATAATTTTTCTTCATTATTTAAGGCTAGTGCATAATATTTATAATAAGTTTCTCCTCCAGCTATAACTTTTTGGAATATTTCTTCGTCATTTGTTTCTATTCCTCTTTTTAAAAAGCATAGGTTATATTCTGGCATTTCATCTATTTGTACAAAGGCGACATTATCTCCATCACCATTTTCTATATAATCTAATATTCTTGATTGGAGCTCTGCTTTATCTTGACTATATCCAATCATTTCTCCATTAAGTGACACACTATATATTGGTTTATATATGCATATTACTATTGTAAATACAATTAAACAACTAACTATAAACAACGCAAGAATTTTTATACTTGTCCTTAAACCAATTATAAATTTTCTCATATATTATCTTTAGCACTCCTTTTTAAATCTGGTTTTATTCTACGGATAATATGCTTTCAGTCTACTATTAGATTTTACATTAAATAGGATATTTATTCAATTTTTGTATGTACCAAAAACATCCTTTTTTCTTTTGTTTTCTTTGATTTCCTTTTATTTCCTCTCGTTTTCTCTTGTTTTTTAAAATTCATGTCTTCCTTCTAGTGCTTTTGTCAAAGTTATTTCGTCTGTGTATTCTAAGTCTCCGCCAACAGGTATTCCGTGTGCTATTCTTGTAACTTTAACTCCTAGTGGTTTTAATATTTTTGAAATGTACATTGCGGTTGCTTCTCCTTCTACTCTAGGGTTTGTTGCTACAATTATTTCTTTTATTTCTTTATTTTCTTGTATTCTTTTCAATAATTCCTTTATTTTTATTTCGTCTGGTCCTATTCCATTCATTGGCGATATTGATCCATGAAGCACATGATATACTCCTTTAAATTCATGTGTTCTCTCCATTGCAATTACATCTTTTACATCTTCTACAACACATATTGTTGTCTTGTCTCTCTTAGGGCTTGAACATATTGGGCATGGGTCTGTGTCAGAAATATTAAAACATTGTGAACAATATTTTAAATTTGCTTTTGCATTAGTTATTGAATTTATAAATTCTGTTACTTCCTCATCACTTGCATCTAGTATGTGAAATGCTAATCTAATTGCTGTTTTATGTCCTATGCTTGGTAGTTTTTCAAAGCCTTCTATTAGTTTCTCTATTGATGGTGAGTAATATGACATGTTTCATATCCTTTCTAAGAATAAAAATAAACTTCGTCTTACGTTGTTGGACGTCATTCAAAATGAAATCAACGTACAAAAAGTACGTCTCATTCATTTTGAATTCGTCCGCCTAGTAATACTCGTTTCTTTTTATTCTGACATTATAATTCCTTTTTACATTAGTCCTGGAATATTATATTTCCCTAGGCTTGCGCTTTGTGCTATATCAACTTTTTTTAGTGCTTCATTTACACATGTTAATATTAGGTCTTGAAGCATTTCTACATCGTCTGGGTCGACTACATCTTTTTGTATTTTTATTTCTTTTATTTCTTTTGCTCCGCTTACCTTTACACTTACTGCTCCTCCACCAGCTGTTGCTTCAAATTCTCTTGCTGTTAATTCTTCTTGTGATTTTTCCATATCTTCTTGCATTTTTTTTGCTTCTTTCATTAGTTTATTAATGTTCATTCCTCCAAAGCTTGCTCCTCCTGGGAATCCTCCTCTTTTTGCCATTATAATTTCCTCCTTATTCTTCTATAAAATTTATTGGTATGTCTAATGACTCTAATATGTCTTCTTCTTTATTATTTTCTTCTAGTACTGGTTCTACTTTTACTTGTGGTTGTGGTGTGATTTTTTTACTTCCACTTGCATCTTCTAATTTTATTTGCATTGGTTTTCCACATACTATTGAAACTTCTTTTGTTATAACACTCATATTTTCTGGTTTTTGTAATAATTCTTTTCTGAATGAATTAAGACCACTATTAAATCTAATTCCAACTGTCATGTCATTTATTTCTACCGCTTCTGTGTTAACTAAATTAGCATATAATATTACTTTTCCTTGTTTCTTCAAATCGTTTAACACATTTGGCCAGTTTGTAATTATATTTCCTTCTGAAAGATTTACTGATGGTTTAAATTCTTTTTTGGGTTCTTCTTTTTTCTCTTGTATTTTTTTTGGTTCTATCTTAGGTGATTCTACATATGTATTATTTGTATTGTTCGTTTGTGTTTCATATCTTGGTCTTGCTACTTGTTGATTATTAGGTGCATTAGTTGTACTTATTTTTATTCCTTCTGATATTAGTTTTTCTAATTTTTCTACTCTTTCTTCCAGAGATTTTGTACCTTGTTTCATACATAGTTTTATAATTTCTGTTTCAAATATTATAGTTTTTTGTGAAGACCATTTCATTTTATTTTCTAATTCTGATAATCTATATATTATATTTATTAGCTCTTCTTTTGATACTTTTTCTGAAATTTGTGAAATTTCTTTGATTTCTTCTTCATTGTATATTTCTGCTATTTTGCTTACTTTATACATAAGTATATCTTTTGTATGTTTTATCATTTCCCATAAAAAATTTCCTAAATCTTTTCCTTCATCTAATACTTCATTCATTGCCTTTAATGAAGCTTCTACATCTTTATCTATGATTCCTTTTATTATATTGTGTACATAGACAAATTTTGGTATTCCAACTAAGTCTTTTATCTTGTTTTCATCTATATTTGTTTCTCCGGTCTTGTAAGCATCTTTCTAGTATACTTAGTGCATCTCTTGCTGCTCCTTCTGATAATGTTGCGATTAGATTTAATGCCGGTTCTGTTATTTGTATATTACTTTCCTTACATACTATTTTCATTCTTTTTATTAAGTCTTCGTTTGATATTTTCTTAAAATCAAATCTTTGACATCTTGAAAGTATTGTTGTTAGTAATTTTTGTGGCTCTGTTGTTGCTAGTATAAATTTTACATGTTCTGGTGGCTCTTCAAGGGTTTTAAGTAGCGCATTAAATGCACCAGTAGAAAGCATGTGAACTTCATCTATTATATATACTCTATACTTTGCAAGTGTTGGTAGGAAATTTATTTTTTCTTTTATATTTCTTATGTCTTCTACACTATTGTTTGACGCTGCATCCATTTCTACTATATCTGTTAGAGTTCCGTTCTAAGTTTGCTTTACAAATTTCGCATTCATTGCATGGTTCTCCATCTTGTGGATTTAGGCAATTTATTGCTCTTGCAAGTATCTTTGCTGTTGATGTTTTTCCTGTGCCTCTTCCTCCTGTTAAAAGATATGCATGTCCTATTCTTCCTGATTTTATCTGATTTTTAAGTGTTTGTATTACATGGTCTTGTCCAACTATCTCACTAAATGTTTTTGGTCTAAATTTTCTATATAATGCTGTATATGCCACTTTTGCCTTCCTCCCTTAATATTAAATCTAACTTTTCCGTGGAAAGTAACTTTCACATAAAAGGTTCTACTTATCGCTGCTTCCTTCCGGACCTGACGAGATTCGTAAATTTTTATTGAAAATTACTCTCCACGCAAAAGTTAGATTTATTTTTATCTCATAGTAGGATTTCAATTCCGTTTCATATTATATAATGTTTTTTTTATTTTTACAAGATTTTTTTAATTTCTTTTGAAAATTACGTCTGAAAAATCTGTTTTTTCATAGTTAGAAGTGCCTGCATTTACTATATTTCCTGTTGGTAAGTCTAGTGTTATAGTTCCTGTAAATTTTGTATCATCTACAAGTTCTATTGTTAGGTCAAATGATACATTACATTTTATATCTTCATAGCTAATTCCCACTTTTGAGAGTATTGTTCCATCATGTATTATTTCTGCATCCTCTGATGAATATGTTCCGCAAATTTTCTATTGTATATCTTAATGATATTACTCCTCCCTGGTTTGCTAAATTTAGTTCTTTTAAATTTGTTGTTTCTTCTCCTTTATATGTTAAACTATCACTTACTATGTATTCTTCTTTATATTCATATGTTTTATTTTCATCACTACTTGGTCTATATATTACTAGATTTCCTTTTACTGGCTGACTATTTATTACAAAATTATCAATAGTTATGTTTTTTATTATTTCTGTTTGTTTATAGTTTTTGTTTTTTGCAATATTTATATATATATCATTATTTTGTACTAGCTCAAAATTCCAAGTATTTTCTCCTTCGGTATCTATTCCTTCTGCAGTGCTTACTACAACCATCTGTGATAGTTCGAAAGGCATATTATTTTCTCCTTCGACTTCATATTTGAGCATTAGAAGGCAAATAATTGTTACTACAAGGACTATTATAAATATTACTACAAAAAAGCTTATTATTTTTTTTAGCTTTTTATTCAAATATTCCATAATTACCTCTACTTTCTTTGTTTTTTAGATAAACTTTTTTGATTTCTTAGTTCTTTAAAAAAGTCTTTTAAAATTTTTTCACATTCTTTTTGCATTATACCTGTTTCGTATTCTACTTTATGATTAAATTTGTAGTCTTCAAATAAATTTAAGACAGAGCCACATGCTCCTGTTTTAGGATCCATTGTTCCTATATATACTTTTTTTATTCTTGAATTTATTATTGCTCCTGCACACATTGTGCATGGTTCTAATGTTATATACATTTCACATTCTTCAAGCCTCCATGCATTTAATTTCTTACTTGCTTTTTGTATTGCAATAATTTCTGCATGTTTTGTTGTGTCTTTTTTCGTTTCTTTTAAATTATGTGCTCTAGCAATTATTTCTCCACTTTTTGTAATTACTGCTCCAACCGGTACTTCTAGTTTTTTATATGCTTTTTTTGCTTCTTTTAGCGCTTCTTGCATAAATTTTTCTTCTATAACTTATCTACTCCTTGTCTATCTTTTTATTTATTATAATATACTTTATCATGCTTTTTGTCAATGTTATACAATATTTCTAATCATTAGATTTTATCATTATTAATATTCCTTTTTCTACTTTTATCATAGCAACATTTTCTAATATTTCATTACTTATTCCTAAGCTCTCTCCAATCCTTAATGTTGCATTATTTAATGGATATTTTAGTCCTTTTAGGGTAATTCCTTCTGCCTTTGTTGTTAATGGTATTAATGATATATATTTGTATCCTGCTTTTTCGACTTTGTATGTTCCTTTATGTATTAGCTGTATTTCGTTATTTTCATCTAATATTTTGCATTTTATGTTATTATCTATGGATTGTTTTAATATGTGTATATTGGAAATTACATGGTCTATTCTATTTCCTAATGCTCCTAAAATATATATTTCTTCACTTTTTAGTTTTATTGCAAGTTTTAATGCCATATCTGTATCTGTAAAATCTTTTTCCGGATTTAATTTTATAATTTCTGTTTCTTCATATTTTTCTAATATATTTTTATTTATTGAATCAAAATCTCCTATTATATAATCTGGAGATACTTTTATTTGGTCTAATATTTCAAGTCCTTTGTCTGCTGCAATTATTTTGTCTATTTTATTGTTATTTATAATTTTTTTTATAAATTCTTTAGATGTTTTTCCTCCTGTTACTATTAATGTGTTTTTCATATTATTCCTTCCATTTTAAGCTCAAAATCTTAACAAATAAAGCTCTACAAAGTTTTAAGAATTCAACAATGTAGGGCTTTTTCTTTGGTGTGCCCAGGCGGACTCGAACCACCATCGGTCGCTTAGGAGGCGACTGCTCTATCCCGCTAAGCTATGAGCACATACGACTTTTTATTATACTATATTAAATTGAAAAACACAAGCTTTTTTTGGTCGTTGGGGACGCATCTAAAATGACCGGATTTTTAGATAAAATATTTGAATTTAACTTTAATAAAAAAATCCGGTCATTTTAGATGCGTCCCCAACGACCAAAAGCGTCCCCATTCGCAAAAATTTTACTTCTTTTTACATCATGTCTCAAAAATCATGTTTTTTAGGTATTGACGAAATCAATTATATAGTATACAATATGGGCATATATATAGGTAATTTTACCTTAAAAGGAGGAAATACACAATGAGCGTAAGAAAAGCAGTTATACCAATTGCCGGTTTTGCAACAAGATTTTTACCTGCATGTAAGGCTATTCCAAAGTGTATGCTTACAATTTTGGATAAACCTATTATTCAATATATTGTTGATGAAGCCGTAGATTCTGGTATTGAAGAAATTGTCATGGTAATTGGAAGAAAGAAAGACGTTGTGCAAGATTATTTTACAGAAGATAATGAGCTTAAAGAATTCTTAATTGAAAGAGGAAAGGAAAAATTTATCCCTCAAGTTACTAACTTGTCAAGAGGTGCAAAAATACACTTCATTGAACAATCTGGTGGTGCTAAGGGATTGGGACATGCAATTTATCAGGCTAAAGATATAATCGGAAATGAACCTTTTGCTATTCTTTATGGTGATGTTGTTTTCCATGGTGAAAAACCTTGCTTAAAAGAAATTATTGAAAAGCATGAACAATGTGGTGGTTCAGTAATAGGTGTTGAAAAGGTTGATTGGAAAGATGTTCCTAAATATGGTAATGTTTCTGGTGTTCAAATAGCTGAAGGCTTCTATAAAGCTGAAAAGTTACAAGAAAAACCTCAAATTGAAGAAACAAAATCAAATTTAGCTATTTCTGATAGACATGTACTTATGCCTGAAATCTTTGATTACTTGGCTCAAACAAAACCTGGAAAAGGTGGAGAAATTCAAGTAACTGATGCTTATAATGCTATGGTAGGTACTAAAGAAGGTGTCTATGCTTATGATTATAAGAGCAAAAGATTTGATTCTGGAGATAAATTAGGTTTTGTTATGGCTGCTGTTGATGAAACTTTAAATAGACCTGAGCTTAGAGATCCTTTTATAAAATTCTTAAAAGGATTAGATATATAGATAAAAAAATAACCCCTAGAACTTTTTCTAGGAGTTATTTTTTGCCGTTGGGAACGCATCTAAAATGACCAAATCTATTCATGCCAGCCTTTTATATTTCCTCTTTTTATCGCTCCATAAAGATTTGCTTTTAGCATTGGTATATCTAAACTTAAATTATGTATAAGCTTTTTTATGTCTTCTCTTTTTGATACTCCGTCCATTGGGCAATTCTTTGGCATTATTTTTATATTGTTTTTATTTATAAACTTTTTTATATCTTTTTCTGGGGCATATATTAATGGTCTTATTAGAGTCACTTTTGATCTATCCATATAACTTACTGGTGCAAATGTTGATATATTTCCTGCATAAAAAAGATTAAGTAAAAATGTTTCTAATACATCATCTTCATTATGTCCTAATGCTATTTTGTTGCATCCTTCTCTTTTTACTACTGAATTTAATATTCCTCTTCTTATATTTGCGCATAATGAGCATGGATTTTTCTCTTTCCTTATATCAAATACTATCTCTTTTGCATGGCTTTCTTCTATGAATAATTTTACATCTAATTCTTCACAAGTTTTTTCAAGTATGCTTCTATCAAAGAATTCAAATCCTGGGTCTATACTTATTGCAATAAGTTCAAATTTTTTTGGAAAAAATCTTTGTAAATTTTTAAATCCCATAAGCATTGCTGTTGAGTCTTTTCCTCCTGAGAATGCAACTGCTATTTTATCTCCGTCTTGTATCATGTCATAATCATTTATTGCTTTTCTCATATAACTTAGTATTTGTTGTAATTGTTGCATTTTATCCTCCAATTATTTTCATATTCTAGTAAACAGTTATGCGAATTTTGTAATTTTAAATTCATATTTTAATCTTTGTAAAGTATATCATAATTATGTAAAATATTCAATATTACTTTTATTTTCCTAATAATAATTATGTCAAATATTTCTTTTATATCTTGAATTTATTATTGTATTATTATATAATTTAATATATTTTTAATTAAAAGGAGAACATTATGTCAAAATTAATAAGTGTTATAGTTCCAGTCTATAACGTAGAAAAATATTTAGAAAAGTGTGTAAGCAGTATAGTTAATCAAACTTATAAAAATTTAGAAATTATGCTTGTTGATGATGGTTCTACAGATTCTTCTGGAAAAATGTGTGATGAATTTGCAAAAAAAGATGATAGAATAAAGGTTATTCATAAGCCAAACGGTGGACTATCTGATGCTAGAAATTCTGCTTTGAAAATTGCAAAAGGAGATTATATAGGTTTTGTAGACAGTGATGATTATATTGCTGATGATATGTTTGAAACTTTATGTGATTTAATGGAAGATAATAATTCTGATATTTCTATAGTTTCTTTTTATGAAATATATAACAACAAATTAATTGGTGTAAGAGATTCTAAAGAGCTTGAAAATATGACTAAGTTAGAGGCTATGAAAGAATTGTTGATTGACTCAAAAATTCAAAGTTATGCATGGAATAAGTTATTTAAAAGAGAATTATTTGATGGATTAGAATTTCCAACTGGAAAGAACTTTGAAGATATTGCAACTACTTTGTTATTATTTGAAAGAGCTAATAAAGTTACTTTATTAGAAGAGCCTAAATACTATTATTTAAGAAGAGATGACAGTATTGTTGGAGTTAGGAATTATAAGACTTACACAGATTATCTAGAAGTAATTTATGATAAATATCTATATTTAAAAGGTAAATACCCTGAAATAGAAGAATATAATGCTTATAATTATTTGATAAATATGATATGGGTTTACAGCATAATTTCAGCCTTCGATTTAGATGAAGTATTTACAAAATATAAAGAAAATTATAAGTTATTAGAAGAAATCATCAAAGAATATGGTGAGAGTTTGACTAGCAAGCTAGATAATTATAATAAAGCTATATTTTATATGTTAACATTGGATGTTGATGCTAGTAGAGCTCCTGTTAAGACTTTATACAGAGTTTATAAAGAAAAAAGAAATAATGGTGAATTTAGTTTGCAAATTTAGGAAAAATAAAAATTATTTGA
The DNA here is from genome assembly GCA_944386135.1 of uncultured Clostridia bacterium. Lineage (GTDB taxonomy): Bacteria > Bacillota > Clostridia > TANB77 > CAG-508 > JAAWPK01. The sequence continues at coordinate 116,082 of CALWZW010000001.1, read as the reverse complement.
CAGAACTAAAAAATGTGCTATTATATAGTTACATTAAACAATGTACTCTCATTCGGGATGTGTTATATTGTTTACCTGTATGTGTACCTGTAGTACACATACTTTTTTATGCCAAAAAAAAAGAGGCTTAAAGCCTCAAAATTGGTTGCGGGAGAAGGACTCGAACCTTCGACCTTTGGGTTATGAGCCCAACGAGCTGCCAACTGCTCCACCCCGCGATATCTCTAACTCTTATATTATATATCTATTTTGTCTTATTTGTCAATATTTTTTTTAATTTTTGTTGATTTCTTCTGTATTTTTATTTTTTATACTATTATTATATGCTATCTTTATGTTTATTATTACCAAATTTTATATTAAAGAATTGTATTATGCTTAATTATTTTTGCACACAAACAAAAAGCTTGATTTTTGCCCTTTGGCAAATTGTAGCTCACACTAAAAATAATTTGTGATTAAAATAACATACCTCTTTTTTATTTTTGTCCTTCCATACTATATGCAACATTTGCAGAATTTGCACTTTCTATATTTTCTCCTATTACGTCTCTTGAAAAATATCCTGCAATAAATCCTATTAAAAATACTAATATTATTAGTACTATAGTTCTTAATTTTTCTTGGCTTATGTACATATCTTTATCATATATTTTTACACGTTCTTGGTTTACTTCTTTTTTGTTTTCTTCCATGTAACATCGTCTCCTTTTCATAAAGTTAGATATATTTTTATTATACTATTTTTATTTCTTGAAATCAACATTAAACTTTTAATTCTTGACAACTATATTTTAGTTAACTTATAATTATATTGATTTTAACTTAGAAAGGTCGAAAATATTTATGAATATTATTATTGGAAAGAATAGTGGTTTCTGCGCTGGAGTGAAATATACTATAAATAAGACTGAGGAGGAGCTAAATAAAACTAATGGAACTGTTGATTGTTTAGGTGAACTTATTCATAATAAACAAGTTGTTGATTCATTAGAAAGCAAAGGACTTAGGGTGATTGATTCTATTGATGAGGCCGAAAATAAAGTTATTATTCGTGCTCATGGAATTAGTAAAAATATTTATGAAACAGCAAAAATTAGAAAAATCAAGCTAGTTGATTTGACATGTCCTAAAGTTCTAAGAATTCATAAACAAGTAGAAGATTTTTCTAAAGATAATTATTTTATCTTTTTATTTGGAATAAAAAATCACCCAGAAACAATCGGAACTTTTAGTTTTTGTGGAAATAATTCTTATTTACTTGAGTCTAAAGAAGATATTGATAATGCTATACTTTCTTTTAAATCAAGTGGTTTAAAAGATTTATTGATTATTTCTCAAACCACCTTTAGTTTAAGTTTATTTGATGAAATGACTTCTATTATTTCAGATATTTTAGCTCCTGATTATAATATACATATCGAAAAAAGTATTTGTAATGCTACCAGTCTTAGACAGCTTGAGACTGAGGAGCTGTCTTCTAAAGTTGATTTAATGATAATTATTGGTGGAAAGAATAGTTCTAACACAAAAAAATTATATGAAGTTGCTCTCAAAAATTGTAAAAATGTCGTTCATATCCAAACAAAAGAAGATTTGGATTTGGATTTTGTTAAAACTTTTGAAAATATTGGAATTATGGCTGGTGCTTCTACTCCTGATTACATTATAGATGATGTATACAATGCAATTAAACAGTAATATATTTTTTCATTGTATTAAATTTTGCATCTCCTATGCCTGAGACATTTTTAATGTCTTCTATAGTTTTAAAACTGCCAACTGTAGTTCTATATTCTATAATTCTGGAACCTAGTGCTTCTCCTATTCCTGGAATAGTTATAAGTTCTGTGAGACTTGCTTTATTTATATTTACTAAATCTTCACCTTGTCCATCATTTTCACCTACTATAGCTATTCCCGCCCCTTCTGTAATTATAGTATTAATTTTGCTTTCTGTATCCCTTTCATCAAGACTTGGAATGTAAATTTTCTGCCCGTCAGATACAATATACGCAAGATTTACATTTGATAAATCTGCTCTTTCAGTAATTCCGCCTGCTGCTTCGATTACATCATCTATTCTAGAATTTGGAGCAACTTTGACTATCCCATTTCTTTTTACCGCTCCAGCTACGTGTACAACAATTTCTTCATCCTCTTCTTCTATTTCTTCCTTTACCACTTCATTTTCTATATCTTCTTCTACTATGTTTTCTACTTCACTGTAATTATATATTTCTTTAGTACTATTAAGATAATAATATCCTATAACGATCACTGCAATTGCAATTATTATGATTAATATTGTTTTTTGTTTTTGATTTAACATTTCCATTTTATTTTCTCTCCTTTAAATTTTATTTTTTTTAAGCAAAATCTTGATTATTGTTTACAGTCTATGATATATTAATATATTATGAAAAAGTTTTTTATTTGTATTATAATTTTATCTATGATGTTTAGCAATGTATGTTTTGCAAGTCAGATTTTAGAAAATACAACTGTTGAAGTTGAATCTGAAGTTAATCAACCAGATATTAATGACTTAACAATTTATTCTGATTGTATTTTGATGATTGAAAAAGAAACTGGCGATATTTTATATGAGAAAAATGCTTATGAAAAAATGTATCCTGCTAGTACTACTAAAATACTTTCGGCTATAATTGTTTTAGAAAGCTGTGATTTGAATGAAATTGCGACAGTAAGTTCTACAGCTCTTAATGCTGTTCCTGCAACTTATACAACTTCTAACATACAGGTTCGGAGAAAAGCTACGCGTTGAGGATTTATTATACACAATGCTAATTCCTTCTGCAAATGATGCTGCAAATGTTCTTGCAGAACATGTTGCTGGATCGATTTCTGGTTTTGCTGATTTAATGAATGAAAAGGCTGCAGAAATTGGTTGTAAAAATTCTCATTTTATGAATCCTAGTGGAGTTCATGATGAAAATCATTATACTACCGCTTATGATTTGTCTTTGATTGCAAGATATGCTATGAATATAGATACTTTTAGAAAGATTGTTACAACTACTTCTTATACGCTTCCAAGTACAGATGCTTACCCAAAAGAAGATAGAACTTTTACTCTTTCTAATTCTCTTCTAAATCCTAGCTTTAAGAATTACTATTATGAGTATGCAACTGGAATAAAAACTGGATATACCAATCCTTCAAAAGATTGTTTAGTTGCAAGTGCAAAAAAAGATGATGTTGAATTTATTATTGTTGTTTTGGGAGCTGGGTACATAGATGGTGTACTTAGAGAAAAATATATAGATTGTAAAACATTATTTGATTTTGCTTTTGATAATTATACAGCATACTATAAAAATTTGCAACAGGAAAAAGAAAAAAAATTAGCAGAGTTAGCTTCTGCTGAAGCAGCTCAAGCTAATTCTGAAGAAAATAGTACTGATTATAATTTTCTACGTGGTTTATCTAAAATAATTGCAGTTATTGCTATTTTACTTGCTTTATTATTTATTTTTAGAAATTGTAAGAAAAAGAAAAAAAATCGTTATAAATTTGGCGGGAAAAAGAAACCAAAACATAGGAAATAGAGAAATTAAGTAAAATAAAGGGAACTATTTAAAATTTAATAGTTCCTTTTTTGGATTGTGTCAAAGGGACGAACCAACAAACGACACAAATATAGAAAAATGATAATACTATATTTAGCCGTTTTGGAGTAATATTTCTAATTTTTGAAGTGACGCGCAGTGAGGCTCCCCGAGTGGAAATGACCATAGGTGAGTGGCGAGGCCAGCAAGGAACAATAAAATTAGAAATATTACTCCAAAAGGTAGGCGAAAATTGTGTCGTTTGTTGGTTCGTCCCTTTGACACAATCACAATATCATCTTTATTATTATATTATTTTCATACATCGTCTTACATATATATGATTCGCCAATTGTTTTTATCACTTGATTTTCTCCTATCATTGGTTCTGATAAATTGATTATTGCAAGTATTACATAAATTATTATGAATCCTTCTAATATTCCATATATTATTCCTCCGTGCTTTGTTAAATTGTTTTATTATTGGTATTTTTTCTATTATGCTTGCAAATATTTTTATAAATATCATTATTATTCTTGCAATTATAAATAATCCTATCCATGTTCCGTACTCTTACAATGGCTACTGCTATTCCTGATGATATATATTTTGTTCCTTCTTCTTTTATTTCATTTGTATAGTTTTCTACGTATTTTTCCATTTCTTTTGTTAAATTTTCTTGTTCTATCATATTTTCTGTTTGAATTATATTCTCTTTGCTATTTTTCTCTTCACTATTTATTTTGCCTTCTATCGCTTCTTGTATATTAGTTACAATATTTGTATTATTTATTATGTAATTTGAAACAGGCGTATATAATATCAAAGCAATAATTAATGCCGCAATAAATCCCAATATTTTTACTGCAACTCCAATTAGTCCTTTTTGATATCCTAAGAATACACAAAGTAGCATTATTGCTATAACTACAATATCTGCAATCATTTTTAATCACATTCCTTCCTCAAGGCACAAATCAGTTCTAAAAAGTAATAATCTTAATCCTATCCCTATAAACAATTCCAGCAACAGAATTTCCTAGTACTATATCTTTTGTTTCTTGTGTTGATGTATATTTCTTTTCAAGCCATCCATTTAAGTTTATTAGATGTACTTCTGTTCCTAAATTTATTGCTGCTACCTCTTCATAACAAACTACATTTCTTATTGCACTTTCTATTGTATAGGTTGTCTCTGCATTTGTTAATATATTTGTTAGTATAATATCTGTTTTAGCACTAAATAATCCTGTTGATATTTCTTCTGCTCTTAATGTATAACTTTTTAAGTTTATATCTGCAATTTGTGTATTTTGGTCAAATTCTAGTACTTTATTATCTGTTCCTTGGTCAACAATATGTATTTCATTATCATACATACATACTAGTTGTCCTTTTTCTTGATATTTGATATCTGTTATTATTTTATTAGAGTCAGCGTTATATTTATATATGACAGAATTTGTTGTATCTCCCTGTGTGGCTTTTTCAATTTCTATAACTTTTATACTTGATTCTACTACCGCTCCTCCAATACTTACTTCTGCTATTGCTAGATATTTTCCATCTACTGATATATCTGATGCGACAGCAATTGTTGATGCTAAATATGTTTTAAATAGTTCTTTTCCGTTTTTATCAAATGTAATTATTACGCTTTTATAGCTTGTTCCTTCTGTTATTATTGATACAATGCCGTTTTTATTTACATTTATTTTTTTTATATTTCCTTCTACTTTATTTTGCCACACTATTTTTCCGTTCAGATATTAAATATACGTTTTGTCCGCTATTTTCTGCTATTAGAAGATATGAACCACTTGTATCAAATATTGGATTACTTACATTTACATCTAATTCATAATCTTTTGATCCATATCCATTGTACATCTCTAATTTTCCATTGCAAAGTATAGTTATATATTTATCATAGGCATATATGTATTGTGTTTTATCCACATCAAGCTGTATTGTTGCCACATCTTCTTCTGTTATTTCTTTTCTTAATATGTTTATATTTATCCAGTTTCTTGCTTCTTCGTTTACTGCATATATTACACCTACGCTAATTCCTGCGATAACTATTAATATTGCAATGACTATTAATATTTTATTTTTTAATGACATTTTTCCTTTGAACTTCAAAATTTTCATAAGTAACCCTTTCTTTATACTATTCTACTCCTGTATTTTATAATATTTTATCAATTATTACAAGTTATTTGCATTTTATAATTAAAATTAATTGTACTAATCCTAGAACTCCAAATATCGGGTATATATTATTTACTAAATTTGAAAATCCAAATAAAGATATAAAAATTGAAGCAATACAAATCATTTTATTAATTAATTTATACCTTTTTTCATCTTTTGTTATATTATTTAAGAATCCAAAAGCGGATGATATAGATGTTGTCATTATTGCTCCTAATATTATTATTCCATATAAATACTGATATCCTTTTCCAAAAAGCCCGCTTGAGTACACTGCTGGAAGTTCTATTTTACTAATATTGATATTTATTTTTAGTAAAAGTAATACTATTATCATTGCAAGTATAATTATTATTACTGTACTAATACTTGCAATTTTTAATATATCTTTTTTATTTTCAATATATTTTTTTATTGGGATTAATAAAGAAACAAGTGTAATAGAGTTGTAGCTTGCATAGAGTATTGCTTTAGGTAGCCACATATTATTGTTTATTGTTGTTCCGAAATTTCCTGTTATTCCGATACTTTTTAATCCTAATATGCTTAAAATAATAATTATTAATGGCATTAATATTGAATTTAACAGGAATATGCCCTTAATATTTTTGTTTAAAATTATATATGAGATTATTGCCATAGCTATACTTGAATATATTTCGTTTATCTGAAATTCTTGTTTGAAATATGCTGTGAATCCTGCACACATTATAAAAAATGTAATAAGTAAAAATAGATTAATTATAAAATTTAGTATTAATTCTATATCGATATTTTTTCTTTGCTTTTTTGTAATAATCTTTTTTAATAGTTCGTCGTATGAACTTATATCGTATTTTTTTATTATTTTTAGTGTTTTATAAATTATATATCCTAATATTGCCGATGAAACCACAAGTCCTATTATTCCTTTTGGTCCATATATGAAAAAAAATGTATATATTTCTTTTCCTGATGCAAAACCTGCTCCTATTATTATTCCGATAATTACAAATACACAGCTTAAAATCTTCATAATATAAACCCCTCATAATTATTTTATGAGGGGCTTTTTATTATATGTTTATTTTTTTCTTCTTCTTAGTTGCCATACTACTATTCCTAATATAACAATTAGAACTGGTACTCCAAATATTATTGCCATTACTACTCTATTTTGTTCTTCTGTTGCTGTATAAAATGTAATTTCTTGGCTCTTTCTAATTGATATCTGATCTTCATTTTCAGCTATATATGAAACTGAGTTTATTACTAAGTCAAGGTTATTATATAAACTTACTGCTGGAACTGTTTGTGATGCTACTGAAATTGGATAGTCTGTTGCAAATAAATTATTTGCATATACCACTAATTTTGATGTTGTCTCATCATTAATCTTTTTATCTAATTCAGCACCTACAACCATCTTTCCAACTGTTTCTCCTTCTTCTGGTGTTATTGTGGTTATAGACATATCTTGTCTAAAGAATGCACTATCTGAAGTTGTAAGTAAGTCTGTTTTAGTAACTCCTAATTCTTCTAGTTTCTCATCATCTACAAAATTTAGTCTTGATGCATCTAGCAATAATACTGTTCCTTCTGATGTAAGTTCTCCTGCAAGTTCTGAGCTTTCTATTGTTGGTATTATTAAGTCAGGACTTTGCATTACCATTCTAGATGTATCTTGTTCTATCGCTATTCCTGATTGGTCAATTGTTACCCCATATAAATCTAATATTGATTGTATGTTTGGATATTCTTCTGTCATTGAAAATGGTTCAGTCATCCAAAGGATGTTTCCGCCATTATTTATATAATCTTTTATTTTATTTGCTTCAAGTTCTGTAAAGTCTTTTTGTGGTGTAGCTATTATTAATGCTGAGCAGTCATCTGGTACTTTGTCTGTTACTAATAAATCTAATTCTTTTAATTCATAATTTTCAAGTTCTAGATATGTTTTTAGCGTTGTAAGGTGTGTATCTATTCCATATTCATCATGTCCTGTTAAAACATATATTGGTGTTGTCTCTCCTATTGATGAAACTGCAATTATTGAATTAGTTAATCTTTGTTCTGTTATGTCAGTTGAAGTCCTTGTGTTATAGTCAACTACATATAAGTCATAATTTGTGAACATTTTGTATTTATCTCCTGATACTATTAATATAGTATAAGAACCATCTAATACATTGTATTTTGAAGCTATGTCTGCTCTATCTGATGTTGTTGTTACTTCCATACTTATACTGTCGCTTACTTTCATATATTGTTTTACTAAATCGACTACACTACTATTTTCTGGATAATCAAACAAATAAATTTCTATTTTGTCTTCTGCTGGTATTTTTGCTATTATTTCTTTTGACTCATCTGTCAATGTATATAGTTGTTCTGTGGTTAAGTCTATATCTGTTAAATTAAGTGCTTCTACTCCTATATTTATTCCAACAAATGCAACTATGATAATTGCTATAAGAAGTATTGTTAAACCTGTATCTCTTAACCATTTTAATTTTATACTTTCAAATATATTTTTAATCTTTTTCACTTACTTTTCTCACCTCTTCTATTTTAGATTCTTTCTTCTTTGCATTACTACTATTGTAAGTAATAAGAACATTATTGTTAATGTTATTAATGTAATAGATTCTCTTGCTGCAATTATTCCTTCTGGGTATTTTTGGAATAAGTTTATTGGAGATAGTATATACAAGCTTTCAGATAAATTTGGTAAAAACCAGCTTATAGTTAATACTACTATTGTTGCAACTCCTGCAATTATTTGGTTTTCTGTTAGGCTTGATATAAATAATCCAAATGCTATATATGACATTGCAATTAGAATAAATCCTATTAGTGTTGATATACTTTCACTTACTCCTGTAATTCCCCCTGCGAAGTAACAAAGTATTGCATAATACATTAGTGAAAATACTTCTGTGATTATAATTACAACTAATGCTGCTAAAAATTTTCCTAATACTATACTTGTTATACTTCTTGGTGATGTTAAAAGTAAAGTTTCTGTTCCATTTTTTCTTTCTGCTGCAAAAGCTCCCATTGTTAAAAGTGCTATTGTAAATGTTAATAATTCAGTTGTGTAATAGAATAAGCTTGAATACTCTACGCTTCCACTTGTATATGTATACATGTAGAAAAAGAAGCTAGACATAAGTAAAAATGAACCTATAAATACATATCCTACTGGAGATAAAAAATAACTTTTAACTTCTTTTTTTATTATTGCCCACATTATTTATCCCCTCCTTTTTCTTTTTTCTTATTTTCTTTTTCTTTATTTTTTTCTGCCTTTTTGTTTTCTTTATCTTTTTTATTTTTTTCTTTTTGTTCTTGTTTTTCTTTTTTTATTTCTTCTTTTGTTTTACTCTTTTCTTCTTTTTGATTATCTATTAAATCTATAAATGCATCTTCTAAACTAATTTCAGCTTTCTTTAATTCAAATATTGTTATTCCGCATTTGGCAAAATTTGCAAATATATCTTTTCTTATATCTTTATCTCCTCTTGCGAATATACTATATTGTTTTGTTCCATCTGGAATTTCTTTTACGAGTTTTATATCTCTTACATTTGCCATTGCTTTTACTGTATCATTTATCTTTCCTTCTGGATCTTCAACAGTTACAAGCAATGTATTTTCTCCTGCTTCTTTTTTCTCTAAATTCTCTGGAGTATCTATTGCAACAAGTTTTCCTTTATTTATTATTATAACTTTTTCACATATTTGGCTTACTTCTGATAATATATGAGAACTTAGTATTACTGTATGGTCTTTTCCGAGTGACTTTATTAAACTTCTTATTTGTGTAACTTGCTTAGGATCTAATCCTACTGTTGGCTCGTCCAATATTAAAACTTTTGGATTTCCAACTAATGCTCCTGCTAAACTTACACGTTGTCTGTATCCTCTTGAAAGATTTCTTATTAATTTATTTTGTACATCGTCTATATTTACTGCTTTTATGACTCTTTCTACTTCTGCTTTTCTTTCTTTTCTTGGCACACTTTTTAATTCTGCCATGTAATTAATAAATTCTTTTGGAGTTAATTCATTATATAATGGTGTTGTTTCAGGCATATATCCAATTTCTCTTTTTGCTTTTCTTGCTTTTTTGCTTACATTATATCCGCTTATTTCAACATGTCCACTATTTGGTTCTATATATCCCGTAATAATACTCATTGTTGTAGTTTTTCCTGCTCCATTTGGGCCTAAGAATCCAACAATCTCTCCTTCTTTGATTTCAAAGCTTATGTTATCTATGGCGGTATGACTGCCATATTTTTTAGTTACATTTTCTACTTTAATCAAGTGTTTCTCCTCCTTTTTTCATAATCGTTATAATATTATCATTAGTTTTTTATAATTGCAATATTTTCACATAAAATTTACAATTTTATATACGGAAGCTTAGTTTTCATGATATTTTTTTACATTATTTTTATTAATTTAATTTTTTTCTATTTTTTCTGTTATAATAATTAAAATTTTGCACTTTTAGAGTGTGTTTCTTTTACCTTATAAGTGTTTGGCATTTTGTTTTTAGTGTTTATATAATTTTATTAGTAACTTTTAACTTTCATTATTATTAAATGGGGGAATTTTATATGAAAGATGATATTATGATTGGAAACAGAATAAGGACTATTAGAGAATCTTTGTCTTTGACTAGAGAACAGTTTGCTGAATTAATAGACATATCTTCCTCATTTTTAAGTCAGATTGAAAGAGGCGATAAATCTATGAGTATAGACACATTAATGATAATCTCTTCTAAAACCGGTTATTCATGCGATTATATTTTATTTGGTGATTCTACTCACTCTAATTTTGTTGGTAAAATAAATAGAATGGTTTCAAATAGTTCTGATGATGTAGCAGAGTTAATGTATAATGTGATTCGTCCTATAGCTAAATATTCATCTGATCAATAATAAAATTGATATAGCAAATTTAATTTTGTTATTGACTTAGTGTTTATATAAGTTTTTTTGCAAAAATCATTGACAATATTGGATTTTTGTGTTATTATAATTGAGCGTTAATTTTGGGTCAGTAGCTCAGTTGGATAGAGCACAGGCCTTCTAAGCCTGGGGTCGGGGGTTCGAACCCCTCCTGGCTCACCAGTGAAAATGGCTATAGGCCATTTTTTTGTTTAAGAAAAGTTGTTTCACCATAAATATAGCTCAAATTTATTGTATAGTAAAAATCACAGGGGCAATTGCTTTAGCAGCAAATGCCCCTGTGATTTTTACGAGAGTACAATTATCATGATGACAAAAATTGCCATTACCGATATGAACGCTCTCGCGCCGTTGTAGGATAACCCGAGTCCCATGAGCAAGTCGACTATTGTTTCATACACGAATGTGAATATGGGCTCGACGATTGCCCATGCGAACCGCCAGAATATGTAGATTACTAGTAGCACAATAAATATGGCTATCCACATATTGGTACTCCTTTCTGTTCAAAAAAGTCTGCGTACATTTATATTATACCATTTTTTATTGATTTTTTCAATGTTATAATAAATCTGGTCGTTTTGGACTCAAAATTAATAACTACTTATTTCTTTTACTGTGTTTTCATCAAATATAATTTTTTCTCTTTTAAATGGGTTTTCATTAATATAAATGTTTTTTTCTGAATATTTATTTATTATTTCTTTGTTGTTTGTTAATATTAATTTATTTTTTCCTGTTCCATATTTTAACATGCTTTCTATTCCTTCATCATCAAATATGTCTATATCTATATTCATGTTTATTGCATAGTCATATATTTTTTCAAATAATTCTTCATATTCGCTTTCTTCTGAGTATACATCTATACTTTCATATGGAATATATTTTTTATTCTTAGTTTTAATAGTATTAAAGTCGTTTATTCTATCAATAAAAATTATCTTTTCGTCGTTTTCTTCTTTATTAAATAATTCTAATTTTGTTTTTAATTCATTTTTTTCTAATGTTCTATTTATTATCTCTAAAAGATATTTATTTACTCCTAGCATAGTATCGTCTATATTTATTTTTATTGATAGATTGTTTGTTATTGCTATCATTGCAATGTTTAATACTATGTATGGATTTCCATTACAATAAATTAATATTTTTTTATTTTCGTTTTTTATTTTTTTTATTTTATAATATTCTATAATTTTTATAAGTTTTTCTATATTGATTTCTATTTTACAATATTTTGAGTCTATTTTTTCTAATTTTTCTATTTCTTCTTTATTTGCAATTATTTCTTTTTGAATTTTACTAAACATTGCATCATATAATATTTTTTGCATATTATTTTCTTTCCTTCCTAGAAGCTTCTACATTTTTTATTGCTGTATTTATTTCTTCTATTTCTTCTTGTGTATATCTCTCATTTTCTTCATTTATTTCAAAATATCTTTTTATTGCTTCTCCCCATGATTTACTATGTATTATTTTTGTTGCTTGACTTGCTTCTGAAATCTCTCTAAGTGCTGTTCTATTTACTTTTCCTTCAATAATTATATTATCTATGTTTTTGAAGAATTCGTCTGCTTCCATTATGTAAGTTGCGCTTCCGTATGCACTTACCTTTTTTCCTTGTCGTTTTTCATGCATTTTTTCAATTACAACTTTTTCCTGGTTTGGAAGTAAAAATACTCTATGTCCGTCTGTAATTTCTATTCCTGTTGGTAAAAATTTTTTAGAGTATTCTTTATCTAATAATGATATTAATTTCCATCTTGCGTGTGGGTCTGTTATATATGTTCTTACTTTTGCAGTATTTTCTCCACTTTTTGTTCTTCCTGTTTTTTCTGTTTCTTCTTTATGTCCTTTGCTTATTCCTAAAAGGTCAACTAGCTCTTCTCTTATTTGATATTCTTCTTCACTTTCTCCGTCAAATGTACTATATATTAAGTCTAGTTTTTCTTCATAGTCTAAATTTCCATTTATTATTACATCTTTTATTGCTTCTATTGTTATTATTTGTTTATGGTATAAATCTTTTAAGTCTGTCGGTTTTATGCTATTATGTGCAAGCATTTCGGTTAAGTCTACTCCCCAATCTGCTGCTGAATCAAGTGTTATAAGCCCATATTGATATAATCTTTCTAGTATTTCGTTGCTTATGCTTTCTTCAAATGAACTAATCAATTCATTTGATGTTTCTTTTATTTCTTCTTCTGTTTTTCCTGTTATATTTAATAGTTTATATAGATTTGAATATCTATTAACTTGTTTTAGCTCTTCTGGTGTTGGGGTTTGTTCTCTATTTGAAATATTTTCATATAATTTTCTTACGTTTTCTCTCGCATATTTTTTTATTTCTTCTATTTCTTCTTCATTTTCTATTTGTGCTAAATTCTCTGGACCTAATATTCCTTTTTGAAAAAGTCTTATTATTTGTTCATAATTTAATAATCCTTTTTCTTGTATTTTTGCAAATAATCTTTCAGAACATTTGTCTCTTAGTTTTAATATACCTGCCATGTCGGCCTTCTCAATTGCTCCTGCATTAATTAAATAAATTATGTTTTCTTCTGAATTTGTAAGTAATTTTATGGCATCTCCTTCTTCAAAATCTATTGTTCTTAACACATCTTCATCTGCTTCCATTAAATTTGTTTCATTATCTAATAATCTTTTTCTTAGTTCTTTAGACTCTTCTTCGCTTATGTACCTTCCTCCTCTAAATCTCATTACATCTTTTTTTAGTTCTTCTTTGGAATATTCTACTTTTTTGTCTGTTTCATTCTCTTCTGCTTCAATTGTTGTTCCTTTTTTTGTCCTTTCATACATTCCTTTTACAAGGTCTTCTATTATTATTAACGTTTCTTCTTTGCTTTCTCTTTCTCTACCTTCTTCTGTATTTTTTGATATTCTTATTGATTCCGCCCCGTTTTCTTTTATTGTACTAACAATTCTATAGCTTGCTAATAATAGTAATTTATCAATGTCTATGTATTTGCAATTTCTCATAAGTGCGTCTACTACCGCTTCATTATATTCTTTGCTATTTAATACTGCTCTTTGGAATTCTTTAGTCAAATGTCCTACTTTTCCTAATTCATATACTGCTATTTCTGGATGTGCTTTCTTAAACATTTCAATAGAGTTCCATGATATTTGTTCAAAAATTCCTTGTCCTACTTCTCTACTTATACTAATTACTTTTTTTATATCATCTACTGTAAGAACTTGTGCTAGGTTTTCAAGTCCTATCGATTCATGTATTTCTTCAATTCTTTCAGCTTGTTTTTTACTTGGTTTATCCATACTAGATAATTTTCTTTTATTTTGTATGCATCTTATTAATTCTATTGAATTTATTACTCTTAAGTTCATTATTTTGTGTAATTTTTCATCAAAGTTTAAGTCTACTATGTCAAAATTTCTATTTCCAATAAGCTCTATAGCATTTTTTATGTATCTTCTTGCTTCTCTAATTTCTTCGGGAGTTAGTTTTTCTCCTTGTTCTTCTAATGTTTTTTGTACATTATATAGTGTAAGTAGTACAAGATATTCTTTATTCATTTTATCTTCATATTCTTCAAATATATCTATTACTGCTAGTCCAAAACTTATTTTTGAGTTCATTTTTTCGCCATATCTTTTTGTTTTTTTTATTTCTTCAAATCTATCTATTGCTTTTGTATCATTTTTTAATATCACTTGTACATCTCTATCCGATAAATTAATTCCAATTTTATTTAATATATCTCTTACTCTCGTTTCTTCTATTTTTTTCATTATTGTTCCTTCTTTCTTTTTATTACCATTTATTATTTTACCATTTTTTTAGTTCTATTTCAAGTTTTATGTTAACGTTTTTGCATATATTTATATACTTCTTCATATATATTTTTTTAAAGGAGTTTTATATGTTAAATTTTATTTGGCCTATTTTTATAATACTTTCCTGTGTTTATGCTTTATTTACAGGAAATATTGAAAATATAAATAATGGTGTTTTTGAGTCTTGTAAGTCTGCTGTTGAACTTACTCTCACTTTTTTTGGTACTGTTACCTTATGGTGTGGAATTATGAAAATTGCAGAAAATAGTTCTCTTTCACAAAAAATAACTAAATTTTTAACTCCTTTAATTAGATTTTTATTTCCTGAAATAAAAAAAAATGATGAAAGCTATAATAAAATCTCTTTGAATATTGTTGCTAATATGTTAGGTCTTGGAAATGCTGCAACCCCATTGGGCATAAGCGCTATGGAATCTCTTCAGGAAAAAAATAAATGTAAAAATACTATCAGCAATTCTATGGCTATGCTTATTTTACTTAATACTGCTTCTCTTCAGATTATTCCTACAACAATTATTGCTATAAGAAGTTCTTTAAATTCTACAAATCCAACTGCTATTATTCTTCCTGTTTGGCTTTCTAGCATATGTGCTGCCGTTGCTGGAGTTTTAGCAGTTAAATTTTTTATTAAAATTGGAAAATAAATGGAGGTTTCTTTGGAAGTTATTAATTATATTTCGATTACAGCTGTACCTTTTGTTATATTTTTTATAATATCTTATGGTTTATCTGAAAAAATTAAAGTTTTTGATAGTTTTTTAGTGGGTTGTAAAGAAGGAATAAATACTGTTATTAAAATTTTTCCAACTCTTATTGCATTATTTTTGGCAATTAGTATGCTTGAAAACTCTGGTATATTCAATTTATTAGGGAGCATTTTTTCTCCTTTTCTTAATGTTTTTAAAATTCCCTCAGAATTATTGCCACTAATTTTAGTTCGTCCAATTTCTGGTAGTGCTTCAACTGCTGTTGCAATGAATATAATGGAAACTTACGGGGTTGATACTCTTTCTCGGTTTAATTGCTTCTACTATTATGGGTTCTACAGAAACTACTCTTTACACTATTGCTATTTACACAAGTGCTGTTGGTATAAAAAAAATAAGGTTTGTTTTAATTGCTTCTCTTATAAGTGAATTTATTCGGAATAATTACATCTGTCGCTTTTTGTCAGTTTATGTCGTAATGTTTTTCTTGACTTTTATAGTTTTGTGAGATATTATATTTATGGTAATTAATTTTATCATTTTAGAGATTCACTCTATCTTTATTACATGGGAATTGGAATTTTTTAAAAATTTCCAGAGTAATTAGCTCTAATTTTCTTGGGCTGTACATATTTGTTTATGCAAATTTTTTTAGTTTGCATTTCGTAATTTTATTATTCAAATAATATTAATTTTCGATTATATTTTATTTTTTATCTAAAATATTTTCCAAATGTATTATTAGTTTATTAATGTTTGTATTTTTAATAGTATCTTTATACTTATAATTAATACATTCATATTTTACGATGCCTTTATTCTTGTAGAGGTCTGAAAGTTTTATGTTCTTTTCTTCGCGGCCCCCATTTTATTGCGAAGGACAGCCTCTACAATCTTAAACCTCCGAATGGAGTTATATATCTAACTTTACAGGAGTTTTAAACTCCTGTAATTCTTATTAATTAGTTATAAATTTTTGTTGATTATTACGATAGTTTATGTTATGATTAACTAAAATATATTAATATATAATTTGATTAAGGAAAGTAACTTTATATTATTACAAAAGGAGGAATATTATGATAAAGTCAACTGGCATAATCAGAAAAGTTGATGAGTTGGGTAGAATTGTTATTCCTATGGAACTTAGAAATAAATTAGGTATACAAGAGAAAGACCCTTTAGAAATATTTGTTGACGGTTCTTCTATTATATTAAAAAAATATAATCCAAACTGTATTTTTTGTGGAAGTAGCAAAGATTTATTTCTATATAACGATAACTTAATCTGTTCCAAATGCAAAAATAAAATTGCAGAATTAAAAGATTCTAAATAAAAAAGGTGCATTTTTATGTGCACCTTTTTGGTATATAAATTTATAGTTTTATATGAATTTTTTATATATTTCATCTTTTTTTACTTTTTTATCTTTTGCTATCTTTTTTATTATTTCTTTTTTGTCATATCCGAAGATTTTCATAGTATTTATAATGTTCGTCTAAGCTCATATTTTCAAATATATTTTCTTCTTGTTCATTATTTTTTTCTATTACTATTACAAATTCTCCTTTTGGTTCTTTTATTTTTTCAACAAGTTCTTTTGCTGTCCCTGTAATATATTCCTCATGAATTTTTGTTATTTCTCTTGCTAATACTATTTTTCTTGAATTTGTAATTTCTTGTAAGTCTTCTAATGTTTGTGTTAATTTATGTGGTGCTTCATATAATATTGTAGTCTGTTTTGAATCTTTTATTATATTTAATTTTTCTTTTCTTATTTTTTTATTCAATGGCAAAAAGCCTAAAAATAAGAATTCTTTTGCATCTATACCTGATGTAATTAATGCTGCAATTAGTGCACATGGTCCTGGTATTGGGATAACTTCTATTTGTTTTTCTAATGCTGTTTGTACTATTTCTTCTCCTGGATCTGAAATTACTGGTGTTCCTGCATCAGAAACTAATGCTATATTTTTTCCTTCTTTTACTTTTTCTATTATTTCTTTTTTCTTTTCTTCTGAGCTATGTCTATGGTAGCTTATCATTTGTTTTGATATTTCAAAATGATTTAATAGTTTTAATGTTTGTCTTGTGTCTTCAGCTACAATTATATCTACTTCTTTTAATATTCTAATTGCTCTTAAAGTAATATCTTCTAGATTTCCAATTGGTGTTGCAACTAAGTATATTTTTCCTTGCATTTTTATTTTTCATCCTTTCTATATATTTTTAAAATTTCATCCATATACTTTCCATCTTCCTTATATATGTATAACGGCTTTTCTACTTTTAAATATTTATTTGCATTTTTAGTTGCTTTTACTAAAATTAATGTTGGTTTTCCTCCTATTTTTGAATAAACAAATTGTAACTTTTTTGGTTCTAACTTATATTTTCTACAATGTTCAAATATATCAACTATTCTTTCTGGTCTATTTACCATGTACATTGACCCTTTATCTTTTAAGGCTTTACTTGCTGCTTTTATAAAGTCTTCTAAAGTTCCATTTATTTCATGTCTTGATATTAATTTTACATTATTCTCGTTTATTAGTCCTGTGTCTTTTTCTTTATATGGTGGATTTGTTACTACTGCATTAAATTCTTCGGAATAAGTTATTTGTTTTACATTAGTATTTATTATTTCTATTCTATCTTCCAAGTTATTTAATCCAACGCTTCTTGTTGCCATTTCTGCTACTTCTTTTTGAACTTCTATTCCTACTATTTTTGATTCTTTAACTTTTTCCGATAAAAGAATTGCTAAAATTCCAGTTCCTGTTCCTAAATCTAATATTTTACTATTTTTATGTATTTCTTTTGCAAAATCAGATAGAATTACACTATCTATTCCAAAACAAAACCATTTTGGATTTTGTATTATTTTTAAATTATTTAATTGTAAGTCGTCTATTCTTTCTTCTTCTTTTAATTCCATATCAATCCTTTTCAAATTATATATTCACATTGTTTTTATAACATTCATATTATTTATTATACAATATTTTTTTATAAATTGAAACACCTTTTTCTATGGAGGCTATATGGAAAATAATTTATTTTATTCAAGAGGAAATTGCAAAAATAAAAATACTAATAAAAATAAATTAGATTTTAAACAAAAAAAAGAAAATACTCTTACTTCTTTAAATGAAGTTGAGAATTTTCTTATTAATTATAAGCATTTTATAAAATATGTAAAGCTATATAAACTGTTTAGAAATTAATCTTGTCTTACATACGTTCCTTCTAATTTTAAATCAATATTACTGAATTTTTTATTTTCTTCTCCATCTATTAATATTTTTACAGCATTTACTTCATTTAATTCTGTAAGTGTATTTACTATTGAATAAATACTAAGTTTTGCTTTTTCTATATCTCCAGTTTGATTCTCTATGAATTCTTTTGATAAATCAAGTTCTACAATACCATTTTTCAAACTCGCATTGTTTACTTTTGTTCCTTCTGGAATACTACTTAATAATTTTTCATTTTTTGGTTTTTCTATTAAAAGTTCTACTAAAGTTTTATATGGATTTTCTACTAATTCTTTTACATCTATTCTTCTTGCTTCTGGAATTAATGTGTTATTATCAGTACTTGTATAATACAATGAAATCATTGTTTGTCTTTCTTGTTCTTCTGTTATTTCTTCAACCGGAGTTATTTCTGTTTCTATAGCTATTTCACTATCTTTTTTTATTTTTAAATAAACTAATACTCCAATAATTAGTAAAAGTATAATTAAAACTATTATAATTAATATTTTTTTCTTCTTCATATTTGCCTCCACCTAAAAAAATCATACTAAAATATATTTACTGGTCGGACAAATTATGTATAAATTTTTATTAAATTTAATTTTCTTATGTTTCGACTACTTTTCATATGATTTTTTTCCTTATTTATACATCCTTTTGGACAATATATGGTCTTTTTTTACATTGACAAATTCATGATTTGCGTATACAATAATAATGCATTAATATATTTAGATTTAAGGAGATATTTATATGAGTAATGAAAAATTATTACATGTTGGATTAGATGTTGGTTCAACCACTGTAAAAATTGTTGTTATGAATGATAATTTAGAAACTATATATACATCTTATGAAAGACATTTTTCTGATACTAAAAATACTATATGTAAGGTGTTAAATGAGCTTGCAGAGGCTTATCCAAATAATGAATTTACTATTGCATTAACAGGTTCTGGTGCAATGTCTGCAGCTAATTTCTTAGATGTACCTTTTATCCAAGAAGTTGTTTCTTGTAAACGTGCTGTTGAAAAGTATATTCCTCAAACTGATGTTGTCATAGAGCTTGGTGGAGAAGATGCAAAAATAATTTATTTTGATAAATTTGTAGAGCAACGTATGAATGGAACTTGTGCTGGAGGAACAGGTGCTTTCTTGGACCAAATGGCAAGCCTTTTACATACTGATACTGCTGGACTAAACGAACTTGCTAAAAATTATACTACAATATACCCTATAGCTTCTCGTTGTGGAGTTTTTGCCAAAACTGATGTGCAACCTCTTATAAATGAAGGTGCTGCTAAGTCTGATATTGCAGTTTCAATTTTTCAAGCAGTTGTAAATCAAACTATTAGTGGACTTGCTTGTGGTAGACCAATACGTGGAAATATTGCTTTTTTAGGTGGTCCTCTAAACTACTTGTCTGAGCTAAGAAAACGTTTTGTTGAAACTTTGAACTTAACTCCAGAAGAAACAATAGTACCTGATGATGCACATCTTTTAGTAGCAAAAGGTGCTGCTCTAGATTCTTTAAATAGAAATCCTATTTCTGTACAAAAATTAAAGAGTAAAATTGAAGTGTTAAGGAATTCTAAAGATACTACTACTGAACCTTTACCTCCTTTATTTTCAATTGATGCAGAATACGATGAATTTAAGAAACGTCATTCTAAAGCAAAGGTTAAAAGAAGAGATTTAAAGAATTTCTCTGGTGATTGTTTTATCGGTATTGATGCAGGTTCTACTACTACAAAACTTGCAATAATTGATAATGAAGGAGCTCTTCTTTATTCTATTTATAGAAACAATGAGGGAGATCCTTTAAAAAGTGTAATAGATATGTTAAAAGAAGTTTATAGTATTTTGCCAAATGGTGCTAAAATACGTTATGCAGGAGTTACAGGTTATGGTGAAAAGTTGATTCAGACAGCTTTAAATGTTGACTTAAATGAAATTGAAACAATCGCTCATTATAGAGCTGCTTCTGAATTTATGCCCAATGTTACAAGTATTGTGGACATCGGTGGTCAAGACATGAAATACATAAAATTAAAAAATGGGTCTATCGATAATATAATGCTTAATGAGGCTTGTTCTTCTGGTTGTGGTTCTTTTATAGAGACTTTCGCTAAAAGCTTAAATCTTTCTATTGAAGAGTTTGTAAATGAGGCATTAACAGCTAGACACCCTGTAGATTTAGGTTCTAGATGTACAGTTTTTATGAATTCTAAGATTAAGCAATCACAAAAAGAGGGATATTCTGTTGGGGATATTTCTGCTGGACTTTCTATTTCAGTAATTAAAAACGCTATTCAAAAGGTTATGAAAATTAGAGATCCAGAAACTTTAGGTGATCATATCGTTGTTCAAGGTGGTACTTTTTACAATGATGCTGTTCTTCGTAGTTTTGAGCTTATAGTCGGAAAAGAAGTTGTTAGACCGGATATAGCTGGACTTATGGGTGCTTATGGTGTTGCTCTTTTAAGTAAAGAACAATATGAAGCAAATTTGGACATGGAATATACTTCAACTCTTGCTACTTTAGAGGAAATTGATAAGTTAGATATTAAAGTAACTCACACAAGATGTAATGGTTGCGAAAATCATTGTCAATTAACTATAAATAGATTTAACAATGGAAAAACTCATATTTCAGGTAATCGTTGCGAACGTGGAGCTGGTATTGTTACAGGCAAGTCTGAATTACCTAATCTAGTAAAATACAAGGCAGAAAGAATTTTTGGCTATGAACCTTTACCTATTGAAAAAGCTCCTAGAGGAGTTATAGGAATTCCAAGAGTTTTAAATATGTATGAAGATTATCCTTTCTGGTTTACTTTCTTCACTAAACTTGGATTTAGGGTTATAATTTCTGAAAAAAGTACTAGAAAAACTTACGAAAAAGGTATGGAATCTATGCCTTCTGAGTCAGTATGCTATCCTGCAAAACTTTCTCATGGTCATGTTGTAAGTCTAATAAATGCTGGAATAAAAACTATATTTTATCCTTGTATGCCATATTCTAGAAAGGAAAATAAAGATGCTGATAATAAATACAACTGTCCTATTGTTATTTCTTATTCAGAAGTTATAAAAAATAATGTTGAGGAAATTAAAAACATTAAATTTATTAATCCTTTCTTACCTTTTGATACTAAAAATTTAGTCGCAAAAGTATTAGAATTAGATGAATTTGCAGAGTATAATTTTAATAAGAAAGAATTAACAGAAGCTGCAAAAGCAGCTGAAGAAGAATATCAAAAATGCAAACAAGATATTAGGGATAAGGCTAAAGAAGCATTAGCTTATATGGAAGAACATGATTTGAAAGGAATTGTTCTTGCAGGTCGTCCATACCATGTAGACTCAGAAATTAATCATGGTATAGATACACTAATCACAAGTCTTGGGCTTTGTGTTTTAACAGAAGATTCTGTTGCAAAAGATGTAAATGTCAAAAGACCTTTAAGAGTTGTTGATCAATGGGTATTTCATAGTAGATTATATTCTGCTGCAGAATTTGTTGGAACTCATGATAACTTAGAACTTGTTCAACTTAACTCTTTTGGCTGTGGTGTCGATGCTGTAACAACTGACCAAGTTGAAGAAATATTATCAAGTTACGATAAAATGTATACTCTTATAAAAATTGATGAAGTAAATAACTTAGGTGCTGTACGTATACGTATTAGGTCATTACTTGCAAGTATAAATAAGCGTCTTGAAAAAAAGAAGAAAGAGGGAACTTCTTCTTGTGCTATACCTAAAGGTGAGTATGATATACATAAAGTTCCTTTCACTAAGGAAATGAGAAAAGATTATACTATACTTATTCCTCAAATGGCTCCTATACATTTTGAACTATTAGAGTCAGCCGTAAACTCTTGTGGCTATAACGTAAAACTACTTGATAAATGTACACAGAAGACAGTTGAAACTGGACTTAAGTATGTAAATAATGATGCATGTTATCCATCAATTTTAACAACTGGACAAATGATTGAAGCTCTTCAATCTGGAGAATATGATGTAAATAAAACTGCTCTTATTATGTCTCAAACAGGTGGCGGTTGTAGAGCAACAAATTACATAGGATTTATAAGAAAAGCTTTAAAAGATGCTGGTTTTCCTCAAGTTCCTGTAATATCATTTAATATTGTAGGTATGGAAAAAAATCCTGGATTTAAAATTACAATTCCATTAATTGAAAAATTATTAAAATCTGTAGTATATGGTGATTTACTTCAAAAATTATTGTTAAAAAATAGAGCTTATGAAGTAAACAAGGGTGAAACGCAAAAAGTATATGATACTTGGATGGAAAAATGTAAAACTTTAGTGCAAAAGTCTAATTCAAAACAATTTAAGCAAAGTATCTACGATATGGTTAATGACTTTGAAAAAATTGAATTAGATACATCTATTAAAAAACCTAAAGTTGGTATTGTTGGAGAAATTTTAATAAAATATCATCCTTTCGGAAATAATTTCGTTATAGATGTATTGGAAAGAGAAGGTGCTGAAGTTATAATGCCAGATTTTATGGGATTTGTTAAGTTTATGGCAACTCATAAAATAACATTTAACACTTTACTTAATACAGATAAAACAAAAGCAAAATTATTTAAATTTGCTTTAAAGTTAATAGACATTTTTGAAAAAGATTTAAGAATAGCATTATCAAACTCTTCAAAAAATTATTTACCACCATGTGATATTTGGCATTTGGAAGATAAAGTAAAAGATATTTTATCTATAGGTAATCAAACTGGAGAAGGTTGGTTTTTGACTGCAGAAATGATAGAATACATAGAAAATGATATTCCAAATATTGTTTGTGTTCAGCCTTTTGCATGTCTTCCAAATCACGTTGTTGGAAAAGGAGTAATAAAAACTATACGTTCTAAATATCCTGACGCAAACATTTCTCCTGTTGATTATGATCCTGGTGCTAGTGAAGCAAACCAAACTAATAGATTAAAGTTGTTAATGACTGTTGCAAAAGATAATTTAGCAAGACAAGACATTGATAAAAATATTGTTGATGAAAAAGCAGAAAAAGAATTAATTACAAAATAATGAATAGAAATAAACCTTAGAAAAAACTTTTCTTTGGTTTATTTTTATTTATTTTTATAAATATTAAATTAAATAGTTTAAAATATTTTTTATTTAATATTAGAATTTTAATTTTAAATTTATTTTATATTTTATTTTTTGTCATGTGTTTTATTAAATATTTTTTTATAAATTTTTTAATTTATTTTTTTATTATATTAATTTTATAATTTTTATTTATATAATTTTATAAAAATTTTTTTACTAATTCTTTTTTTATATTTTTTAAAATTAATTTATTTGATTTTATTTTTATTATTTTCTTTTTTATTTTTATACTTCTTTTTTTATATTATATTTTTCTATTTTACAATTTTATTTTTATAAAATATTTTTAATAATTTCTAATTTTTATTTCTTTATTTTATAAAACATATATATTTTTTAGTTTATTTTACTATTTTCTTGTTATATCTTTTTACTTAAGTATTAGTTTTTATATAAATTTCTAAAATTTTTGCTTCATCTTTCATCAGATTCTTAATTTTTTCATTGTTTACATAAGTGTATTATTTTGTCTTCCGCATCTTCCCTATTTTGTCCTCTTATTTTCTCTCTATCATACTCTTTTTGTAATGATTTTTATCATTTTTCCTTTATTTTTCTTCCAGTTTTATCCAAAAAGTTATCCACATTGCTTTCATTTTTATTAGGGATTTTTTGATGTTTAAGCTTTTAGTCTTTCCAAAATTTCAAAACTTACTTTTCTTATCTTCTTACATAAGCCTCTCTACTTATTTCTGGTTTTTATGTCGTTTTCTTCTTTCTATTTGGTTTACACTTTTTACTTTTCTATTCTTTTGCTTCTAAAAAAATCTCTCGGATTAGACTAAACTTTTATATAAATTTACTATATTCTTTATTCTTTTCTCATTAGATTTTTTCGAATCTATTTTTAAAGTTTTTATTATAAAAATTTATCTTATTTTTATTATTTTTTAGCTCATTTTAATTTCATATATAAATATTTAATTATATATTTTTTCTTTTTTTAATTTCACTTTTCTAATTTTTATTTTATTAATATTCTATAAAATTTTTTTATTCTAAAATTTAATTTTTATTTTAAAAATTTTTCTCTATAAAAAAATTTTAATTTTATTTTTTATATCATTATTTTTTTATTATAAAATTTATTTGATAATTATTTTTTTCTTTTCATAAATTTTTTATTTTATTTTTAAAAAAATATTTTTGTTTTTTTGTCATGTGTTTTTATTAAATATTTTTTTATAAACTTTTAAAATTTTTAATTTATTTTTTTATTATATTAATTTTATAATTTTTATTTATATAATTTTTATAAAAATTTTTTACTAATTCTTTTTTTATATTTTTAAAATTAATTTATTTGATTTTATTTTTATTATTTTCTTTTTTATTTTTATACTTCTTTTTTTATATTATATTTTTCTATTTTACAATTTTATTTTTATAAAATATTTTTAATAATTTCTAATTTTTATTTCTTTATTTTATAAAACATATATATTTTTTAATTTATTTTACTATTTTTTTTGTTATATCTTTTTACTTAAGTATTAGTTTTTATATAAATTTCTAAAATTTTTGCTTCATCTTTTATCAGATTCTTAATTTTTTCATTGTTTACATAAGTGTATTATTTTGTCTTCCTCATCTTCCTTATTTTGTCCTCTTATTTTCTCTCTATCATACTCTTTTTGTAATGATTTTTATCATTTTTTCTCTATTTTTCTTCCAGTTTTATCCAAAAAGTTATCCACATTGTTTTCATTTTTATTAGGGATTTTCTGCTATTTAAGCTTATACCTCTTTCAAAATTTTAAAAAGAGTCCTTTAAGACATCTCATCAAACTCAATCTTGCTGTTACTTTCTTTTGTGATAACTTTTTCTTTTTTTATGGTTTACATTTTTTTGTTTTAGATTTTTTCTCTTAGAAAAAGTTATTCAGATTAACCTGATTTTTCTATAAAGTTCTCATAATTTTTATTTTTTCTTTTTACTTTTTTTATTGTTATATTTTTATAAATATTTTCTTAAATTTTAAATATTTTAAATTATCTTTTTATACTTTTTTATATCTCATTTTAATTTTGTATTTAAAAATTTAGTATTTTTATTTTCTAATTTTCAATTAATTAAATTTTAATTTTTCAATTTATTAATTTTCTTTTTTTGTTCTCATTAATATTTCGTCAAAAAATTTTTATTATTTTTTGAATTTAATTTTTAATGATAATTTTCTTTTATAAATTTTTTTCACTTTTATTTTTTCTATTATCATTTTTTATTATAACATTTATTTTTTTCATATTCTTATTTAATAAATTATTTTTTGTTATATAATTTTCTAATCTTTTAATTTAATAACAAATACTTTTATTTTTTATTAAATTAATTTTATATTTTTCATTTTTATAATTTTTATAAAATCTTTTAATAATTTTTTTATATTTTAAATTAAATAATTTATCGGATATTATTTAAAACATTGTTTATTTTTTATTAACTTTTTTTATTATTTTGTTAATTTCTTATATAATAAAATATTATATTTATTTTGCAAAACTTTTTATTTATTTTTAGGATCTTTATTTGTTGCCGTTTCTAGCCTATAGATTAGCCATTTATATTTATATTTATATTTATTTTTATATTTATTTTTATTTTTCATATTTCTTATTTCTTATTAATTTTATTTATTATTTCATTTTATATATTCTTCTAATATAATTATTTTTTTGTTTTTTGATTTTTGGAATTTAATAATATAATTTTATTATTAAAAATTTTTACTTTTATTTTTTATTATTATTTATAATTTTTTATAAAACTTATTTTATATTTTTTGTTTTATTTTATAAAAATTATTTTTGCTTTTTTGTCATGTGTCTTTTTATTTTATTAAATAATTTTTTATATTATATTTTTTATTATTTTAATTTTTATTATTATAATTTTTTATAAAATATTTTTTATTATTATTTTTTTCTTAAATTTTATCTTTTATTTTATTTATATAATATTTTTATTTTATTATATCTTGATTTTTATTTATTTAATTTATAAAATAAATAAATTTTTTCACTTTATTTTTATAAATTTTTTATTATTTCTTTATTATAATATATTTTTTTATATAAATTTTAAAATATTTTTCTTATTTTTCATTAAATATCTTTGTTTTTCTGTTGTTTACATAAGTGTGTTATTTTGATTTTATTATCCTCTTAAATGTTGTCATCTTATCTTTCATTTCTAAGATGTTTTTTATGATAAGTTATGCTCTTCTTGATTCATTTTTCTTCCAATTTTATCCAAAAAGTTATCCACATTGCTTTAATTTTTATTAGGGATTTTCTGCTATTTAGACTTTCACTTTTTTCAAAATTTCAGTTTTTTTCTCAAAGAATTTTTTTTAAAATTGGTACATTTATTTTTATCATTTATGATATTCTTTCCTTTTTTTCTAGTTTACACTTTTTGTAATTCTATTATTTACTTTAAAAAAATCAGTCAGATTATACCCTCTTCTATATAAAATTGCTATAATTTTTATTTTATTTCTCTATTTTTTCTTAATTATATTTTCAAAATTTTATTTTTTATTTTAATGACTAAATATTTATTTTTATTTTTTACTTTTTATATAAATTTATATATTTTTTCTATTAATTATTTTGTTTTATTAGTATTAAATAATAAATTTTTATTTAATTTTAATTATATAATTTTTTATTAATATTTTAATTTATAATTGTTTTTCTTTTTTATAATTTTCATATTAATTTATTATTATTTTTATAAATTATATTGTATTTTATTTATTTAATTTTTATAATTATTTATTTTCTTAAAAAAAATCCACTTAGAAAAATTTCTAAATGGATTTCTTATTTTGACATAGGTGGAAGGATTTGTTTTATCTTATTATAATAAATTTATCCAATTTCTTCTTCCATACATAATTCTAACAATTTCAATACTATCATTTTTTATTCTATAAAATACAATATAATTATCTACTATCAACTTTCTTATTTCAAGTTTTCTTATTATATCATCATCAATAATTGCCTGTATTTCGGGGATATCCTTCAAAGTTTTTATTGACATTCTTATTTTAGAGATTAGTTTATTTGCTGTTTCTGGCTCTTGTAAATTATATTTTATATATTGCTTTATTCTTATTAAATCTTCTTTTGCTTCTTTTGAATATTCTATATTGTATTTTTTCACAAATAAACCCTCTTTCTATATTTTATTTAATTCTTCATATACTTCTTCTTCAGAAAATTTTTCTCCTTTTTCTAATGAGCTTATTCCTTTTTCTAATTCTTTGTATAATATATGCTTATCTGTTAAAAGCTCATATAATTCAATGCTCATTACTGCTAAATCTCCGGCACCATTTTTTGTAATATATACTGGACTATTTGTTTGATGACAAATTGTAGAAATTTCATTGTAATTATTTCTTAAATCAGAACTTGGTCTAATAATTGGCATAGTAAGCACCTCCGTTAATATTATATACATATTTTATCAAAATATTGATACATAGTCAATGTTTTTAATAATATTTTTTAATCTGCCTTAGAAAAAATCCACTTAGAAAAATTTCTAAATGGATTTCTTATTTTGGCGTAGGTGGAGGGATTTGAACCCTCGCGGCCACTTACGCAACCCTAACGGTTTAGCAAACCGTCCCCTTCAACCACTTGGGTACACCTACTTATTTAATTTCTTTAAAGAACTTTCATCAATTACTAAAAAAGTCCCTCAAACGCTATATCATTATAATATATTTTTTGCCTTTAGTCAACCAATTTTGAAAAAATCTTATATATATTTTGAAAAAAACTTATATATATTTATCTGTATTTTACTGGCGGAGAGTGTGGGATTTGAACCCACGGTAAGTTATTAACCTACTCCAGTTTTCGAGACTGGTACTTTAAACCGAACTCAGACAACTCTCCATGAATATTAATTTATTATAATACATATATTTATATACGTCAATTATATTATTTTTTAAAACATTTGACAAATGTCGAATTTACTGTTATTATAATAGTATAAATTTAAATAAAAGGAGATAAGTTATGGAAGAAAATAATTCTAATCAATCATCTAATGGTCTTGCAATAGCTGGCTTTGTTGTTTCTATATGCTCATTATTTATAAACTTTGGTGGTATTGTATGACTTATCGGAACTATCCTTTCAGCTGTAGGTTTATCTAAAGTTAAATCAACAGGTAAAGGCAAAGGATTTGCTATTGCAGGTCTTATAATGGGTATTATAAGTATTATTTATGGTATTTATTCTATCTTTAATGCAGCTGCTATTCTTAGTACTCTATAGAAGCATGAGTACATTAATAACTTAATATATTTTAAATATTATATAAAATCTCCAGAAAACTGGAGATTTTTATTATATAGTAAAATTAATCTTTTATTAATAACTTTCGAAAACATCGATTTTTCCTATACAATAAAATAAGATATGATTGTTAAAATCATATCTTTGATTGGCGCAGAGGGTGGGATTCGAACCCACGGTAGGCTATTAACCTACGGCAATTTTCAAGACTGCTGCCATAAACCAACTCGACCACCTCTGCAAGTATATACTGTTTCAAATTCTTGCAACAGTATATATCTTAACACATTTAAGCTCTACTGTCAATATAATTTTAAGAATTTATTGCTCTTTTTACTGCTTCTATTTCTTCTTCTGTCATTTTATATGTTGAATTTCCATTTTGCACAGGCTTTGCATATATGTTAGACATTTCTCTTGAATATATTCCATTGAGCACAACTCCGTCATTCTTTTCATCTAGTAATGCTAATGTAAAACTTAAATCACTTCCTGTATCTTTATATGCATTATATCTATATATGCCTACTTTTTGTATACAATTTTTTATGTCTGAATCTATTTTTACACAAAATTTTTCTAGTTCGTCATTTTTTGCAATTGTTTTATTTATTCTGTCAATGTGCTTTTCAAGTATTTCTTCAATATTTGTACCATTTCCTATTTTTTCCATAAATTTTTTGTATTCTTTTCTTATTCTACTTAATTTTATGCAATTAACTATATATAACATAAAAATTATAAATATAATTCCTACTAAGGCCAACAAAAAAGTATCAGTCCTTATAAATTCTAAAATGTTCTCCAAATTTTTACACTTCCTTTTGTATCTTTACTCTTTTATAAGTTCAAGTATTCTCTCTAAATCATCATTTGATTTATATTCGATTACTATTTTTCCTTTTCTTTGTCCTGCTTTTAGACTCACTTTTGTTCCGAAAAAGCTTTGGAAAGAATCTTCAATGTCCTTATATATTGCTTCATATTTTTCATCCTTCTTTTTCATTTTCTTTTTAACTTGTGTTTTTTCCTCAACTTCTCTGACATTGTCTCCTCTTTCAATTATGCGAAGTGCCATCTCTAATTGTTTATCTCCATCATCTATTGAAAGTAATGCTCTACAATGTCCTTCTGTTAATTTACCCTCTTTTGCGAGTTCTAATACTCTTTTATCTAAATTTAATATTCTAACTGTATTTGCAATAGAGCTTCTACTTTTTCCTAAAATTTCAGAAATTTGTTGTTGAGTTAAAGAATAATCCTCCATTAACACTTTCATTCCCATAGCTTTTTCAACAGCATTTAAATCTTCTCTTTGTATGTTTTCTATTAGTGATATTTCTTTATTTTTTCTTTCGTCATTATCTCTTACTATTACCTGTATTTCTTTTAATCCTGCTTTTTTACAAGCACGCCATCTTCTTTCTCCTGCAACAATTTCATAATAATTATCTCTTTTAGTAACTATTATCGGTTGAATTAATCCATATCTTTTAATTGATTCAGCAAGCTCTTCTAATGCCTCTTCTTCAAAGTGTTTTCTTGGCTGATTACGATTTGGTTCAACTTCGTTTATTGATAAATTAAGTATTTTTTCTCCATCTTGTATTTCTTCTTCTGGACTTGTTATAAATAATGCATCTAATCCTTTTCCTAATCCTGTTTTTTTAGCCATTTTTTCACTCTCCTATTCCTCTTTCATATGCTTTGCCTTTGCTTCTTCTTCATTCTTTTTTAAAAATTCTTTTGCCAATTTTTCATAACATTTTGCTCCCTTTGATTTCGGATCATACACTGTTATAGGCATTCCATAACTTGGAGCCTCACTTAATTTAACATTTCTTGGTATAACTGTTTTATAAACTCTATCTTCAAAATATCTTTTAACTTCTTTTACGACTTGGTTTGATAAATTTGTTCTTGCATCATACATAGTAAGTAGTGCGCCTTCTATTTCTACTTCCTTGTTTAAATGCCTTCTTACTAAATTAATAGTATTTATAAGTTGTCCTAAACCTTCTAGTGCATAATATTCACATTGCACTGGTATGAGAACACTATCAGATGCTGTAAAAGCATTTAATGTGATTAATCCTAATGATGGTGGACAATCAATTATTATATAGTCAAATTCATTCTTTATTTCATCTATTCTTTCTTTTAATCTATGTTCTCTGGACATTAAAGATACAAGTTCGACTTCAGCTCCTGCTAGATTTATATTAGATGGACAAACTTTTAAAGTTTTTACTTGAGTATCTTTTAATGTTTCTTTTATGTTAATTTCATTTATTATTACATCATATATTGACTTGTCTATTTCTTTATTTATTCCAAGTCCACTTGTTGCATTTCCTTGTGGATCAGCATCCATTAACAATACTTTTTTGCCTTTTTTTGCAAGTATTGTGCTTAAATTTATAGATGTCGTTGTTTTTCCAACCCCGCCTTTCTGATTTGCTATTGAAACTACTTTTCCCAAATGTTTTTCCTCCTTTTTTGTCTTTTTGTATATCTGTATAATTTTGTGTTATTTTCTGTGTATTGCAGTATTACCAAGTGTTTCATCTTTTTATCTTTTTCTTTTTTAAATGTTAAAGATAATAAAATTGACATATTAATAATATAATTTAATCATTAATATGTCAATAAGTTTTCAATATTTTTTTTATTTTCTTCTTTCTTGTTCCAGATAAATTAATAATACAGATATATCTGCCGGAGAAACTCCTGATATTCTTGATGCTTGACCTACAGATGATGGCTTATATTTATCTAATTTCTGTCTTGCCTCTAAGCTTAAACCACTTATTTTCTGATAATCTATATCTTCTTTTAATTCTTTTTGTTCAAGCTTTTTAAATTTAGCAACTTGTGATTCTTGCATTTTTATATAACCTTCATACTTTAATTGTATTTCAACTTCTTTTATAACATCTTTTGAAAGATTTTTATTTCTCTCTTCGTCTATTTCTTCTAAATCTTTATATGTAAGTTCTGTTCTTTTTATTAATTCAGAAAGTTTTGTTCCTGTTTCTATCTTTGTTGTTCCATGATTAACCAAAAAGTTATTTACTTTTTCAGTTGGCTTTATTATAGTTTCTTTTAATCTATTAATTTCCTTTGCTATTTCTTCTTTCTTTTGTTTAAATTTATTAAATCTTTCTTCCGAAATTAATCCTACTTTATAACCTTTTTCAGTCAATCTCAAATCAGCATTATCTTGTCTTAGAAGTAATCTATATTCTGCACGAGATGTCATCATTCTGTATGGTTCATTAGTTCCTTTAGTTACTATATCATCAATTAATACGCCTATATATGCATCAGACCTATCTAATATTAATGGTTTTTCTCCTTTTAATTTAAGTCCAGCATTAATACCTGCAATTATTCCTTGTGCTGCTGCTTCCTCATATCCAGAAGTTCCGATTTATTTGTCCAGCAAAAAACATTCCTGAAATTTGTTTAAGTTCCAATGATAATTTAAGTTGTGAAGGCTCTATACAATCATATTCGATTGCATAGGCTGGTCTTGTAAATTCAACATGTTCTAGTCCTGCTATTGTTCTATACATTTCTATTTGAACATCTTCCGGAAGTGAAGAACTCATTCCTTGTACATACATTTCTTCTGTATCTAATCCCATTGGTTCTATAAATATCTGATGCCTTGGTTTATCACTAAATCTTACAACTTTATCTTCTATAGACGGACAATATCTTGGACCTGTTCCTTCAATTTTACCTGCATATAGCGGAGAGCGATGCAAATTTTTTCTTATTATTTCGTGTGTTTTTTCATTTGTATATGTCAAATAGCATGGTACTTGTTCTATATTTTTTGTATCATTTTCAAATGAAAACATTTCTATTTCATCATCACCATTTTGTATTTCCATTTTTGAAAAGTCTATAGAATTTTTATTTACTCTTGCTGGTGTTCCTGTTTTAAATCTTACTATTTCTATGCCTAATTTTTTTAGACACTCTGATAATTTATTAGCTGGGAAAACTCCATCTGGTCCGCTTTCATAAGAAACTTCCCCTATAAAAATTTTTCCTTTTAAATAGGTTCCTGTTGCAAGTATTACTGCTTTTACATTATAGATAGCTCCTATATTTGTTTCAACACTTTTTACTTTTCCGATTTTCAACTTCTATGTTTACAATCTCTGCTTGTTTTATATATAAATTTTTTTGTTTTTCTAATGTATGTTTCATTTCTATATGGTATTTTTTTCTATCTGCTTGTGCTCTTAATGAATGTACTGCTGGTCCTTTTGAAGTATTTAACATTCTCGATTGAATAAAAGTCTTATCTATATTTTTTCCCATTTCACCACCGAAGAGCATCAATTTCCCTTACTAAATGTCCTTTAGATGTTCCTCCAATATTAGGATTACATGGCATATTTGCTATAGCTTCTAAGCTAATTGAAAAAAGTAATGTCTTAAATCCCATTCTTGCAGTTGCAAGTGCTGCCTCACATCCTGCATGTCCTCCTCCTATTACTGCTACGTCATAATCTCCTGCAAAATAATTCATTTTTTCCTCCATTTTACAATTTCATTTCCAATATATGTAATTTCTAATTCCTAATTTTACCATTTATTTTGTATTTTATCTGTTAATTATGAAACAAAAAACATTGTTTGTACTTTCTTTTTGTCAATTCTTTATTTTCCTAAACAAAACTTTTTAAATATTTCATTTATTATATCTTCTGAAACGCTTTCTCCTGTTATTTTTCCAATTTCTGTCAAAATATTAGTTATATTTATTGTTATTATATCGATTGGCATTTTGTCATTTATTGTTTTTATTGACTTATCTACATTTTCTATCATGTTATTTATTGCTACCTTGTGTCTATTGTTTGTAATTGTTACACTATCGTCAATTTCAATTTCATTGAATTTGTACATGTTAGATATCACATTAAATAATTTGTCTATACCTTCTTTATTTAATGCAGAAATCGATAATATTTGTTTTCCATCTGAATATTTTTCAATTTCTTCATTATTTATTTTTGATACTAAATCATTTTTGTTTAATAAAATAACTCCTTTTTTATTTTTTACAATATTTAATATTTCTTTATCTTCTTGAGTTAAATCTTTACTAGAATCTATTATTACTATAACAAAATCAGCTTTGTCTGCTGCTTCTTTAGACTTATTTATTCCAATTTTTTCGACAAAATTATCTGTTTCTCTTATTCCTGCTGTATCAACTATTTTTACTGGAATTCCATCTATTTGAATAAATTCTTCAATAGTATCTCTAGTCGTACCTTCATATTCTGTCACTATAGCTCTATCTTCCCTTAATATTGCATTTAATAAAGAGGATTTTCCTGCATTTGGCTTTCCTATTATCGCAATATTTACACCTTCTTTTATCATTTTTCCATTGTCAAATGTTTTCCTTAATTTTTTTAATTCTTCTTTTACTTTTTCCATCACATTTAACACTCTATTATTAGTAACTTCTTCTATATCATATTCAGGATAATCTATTGAAGCTTCAATGTCTACAAGTACTTCCATAATCATCTCTTTTATATTTTTTAATTTACTAGATAAAAAACCATTTAATTGTTTCATAGATGCTTTTGCTTCTTTCTCAGATTTAGCATTTATAACATCTATTATTGCTTCTGCTTGAGATAAGTCTATTCTTCCATTTAAAAAAGCTCTTTTTGTAAATTCCCCTGGTTCTGCAAGTCTTGCTCCATTTTTTATACAAATTTCTAATATCCTATTCATAATTATTATTCCACCATGAGAATTTATCTCGCACATATTTTCCGTTGTAAACGATTTTGGTGACTTAAAGAATGAAACTAATACTTCATCAATTATTTCGTCTCTATCGACAATATAGCCGTAATTAATGGTATTTGGTTTTATGTTTACTTCTTTTCCCTTCGTTTTAAATATTTTTTTTATAATATCAAAGCAATTCTCTCCACTTAATCTTATTATTCCTATTCCACTATTTCCTATTGCTGTTGATATTGCAACAATTGTATCCATATTTACTTTTTCTCCTTTTTATACAAAAAAGATCAAAGCTTCCTAATACTCAAATTCCTTTTGAATATATAAATCCTCACTTTGACCTTAGATTTTATATAACTATTTTAATGAAATTACTACTTTTCTATGTATTCCTTCTCCTATACTTGCAGTTTTAATTTTTCCATTATCTTGTAATTTTGTATGAATTATTTTTCTTTCATAAGGTGTCATTGGCTCTAATGTTATTGATTTTTTAGTTCTTATAACACTTTTTGCAAGTTTCTCTGCAAGTTCTTCTAATGCTTTTTTTCTCTTTTCTCTGTAGTCTAATATATCTAACTCAACTCTAATTTTTTCATTAGATTCCTTAACAGCAATTGCTGTTAAAATTGTTTGCATAGAATTTAATGTCTCTCCCCTATATCCTATTAAAAAGTCTGTGTCTTTATCATCAATAACTATTCTTATAACATTATCTTCTATATTACATTTATATTCTACATCTTTACCTGTTGTTTTCTTTAAAAAATTATCTAAAAATTCTTTTACTCTTTTTTCTGCATTTTCTAATACTTTTCTATCGATTTCTTTTTCTTCTTTAGGAGAGGATATTACTTCTTCCTTTTTCTCCTTTAACTTCATTTCAATTTTTACTACTCTAGGAGTTAATATATTGAAAAAACTTCTCTTTTCGTCATTTTCTATAACTTTTATTTCAACATCATTTTTTGAAACCTTTAGCTCT
This sequence comes from uncultured Clostridia bacterium, assembly GCA_944386135.1. Classification (GTDB taxonomy): domain Bacteria; phylum Bacillota; class Clostridia; order TANB77; family CAG-508; genus JAAWPK01. The sequence goes on along the minus strand of CALWZW010000001.1, from coordinate 80,246 downwards.
TTTAATCCTTTTTCTATAGCCTCATTTGTTGTCTTTCCTTCAAAAATTCTTGTCTCAGGCATTTGATTCCTCCTCCTTTTTATTGAAAACTATATTTAGTATTAGCTTTTCAGCTATCATAAGCACATTATTTGTAAGCCAATATAGTGCAAGTCCAAGAGGTGCTATAAAAGATATTGATATTGCAAGTATTGGCATCATATAAGACATATTTTTGTTTGTCTGTGCCATTATATCTACTTCATTAGAACCTTCTTCAGCTAATTTATCAGTTTTTTCCTTCTTTTTACCATTTTGCATTGCTGTTGTCATTTTTATTGATAAGAACGATGTAATTACGTACAATACAGGAATTACATAAGTTTTCCAGTCTGAAAAGTCTTTTGAAGGAATACTGCTTAAATCTAATCCGAAAAATTCCATATTTATATATACCCTATCATCTTCAGCTGCTTTTTCTCTTATTATAGAAATTTCTGGATATGCATCTCTATTTTCTGATTGTTCATTTATTTCTGCTGTATAATCTTCTATTATTTGTGTATCTACCTTTTTCATATATGTTAAAGGACTTCTAACTAAGTAAAATACTGAAAGTAGCAATATAATTTGAATTATAGCGCTAAAACATCCACTAAATGGATTCATTTTTTCTCTTTTATATAAATCAAAAGTCTCTTTTTGTAAAGCTTCTGGATTGTTCTTATACTTTACTTGTAAAACTTTCATTTCTTCCTGAATCTTAGTAGATTTTTTTAATGTTTTTTGTTGTTTTATTGATATTGGTAATAATATAACTTTTACTATTATAGAAAATAATATAATTGCTAAACCATAGTTTTGAACTAAGTTATATAAAAAGTTTAATAAATATCCAAATAAATTTGCAAAAAATGAAATCATATAATTCCTCCGTATTATTTTAATGGATCATATCCACCTTTTGAAAAAGGATTACATTTAAGTATTCTCTTTATTCCAATTAAACTTCCTTTTAATGCTCCATATTTCTCTATTGCTTGTTTTGTATATTCTGAGCAAGTAGGATAATATTTGCAATTATTTCCAAGCATTGGTGAAATATATTTTTGATATTTTTTTATTAAGTAAATTAAAATTCTTCTCATATTCTATGCTTGTCCTGCTTTTTCTATGATTTCTAGTATATCTTTTTCAACTTTATTAAAAGTTATATCATCTATATCTACTTTTTTCTTCACTAAAAATACTATATTCTTCCCTACTCCTGCTTTTGTTTCATTTATTCTATAAGCTTCTTTAATAATTCTCTTTAAATAATTCCTCTTAACTGCTTTTGCTATTTTCGTTCCTACTGCTATTCCTATTTTATTTTTATTAAAATTATTTTTTATATAAAAAGCTTCTATATACTTTCCTGAATAGTATTTTCCTCGTTTTAAGACATTCTTAAATTCATAGTTTTTCTTCAACATTTCTGTTTTTTTCATACTATCACTTCTAATTTTTTATGCTTTCAAAAAGGACCTAAATACAAACATCGTTCTAGGTCCGCTTTTTCTTTATTTTAAGCACTTAATTTTTTTCTACCTTTTAATCTTCTTGCTTTTAATATATTTCTACCAGATCTAGTTTTCATTCTTTTTAAGAACCCATGTTCTTTTTTTCTTTGTAATTTTTTTGGTTGGTATGTTCTTTTCATTTTGCACCTCCTAAATATTGGTTAAATAACATTAAAATTATACATTAAAATATATAAAATTGTCAAGTTTTTTTCAAATTTTCTTAGGGAAATCTAGCATTTATATTGGCTTTTTGATTTTTTCCACACGACTTTAAATTTTTTCCACATTCTTATTGACTTTTTTTTCTATTTTTTGATATTATATCTTATGAAAAAATTATAAAAAATAATTGGAGGATTTTATGCAAGAAGAATATAACAAAAATTATATAGAACTAACAAATAAATTAAAAGAACTTTGTAAAACAGCTATGCCACCTATTACATACGAAACTTGGATAAATCCTATTGAAATTCTTTCTGTTGAAGGAAACAATATTACTTTTTTAACATTTGATGATATTTATGCATCTCAATTAAAATTATATACACCTTTACTCATAAATTGTTTTAGAACTATATTTAAAACAAATGAAGATTATAATTTTAATGTTATAACAAATAAAGAATTTGAGCAAACACAAGGTTCAGATTCTCATTCTTCATATAGCTTGCAATTAAGCTCAAATCTTAATCCAAAATACACTTTTAATAATTTTGTAATTGGAGAAAATAATAGGTTTGCTCACGCAGCTTCTCTTGCAGTATCTGAAGCACCTGGTATTTCATACAATCCTTTATTCATATATGGAGGAGTAGGCCTTGGTAAAACACACCTTTTACATGCCATAGGAAATGAAATACTAAGAAGAACACCAAATAAAAAAGTATTATATGTAACATCTGAAACTTTTACTAATGAATTCATAAATGGAATTAAGGATAATTCAAACGAAAAATTTAGAAAAAGATATAGAAATATAGATGTTCTTTTAATAGATGATATTCAATTTATAGCTGGAAAAGAGGGGATACAAGAAGAATTTTTCCATACTTTTAATACTATTTGCGAAAATAAAGGACAAATAGTACTTACAAGTGATAAGCCTCCAAAAGATATAAATCCTTTGGAAGAGCGCTTGAAATCTAGATTTGATTGGGGCCTTTTAGTAGATATTTCAGCTGCAAACTATGAAACAAGGCTTGCTATCCTCAGAAAAAAAGTTCAGCTTGATAATATTATAATTGATGATTTAGTTTTGTCTAATATTGCAACTAAAGTAGATACAAACATACGTGAATTAGAAGGAACTTTAAATAAAATAATTGCAATGGCATCTCTTACTCATAGCCCTATAACATTAGAACTTGCTGAAAAAGCAGTAGCTGACGTCATTGCTCACAGAGAAAAAGTAATTTCTCCTGAATTTATAAAAACAACAGTTGCTAAATTCTTTAACATCTCAGTTGAAGATTTAGATAGTTCAAAACGTTCTAATATAATAGCATATCCAAGACAAATAGCTATGTATTTCTGTAGAGAAGTTGCAAAAATGCAATATAAAAGTATAGGTAATGCTTTTGGAAAAAGAGATCACTCAACAGTTATGCATGCTTGCAATAAAATTGAACAAGAGATAAAGGAACATAATACAGAAACAGTTAGAAATGTGGATTGTGTGAAAAATATTTTATTAAAACATCAAGAGCAATAATTCTAATAAAATTTTGATTTTTTAAAAAATATTGTTTGCAAATCAAAAAAGACAAAAAGCAAAGTGCAATTCTTCTTACGGAAGCAACACATTAGTTATTCACATTAATTTGTTAATAACGTGTTTATAAGTTGTTGAAAACTTAACTTTCCACAAATAAAATTTTTTGATGTGGATTTCATTTTAAATTATCCACAACTTATCAACAGCAAAAAAGCTTACGGATATAAGTAAAAGAATCACTTTTCCACACTATTCACATGACTACTACTACTACTACTAAAAATATTATATTATTTAAAAGGAGGAAATTCCGCATGAAATTTATTTGCGAAAAATCAAATTTGCTTAAAGCTCTTAATTCCGTAGTAAGAGGAGTATCTTCTAAAACAACAATGCCTATATTAGAAGGTATACTTATACAAACAAATGATAACCAAGTAAAATTTACTACCTATGATTTAGAATTAGGTATTGAATATGTAATAGATTGTGAAGTAATTGAACAAGGAAATACAGTAGTTACAGCAACAGTATTTAGTGAAATAATAAGAAAATTACCAGATACTGATATATCAATTACTGTTGATGATAAGGAGTTACTAGTAATAGAATGTGAAGGTTCTCTATATAAACTTGCAACAATGAATCCTTTAGAATTTCCAGAATTACCAACAATAAATGAAGAAAACTGGGTAGAATTAGAACAAAACAAATTAAAAGATATGATAAGTAAAACAATATTTGCTGTTAGTACAGAAACTCATAGACCAATATTTACAGGATGTTTATTTGAAGTAAAAGATAACAAAATAAATGTTGTTGCAGTTGATGGATATAGATTAGGTTGGAAAAGTAAAATTCTAGAAGAAAAAGTAAATGATTTTAAAGTTGTAATTCCAGGTAAAACATTAAATGAAGTAAATAAAATAATATCAGATTCATTTGATAAAATAAAAATAAGTGTAGCAAAAAATCAAGCATTATTTGAAATGGAAAATTGTAAAATAGTTACTAGACTTTTAGAGGGTGAATTTTTAGACTATGAAAGAGTAATACCTAAGACTTGGGAAACAAGAATAAGATGCAATAAGAAAGAATTACAAGAGTGCTTTGAAAGAGTAAGTTTAATCTCAATGTCTAGTATAGAAAAAGAAAGAAAATATCCAGTAAAAGTTACAATAGAAATAGGAAAAATAGTAATTTCATGTAAAAATCAAGCAGGAGATGCAAAAGAAGAAGTATTTTTAACAACAGAAGGAAAAAATCTAGAAGTAGGATTTAACCCTAAATATTTCTTAGATGCGTTGAAAGCAATAGATGATGAAGAAATATATGTTGAATTTGGAAGTAGTTTATCTCCTTCAATAATAAAATCTGTTGAAGAATTAGGAGATTACATATATATGATTTTACCAATAAGAATACAAGAATAAGAGGAAAAAATATGTATATAGAAAAAATTAAGCTATTTAATTTTAGAAACTATATAGAACAAGAAATTAAATTTGATAAAAATATAAACATATTTTATGGAAATAATGCACAAGGAAAAACTAATATAATAGAAGCCATATATTCATGTGCAATAGGAAAATCATATAGAACAAATAGAGATAAAGAAGTAATTAATATAAGTAAAAAATTTTCCACAGTAGAAGTTAATTATTCAAAAAAAGATAGAGAAGGAAAAATAAAATTAGAAATATCTAATAAAAAAATAATTTCTATAAATGATATTAAAGCAAAAAAAATGAGTGATGTCCTTGGAAATATAAACATAGTATTATTTACACCAGATGATATAAATATTTTTAAAGAAGGACCAGCAAAAAGAAGAAGAGTTTTAGATGTGATGATAAGTCAATTAAGACCAGCATATGTATATAATTTTAATATGTATTTAAAAGTTTTAGAACAAAGAAATAATTATCTAAAACAAATAAAATATGAAAATAAAAAAGAAGAACTACTTGGAATTTGGGAAGAAAAAATGGCAGAATATGCTGAAATCATTTATAATTATAGAAAACAGTTTGTAGAAAAAATAAAAGAAAAAATAGTAGAAATTCATAAAAAGATTACTGATAACAAAGAAATTATAAAATTAGAATATATATCAGATTTTAAAACAAAAGAAGAATATATAAAAGAATTAGAAAGAAACAGAAAAATAGATATAATCAAAGGATTTACAGGAAAAGGAATTCACAGAGACGACTTAAAATTATATATAAATGACAAAGAAATCGGAATTTTCGGCTCTCAAGGACAACATAGAAGTGCAATACTTTCTATCAAATTAACAGAACTTGAGATAATAAAAGAAGAAATAGAGGAAAAACCAATATTATTATTAGATGATTTTATGTCTGAACTAGATAAAGAAAGAAGAGAAAATTTTTTAGAAGATGTAAAAGATACTCAAATAATAATAACTTGTACAGACAAATTAGATTTAAAAAATGAAAAGAAAAAAATATTTTTTGTAGAAAATCGGACATGTAAAAGATTAAAAATATTATATAAAAAACTTGATTTTTGATTAAAAAGCATAATATAATTTAAGTTGTAATAGACCAAAGGAGGAAAACAATGGATAAATATGAACATGCATATGGGGCAGAACAAATTCAAGTATTAGAAGGATTAGAGGCTGTTAGAAAAAGACCAGGAATGTATATAGGAAGCGTTTCTATAAGAGGATTACATCACTTAGTATATGAAATAGTGGATAATGGTGTAGACGAGGCTCTAGCCGGATATTGTAAAAATATAAATATTACAATAGAGCCAGGAAATATTATCTGTGTAGAAGATGACGGAAGAGGAATTCCTATTGGAAAGCATCCCAAAACTGGAATATCTGCTGCTGAGACAGTATATACAATATTACATGCGGGAGGAAAATTTGGAGGAGATAGTGGATATAAAGTTTCAGGAGGACTTCATGGAGTTGGAGCTTCAGTCGTTAATGCACTATCTGAATGGACAGAAGTAACAATACAAAGAGATGGCGGAATATATATAATGAAATTTAATAGAGGAAAAACAGTTGAACCTCTAACAAGAATAGGAGATTCTAATAAAACAGGAACAAAGGTAAGATTTTTAGCAGATAGTACAATATTTGAAACTCTTGATTATGACTATGAAGTATTAGAAAAAAGGTTTAGAGAAATAGCATTTTTAACAAAAGGATTAAGAATTACAATAGAAGATAAAAGACCAATAAAAACAGAAGATGGAGAAGAAAAAGAAGAAATAAGAAAAGGTGATTTCTGCTTTGAAGGTGGATTAAATTCATTTGTAGAATATCTAAATAAAAATAAAGAAAAAATACACCCAATGCCTATATATATAGAAAAAGACGGAGAAGTACCAATAGAAATTGCAATACAATATACAACAGCTTATTCTGAAAATATTTATACATTTGTAAACAACATAAATACAATTGAAGGTGGAACACATCTAGAAGGATTTAAAAGAGCGGTTACAAAAGCTTTTAATGATTATGCAAGAAGTCACGGAATACTAAAAGAAAAAGATGCAAATCTTCAAGGTGAAGATATAAGAGAAGGAATGACAGCAGTTATTTCTGTAAAAGTAAAAGAACCACAATTTGAAGGACAAACAAAAACAAAACTTGGAAATAGTAATGTAACAGGAATAGTTGCAACAGCTGTAAATGATGCTTTATCAACATTTTTAGAAGAGAACCCAAATGTTGCAAAAGCAATTTTAGAAAAATGTATAAGTGCATCAAGGGCAAGAGAAGCAGCTAGAAAAGCAAGAGAATTAGTTAGAAAGAAAAATTCTATGGAAGGTTCAACACTTCCACGGAAAACTTGCAGATTGTAGTGGAAAAGATCCACAACTTTGTGAAGTATACATAGTTGAGGGAGACTCTGCTGGAGGAAGTGCAAAACAGGGAAGAGATAGAACTTTCCAAGCAATCCTTCCATTATGGGGAAAAATGTTAAATGTAGAAAAATCAAGAGCTGATAAAATATATGGAAATGACAAATTACAACCAGTAATTCTTGCAATAGGAGCAGGAATAGGAGCTGATTTTGATATTACAAAAATAAGATATGGAAAAGTAATAATAATGGCAGATGCAGATGTCGATGGAGCACATATTAGAACATTACTTTTAACATTCTTCTTTAGATATATGAGACCACTAATAGAAAATGGAAATGTATATTTAGCACAACCACCATTATACAAATTATCAAAAAAAGGAATGGAAGATATATATTGTTATACTGATGAAGATTTAGCAAAAGCATATAAAGAACTAGAAGAAAAAGGAATACAAAGAGAACAATTAGGACTTCAAAGATATAAAGGACTTGGAGAGATGAACCCTGACCAACTTTGGGAAACAACAATGGATCCAGAAAGAAGAATATTAATAAAAGTAAAACTAGAAGATGCAATGAAAGCAGATGAAACATTTAATCTTCTTATGGGTGACGAGATAGAGCCAAGAAGAAAATTCATAGAAGATAATGCTAAATATGTAAGAAATCTTGATATATAAAAGATTAAGGTGGGAAGAATCCCACCTTTTATCTCGTATAAAACTAATATTAATCTTCAGCTATAACTAATATACATAATTTTTTCATTTAAGATATATCGCTATATAAATAAACAATAAACCACATATATTAATCTTTCGCTTGACTATAAAAACACTCATAATACATATATTCATCCACGAGGGACTAATAACACAAATTATTAAATATAGATATAATCTTAACTTTGAATATATTATATATAATTTAGTCACATATGATAGAAAGAAAAAATGCAACTTGCATACAAATAATACACTCGCATCGCCGGCAAAATATAACCTAAAAGCAAAGCCACATTTCACCTTTGCACGAACAATATAAAGCTAAAAAATAAACCTCGTATTGCTCTTAGTTCAACTAATATTAATTTTATAATAATATTATAGGCAAAATAAAAATAAATATTCTTAGAAAAATTTGCTAAAAAATATTGACAAATTAAAAATAAATGTTAAAATGAAAAATATAAAATTTAAATCAAAAATTCAAATTATTTTAATTCTAATTAGAAATCAGAAAATAAAAATTAAATAGGAGTATTAATGCAAAAACAAAATTGTTTATCAATCCAGAATTGGTTACCTTTTGATAAAATTATGAAAAAAGGAATTATAAAATTAAAAAATAATAATTATATAAAAATCATAAAAGTAATTCCAATTAATTATAATTTAAAATCAGATTTAGAAAAAGAAGCAATATTAAATTCATATAAAACATTTTTAAAAACTTGCAATTTCGATATTCAAATATTAATTCAAAGTACTAAAAAAGATTTATCAAAACATATTTTAAAAATCAAAGAAAAATTAAATCATGAAAAAAATTTAAGTCTTTTAAAAATATCAGAAAAATATATTGAATTTATAAATAAATTAAATTATGAAAAAAATTCTTCATCTAAAAATTTCTATATAATTATAAAAAATGAAAATAAAAATTCAGAAGAAATAAATATATCAGAATTAAATGAAAAATATTTTAAAATAAAAGAATGTTTATCAAGATGTGGAAACAATGTAATAGAAATAGAAGAAAAGGAGGAATTAAAAAATATATTATTCTCATTTTTTAATACAAGAAAAAATTTACAAAAATAAGGAGGTACAAAAATAGAAAATAATAAATTTAAAATTAATAAAAAAACAAAAGAAAAAAATAAAATAGAAGAAGGAATTTTTTCAGATAAAGATTTTTTATCACCATCATATATTGATTTAAAAAATCCAAAATATATAGAAATAGATGAAATGTATTATTCATGTTTATTATGTATAAATTATTATAGAGAGCAAAATGATTTAATATTAAAAAGTTTAATAGATACAAATATAAATATAAACATTTCAATATTTTATGAAAAACAAGATACATATAAAACAATAAAAGAATTAACATATAATATTGGAAATATAGGAGTAGAATTACAAGAAGAAAATAAAAATAGAGAAGATATAGAAATAGCAGCATTTAGTTATAATGATGCTAAATATATAAGAAAAGAAATGCAAATAAATAATGAAGAAATGTATTATATGTATATATATTTAATGGTATTTTCAAAAGATAAAAAAGAACTAGAATATTTATTAAATAAAATAGAGGGAATAGCACAAAGTAGAGGTATACAAACAAGAAGAGCATATTTTAGAGAAGAACAAGGATATATTTCAACACTTCCATTTATGGAAAATAATGTAGATATAAAAGAAGTGACAAAAAGAAATGTTTTAACAAGCGGATTAGTCTCTACATACCCATTTATATCATCATCACTTTTTGATGAAAATGGAATTTTTATAGGAACAAATATATATAACAATTCTTTAGTATTTATAGATAGATACAATACATCAAAATATAAAAATGCAAATATATGTATTTTTGGAACGAGTGGTGCTCGGAAAATCATATTATGCAAAACTTCTAATATTAAGAAACATTTTAATGGGAATAGAGCAATATATAATAGATCCAGAAAGAGAATATATAAATATATGTAATAATTTAGAAGGTACACTTCTAAAAATAGGGCCAGCATCGAATACATATATAAATGTTTTTGATATTAGAAAAGAAAGCATAGAAGACACAGATAAAGGATATTTAGCAACAAAAATTCGGAAAATTAATAGGATTTTTTAATTTAATATTTGGAGAAATGGACGAAGAAGAAAAAGCAATAATGGAAGAAAAATTAATAGAATGCTATAAAATAAAAGGAATAACATTTGATGATGAAAGTTTATATAAAGAAAAAAATAAAATAAAAATATTTAAAGAAAACGAAGATATGCCAAGACTAGAAGACCTATATAATATTCTGGAAAAGGATGAAAAAACAAAAATTTTTAAAATAAAGTTAATACCATTTGTAAAAGGGTCATTAAAATTTTTAAATAATTATACAAATGTAAAATTAGACAATAAATTAATTGTTGCAGATATATATGAATTAGGAGAAGAAAATATTAAATATGGAATGTACATTTTTACAGATTTATTTTGGGACAAAATAAAAAATAATAGAGAAATAAAAAAAGCAATATATCTAGATGAAATATGGAGATTAATTCGGAGTAACTTCAAACAAATATGTCGCAGGATTTATATATAAAATATTTAAGACAATTAGAAAATATGGAGGAAGTGCTGTTGCAATAACACAAGATGTTTCAGACTTATTTAGTTTAGAAGGTGGAATTTATGGAAAAAGTATATTAAATAATTCTAGTATAAAAACATTTTTTTCATTAGAAGAAGAAAATATAAAAATTTTGTTAGAATATTCAAATTTATCAGAAAAAGAAAAAATAGAAATAAAAACATTAAAAAGAGGAGAATGCTTAATGTTTGTTGGAGATGAACATATACTTACAAAAATTGAATCTAGTGATTATGAGAAAGAAATAATAGAATAGGGAAGGAACATGATAAAAATGGAAATAGAAGAAAAAGTAGAAAATGAAATAAATAATGATATACAAAACGAAAAAGTAAATATAGAAAAAGAACAAAATGGATTTCTAGAAACAACAATAGGAAAAGTAATAAATACAGGATGCGATATAGCACTCAGAACACTTTTACCAGATGCAATAGAAGACCAAGTTGTTGAAATAAAAAATGTAATATTTACAGATGGAATAAAAGAAGGAATAAAGACAGCAATAGACTCTGCTATAAACTTAGGAAAAAGTGCAATAGGAGTATTTACAGGAAAATTTGAAAATGTTTCTCAAGCATATACAGCAATAAAATCTGGAGGTATAATAGATAGCGCATCAAATATAATTGATAATGCAGTAACAGCAGCAAAAGATAATGGATTAATAAACAATACCACAGCAAAAGTTATAAAAAAAGGAAAAAATGTAATAAAAGATTGCATAAGTAGTAGCATAGAGGAAAGTTTTATGGAACAAGTAGATGGAGTTGAAAAAGTAGGAAAATATATAGACAATTGGACTAACTACTTAGAACAAAAAGATTTAACAGGAATGAATAGAGAATATAATAAGATAAAAAAGAAATTAGAAAATCTTATGCCGATAGAGAATACATTAAAACAAGCAAGAGAAATAGAAAATGTACAAACACTAATAAAAAATAAAGGAAATTCATTAGAAAATATCAGTGAAGATGAACTAAAACTTGCAAAAATAATTTAAGAAGAGTTCGGTCGTTTGGGACGGTTCTAAATGACCGAATTTTTTTAATTAAAGTTATAATTCAAATATCTTATCTAAAATCCGGTCATTTAGAACCGTCCCAAACGACCGAAATAGAAAAAAAGATATAAAAATTAACTTGAATTATGTAAAATAAACTCTTGCAAAAAAAATATCTGTTTAGTATAATAAGCGTATAGAATTAGGCAAAAAACGGAGGTTAATAAATGGATAGACCAGATGAAACAATAATCGAAAGAGACATTGAAAAAGAAATGAAAACAGCATACATCGACTACGCAATGAGTGTTATAGTTGCTCGTGCATTGCCAGATGTTAGAGACGGAATGAAACCTGTACATAGAAGAATACTATATTCAATGCATGAAGATGGAATAACTTCGGATAAGCCATACAGAAAATCAGCAAATACAGTAGGTTCAGTTCTAGGAAGATACCATCCACATGGTGATGCAGCAGTATATGACGCAATGGTTAGAATGGCGCAAACATTCTCATTAAGATACCCACTAATTGACGGACATGGTAACTTCGGTTCTATAGACGGAGACCCACCAGCAGCAATGAGGTATACAGAAGCAAGGATGTCAAAAATCGCAAACTATATGATGAGCGATATAGAAAAAAATACAGTAGATTTTGTACCAAACTATGATGATAGATTACAAGAACCAAGTGTATTACCAACAAGACTACCAGCACTTCTTTTAAATGGTTCTTCAGGAATAGCTGTTGGAATGGCAACAAATATTCCACCACATAACTTAACAGAAGTAGTTAATGGAATTATAAAAATAATAGATGATGATGAAGTAACAGATGAACAATTAATGCAAATAATAAAAGGTCCAGATTTTCCAACAGGAGCAACAATTCTTGGAAGAGAAGGAATAAAACAAGCTTATACAACAGGTAGAGGCAAAATTATAATGAGAGCAGAAGCAGAAATAGAAGAAATGTCAGGAAATAGACAAAGAATAGTTATTACATCATTACCATATCAAGTAAATAAAGCAAGATTACACAAACATATAGATGAACTTGTAAGAGATAAAAAAATAGAAGGAATATCAGCAATAAGAGATGAATCAGATAGAACAGCAAATGTTAGATTAGTTATAGAATTAAAAAGAGATGCTAATGCACAAGTTATATTAAATAGACTATATAAATTTACTCAAATGCAAGACACATTTGGAGTTATAATGTTAGCTCTTGTAAATGGAGTGCCAAGAATTTTAACACTAAGACAATGTTTAGATTGTTATATAGACCATAGAAAAGATGTAGTTCTTCGTAGAACAAAATTTGAGCTAGAAAAAGCAGAAGCAAGAGCACATATACTAGAAGGTTTAAAAATAGCAATAGATAACATTGACGAAGTTATAAAAATAATAAGAGAGTCTTATGATGATGCAAAAGAAAGATTAATGGAAAGATTTGGTCTATCAGATGTTCAAGCACAAGCAATTCTAGACATGAGATTAAGGACTCTACAAGGATTGCAAATTGAAAAGATAGAAGAAGAATATAATGAATTAATGAAATTAATAGAACATTTAAGAGCAGTTCTTGGAAGTGAAAGATTAGTATTTGATATTATAAAAGAAGAATTATTAGAAATCAAAGACAAATATGGAGATGAAAGAAAAACAAAGATAATAGCAAGTTCAGAAGAATTTGAAGACGAGGACTTAGTAAAAGAAGAACAAACAGTTATTGCATTAACTCATTTTGGATATATAAAAAGAATGCCAATAGATACATATAAAAGCCAAAAAAGAGGAGGAAAAGGAATAACAGGAATTGCAACAAGAGAAGAAGACTTTGTTAAAGAAATCTTTACAGCCTCAACTCATGACACATTAATGTTCTTTAGTAATAAAGGAAAGTTATACAAACTAAGAGGATATGAGATACCAGAAGCCGGAAGAATGGCGAAAGGAACAGCAATAGTAAACCTATTAAGCTTAGACCCAGGAGAAAAAATATCTGCAATTATTCCAATTCAAAATATTGCAGAAGGAAAATATTTACTAATGGCAACAAGAAATGGAATAATAAAGAAAACATCATTATCAGAGTATGATACATCAAGAAAAACAGGACTTCAAGCAATAAGTTTAAAAGAAGGAGACGAATTAATAGCTGTTAGACTTACTGACGGAGAAGACAATGTAGTACTTGTGACAGAAGGTGGACAATGTATAACATTTGATGAAAAAGATGTAAGACCAATGGGAAGAGTTTCACAAGGAGTTATAGGTATTAAACTTGATAATGATGATAAAGTAATAGGAATGGAATCTATAATATCTGGAAGTAAACAAACATTACTTGCAATTACTGAAAACGGTTTTGGAAAAAGAACAGAATTAGATGAATACAGAGTACAAACAAGAGCAGGAAAAGGAGTTATAACATATAAGATTACTCCAAAAACAGGAAAAGTAGTTGGAATAAAATTAGTAGACGAAACAGATGATATAATGCTTATCACAGATACAGGTACAATAATTAGAATTAATGTATCAGAAATAAGCATCCTTGGAAGATCTACTCAAGGAGTAACTTTAATGAGAACAAATGAAGGAAAAGTTGTAAGTATAGAAAAAATTCCAGAAGAAGAAAAAGAAAATTAAAAATAAAGGTTACCTTAAAATGGTAACCTTTTAATATTAGTTATTTTCAATAGCATTTGTTGCAAAATTATTATTTATAATTTTATCATAAGGAGCTTTTTCTTTTAACTCTCCAGCATCTTGGATTATTGTCTGTAATAAGTCAAAACCTTCTTCAGAGAGATAAGGAGTTTCACTCCACACGTCAATTTCTTTATATCTATTTAAAACAGTTATAAGTAAATCTCTATCAGTATCTGGAAAATAATCAATTATTGCATCTGCAACTTCCTCTGTTGAATGAGACTGAACCCATTTTTGACCTTTATAAATTGCATTTGTAAATTTTTGAACAATATCGGAGTTACTTTCTATATAACTTTTCTTCGCAAAATAGGCAGTATAAGGAAGTTCATCAGTCTCTTCTCCAATAGATGCAACAATATATCCTTTTCCTGCATTTTCAGTTGCGGATGCAGTTGGTTCAAATAGAGAGACATAATCAGCATTGCCAGCACTAAAAGCACCTGCCATTAAATCAAAACTTATACTATCATCTAATACTACATCTGCATCAGGATTAATACCATATTTATTTAATACATATCTAAGAGTCATATAAGGAACTCCGCCTTTTCTTCCAGGAATAATAGTAGAACCTTTTACATCAGTCCACTCAAAATCAGAATTTTCATTTCTGCTCACAAGAAATGAACCATCCCTTTTAGTAAGCTGTGCAAAAACTTCTGTATAATCTTCTTTTCCTTCATTATAAACATAAACAGAAGCTTCAGGACCAGCAAAACCAATATCACTTTGGTTTGCAAGAACAGATGTCATAACATCATCAGCACCTTGAGCAGTTGAAAGTTCTATTTTTAAACCTTCCTCTTCAAAAAAGCCTTGGCTTAATGCAACATATTGAGGTGCATAAAATATAGAACGAGTTACTTCACTTAATTTAACAGTTTGAAGATTAGTTTCATCCGAATTTTTATTTCTTGCATAAAAAATGCCAACAATAGCTAAAACAATAACTAAAATAATAACAAGAGAAATAATTACCTTTTTCAATTTAATCCTCCTAAATTTCTTTTTTGTGTGTTTTTAAAACAACTTTTTCTAACAATATGACACTTTCATACATAAGAGCAGCCATTATTCCAAGTAAAATAACACTTGTCATAACAAGGTCTAATTGGAAAACCTGACCACCATATACAATTAGATATCCGAAGACCAGCCTTCGAAACTAAAAATTCTCCAGAAATTACACCAACTAAAGATAAACCAATATTTATTTTTAAAGAATTAATAAAAGTTGGGATATTAGCTGGAATAACAATTTTTCTAAGAATTTGAAGTTTAGTTGCTTTAAAAGTTCTAGCCATTTTTATTTTATCTTTATCAGTATGGACAAAACCATTTAAAATCTCTAAAATAGTTACAACTAGAGAGATTGCAAGAGCCATAACAATAATAGACTGAGTTCCAGCACCAACCCATATTATGATAACAGGACCTAAAGCAACTTTTGGCAAGCTATTTAATACCACTAAAAATGGCTCCGCAACTTTAGATAAAAACTTTGAAAGCCATAAAATAATAGCAACACAAATGCCAAGAAAAGTACCAGCTAAAAAACCAATTATAGTTTCATAAAAAGTAACACCTAAATGATGTAATAAATCGTTAGAAGACAAATTCATAAAAGTGTTTAATATTCTGCTAGGTTGGCTAGTAATGAAACTATCAATAATTTTTAAATTAGCTAAAACCTCCCAAAGTACTATAAAACCAATAAGGATACCAATTTGTGTCATAAAAATAGCAATTTTATTTATTCTAATTTTTCTTAAGTATTTTTTCCTATCTAATGATATGAATTTATCACCCATGTACATCAAGCTCCTTCCATAAGCTATCAAAGTACTCACTAAACTTAGGGCTTTTTCTGCAGTTTATTGGCGTACGATTTTGCATTTCAAAATTAATTGTATGAATTTTTTTTATTTTAGCAGGTCTGTTAGTTAATACAATAACTCTATCTGACATACTGATACTTTCTGAAATATCATGTGTTACAATAATTGAAGTAATATGCTCAGCTCTTAAAATTTGGTAAATGTCATTAGTTACTATCATTCTTGTTTGAGAATCTAAAGCAGAGAAAGCTTCATCAAGTAACAAAAGCTTAGGTCTTACTGCAAGAGTTCTAATAAGAGAAGCTCTTTGCCTCATTCCACCAGACAATTGAGAAGGATATTTATCTTTAAATTCATAAAGACCATATTTTTTTAATAATTCTTCTGCATAAAGTTCGTTCTGCTTTGTTCTAATATTTCTTATTTCTAATCCAAACATTACATTATTATATATATTTCTCCACTCGAGTAAATTATCTTTTTGTAACATATAACCAATATTCGAAGAAATTCCAGAAGACAAAATACCGATTAATGTAAATTTCACCAGAAGTTTTTTCCTCAAGACCAGAAATAATAGAAAGAAGAGTAGACTTACCACAACCACTTGGACCAATTATACTAATAAATTCTCCTTCATTTGCAGTAAAGCTAATTCCACCGAAGAGCATTTATTTCTCCATTTTTAGACTGATAAGTTTTTGTTATATTTTTAACTTTTAAAATTTCTTTCATATAATATTGCCCTCCAATCAATATGTCTTAGTTTAATATATTAGACATTATGTAAAAAGGTGCAAATGAAAAAAGAAAATTACAAAAAAAGTACATATATTAGAATATAATACATGTACTTTTTATATCATTTTTTTCTTAAATTTAAAAGCCTAATATCATCTCCGAAAAATCTACAAATACTATAATAAGAAGCAAGTCTTGAAAAAATTCTTTCACCATAAGTTTCAAACAAATTATTCATATTCAAATTTGTAGAAATAATAGTTTTTCTTACATTATTATTAGTAGATAATAATCTTGCATTGATAATATTAAAAAGCTCAGTAATTTTAAAAGAATTCAAAGACTCAGCACCAAGGTCATCGATAACAAGTAAATCAACATTGATAATATTATCATAAACTTCTTTCAAATCAGACTTACCAAATCTATAATCAATAATATTGTCAAGCATAATTGGAGAAGTCTGATAAAGAACAGTTTTCTTATTATCCAAAACTTCTTTAGCAATGCAATTAGAAAGAAAAGTCTTTCCAAGTCCAGTGTTACCTAAAAACAATAAATTTTTTTCGTCTGGGTCATCAAAATTATCAATAAAATTTGTAGCAATTTCTTTAATATTAATTATATTTTGTCTAGGAGAAATTTTGGCATTGTATTTCTTTACATCAACAGTATCTGAATACAAATCCAAATTAAAATTATCAAAATTTTCTTTATCAAGATTGCCTATATTAGATTTATTAAAATCAATATCAAATATTTTTTGTTTAATACAATTGCATAAAACAGTTTTATTATTATCCAAAGTAATATATCCAGTATCTTTACATATAGGGCATTCATATATAGGCTCTTTTGCTTCGATGGGAATATTTATATTTTTTAGCAAATTATCCTTCTTCGACTTTAGAATTTCAAAATCTTGTTTTAACTTATTTTCTAAATCAAAATCACCATTTAAAATAGCTTTTGAAATATCTAAGGCTGTAGAGTTTAATTTATCATTTATTTCAGATAAATAAGGATGTAACTTATAGAAGGAACTTTTTGCATTTTCGAACTTTAATTCAGCATTAAATTTTTTTTTCTCGTATTCTTTTAATAAAGTATTTAAAGTAGAAGTATTCAAAATAACCTCCTTAAATTAACCTTGACTATTAGCATATAAGCTATCAAAATTATCATAAGAACGCTGTTCAAAGTTATTATATTTTACTTTTTTCTCTAACTCTTTTTTATTTTTCATTTGATTTTTATATTGGACTAAGAAATTTTGAACATCATCAGCTGTTTTTAAATTTCTATCATGCCAGTCAGAAATTATTTTATCAAAATAATCAAAAGAAAAACTTGCTTTTGATGTAGTTCTCTTTAAAGCAATTTCTATAACATCAAAAGAGTAACCATAATCAACAGACCATTTTTCAATATAAGCTTTTTCATATTCTGTAAGAGGTCTAGTAATTCCAAGTTTTTTCTGAATAGATTTTTCTATTTTTTGTAATGTATCTTGTTTTTCAAAATATAATTCTAAATCATTAAAAGTTTTTACATTATGTTTTGACCAAGCATCTGCAACAACCTGTACATAATTTTTATGTAAGGCAGAACGCTTTAAGCAATAGTTGAATAAAGCTATCATAACTTGCTCATCAAAACCATATTTATCAAACCAAATGTTTATATCAGCATACCAAGCAGGAGACATAAGACCTTGGAAAAAAGATCTATTAATTGTTTCTATTGAACTTGCTCTATATTTACTCTTTTCATTTCTTTCTATGTCTTCTACAGAAAGAGAAATTTTTGGATTATAAAGTTTATGAAGCTCTATTTCTTGAAGATTATTAATTATAAAGCCTGTACCTTTTTTAGTTATAACACCTAAATCCTCCCAATACTTTAGAGAATCTTGTATAGTTTGGAAAGGAAGCGCAAGTTTTTTTGATAAATCATTTAATTTTATATCCTTATTATATTTCGAAAGAAATAAAATATATAAATAAACTTTAATATAGTCTCCAGATGACTGAGATAAATATTCTGAGAAAAATATATCTGGTATTTTTGTTGTAGAAAATAATGATGTTTCTTCATTTTGCTCTAATTTCATAAGAAAATTCCCCCATTCAAAATAATATTTATCTCAACAAACATAAATACAAAATCTAAAAACATATTTTAGATTTCGTAACACTCGGATAATTATATCATTTTGTGTAGAAAAAAACAATAAAATGTAAATTATTTATATAAATATATTTTTTGACTAAAAGCATATTTTAAAACGTAAATTAGGACATATAAAATATTCTCGTGATTAAAGCCAATTACACTAAATAAGAAAAAAGGAAAACAAAGAATAATAAACAAAAAAATTTTAAAAAATAGTGTAGAGACTATAAAATTAACTAAACAGAAAACAAAAATATACCAAACTACATTAACAAAAGCAGTTGAATAATCAATAAAGCCAAAAAGTTTTGATGAAAAATCGTAATTTTGAGGAATAATAAACTTCAAAAACACACCTCCTTGAATATTAATAAAAAATTATTTTGATTTTGCCATACCTCTTAGAGAATACATATAATTTTGCACATCTATACTAATACCACCAATAATATCTCGAGTATAATTATTAACTTTCATTAGAGCAAATACAGAGCCGACAAATAGAAGCTTTGAAACAACATCCGAAGGACTATAATTAATTGAAAACATAACAATTAAAATTAAAGAAGAAAAATTTTCAATAAATAGTAAAGATAAAAAACTTTTAAGCCAAGATTTGAAAAAATTTAAAGTAGATGGGACAGAAGTACAAAGTATAGCAAAAGGAGAAATAAGTACAAAAACTTTAATTAAAATATATCTTATAGAAAAGATAAATATCAAGTTAAGAAAACCTAAGGACACAATTGTTTTAATAATTCCATCAATAGAAAATAAAGTTTGACTTTCTTCCTCAATAACAACAATCGAATTTAAAATATTGATAAGATTAGAAAAGCAAATATCAGTATTTAAAATATTACTTCCAAGCTCTCTAATAGAAGCAGAGATAAGACTATTTAAAGATATAATTTGCCTGCAAATAAAGAAGCTACTATTCATACAAATACCGTACGAAAATAAGTTTTATAAAAAATTGATAAGGATTTTGAGACTGACCAATTGAAAAATTAGACAATAAATGTTTAACAGTATAGTATAAAATAAAGCCAATTAATAAACTATTAGTAATTAAAAGAATGCCAGACATAGAGCTTGTGCCAAGTAATTTTTCAAAATATTGAGAATTTAGAATAGTTTCATCGATAAAAGAAATGCTATCTAATGCTGAATAAATAGAGTTATCAATAGAAGAAAATATCTGACGAAAAATCTCTGAAATATTAAACATTATATTATTAGATGTAGAATCCAAAAGAAAACCTCCCTTAAGTTTAACCAACTAAATTTTGAATTAAGCTAATAACTAAATCAAGAGTTAAAATGAAAGCATAAGAAACAATAGAAGTTCTAATTAATTTTTTTCCACTTCTAATTCTTTCTTCATCTCCAAAACTAAACTTCTGCATTAAAAAACCAGAAGCAATAGCAACAGCAGCAACAGGAGTAGCCATAGCCATAAGATAACCTTTTATACTATCAAAAGCATCTAAAATAGTAGTAATAAGTTTTGGATAAGCAGCAAAAGCATCTAAAGAGAAAGAAAAAATAATAATAATAGAAATAGTTAATATATTAAAAATATAGAAAAATAATTTTTTATTCATAAAAACCTCCAACCGAGCAAAATATGCTCAAAATAAAATTTAAGACAACATGTCTTTATCAATAATAAAATAAGGAATTAATTTTAACTTTTTAGGTGGAATAATTTTATTTCCAGTAGATAAAAAAGATAAGCAATAAAAAGTATTTAAACTTTGAGTAAAAAAATTGGTATCAAAAATAAAATCAAATTGAGTATAAGTATTTAAACTTTCAGAAAAATTAGGCTTTTCATAACTTAAAATATTAGATAAATAAGAATTTTTTTGATTTTTTGAACTTTCAGATATACTTTGAGAATATTTAGTTTTTTCTTCTTTACCAAGCTGCTTTTGAGCATCTTCAATAGTAAAAGTATCATCAGTTCTAAACCAAAATTTATTAATTAAATTTTGAATTATAACCTTCACAGTATATTGATTATTTATAGCATTAAGCAAAGAAGTATAGCTCTGAGTTGCAACAATATTGATGCATTTAGCCTCTCGAGACTGAGCAAAAAAATTTGCATCAGTATCAGTAATATATTCATGATATTCATCACTAATAAAGCAAACACTTCTTGAAACAGGCTCGTCTTTAGCGAGTCTTGACATAACCTCAGTTTGAAAGTCTAATTTCAAGTATGCAGCAATAATCTTTGAAAGATTATTATATTCAGAAATATTCATATTCAAAACAACAATTTTTCCATTATTTACAACATCTTCAAAACCAAAAAAGTTTAACTCTTCTTTAGAAGGAGAAAAAGTATTTAAAACATCATAATCAGAGATAAAAGCACCAGTAATTCTTGTAATTTCAGATTTTAAAATCGCAGAAGTTCTTGAATCTAACGAATTGAATTCCTTTTCAAAAAATTCTATAGAAGAGAGTAAGTCATGAATATTTAAAGAAGAGAGTTTTCCCTCTAAAAATTTATTTCTAAGAAGAGAAATTTTACTCAAGTAATAATCTCTTACAGTAATTAATTTATGAAGTTCTGAAAAGGTAACATATCCGCTTATTATACAACCTACAAAACTTAATACATTCAGTTAAAATTTGTTCTGCTTTATCGAGCCAGTATGACTCACTATTATTTTTTGAAAATAATGTCAAAATAGTCTTTAATCTATTAGCAAGAACTGTAGGTTTTAAATTAGGTTTATCAAGGGGATTGTACTTGATTTTACCGACCGAAGCTCAATAATAATTAAATCATTTTCTCTTTTATAAAAGGTAGCATATTTTTTTACCATAGTATAATAATTGCCCTTAACATCTAAAATAAGCATTCCAAGTTTTTTTGAATGATTATCAAAATTATATTCAATTAACTGTCTTGTAAAAGGATACATAACAGAACTTGTTTTTCCAGAGCCGATAGTTCCAGTAATTAAAAAATTTTGATAAAGACCTGCCTCAGGAATAAAAAGATTTTTGTCAGTTTCATTATAAATCTTTAAATATAAATCAGATGTTTTAGAAATAGGAGATGACTTTATAATTTGTTTCCTTGTGAAAAAGGATGAATACAAAATATTGATACAAATTAAAGAAGAAATAAAAGAAACGGGAATATAAGCAATTTTAATTAAAAACCAAACATCTGGAAATCTTTCGCAAATATTAAATGGATGAACGGCGAAAGAAATAATAATTTCATCAGAAATATATATATCATAAAAAAACGAAAAATATATAAAACTAAGAATTGCAAGAAAAAAAGCATTAAAAACAATTCTTCTTGTAAAAGTATTTACAAACATTATAAAAACCTCCATGAAATATAAAGTTTAAAATTTTTGGATATTTAAGTTAGACTTATGTAAGTTTCTAAACAAGATGTTATCTAATATAAGATATATAGAATAAAAAACTATAAAAAGATTTATAATAAATGAAATAAAAAAAAAATTTACCACATGACTTATAACACATCACCACCTTAAAAAATGATAAAAAGTCATCTCATAATTGGTATCATACAACAAAAAAACATATTTGTCTATACATTTTTTAAAAAATATGGTAAAATAATATATAGTTTAACGAATAAAAAAGGAGGATATATATGGAAATAAAGAAAGATATGACAATAGGTGAATTATTAGAAAAAGCACCAGAAAAAGCAGAAGTATTATTAAATGCAGGAATGCATTGCTTAGGTTGTCCAGCATCACAAGCAGAAACAATAGAAGAAGCTTGTGAAGTACATGGAATAGACGTAGAAGAAATAATAAAAGAACTTAATAAATAAAATAGTTCAAAAGAATAAAAATCACAATTTGAGATTTACTTAGGACAAAATCCCAAAAAAATATGAAAAAATTCACAAAATTTTTAAAAACAGTTGACAAGTTGAACAAATTGTAGTAATATATATAAGCGGTTGTTTAAAAGCAACCATTTATATATATTGAAATGGTGTTATGGGCTATTAGCTCAGGTGGTAGAGCACTTGACTTTTAATCAAGTTGTCCCGCGTTCGAGTCGCGGATAGCTCACCAATGGCCCGTTGGTCAAGCGGTTAAGACATCGCCCTTTCACGGCGGAGACATGGGTTCGATTCCCGTACGGGTCACCATTGCCAATTTAGCTCAGCTGGTAGAGCAACGCACTTGTAATGCGTAGGTCACCCGTTCGATTCGGGTAATTGGCTCCAGATAAGGTCAGTAATCTTGAAAAATCTTGATTTCTGGCTTTTTTTATTGCAATTTTTCAAATGAGCATAAAAATTATAAATGTAAATCGTTTAATTCTAAATTTAAAATATCTTTAATTGCAAGTAATTCATAATCTCTAATTAATCTATTTCCAGCTTCAATTTTTGAAATATCATTTTTACCAATATTTATACCCATTAATTGCATTTTTGAAGCAAGAACATTTTGAGAAATACGATAAGCTTTACGTCTTTCTGAAATTAAATTTCCTAAAAAATTAGCTTTTTCTTTATATTTATTACTTTTCAATTTTATTCTCCTTTTAATATTGACACTTCATTAGAAGTATGATAATATTTTCACAAACAAAAATGACACTTCATTAGAAGTTTTTTGTAAAAATAGGAGGAGGAAAACAAATGAAAATCAAAGAAAAAGTAAAACAAAAAGACGATGGAATAACACTCATTGCATTAATTATAACAATAATAGTGTTGGTAATTTTAGCAGCAGTTACATTAAATTCAATATTCGAAAGTAATATAATAGGCTTAGCAACAAATGGTGCAATCAATTATGCAACAGAAGCAAAGAGAGAAAATGAAATTTTAGATCATACAGCGTCTATTTTAGAAAGTGCTATTAATGATATTGAAAGTATTAAACCACCAATCAACTTTGGAGATTTATCAGATGATGAGAAGAAAGCTATGATTGGGCAATATGTAGATTATCAACCAACAACTAGTACATTTGATGATCATACTAATTCGGATTATTCTGGATATTCTAACAATTCACAATTATCAACAGATTCAAGTGTAAAATGGAGGATATTGTCTATAGAAAGCAATAAATTAACATTAATATCAAATAAAGCAGTAAATAATGGATTTTGTTTAAGTGCAGCAAATGGATACAATAATGGAGTACTATTATTAAATAATGCATGTAAAATAATGTATAGTAATAACAATTTAGGAGCAACAGGAAGAAGTTTAAATATAGATGATATAGAAAGATATATGACATATGATAAAACAAGTGATTTAAATTATTATAAAGAATATATGCCATCAAATAAAGATTATCCAAATATATTTGAACTAGAAACAACAGGAGCACCAAATGGAACTTATGGAGAACGATACGGACTAAGTGACCAAGACAATTATATATCAGGAACAACAACAGGAAATTCATCATTTAAAGGAAAAAAGACATATTACACATTTGAAATGTCAACAAGCACAATGAAAAATCAGATATATGTAGACTTGTTTAATACATCCATATATTGGCTTGCTTCACGTTGTGCAAATTATTATAGTGATGTTGATAGGTTTGGTTTCAGTATGTTCTATATAAATGGAAGGACAATGAATGCTAACAATTTGTATCGCCCATACAATGGAGAAAGTCGTGCTAGTTATGCAATTCGACCTATTGTAGAAATTGAATTATCTAAAGTAAATGTAGGAATAACAGGATACGGAGAAGAAAATACTCCATATAGTATTGAGGCAAAATAGTAAAAAATGAAAGGTAAAAGAAATGAAATAAAGAAAGAATATAATAAAATAAAAAAAGTTGGAGCTTAATTGCTCCAACTACTTTAATATTAAATACATAGGAATAAAGCTTGAATAAAAATGTTCTTCGAGATTTTTATTCATTTCTTCCATTTCTTCATTAGTAAAACCTTCAACTTTTAAATCTTCATCAGTAATATTACCAACAGACCATGTTTGTACTTCTTCTATTTTGTCATAAGCTTCATTAAGAACTTCATAAATATACTTGCTCTTTGTGTAAGTTCTTTCTATCTTTATCAAAGATGCAATAGTCAATGCCCATGTACAAAGAACAACAATAAAAAGAATAACAGCAATAACTTTTAAAATAGACATTTTTCTATTATATTTTTTTAAAAAATCAACTTCAAACTTATCCTTTTTCTCTTTTTCCTTTTCAGCCTCTTTATCACCGTACAAAACTTTTAAAAATACTTGAACATTCAG
This sequence comes from uncultured Clostridia bacterium, assembly GCA_944386135.1. Taxonomy (GTDB): domain Bacteria; phylum Bacillota; class Clostridia; order TANB77; family CAG-508; genus JAAWPK01. The sequence goes on along the minus strand of CALWZW010000001.1, from coordinate 54,965 downwards.
CACAATTTTTATTATGACTTTCTATAAATTCTTTAGTAGTATCTCTTACTTGATTTTCCATGTAATTTGGAAGTAAATCTTTTACAATATCACATTCATTTTTTATCATTATCAATAGCCTCCTTTAATTTTATTTTTCCTCTGTAAAAAGCAAGCCTTGCCCAATTTTCAGATTTATCTAAAATCTCTCCAATATCTTTAAAACTAAGCTCACCCTTTAATCTTAAGTAAAAAACTTCTTTTGTATCTTCATCAAGCTTATGTATATATTTATATAAATCAATAACATCAGACCTATTTTCAAAATCTTCATCAAAAGAGTTTTCTAAAATAAGTTTTTCAACAAAATTGTCATCATCAATAGAAACAATATTTTTATCTTTTTCTTTTCTAAGATAATCAAACCAAAGATTCTTTGCAATCTGGCATAACCAAGTAGAAATTTTGCATTCATTATTAAATTTATTTATTCCTTTAATAGCTCTATAAAAAGTCTCCTGTGTTAACTCTTCTGCTATGGAGGAATTTTCACATAAACTATTTAAATAATTATAAACGAGTTTAGAATATTCTTTATATAACTCATCCAAAAAGAATTCCACCTTTCTACTAATTACGACGTAATAAAAATGAAATTTGTTACAAGAAATATTAAATACTTTTAAAACTAAATATAATATAACATTAAAAGAAAAAATCTTCTACAAAAAATTAAGTTTCTAAAATATTGAAAGGAAAATATGTTGTATGATATAATTTAGCTAGTAAACAAAAGAAAGGGGAAAACCATATGAAAAGTGAGAAAAAAATATCACTAAAAAGCTTTATTATAATTGCAATAATTGTTGCTATTTTGATAATTGCAATAATAGGAATTAGCATATATATACTAAAAAATCGAGAAAATCAAGAAAACAAATTACAATCAACAACAGAACCAGAAATAGAAGTAGGAGAGCCAGACATTGCAACTATAAGTTATGAAGGAACATTTAAAACAAGAGCAGTTGTTGTAAGACCAGAAGAAAACCTTTTAGTAGTAATGCCAACAATTTCAAACGATGAATATAGATATCAAGAAGAATTCATATATGAAACAGAAAGCAATGTGGAATTAAAACAAGGACAAGAAGTAGAAATAACTTTCCATTATAATGAAACATCAGAAATTTATATATATGATGCAATAATTGAAAATGTTGAAATTTTAAAAGAAGAAAGCAATATAAAAATACCACAAGATGTAATAGTTAATGCATATAGTTCAAAAGACAATGTAAAAATTTCTTTTGATAATGGATATATAAATAACAGCGGAATGAAATTTACAATAACAGATACAAATGAATATAAATATGATTATGATATAATGGAATATGAGCTATATAAATACAACCCACCACCAACAACGACAGAAGTAATAGAAACAGAAGAGGGAATGGCAACTCCAGGATATGATCCATGGCCAGAAATTACAAGAATAAGCAACTTATCAACTGAACAGAATTATACAATAGACGGAAATGGACAAATAAATGTAGAAATAAATTGGTCAGAAATTTACGGAGAGCTAGACGAAGGACAATATAGATTAACTCTTTCAACTGTAAGTGAACAAAGGCAAAATCCATTAAACACTAATCTTCTAGAATATCCATATGATACAATAATGATTCAAATAAACTTTGTAATAAGACAAAATAGTCCAAATGGATATGGAGAAATCAGTATATATTAGAAACAAAAAGAAGATTCCAAGCTTTATTGGAATCTTCTTTTTGCTTACTCTACTTTTCCGAATTTATCTAAAGGCCAAAACCTTGCTGAAACTATACCCTCAATTTTTTCAATGGGGATACATCCGAAAACTCGAGAATCTGTGCTTTTCGTTCTGTTATCGCCCATTACGAAAACACAACCTTCTGGAACAGTTAAATCATAAAATTGACCAGTTCTTTCTGTATAGACATCATCTGAAAGATAATCCTCTTGTAATAAATTATTATTCAAATAAACTTTTGCATTTTTTATTAAGATATGATCTCCAGCAATGGCAATAACTCTTTTAATATAACTCGTTTTTCCTATTCCCAAAACATAATGTGTAAAATTTGAAAATATATTGCTAGAACTATAATATTCAGCAACAGGATAATCCTCATCGTAATCTACTTCATATGCATCTACAACAGAAGGAGCTTCGAAAGTAATTATTTGACCTCTTTCAATTTCCTTACCAGTTGTGATACTCCATTTATTTAAAATTAATTTATCGCCATCTTCTAAAGTAGGTAACATAGAAACTTCTCTTACTGTAGTTGGAGTAAAAATAAAATGTCTTACAAGAAGTGCTAGAATTATTGCAATAACAATACATAAAATCCATTGCAAGATATCCTTTTTCTTATTAACAACATTTTCTTTATCCTCATTAGGCGAAACATCATCTAAACTTTTCTTACTAAAAAATTTCATATATATGTCTCCTCAAGAAAAATAATCATACAAAGTATATCATAGTTATTTTTGTATATCAAGAACAATAAATTGAATAATACAGCTCATTATGATATAATTTTCTGAAAAGAATTATACTAAATTATGGAGGAGAATATGGAAAAAATCGCACTAGTTACAGGAGCATCAAAAGGAATAGGGAGAGCATGTGCAAAAGAATTAGCAAAAAACGGAATAAAAGTAATTGCAAACTATAATAAATCAGAAGATATGGCAAAAAAATTAAAAGAAGAATTATTAAAAGAAAATATAGAAATAGACATATATAAGACAGATGTAGGAAATAAAGAAGAAATAAAACAAATGATAAAAGATATTCTAGAGAAGTATGGAAAAATAGATATATTAATAAATAATGCAGGAATATCACAAACAAAATTATTTACAGATATAACAGATGAAGACTGGGAAAACATGATAAATGTAAATTTAAGTTCAGTTTTTTATACAACAAGAGAAGCAATAAAAAGCATGATATCGAATAAAGAAGGAAATATAATAAACATATCATCAGTTTGGGGAACAACAGGAGGCTCATGTGAAGTTCATTATTCAGCAGCAAAAGCACGGAATAGTAGGAATGACTAAAGCATTAGCAAAAGAAGTTGGTCCATCAAATATAAGAGTAAACGCAATTGCACCAGGAGCAATTGATACAGACATGAACAAAGAATTATCAAAAGATGATGTAGAAGAACTAGAAAAAGAAATACCAGTAAAAAGAATTGGACAACCAGAAGATATTGCAAAATGTGTAAAAATGCTTATAGAAAATAAATATATAACAGGACAAGTAATTACAATAGATGGTGGGTGGACTGAATAAAACAAAAAAAGGAGGGTAAAACCTCCTTTTATATTAGTCATTAGATATTTTTCTTTTATAATTGCCAGAGATAAGTTTTGGTAAATAAGTAATAACCTTATAAATTGCAAGCCTTATTTTTTTGCTCCAAATATAAGCGCGTCTTAATCTTGGACGAGAATCTAAACTTAAATCATCTTGTAAAATTAAAGAAGTAGGCAATTCTTCAATTTCAAAAGTATAATTTTGATTATTGTTATTATCCCAATTTCCCTTTCCATCATTAAAACAGAAATTTAAAAGATTAGAGTCATTTAAAGTTATTTCTGCTTGAAAACCAAGATCTGTTTTTTCCATTTTAACATCAGCAAGGTCATCCCAATTTAAACCAAAGCCATAGTGAATAAACACTTCTTCAGCTTCTTCTTGGAATAATTTACCAGTATAAGATATTTTTACGGTTGAATTTGCAACCAATTTATCAGTATTAAAAAAAATATTCTTTGTTAGTTCCATACATATCTCCTATTATTTTATCTTTTGATGAATATATTATAATATTAAATAAATTAATATTCAAGCTTTTTTTACAAAAAAACTATTTTATTTTTAAAATTTTACCAATTATATAAAATTTATCTGTATCAGAAACTCGAATTTCCTCGAAAGATTTGTTATCAGCTTTTAATGTAATCTTTCCTTTTTTAGAATAAAACTTTCTAATAAGGATTTTGTCATTGTAACTAAAGATTCCATATTCCTTAGAACTTAAAGGAGTATTTAGTTCAACAAATACATAACTGTTTTTCTCAAAAGTAGGTTCCATAGAATTATCTTGCATTTTTACCGCAACAGCAGCACTAGGAACTGTTGGAGGACAATCTATAAAATCGCCAATCTTGTCAATAGCTAAAATTTTATTACAAGAAATGTAATCAATTGCGTTGTAACTAGCTTGTTCTACATTAATTTCTTTATCATAAGTAAACATAAGTGGTTGGTAAGGCATGTTTAAAGCTTTGCATATATTTCTTAAAGCCTTATGACTTGGATTTCTTTCACCCTTTTCAATATGAGTTAGATGCCCTATATTAATATCAGTAACTCTAGCAAGCTCTGTTTTAGTCATACCTTTTGATTTTCTTGCTTTCGCAAGCATGTCGCCTATCATAAAATTCTACCTCTTTCTTTATAATTTGATAATATTATACAAAAAAATACTAAACTTGTCTAGCAGTAAATAAAAAAAAGTAAAAATACTTTAAATAAATTTTAAATTGTGAATAATATTGTAAAGAAGAAAACTTTGTGTTAAGATTTTATATATAAACCAAAAGATAAATGGAGGAGCTATGGAAGAAAAAAGAAGTAAGAAAATAATTCTAATATACATAGCAGTTATTTTAATACTCTGTGTACGGAATATTTTCAACAATATTTGCATTAATAAATGCAACAAATTCAAATATAATAAATAATGTAACTATTAATAATATAGACGTATCAGGACTAACAAAAGAAGAAGCAGAAGAAAAGCTACAAGAATTAATAAATAGTATAATGCAAGACCAAATAATATTAAAACATGGAGAATATGAAAAAATAGTTACTCTAGAACAAATGGAACTTAAAGTAGATATACAAGATAGAGTATATGAAGCATGCACAATAGGAAGAGATAAAAATATAATTTTAAATAACTATAAAATTCTTGAAGTAATGTTCTTTGGAGAAAATATAGATTTAAACTATTCATTTAATGAAGAAATTGTTCAAAGCATATATAGTAACTTAGATGATGAATGGGAAGACAAATTCATAGACAATAGTTATTATATAGACGGAGATAGGCTAATTATTGTAAAAGGAAAAACAGGTGTTGTAATTGATGAAGAAGCACTAAAGAAAAATATAAACAATCTTATATCAGAAAAAATACAAGGAAAAGAAATAAACGAATTAGAAATACCAACAATTACAAAAACACCAGGAGAAATAAACTTAGAAGAAATAAGAAATGAAATTTATAAAGAAGCTCAAAATGCTTCGTATGACGAAGCAACAGAAACATTAACAACACACGTAAATGGTGTAGACTTTGGAATAACAATAGATGAAGCAAAAGAACTATTAAAAGAAGACAAAGAAGAATACGAAATACCATTAAAAATCACACAACCAGAGATAACAACAGATGAACTAGGAGAAGAAGCTTTTCCAGAAATGCTTTCAAGTTTTTCGACGAGATATGATGCAAGTAATAAAAATAGGTCAACGAATATAGAGCTTGCATCAGAAGAAATAAATGGAACAGTATTACTTCCAGGTGAAACATTTTCATTTAATGGAACAGTAGGACCAAGAACAAAAGCAAAAGGATATTTACTTGCAGGCGCATATTCAGCAGGAGAACTGGTAGAAAGCTATGGAGGAGGAGTTTGCCAAGTATCAAGTACAATATATAATACTGCACTATATGCAAACTTAGAAATAGTAGAAAGATATAATCATTCATCAGTAGTATCATATGTAAAAAATGGGCTAGATGCAACAGTATCTTATGGAGGAAAAGACTTTAAATTTAAAAACTCAAGGAGCTATGCAATAAGAATAAAAGCAGAAGCTAAAAATGGAATACTTACAATAGAAATATGGGGAATTCCAGAAAAAGAAGAATATGAAATAGAGTTAACAAGTGAAGTAACAGACGTAATAGTACGCAATACAAAATATGTATATGATAGTAGTTTAGCAAAAGGAACAGAAGTAGTAGAAACACAAGGAGCAGACGGAGCAAAAAGTATTGCATATAAAATAACAAAGAAAAATGGAATGATAATTTCAAAAGAAATCCTTTCAGAAGACAGCTATAATCCTATGACAAAAGTAATAAGAACAGGAAGTAAAAAATAAAATATTGAAAAAGATACAAAGGTAATATATAATAAAAAACAGAAAGGAGAGTTAATAAATGGAAAAAGAAAATGTATTAAATAAAAGTATGAGAGACTATTCTAAACAAATAGATATATTGCAAATAATATTAATTTGTATGGTAGCATTACTTGTGCCAACATTTTTAGCACAAATTTTAACAAAAGTATTTGGAGCAAATAGTGTTATTGCCTCAAACTCACAAATTATAGTTGGTTCAATTGTAAACACAGCTTTAATTGTTGCAGCTATAAATGTTAAAGGATGGAAAAAAATAGTAGGAATTATAACACTTCCAAGTATATCAACAATACTTAGTGGATATGTATTCAAAACAGCATCAGTATATATGGTGTATATGATACCAGCAATATGGCTTGGAAACTTTGCAATAGTATATTTATATAAATTATTATTATTAAACAAAAACTTAAACTATTTTGTAACAGGAATTATATCAATAATTGTGAAAGTTGCAATAATATTTGGTGGATTTAGCTTACTTAATTTTTTCGGAATATTCCCAGAAAAATTAGTACAAAACCTACAAAATGCAATGGGAGCAACTCAAGCAATAACAGCAACAATAGGGATGATTATTTCATACACAGTATATATAGCAAACAAGAAAACAGCAAAAGCAAATTAATATAAGATATGAGATAGAGGGATTTTAAAGCTAAAATCCCTCTAATGTATTGACAAAAAACAAAAATGATATTATAATAAATAACGTTGGAAATGCGCTATTAGCTCAGCTGGTAGAGCAGGTGACTCTTAATCACAAGGTCTAAGGCTGTAAATAAAGTCGGATAGAATAATAAAGCCTTTTATCAATGTATAATATATGAAAAATTAAATATGCGCCATTAGCTCAGTTGGTAGAGCAGTTGACTCTTAATCAAATGGTCGGAGGTTCAAATCCTCTATGGCGCACCAAAAAACACTCAGGTTTGAGTGTTTTTTTATTTTACAAAAAGGAGGATTATCAATTGGGAATATTTATAGAAATAGAAAAAAAGCAAAGAGATATAGAAAAAATTAAAATAAAAACACCAAAAGAAGTGTTTAGTTTACAAGAAGTACAAGAAATTAAAGATGCTATTCAAGAGCATCTTATTTTTATAGGTTTAGATAAAGGAAATAATATAAGAACAATTAGATTACTAGGAATAGGAACAAGTAGTGAAATAAATATAGATTACAAAGATATTGTAAGAACAGCATTAGTAAATGCTTGTGACAGAGTTATTTTAGTTCATAATCATCCAGCCAATAATCTTGAGCCAAGTAATCAGGATAGAAATTTGACAAATACGATAAATAAGCTTTTATACATATTTAATATAAAGCTATTAGATCATATTATTGTAACTGAAAACGATTATTTAAGTATGTTAGAAATAGATGCTATCAATGAAAAATACGAAAACAATAAAATGGATTTATTAAAAAATACATTATTAATTGAGGAAAATAAAAAGCAAAAAACAGAAATAGAAAAATTAAAAAACAAATTACAAAAATATGAGGCTTATTTTCAACAAGAAGAGGACGAATTCGAGTAATTTATTACAATAAAAAATAAAAAGCCACAGGATCGATTCTCGTGCGAAAGGAGTAAAAGGAAAATGTTTATTTAGTCTTATTATAGAAATATAAAAAAGCTAAGAAATGGAGGAAAAGAAAAGTTGAAAAATTATAAAAGATATTTTCTAACATCTGAATCAGTAACAGAAGGCCATCCTGATAAAGTTGCAGACCTAATATCAGATTCAATTTTAGATGCTTGTTTAGAACAAGATAAAAATTCAAGAGTAGCAGTAGAAACAATGTTATCAAAGGATAAGGTAACAGTTGCAGGGCAAATAACAAGCAATGCTCAAATAGATATTGAGGATATAGTTAGAAAAACATTAAAGAAAGTAGATTATACAGATAAAGAAATAAATATGGATTATAGAACTTGTGCGGTTGATATAAATATAACAAAACAAAGCAATGACATAGCAAGAGGTGTAAATGTAGGAGGGGCAGGTGATCAAGGTATTATGTTTGGCTATGCTACAGATGAGTCTCCAGATTATATGCCATTTTCAATAAGTATTGCTCATAGATTATCAAAGAAACTAACGGAATTAAGAAAAAATGAAGAAATACCATATCTAAAAAGTGATGGAAAAATTCAAGTAACAGTCGAGTATTTAAATGATTTTCCGTTTAGGATAGATACAATATTGATATCAGCACAACATTCAAAAGATGTAGATTTAGAAACGTTACAAAAAGATATATTAGAAAAAGTTATATTTAAAACTGTTGAACCAGATATGATAGATATTGAAACAAAATTTTTTATTAATCCAACAGGAAGATTTGTAATAGGTGGACCTCTTGGAGATACAGGGGTAACAGGAAGAAAAATAATCATTGACACTTATGGAGGAATTGCAAGACATGGAGGAGGAGCTTTTTCAGGAAAAGACGCAACTAAAGTTGACAGGTCTGTATCATATATGTTAAGGCATATTGCCAAAAATGTTGTAGCAAATGGTTTAGCAAGAAGATGTGAAATACAGTTATCATACGGAATTGGAATTAAAGAGCCATTGTCAATTTATATAGAATGTTTTGGAAGCAATAGAGTTCCAGAGTGGCTAATTATAAAACTAATAAAAGAAAAATTTGATTTAACACCTAATGGAATAATTGATTATTTAAAATTAAAAGAACCAATATTTTCAAAAACTAGTAACTATGGACATTTTGGAAGAGAAGGATTCACTTGGGAAAAGATAATACAGATGTAAAAAAAGACTTGTAAAAGGAATACAGCAGAGTTACAACATAAAATAGCTTTTACATAGTCTTTTTTTTGTTGAAAGGAGCAGGGATGTATATTGTAATATTGATTTTATTAGGAATATTAAGCGTATTTTTTGTTGCATTAATATATTGCTGTTTAGTAATGGCAAAGAAAGGTGAACTTAAATGGGAGGAAGAAATGATTATGAGGAAAGAAAAAAAAGAAGAATAGAAAGATATAACGAATTATCAAAAAAAGCACAAGAAAGGTCAAAAGAATATGGAAATTCAACTGCTAATAGAATTTTAGAAATGACACCTGGACAACCAATATTAGTAGGTCATCATTCAGAAAAAAAGGCTAGAAGATTACATGAAAAAGCTAATAATGACATAAAGAAATCAATTGAATTTGATGAGAAGAGTAAATATTATAGAGACAGAGCAGAGTCAGCTGAAAATAGTAAAGTAATTTATAGTGACGATCCACAAGCAATTGAAAAATTAAAAGAAAAGTTGAAAAGGCTCGAAAACGAAAGAAATACAATAAAAGCAAGAGAACATTATAGTTGGGAATTAACCAATATAGGAGCGACAATAAGAGAGACTAAAAGAAGAATAGAAAGATTAGAAAAATTAGAGACAATACAATTTCAAGATATAAATTTCAATGGAGGAAAAGTTATTCATAACAAAGAAATAAATAGAATCCAAATTTTGTTTGAAAGTATTCCTAATGAAGATATAAGAAAAGAATTAAAATCACGAGGATTTCACTGGTCAAGGAAAGAACAAGCATGGCAAAGAGAGTTTAACGAAAATACGATAAGAGCAATTAATATATTAACAAAAAATATTCTGAGCAGAAAAGAAATTCAAGAACAATATGAAGAATTTGAGTAGACCAAATATTCAACTAAAAAAATTCTATTATAAGGAGGCATAATGTTTTATGTAAGATTAGATATAGTAAATAAATACCAATATCAAGAGTCAGAGTATTACAGGGAAATAAAAATTTTAATACCAAATGAATCACAAGAATTAGAAAAAGCTTTTGATTATTTAGGACTAGATTATAAGAACTTAAATATACAAGATACGCACATAAAAGAGTGTGAAATTATTTGTAAAGATGATCCCAGCTTTTCAGCTAATATAACAGATAAAATAAATAGATTAATTGCCAGAGCTAATGAGTATGGATATACAACACCATTTGAGTATATGAAAAAATTTTATAAAGTCATAAAAGAAGTTAAAATAGAAGATAGAGAAAAATTATTAGCTATATTAGAAGCAAAACAAAAAGAAATTGTTAATATAAATGATGCAATTAAATATGCCAGTAATATTAATTGTTTTGAATTAATTGAAGCAAATGATAATGAAGAATTAGGAAGAAAATTAGTATATAATGGCGAGATAGATATTGAAGATTTAATGGATTACTCTGACTTAGATAGATTAGGAGAAGAATATTCAATAGATAAAGGAATAATAAAAACAGAGCAAGGATATTTGATGCAAGAAAAAGATTTAGAAGAAGAGGAGGAGTTTGAATGAAGGATAAGCCAAAATGCGCTTTGATTGGAAAAGATGGAAACATATTCAATCTTATGGGAATTGCATCAAGAACTTTAAGAAATAATGGTATGAGAGAAGAAGCAAAGGAAATGGTCATTAGAATAGAAGAATCAAAAAGTTATGAAGAAGCATTAAATATTATAGGAGAATATGTTGAAATCACAGATGAAAAAGGTTTAGAAGAAAATGAAGAGTATGGATAGGAGTTGATAATGGAATGAAAAAAATAACAATAGAAGATATAAGAAAGTCATTATATGATGCAAATTTAGACACAGAATATAGAGAAGCTTTAGCAAATGTTATGTTGCAGTTAGGCTATGTGGACGACTCTCCATTAAATTTATATTTTGGAAGCAAAGAAAGTAGAAAAAAATTAGAAGAAGTTGAAACAAAAAGTTTAACAGCAGACGAATTAAGTGAAATAATACATATGATGATGTATAAAATGAGAGATGATTTTCAATATGTAGCATTTAAACCTATTGCTATGAAATATATAGAAATAGTTGACGAAATGAGAAAAGAAAATACCATAGATCTAAAAAACATAGAAAATAATAAAATAAAAAAACCACAATGTAAAATAGATACGCCAATTATGTTTGAAATAATCGGAGAAGTATCAAAAATTTTAAAACAAAATAATATGAATAAAGAAGCAATACAAATGATAGAAAAAGCAACACTATCATACGATTATGATGAAGCTTTTAATATTATAAAAAACTATGTAGAGGTTATAGAGGAAAAAGAAGAGATAAAGTATGAAGAGGATGAATTCGAGTAAAAAATAGATAACAAAAGTCGACCATATAAAAAAAGAGTATCTTGCTAAAAGCCACGCTTTTAGGCAGTTTATGGGAGTCGGAGCGACTCCATGTTCCTGCAAAATTGCTTTAAGGCAATTTTGAACTATAATATAGGAAAGAACAGGAGGAAAACTTGAGTAATAAAAACAAAGAAGAACTTGTTAGAGTATTTGTAAAAGTTCCGAAAAGCAAAAAAGAAATGATTCAAAAAGTAGTAGAAAAAACTTCATACAATACGGTATCAGATTTCATAAGAGCAGGGATTGATAAAGAATTAAACTTACAAATGTATAAAGATAATTTAGAAGTTATTTTACAAGAAATAAGCAAATGCATTGACTATAAAATAGATGGATTTATAAAATCACAAAGAAAATTATATGCAAATAATGTTAGAATAAGTGCATTGAACACCTACGTTATGGGCGAAGTTATGAGAAGAATTATGGGAGATGAACTTCATAAAGAGTATTTAGAAATATTGAAAAGCGCAAGAGAAAAAGCAAATTATTTTGTTAGTAGAAAGATTGAAGATATATCAAAAGAAGAACTTATAGACTTTTATAATATAGGAGGTATTTATAGAAATGAGTAACCTTATATTTATTTTTAAGTCATATAATCCAAACAAACGAACAACATATTTTGCACATAGAAATTATACAAATTATATTGCAAACAGTAAATATGTTTTGAGAAATAGTAATACATCTCATGGATTATTTGGAAGAGTAAAAGAATTTCCGAATATCCAAGATGAAGAAAATTTGCAAAAAATTATTAATTATATTGACGAGCTAGCAAAAAATAAAGTCCCTATATATAGAGGATATATTTCTTTAAGAGAATATGATGCAGAAAGATTAGGATATTATGAGCAAGAAAAATGGAAAAATCTTTTAGAAAATAGGTTGCCAAGCATTGCAAAAAAAATGAACATAAAGTTAGAAGATTTGCAATATCTAGGAGCAGTACATATTGAAGAAGGACATCCGCATTTTCAATTTTTTTTATGGAGTAAAAGTCAGAAAATTAATTACTTTGTGAAATATAAAGAAATAAATAAATTAAAAAATGAATTTACAAATGACGTATTTAGAGAAGATTTACTTACAATATATAAAGAAAAAGATTTAGCAAAGAAAAAAATAATATCAGAAAATTATATACTCAACGAATTAAAGAAACTAATATCAGATGAAAAAGATTTAAAAGAGCTGATGAAATATGAAAAAAATTTTTATCAAACAAGAAGAATAAGAGCGTTATTAAAAGATAAAGATGTAAAAGAAATTACTGATCTACTTATTGATTTAAAAAATGAATTACATAAGACATCAGGAAGTATAAAATATCAATATTTGAAAAAATATCCTGAATTAATAAAAAAAGTTGATAATATTTCAATTAAAATAATAAATTCGTCATTACAGTGCCAGATAGAAATTGAAAAATATATAAAAGCAAAACAAAAACTAATAGAATATCGATATTCTGATGAAGAAAAATTAAAAAATGAAAAAGAAAGGATAAGAAAAGAAACAAATGAAGAAATAATTAAGCTAATTGGAAATCAAGTCTTAGATTTGGAAAGAAAATGGCTAAATACAAGTAATACTATATATGTTAAATATAATAATGAATGTATAAATTTATTAGATAAAATACTAACTATATTATATTATCAGGCACAAAATCAAGAAAAAAAGAATAGAAATTTTGATATTGAATATAAAAAACAATTGTCAAAACAAGCTAAAAAAGAATTAGCCATTTCTAAAAGAAATGCATCATCTTTTAAATGGGAAGATGAAATATAGGAGAGCAAGTGGATTTAAAAACAAAACTATTATTGAGCCAAATGAAAGATAATGACTATTTTAGAAATTTAAATAGTTATCTAACAGAAATGGTAAAAGAAGAAAAATTAACATATGATAATTTGAAATACCTATACAATAAGTTATATAAGAATAAATCACTGTTTATAAAACAAAATATATTTCCAGTAGGTCAGTTTTTAATAAAAGGATATTCAATACAAGAAGCGGAAAAAGTAGCCGAATTATTACCTGATGCAAATGGATTGACAATATTTTGTTACGATAAAAAAGAGAAAGGAGATGTTTATAATAAGTTATTTAGAGATTTAGAGTTTGTATATATGAAGTATGATTACTATAAAAATATATATGGAAATGAAACTAAAGCTTATGAATTATTAAAAAAAGAATTAGAAAAGACAACTATAAAACAAAGAGAAAAAGAGGTTCAAAAACAAGGAATGGAGGATGAGGAAGAAATGTAATAAATTTTAAGTTTAATAATATAATAGAAATTCAATTATAGAATTGAAATATAGGAGTAGAAAATAAGCAGAAGAATTTTATTAGTAATTGCAATATTATTCAGCATATGGGTAAATGCATATTTTTCAGTGAGTTTATATTTTATATTAAGTAATAATCTCGATGATATATTGAAAATAAATTTTAAAGGAATAATAAATACATTAGTAACAAATCCGATGATACTAGCAATGTTCATTATAATTGAACTGATTATAGTATCTTTTTTATTGCTATTTTCTAATAAAAGAAAAAATATATACCATAGTGAGAAAGTAAAATTAACAGATAAAATAGAAGTGCCTGCACCTGCAGGAGATGGACAATATGGTACAGCATGGTGGTTGCAGAAAAAGGATTATGACAGAGTTTTTAAATACAATATTATTGATAGAAATAAAGATTATAAAGAAAGTTGCTTTCAGTCAGGTGGTGTAATAACTAACTTTGAGAGAAATGGCAATTTAGAAAAAATTTATTATATTGATGATAATCTGCACACAATTCTAATAGGAAGTAGTGGCTCAGGTAAATCAAGGTCAATTTTGATTCCAACAATAACAATGCTTGGACTAGCATCAGAGAATATGTTAATTTCTGATGTTAAAGGAGAATTGTTTTTATATACTGTACCTAAATTAAGAGAACTAGGATACAATGTAATTGCATTAGATTTTATTAACTTTTTGAAAAGTAACCATTACAACTTTCTAGATTTAGTTATAAATGCAGTTGAGGATGACAATATTCCACTAGCAGAATCGCTTGTAAATGATATTGTAAACATTCTTGTTGAAAAGAATGATAAAACAGAGCCAATTTGGGTAAATGGTGAGATGAGTGTTATAAAAACAGCAATTATGGCAGTTGTGTTAGACAACAATGGCAAAAGAGAATATCAAACATTAACAAATGCATATTATTTCGTAGCAGAAATGTTTAAAACAGATGAAGATGGAGAAATGTTTATAGATAAGTATATGAGAGGAAAAGATGCTGATGATCCAATAAAAAAATTCTTTGCAGTTGCAGGAACAGCACCAAGTAAAACAAGAGGAAGTTTTGTTGCTGCAGCATTATCTACGTTGCAAATGTTTATCAATGAATATGTTGCAGATACCATACAGAAATCAGATTTTGATTTAAGGGATTTTGCTACGAAGAAAACAGTTATATATATTCTATTAAGTGATGATAAATTAACATATCATAAATTACGGAAGTTTATTGGTACAGCAGTTATATACTGCAATTGTTGATACAAGTAGG
Organism: uncultured Clostridia bacterium; assembly: GCA_944386135.1. GTDB lineage: Bacteria > Bacillota > Clostridia > TANB77 > CAG-508 > JAAWPK01. Next base: position 39,888 of record CALWZW010000001.1, on the reverse strand, counting down.
TCATCAGGAGGAGAACTTTCAATAAGGATGAATTTTATACTTGATGAGTTTGCAAATTTTACAAAGATTGATACATTTCAATCAATGTTGACAGTTTCAAGAGGTCGTAATTGTCGTTTTATAATAGCAATCCAAAGTTTCGCACAATTAGAGGAAAAATATCGGTAAAGAAGGAGCACAAAATATATTGGACAACGGAATGTTAATGTATTTGAAGTCAAATAGTATAGAAACGGCGACAAAAATATCAGATAAATTGGGAACATATTCTACGCAAAGTTATGGGGAAAGTAGTAACACAAACATTAAATATGATAATAGTAGCAGTAGCATGAGTTTAATTTCTCGTAAAATGTTAACACCTGACGAAGTATTAAGAATAGAAAGTCCAGTAATATTGGTCATGATAGCAGGTGAATGTTCGGCAATATTATATGTACCAGACATTAGTCAAATGCATTTTAATAAATTAAACGGAATGGGGACAAAAGAAGAAAATAGATTATTAAGAATACAAAGAGAAAATGAAAGACCTATAAGGAAAATATCAAAAATAAAGATATGGGATATTTGGAATAATTATTCAGAAGAAAATAAAGATTTGTATAATATAGAGCAAATAAGAAATAACTGGAGAGTTATGAAAAGGAAGGACAAAGATGAAAATAAGAAAGATACAGAACAATAAAATATTAAAAATAGCTTTAGGAATAATAATTACAATTATAATTATATTTTCAATTAAACAAGTAGTATTAGCAGGAAGTCTTGAAAGCACAAAATTAGTAATAGGAACAGAAAACTTAGTTAATGCAATAATTTCATGGCTTACAGGTATAGGAATCACAATATGTGGAGGATATTTCATTTATTATGTTTATTGTTTGAAAACCAATGATGAAGGAGAAAGAAGAAGAAATATGCAAAATATAAAAACTACACTAATTGCTATGATATTGATTACTTGTGGACTAGCATTAGTTGATGTTATTTTAGGATTCTACAGATAAAAAAATAATAAAGTAAAAAGTAGGTGATGCTAAATGGCAGATATGCTTGTAGAATTGATACAAAAGTTTATTGATGGCTCGGAATCAACACTAAATTCACTATTTAAAAGTATGGTGAATTTAGTGTTTTTTATAGAAAGAGAATTAAATGCAATTCAAGTGCAAGGTGGAACAAAAATAGATTTCAATGGAATATATCAAGTTGTATTTAGTTATGCCTGTTTTATCTTAGTAATTGTATTTATATCAAAATTAGTAAAAATATATTTTTTACAAAGCGATGGTGATGCAGAAAGCAGTCCGATTCATTTAATTATAGGTATGCTGAAAGCAGTTATTGTAATGATTTGCTGTAAGGAAATCTATGATTTATTTGTTGGAATTGTAAGTAATTTCTTAGATAGTATATTAAATGCCATGCCTGTTCAAGCAGTAAGTCTTTCAGAAGCATTAAGTGGAAATATTGCAGGAGGAATATTTACTGCAATTGCTTGTTTGGTGTTACTAATAACATGGTTGATATTAATATGCCAATTTATAATGAAACGGTATAGAAATGTTACTTATGAGAATGGGAATACCGTTTGCATCAATACGGTCTTTTGAATTCAGACGAAGGAGTATTTCCAGAATATATTAGAGGATTTCTAATGACAGCATTTACTTTAATTGTTCAACTAGCACTTGTTAATTTATCAATATTGGTAGTAGTGAATGGGCATTTAATTTATGCGATAGCAATAGCAATTACAGCAGTAAATACACCAGTGATATTATCAAAATATTTAGTAAGACCAAGTGGAAGCGTTTTAAATTCAGCAGGAAACATGGCAAGAAATTTACGATCAATATTGCCACGAAGGAGGAGATAGGATATCGAAACTTTACAAGAAATAATAGGAATATTAAGAAATGTTGGAATTACAATTGGGGGTATTACATTAATTATTCTGTTAATTAAAATGAGTATAGAACCAGATAATAAAGCAAAATACATAAAGTTAATAAAAAATACAATTATAGCTAGTATTTTAATTACTTTATCTTTAAGTTTATTGCAAATACCTAAAGATTTTTTTGGAGATGCTGTTGGTGTAGCAGATGAAGGAACAGCAGATGTAACATTTGCAAAAATAGAAGATAAAGATTGTCAAGGAAGAGAAACAGTTAATATTGACGGTAAAAGGTATGTTGTAACAGATACAGGAAAGAAAATAGCAGCACTTAGTGAAAATGAATCTTTACACGAAGCTTTTGGATTGTATTCTGCAGATAAGGTTATTGAAAATGTAAGCTATTTAAGACCATTTAATGAATGTCAAGGATTTTGGAAAGGATATTATGCCGATATTGAATATTATAGAGATGAAGATGGATTTATATTTCCAGCTTCTTTTACATATTCTGAATATGTTTTATATAAAGGAAATGGAGGAACATTTACTAATAACGGTCGGTAATGGTCGGAGGTTCTAGTGGAGGTGGCGGTAGATGAAAAAAACTGTAAAAATCCCATCACAAATAAGGTTACAAACAGAATTTTTTGAAGGTTATGGTATGGAAGAATTAATAAAAACAATTATTGTTTTAGCCATCTCAGCTGTAATTGCTTATATTGTATATAAGATAGCTCAAACAACTATAATAGCAACATTTATTGTTATTGGAAGTACAGTTTTGACAGTTGTATTTTTAACTAAAAATAGAAGTGGATTTTCAATGTTAGATAATATAAAAAATATTGTAAAATATGAACTTATGCAGAAGGGGTATAAGTATGAAAGAGGGAATTATCATAAAGAAGAAAAATAAATCGTTAAATGAATTTTTAAACATAAAAAACATTGATGAAAACTTCCTATATACACTAGACAATCAAGTTATTATTTTTATAAAAGTATATCCAACCAATACAGAATTATTTTCGGAGGAAGAATTAGAAAATAAAATGGATAATATGAGTGTAGAATTCAGCAATGAGCAATATCCATATTCTATTTTTGTTATTCCAAGAACAGTAGATATTTCTGACTATGTAAGAGAACAGGAAGAGTTAAAGAAAAGAATTCAAAACGAGATAAGTATAAAGATAGTAGAAAAGAGGATAATTGCAACACATGAAATGGTCGCAGATAAAAATATTATAGAAAATGAATTCTATTTATATATTTGGGAAGAAGATTCAGACAATGTAAAAGAAAAAATCTTAAAAAGAGCAAACAACTGGAGAAAAAGATTTAAAGATTGCGGATTTGAGACAGAGATACTAGAAAAAACACAAATTATTCTTTTAGTAAAAAGCTTTACAATACCAGAGTTTGCAAGAGAGGAGAGTGTAGATTACGATGACAGCATCGTAAGAATAAGGAGAAAAAATGCTAGAAATAAACAAAATATATAACATGGATTGTATGGAAGGAATAAAATTATTAGAAGATAAAAGTATAGACTTAGTTATTATAGACCCTCCATATAAATTAACTTTATCGAATAGAATATATACAAAAATATTTAATAAATATGCAAATGATTTGTTGAATTTAAAAGATGGATTTGACTTAAGAATATTAGACGTATTAATACCAAAAATGAAAAAAATAAATATATATATTTATTGCTCAAAAAGGCAAGTTAAGGAGTTATTAGAGTATTTTATGAGTAAAGATTGCAATTATGAAATACTTACTTGGCATAAGATGAATCCAAGTCCACTTATAAATAACAATTATTTACCTGATACGGAATATGTTGTATTTGCAAGAGAAAAAGGTGTTAGACTAAATGGGAATTACCATACTAAAAGGAAATATTATATCTCAGGAACTAACCAAACAGACAAAAAGAAATATAAACACCCAACAATAAAACCATTAGCATTTATAGAGAATCACATTATTAATTCAAGTAATGAGGGGGATTTAATATTAGATTGTTTTGCAGGAAGCGGTACAACACTTGTAGGGGCAATAAATCAAAATAGAAACTTTATCGGATTTGAAATTAACAAAGAGTATTATGAAATAGCACAAACAAGAATTAATGAGGCGATTAATTCTAAAAGGCAGGCGAGTGCGGATGAAAAAACAAGAAACAAATTATAATTTGATAGATTTAATTACACCAGTTGGTGGACTTACATTTGAAAGAAATAAAATATATTTGGGAAATAGATATTGTAAGATATATACAATAATTCATTATCCATCAAATGTAGAAATGAAATGGCTTGGAAATCTGGTAGCTAATACAGGAGCAATATTTAGTATAAACATTGAGCCAACAGACAATGCAGAATTAATAGACTCATTAGATTCAAGAATAAGAGATGCATCAGGTTTAGCACAAATATCTAAAAATGAATCTAGTAGACAAATGAGGGAACAAGAAATACACGAGGCAAGTGAAATTATAAATAGAATGATACAAAATAATGAAGTAGTATCATACTTAACAATATACATTCTCATATCTGCTGAAGAAAAGGAAGAATTAAAGATAAAGTGTAAAGAAGTTGAAAGTGAAGTACAACATCAAAAGTTAAAGATTAGAAACCTTACAAATTATTTACAAATGAGCGGATTTAAAGCAATAGCTCCATTTTTTACGATACAAACAGACTTAAGTAAGAAATTTAAAAGAAATATTTTAACATCTAGCTTTACAGGAGGATTTTTATTTAATACAGATACTTTCATAGATGAAGGTGGCTATTACTGGGGTGTAAATCAAAATGGGGGAATTATTATATTTAACTTGTGGAAACAAGACCAAATGAGAGGCAATAGTAATATGTTTGTTGTTGGAAGTTCAGGAAGTGGAAAGAGTATGGCAGTAAAACATATGATATTAAATGAGATACCAACAACAAAAGTTCTTATAATTGATCCAGAAAATGAATATAGCTATTTATGTAAGAATCTTAATGGAAAAATAATTAATTGCAATGGAAAAGAAAAGGAAGGGATTTTGAATCCATTACAAATTAGAGTAAGTAGAGATAATGAAGACGATGAAAGTGCACTATCACTGCACTTTCAATTTTTGGAAACATTTTTTAAAATACTTTATCCTTCACTCAATGAAATAGAAATATCAAAGTTGGACATAATCTTAGAAAGGTTATATAAAAAATTTGGAATTTCTAAAGATACAGATATAAGTAAATTAGAGAATACAGATTTCCCAATTTTAGAAGATTTATATTATTTTATTAAACAGGAAAATGATAAAAATCAAAATGAAATTTATGATAAGTTATTAGCATTGATAAGACCAATTGCAATAGGACAAGCATCTAATATATGGAATGGTTATACAAATATTGAAGTAACTACAAGAGTAGCTGTTTTCAATACTTCTACAATGCAAAAATTTCAAATTCAATATAAGAGAGCACAATATTATAACATTTTATCTTATGCTTGGGATATCCTAAGTAAAGATAAAGAAAGAACAATGCTTGTAGCAGATGAGTGTCATATTTTAATTGACCCTAATATTCCACAAACACTAGAATATTTAAGATACATAAGTAAAATGGCGAGAAAACATAATTCAGCAATATGTGTAATAACACAAAGTATAGAAGATTTTTTAAATGAAAAAATTAAGTTGTATGGTCAGAGTCTACTCTCAAATGCAACAAATAAGCTATTTTTCAAATGCGACGGAAAAGATTTAAAAGATATTGTTTCTACATTTAACTTAACAGAGCAAGAGGAAAAAATGTTACTAAATGCAAAAGTAGGAGAATGCCTATTTATGTGTGGTACAAGAAAGTTATATATGATTTTTAAACTGTTTGAATATGAGTTAGAAATGACTGATTCTAAATTTGTTAAGGACAGTAAATATGATTAAAAAAATGTCATTAATAATAGGAATAATCATATTCATTTTAATTTTATGTGCAACACAAATTTTAAATGCGGGTACAATTTTAGAGAGCAAAAACAGTAATAAAAATGAAATTATAGAAATAGGAGAAACAATATATAAAGGAAAATTTCCGATACCAATAGAAAATTTTATAGCAGTTACAAGTAAATTTGGAATACGAGAAGGAAATGAAATTGTAAGTAGTTTTCATAGAGGGGTTGATTTATGTGGAAGTAGTGGAAGTAAAGTACTAGCTGTAAAAGAAGGCAAAGTTACTTATTCAGGCTGGCAAAATGGCTATGGAAATTGTGTCGAAATAAAACATACGGATGAGCAAGGAAATACGTTTTATACTTTTTATGCTCATATGAGAGATAATTCACTTCAAGTTATAAAAGACCAGCAAATAGTAGTTGGACAAATACTAGGAATACAAGGAAGTACAGGAAATTCAACAGGAGAACACTTACATTTTGAAATAAGAAAAAAAAGCGGGACAAATGAAGATACAATTGATCCTGCACCATATTTATTTACAGAAAAAGAAATGGAGACAGAATAATGAAAGATAAATTAAAAAAGAATAAAGAATTAATTTGCTATCTTGTGCTTGTATTGTTTTTAATTATTATAGTAATATGCAATAATGTATTTTGGAAATTAGGAAAACAAATAGAAAGTACAGAAAATAATATTGATTACTTGGAGTCCAACAATATAATATACAATGTACCATATAAAGCAATGGTACTAGATTAGGAGGTGGTAAAGATGCTATGTTATATTGCAAGTAATTCTACAAAAGATTTGATAATTGAAGTTTGCAAAAAATTGCAAATTACAATATTAAGTCAGATAGATGAAGTGGACTTTTTACAATATATAAAAGAAACAAAAGTAAATTTTAAATTAATTAAATGTATAATCATTGATTTAAAATGTTTAAAAGGAACAGAAGAAAATCAGATTAATGCTATCTGGTATTTTAAGGAATTATATCCTAATATAAGAATAATCATCCTTGCGACTGGTTATGCTAATCAAAACGTGCTCTTAACTTCTTTATATGAAAAAGGCATATATAATATAATTAATGCAAATGAAGTAGAGAAAATAAGAGAAGCATTAGAGAGAGGTTTATCAGAGGAAGGGATTAGCAAGAAAGAGGCTAAAAGATTTAAAAAAGTAGACGTAGTTAAGGCTAAAAAAACTAATAGATTTAAAGAAATAATTACAAAAATAAAGCATAAACATCCAAGAAAAACAACAAAAATAGAGAATAAACAAGAAACACCAGTAAATACTAGTGTTTATTTTTTTACTCTCTTAATACGTTCTATAACAAAATTGGTTGAGTTGATAGGAGCAATTATTATATTTGGATTAACTTCTCTAGGTCTTACAATTTTATTTAATGAACCTTTAAGAAATATGATATTTCAATTATTGCATTAAAGATTAAATTGAGAAAGGAGAAAAAATGTTTGTTACAATATTGTGTTTAGAAAAGAAAGATTTTCATAGAGTTGTAGATATTGCTAGGCAATATGCACCAAATGATTTAGAAAAATGTTATGTATTTAATAAACGAGGCTATACAGCAGAAATATATAAAGAAAAAATAGTAAACGGAGTGAAATGTGTAATATTTGGTTGGTCTAAATATAGACTTAATTTAGCTGGTATGAAAAATGGGTATGATTTAGTAGGAATAAACTTTGAAATAAAAAAAGCTCCGAGTGGATATATTTTAATGGAATTAAAAAATGGCAAACTGATTAACTATAAAAATGAAAGTAAGAGAAATGAACTTGAAACTGCCATGAACATTAATAAGATAATAAAAAATGAAATTTCATTAGAATATTTATTACATGAGCAAAAAAATAAAAAGGAAGAAATAGTAGAGTTTGAATAAAGATAAGCTAAAAAACAAAGAGAAGGAGGTGAATGAATTTGAATAAGACTAATGTTATAGGGATATGTATGTTATTATTTATTATTATTTTTTCTACAAATTGTTTTGCATCGACAGATGAGTTAAAAGTGCATGAAATAAATAAAACAGTATCAATAGAAGATGCAGAACAATACAGAGAAAATATCAAAGATGAAATTATAATCGATAGTGTGAAATATGAATTACAAGATATATCAGAAAAAGAAAACAAAAACATTATATCAAAAGAAAAAGAACAGATAAAACAAAAAGTAGTATATACAAAAAACAAGTATGATATTTTAAATATGTTTGAAGATAAAATTAATATAACAGGAGATAAAATGTCAGGAATGTTAGAAATACAAAATAATTCATTAAATATAAAGGTAAATGATAGTTATATAGAACAATATAAAGTGTCATTAACAAAGAATTATGAGAATGTTCCAAGCAATGAATTAAATGATGTACCTAAAATTATTGAAGAAAATGGAACTACCTATTATTTAATTAACCCTATTTGGACAGTTTCTCGAGTGGAAAAAGTAGACGGACAAGATGTTCCAACTTCTTATAATGGAGAAATGCAATATGAAGGAATAAAAGAAAGAACAGTTGTAAAAAGTTATTTGGCAACTGTTACATATAAAGGAACATTAGAAAAAGAAGAAATAAATTCAATAACATTTCAAATTAAATATAAAGAAGTGCCACAGGAATCACAAGAGGAAGAAAAAACAAAAAATATCCCAGCAATAATGACAACAGCAGGAACAGGAATAATAGTTGTAAGTGGAATACTTCTTTGGAGAAGAAAAAAGAAAAATAAAATAGCATAAAATAGGAGGCTTTAATGAAGAAAAAAATTATTATAATAAGTATTTGCATTATATTTATTTCAATAATAAGTTATAGTATATATTTATTTAATTTATATGATATCAATCTAGTAAATCCAAATGATATTGTAACAGACAAAGAATTTGAAAATATTAGTTATGATGAAACAGAAGAAATTGGCGAAGATACTTTAGGAATACTAACAATTGAAAAGATAGGATTAAAAGCAACAGTAAAGGAAGGTTCTGATAATGCTACTTTAAAAAGATACATAGGACATATAGAAGGCACAGCTATATATGATGGAAATATAGGTTTAGCAGCACATAATCGAGGAAACCAATATTCCTATTTTGCAAGAATCAATGAGTTAGAAAATGGAGATATTATTACATATCAAACTAAATTTTATACTAGAAATTATATAGTTGATAATATACAAACAATACTCGAAACTGATTGGTCATTATTAGAAGATACACAGGAAAATAAAATAACATTAATAACTTGCATAACAAATAAAAGAGTACAAAGACTATGTGTACAAGCCACAGAAATAAATAACTTGTAAAAAACTAAAAATAAAGTTATAATAAAAGCAAAAAGAGGATGTGGTTTAATGAAAAAAATCATAGTCATAGTGATTTTACTCTTAATCATTATATTAATACCAAGTGTAGGAATAAAATTATACGATTATAATGTACATAATGGAAATGAGTTGAATTTAATAAATGAAGTACAAGAAAAAAATAATGTACAGACAGAAGAAAATATACTTAAAGAGAATATATTAGAAGAAACTCAAAATATAGAAATAACATCTAATACACAAGAAGAAAAAGAAACCAAAAATAATAATGAAGAAAAGAAAAGCACCATAGAAAATAATAAAAAATCAGATACAAGTGAAAAAAACCAAAAAACAGAAAATACTAAAGCAGAAAAAAATAGTAATAATAGCAATACTAATAGTAATGATGATAAACATACTACTATTACAACAGAAAATTCTGGTAAATTTGACATAGAAAATGGAGGATATGGAACATATTCTAATTGGGTAGAAATGCCAGAAGACTGGTTAGATTATTAAAACATAATAAAATATATAAATATCTCTAAGCAATAAGAAAAGCTTAGAGATATTTTTTAATGAGAAATAGGAGGTTTAAGAATATGAAAAAAATAATAAAAATGACTAATTTAATGCTAGCGTTAATAATATTATTATCAACAATTCTTCCTGTTGCTTGTGATTTAACAATATTAGCAACAACATATACAGTTACATATAATCGGTAAAGTAACCTATGGAGGCTCTACAGTACGGAAGTTTTACAGTAAATCGGAAGCAGAGCTTTTTGTATAGACCATGATAAAGATACTCCACCAACTCGGAACAACAGTTGCACAAGAAATTTATAATAATGAAAATATTGCAAAATGTCTTTACTATGGCTGGGGTGGAGATAAGCAATGGAGTGGATTTACGAGTGAAAGTATGGGAATTGTAGTAACATCACTTGCATTGGATTATTTTAATAATCGGAGAAACTCATAGGGTAGCACAAGATTTTATAGATTATATAAATTCGGTTGATATGCCAGAGATTGTACTTGATTTTTCAGATAAAAACTTAACAGCATATTTAGAAAATGAAACACAAAGAACAGAAAGTACAACTGTTACAGGAAGTTCAGAATATTATTTGACTTTAAATTTACAAAATGGAGTGACTCTTGTAAATGAAACACGAGGAACAGAAAGTACAGGAAAAGTAAATATATACGGTGGAGATACTTTTTATTTAAAAGCACCTTTAACGGTAAATGGAACATGGACATCTGAAAACATAGAAAATTGTAAATATGAATATCAACCAATAGTATATAGAACAACTGACTCATCACAACAAGATTTAGCAGGAAAATTAATGGTCATAGAAGATCCAAGTACAACAACAAATTTATCGGTAAAATGGCTTAGTACAGGAAATTTAACAGTTCATAAAATAGATTCTGAGACAAATGCTGATATAGCAAATACTACATTTGCTTTAAAAAACGGTAATGGAGATATAATAGCAACAGCAACAACAAATTCAAAAGGAATTGCAAAATTTGAAGATATAAATATAGGTAATTATATTTTAGTAGAAACAAAAGCAAATAATAATTATATGTTAGATACGAAAGAAACTAAGGTAACAATAACTAGTGAAGATAAATATATAGAATTGACAAATGAATATAAAAAAGGAAATTTAGTAATATATAAAGTAGATGCAGATGATAAATCGATAGTAATACCAAATACAGTATTTGATATATATGATTCAAAAAATAATTTTATTGATACGATAAAAACTGATAATCAAGGAATAGCAAGATTAAATAGTATAAAAATTGGTACATATAAAATTGTCGAAAAATCGACTAATGATTATTATAATATAGATGTAGAAACTACTACAGCAACAGTCAAATATGCAAAAGAATATGGAGACACAGAAGTTACAATAACAAATAGCAAAAAAACAGGATATATAGAAATATACAAATATGATATGGAAGATACATCTGTAAAACTATCAAATGTAAAATTTGGAATATATGATTCAAATAATAAATTAATAGAAACATTAACAACGAATTCTCAAGGATATGCCAAAAGTTCTAAACTTGCATTAGATAAGGAATATATAGTAAAAGAAATATCAACTCAAGAAGATTATCTATTAAATGAAAATACCTGGAAAGTAAATTTGACAGAAGAAGGAATAGTTGATGGCTATACATACACTTTAAGAGTTCGGAAATGAGCACAAGAAGGGAAATTTAGTGATATATAAAGTAGACGCAAAAGATAATTCGATAAAGTTGTCAAATACAGTATTTGATATATATGATTCAAAAAATAATCTTATTGCAACGATAAAGACAAATAATCAAGGAATAGCAAGATTAAACAATATAAATATTGGTACATATAAAATTGTCGAAAAGTCTACAAATGAGTTTTATAGAGTAAATACAAATGAGAAGACAGTGGAAGTAAAATGGGCAGATAAATATCGGAGATTCTACAACAACTATAAGCAATGAGAGAAAAACAGGATATATAGAAATATACAAATACGACATAGAAAAAACAGAACTAGGAGTTTCTGGAGTAACATTTGGTATATTTGATAAAGAAGGAAATAAGCTACAAGAAATAATAACCGACGAAAATGGCTATGCCAAATCAGGAGAATTAGATTTAATAGAAGAACAATACGTTGTAAAAGAATTAAAAACAAGAGAAGAATATATAACTAACGAAAAAGAATTTACAGTAAACCTAATAGAAGAAGGAATAGTTGACGGTTATACATATACTCTAAGAGTTCGGAAATGAACATAAAAAGGGTAATTTATACATAGAAAAGATAACAGCGGATGATAAAACAATACAGCTTGGAAATGTTGAATTTGAATTATATCTTGTAGGAAATGGAGAAATAAAAGTATATATAGATACATATTATACTGACGCAAATGGAGAAATTTATATAGAAGGACTTAACACAGGCAATTATATGCTAAAAGAGACAGCAACAAATAGATGGTATTATTTAGCAGATGATACTAAAATAGAAGTAAAATGGTATGAACAATATGGAGATACAAAAGTAACAATTGAAAATGAAAAGAAAAAAGGAATTATAAAAGTAATAAAAACAGATAAAGATTTCCAAGAATATGCATTAGAAGGAATAACATTTGACATATATGATGAAGATAATAATTTTATCGAAACTATAAAAACTAATGAAGAGGGCATTGCGGAAAGTTCAAGACTAAGAATAGATAAAAAATATTATCTAATAGAAACAAATACGTTAGAAAATTATATATTAGATGAAAATACTTATACAATTGACTTTACAGAAAATTTAACGAAAGATGAAATTAATGATATACAAACAGATACAATCTATACATTAAAACTTACAAATGAGCACAAAAAAGGTAAATTACTCGTTCATAAAGTAGATGCAGATGATAATACTATCCCACTTGAAAATATAAAATTTGAACTTTATGCAAACAAAGTTGATAGTCCATACAAAGAAGAACAATTAATAGGAACATATACAACCGATGAAAATGGAGAAATATATATAGAGAATTTATGGACAGGTGAGTGGTATTTAAAAGAAGTAGAAACACGGTATATATTATAAATTAAACCTAGATGACGCATTTTTTGAAATAAAACATAATGAAACAACTGAAATTACAATAGAAAATCAAGCAAAAAGAGGATTTATAACAATAAATAAACAAGATAGTGAGCATGATAATATAAAAGTCGAGAGAGTTACTTTCTACATATTTGATGAAGATGCAAACTTCATAGAAAGTATTATTACAGATGAAAACGGTTTTGCTCAATCATCGTTATTACCAATAGATAAGACATATTTTATAGTAGAAGTTGCAACAAACGACTCTTATATACTAAAAAATGAAATGTTCAAAGTTAATTTCACTGAAAATATGACAGAAGAAGATATCAAAGAAATAGAAACAGACATTGAATATGAATTGACTATTGAAAATGATATAAAGAGAGGTAGCCTACAAATAGTAAAAGTAGACAAAGATGATAACGAGATATACATTCCAAATGCTAAATTTGAAGTGATAGATGAGACAACAAATGAAGTAATAGGAGTTATTACAACAAATGAAAATGGTATTGCAGTTATAGATAATTTAAGAATAGATCATACATTTTCTATCAAAGAGATAGAAACAGATTATAAATATGAACTAGAAGAAAATATCGTAACTAATATCAAAATTGAAGCAGATAAAGCAACTACCATACAAATAGAAAACGAGAAAATTAAAGGACAAATAAGAGTTATAAAAGTAGATGCTGAAGATAATAAAGTATTAATTCCTGGAGTAGAGTTTGAAATCTTAGATAAAGATATGAATATTATTGAAGTCTTAACTACAGATGAGACTGGTGAGGCGATAAGCTCAGAACTTCCAGTAGTAGATGAAATTTACTATTTACGTGAAAGTAAAAACAATGATTTATATCAATTATCAGATGAAATAATAGAGATAGAGTTAAAAGCAAATGAAATAACAGATATAGTCTTTGAAAATGAAGCTAAAACAGCTCAACTTCAAATAATCAAAAAAGATTCAGAAGATAATAATATATTTATACCAGATACCGAATTTGAAGTAATAGATGAGACAACAAACGAAGTAATAAGAATAGTTGCGACAAATGAAAATGGTATTGCAGTTATGGATAATTTAAAAGTAACACATTCTTATTCAATAAGAGAAGTCAAATCGAATAATAAATATAAGCTAAATGGAGAAACAATAACCAATATTATACTAAAACCAGATGAGATAACAAACATTACAGTAGAAAATGAAAAGAAAAAAGGACAAATAAAAGTTATAAAAGTAGATGCTGACAAAAACGAAGTAAAAATAGAAGGTGTAACATTTGAAATACTTGATGAAAAGATGAACGTAATAGAAGAAATAATAACAGATGCAAATGGAGAAGCGGTATCTTCAATGCTACCTTGTATTGATACAAAGTATTATGTTCGTGAAAAAACAACCCAAGAAATGTATGTGTTATCAGAAGAAATAAAAATGGTAACTCTAGCAGAAGACCAAATCACAAATTTAGTTTTCGAAAATGAGAAAATTAAAGGATATATTCAGATTGTAAAAGTAAGTGCAGATGATAACCCAATAACAGGAGAAAAAGCCGGAACACCGATTGAAAATGTTGAATTCGAGATTTATGATTCAAATGGAAATATAGTAGATAAAATTATTACAAACAAAGAAGGAATCGCAACTACTGATAAACTTGTAAAGGGAATATATACAATAAAAGAAGTAAAACAAGGCAAATTCTATAAATTAAATACAGAAGAATATACAGCAGAAATAAATAACAATTTAGAAGTAATAAATGTACAAATTACTAATGAATCAGATAAACCAAATGTGGATATAGAAAAGACAGGAATAATCCAAACAACAGCAAATGAAGAGATTCGCTATGACTTTAATATCAAAAATACTGGAAATGTAGAGCTAGATAACTTTACATGGTATGATTATTTACCATATGATGATACTAAAATTACTAAATTAATAACAGGAACATATAATCAAAACTTAAATTACAATATTTATTATAAAACTAATTTAAATGATTATAGAATATTAGCGGAAAATTTAAATACGCAAGTAAATAATTATATTGATTTCTCTAATATAGAATTAGAAGCTGGGGAAATTATTACAGAATTTAAAGTTGATTTTGGAACAGTGGATACTGGTTTTGAATCAGTTATAGATCCATACATATTTGTTAAAGTAAATAGCATAGTGGAAGCTGATGAAAGCTTTACTAATAAAACAAGAATAGAAGGAGAACATGAACAATATCTTGTTTGGGATGAAGATGAACATACTACAACAGTCTATAAAAAAGAAATAAAGTTAAAAGAAATAAAAAAATTGCCAAGAACAGGATGTTAGAAATAGAGAGGGGAAACCCTCTCTAAAATTATTTTGGAGGTTACATATGATAATAACAGGAAAAATAATAAGACAGGGGAATGCAGGATATAAGAAAATTTATATAAAAAAAGAAAAGTTAAAAGTAATCAATAATAACCAAAAAAGTCGAAAAACAGAATATAGATAAATTAATTTATCAAAATAAAAAAATAATAGACATATATAAGCTTAAATACTTATATATGTCTATTGCTTTTTATGAATATAACGAGAGATGCCGTACACTCGTTGTAAAATAACAAAGAGATAGGTGTTATGAGCCGATGCAGAAAAAGTTCATTCGTATACGTGTAAATGGTCTATTTACACAAAATGCGTGAGTGAGATTTTGTAACATATACTCACAATAAACAAAGAGTTTTTGGAGGCAAAGCTTGTATAGGAGGATATACTGATGTAAAAAGTGTGGGCAAGTATGCAAAACGACATAAAGTCAGCATCAGTAGTAGATAAAATCTACATATTAGACCACCATGAGCGAAACGACGAAATGAGGGGTTTGAGAATTAAATCTATGGTGTATTATTTTTTGAATATAAGGGGATACTACACCATTTTGCTCTCTCAAAAATTTCAGGGTTTATGGAAAAATATATTTAAAAATTATTTTGTTGTGTTATAATGGATTAGAAAAAATAAAAAAAGGAGATAGTGAAATGAATTTATTAAAAGAACTTTCAGTAAAAGAAACAGAATTATTAAAGGATATAGGAATAAATATAGAAGATAGAAATTATGATAAGGAAGAAAGAAAAAAAGTAGCTTTGAATGTAGAAGAATTTATTATAAGTCATAGCACAAAAAATAATGATATTAGTATATTACAAGATAAATATAGTAATATTATATATAAATTAATATAATTATAGAATTACTAGTAATGAATGAAGATAAAGAAAAAAACGTAAAAAAGACTTGACAACTATTCTGATGAGAGTTAACATCACAGACAAGTTAGGAGGAGATTTTATATGTTAACTTTTGAAGAGGATTTTTTACGAGTTATGTATGAATTTAGAAACAATGAAGGAGGAATTATTACACCTAAATTTAAAGAAAAATTAAAAACAGTGAATGAAATCAAAGAAAAAAAGTGCCAAGAATTTATAAAAATTCTGACAGAACAAATAAAAGAAGAGGAAACTATAAAAGGATACATTGGAGAAATTAGAAATATTTGGCTAGAAGAAATGTCAATTTATCAAGAACAACATTATAATATAGGAGTACAGGATGGAGTAAAATTTATGGTACAGTGCTTATATAATGATTAAAAAAGACACATTTATCAAAAAATTCTAAATTTCTATATTGTTTTTTTTAGAAAAAATTAAGAAAAGATGCTTTTTATTCGTTGACAAAGAATATCAATAATGATATATAGAAAACAAGATAAAATTTTCTAAAAAAGAAATTTAAGAAAGGAATAAAAACATGAGTGTTCTAGAAGTAAAAAATTTAAGTAAAATATATGGGGAAAATGAAACAAAAACAATAGCAGTGGATAATATATCATTTGAAGTAGAAAAAGGAGAGTTTGTCGCAATAGTAGGAGCAAGTGGCTCAGGAAAATCAACACTATTACATATGATTGGAGGAGTGGACAAACCTACATCAGGAAATATAATAATAAATGGAACAAATATATATGAATTAAGTGAACCAAAACAAGCAGAATTCAGAAGAAGAGATGTAGCATTAATATATCAATTTTATAACTTAATACCAGTATTAAACGTAGAAGAAAATATGTGCTTGCCAATAAAATTAGATGACAAAAAAGTTGATACTCAAAAACTAAATGAACTAATAGAAAAATTAGGATTAGAAGATAGAAGAAAAAATTTACCAAATGAACTATCAGGAGGACAACAACAAAGAGTAGCAATAGGTAGAAGCTTACTTCAAGAGCCATTAATACTACTTGCAGATGAACCAACAGGAAACCTAGATAGTAAAAATTCAAAAGAAATAATAGAACTTTTGAAAAAATCAAATAAAGAATATAATCGAACAATAATATTAGTAACCCATGATGAAAATATTGCAAAAGAATCAGACAGAATAATAACAATAAAGGATGGAAAAATTATAAAAGATGATAAAAAGAATAAATAGAAAAAGTAATGAGAATATTGAAAGAATTAATAAAAACAGCAAATTTTGAAGGAAATATTTTATAAAAGTATTAGCTTAACAAAAAATGTTAAATCCGGATAACATAAAAATTATAAAAATCAAAGTCGAAAAAAGTCGTAAAAAGTCGCAAAAATGTTAAGGTTAACATATTGCACTTGCTTTAAGAATATGCTATAATATCAAATAAGCCAAGACATTTAGTTTTGGACAATAGGTTACTATAGCTTGAGCCCTTTATGGGAATGAGCTATTAGTAATAGGGGTTGAAAAATGAAGAAAGGACTACATTATGAAAAATAACATCAGGCGCTTTTTTTCCTTGATCCTCGCGATTGTAATGGTCACATCAATTTCTTCTGTGGCTTTTGCTGCTGAGCCCAGTGATGATTTGCTGATTCAGACAGAAACAGTTATTGAAGAGATGGGTGGCACGGCATTGACATCTGAAGACAATGTTACACGTAGTGGTGATCTCACACAGTATTACGACATCACTATGAATGCCTCAAGTAGCAGTTACAGCGGAACATTCAACGTAACCAATGCTTCTGAAACGGTTTATGTTGTTTGGGGAACTCGAAGCAACAACACACCCGAGACAACTGGTGCTGTGTTCCAGTGCACTATATTAGATTCAAAAGGAAGCTTGAAGAGTAGGACACTTTTGTACGGTGATGGCACCACAAAGGGTTATCCGATTGGCAGACTTGCAACAGGAAGATACACCTTTAGAATCAACCCGTACAGTGGACTGTCTGGAAACTATCGGTGTGTGTTTGTGTTCGTATCTGCGTAATCTGAGTGTTGTATAACATTAGACCTCAGGATGTTCTGAATGACTAAAGTTATGCATAAGTAACTAAGTATATCATTTTTCAACCCCAGAGGGGAAAGACAGCCATTGGAGTCTTTCCCCTTGTTTAATAATATAGAGAATATAATAATTTATAGGATAGGAAAATAATATGAAAATCATATCTAATATTGCAGTAAACGAATTAAAGATGAACAAAAAAGTAACATTAATGCTAACAATAGGAATTATAATTGTTACTATCTTAATAAATTCAGTTGCTACTTTAGCATTAAGCTATCAACAATATATGGTAAATTTATCAAGAAGCGAAGAAAATTGGGAAGTTAGGCTTGATAATGTATTATATAATAATCTTAAATATATTGAACAAGACGATAATATAAAGCAAATTTTAATAGTACAAAATTTGGGATTAACAGAAAATAATTATAATAAAGGTATTATCGAAAGTTTGCAAATTATGGCATATGATATAAATGCCTTAGAGAATTTAAATATAAGTTTATTGACAGGAAGATTACCCAAAAATGAAAATGAAATTATCATTAATAAAAATATGAATTTAGATTTAGAGGAAAATTTAGAAGTAGTAATAGAAGGAAAAAAACATATATATAAAATAGTTGGATTTATCGAAAAGAGTGATTATGATAAATATGAAAATTCTATAGCAATAAGAGGAGCTATAACTCTATGTAATAAAGAAAAAATTGATGAGGATGAGCGTGTAAGTGTTTCAATTATAACTAGAGATATTTCAAAGATCTATGAAACAACTCAAAATTTGATAGCAGAAATTAATTCAGATGTAGAAGTAAAATATAATGAAGAATTACTTAACTATGCTTGTATATCGGAAAATGGCTCTGATTTTTATAAGAATTTTATGACTATTACGGGGCTATTTATATCAATTATTGCCGTTACATCAATAGCGATAATATATACTATATTTGATATTGTAATGAGAAATAAGAAAAAAAATATTGCCTGTCTGTTATCTTTGGGAGCAACAAGAGGACAGATATTAAAAATATATTTTATTGAAATAGCTATAATAATTATTATAGCTATACCAATTGGATTGCTAATAAGTTTTGCACTAGACTATTTATTAATAATAAGTTTTAATAGCTTGTTCAAATTATTACAGAACAATCTCTTGGGGACATTTTTTCAGCCAAGAGTAGAAGTAGATTTAAACTTGAATTTTTCTATATATACATTGATAATTTCAATATTAATAATATGCATAATTGTTTTTCTATCAACAGCTATACCTATTATAAAATCAAAAAAAATGAAAATAATAGATATGATAAAGGAGAGAGAATACAATAAAATAAATAAAAAAACTATATGTACACCTAGAATAATAAAAAAAATATTTAAAGAAGAAGGAAACCTGGCATATAAAAATATAAAAAGAAGTTGTTTTAAATATATGTCGATTATTATCTCTTTAACTATAAGTTTTGTGTTGGTTATAAGTACTAGCTCTTATATAGTTAATTTAACATTCCTTGAACAGCAAAATGAAAAAGATTATAATTATAATTTATGGTGTTATAGAAACACAGAGAATGAAGATTATTCAGAGGAAATAATAAAAAAGATAAAAGAAACAGGATTAATTAATGATATATATGGGATTGCTAAAACCAGTTATCAATATGTTGTTCTTGATAGAAATAAAATCAATGAATCATTAAAGTATGCCTCAAGTAAATTCGAAGCATTATCAAGTAACATACATACTGATGATGGGTCAATGCAAATTCCAGCACTTTTAATAACATTTGATAATGAAACTTTGGATAAATACTTAAAACAAATAGGAACAGATATATTAAATGATGGCGAATGCATAGTAGTAAATCGCACGGAAAGTAAAACAAAGTACTATGATGAATTATATTTAACAAATTATAATTTAGGAGATAAAATTATAGTAAACTCACAAAATAGAGACTTAAATTTAGATTTTTCTTCGATAGAAAATCTTGAAGGATTTAAAATAGATAATGAAAATAGAACAGCTGAACTAAATATAAGTATGGTTACTAATATTATTCCAAAGGGGAAAGATAAAACTTTATATGGAGATGAATTATGTATAATTGTAAACAATAAAACTTTTGGAGAAACATATTCTAAATTATTAAATGTAAAATATGATAGTGTATTACTTGAGTATAATATAAATTCTTCAGATACAAACAAATTAGACGAACTAATAAAGAATCTAAATATAGAGTATAGAGGACTAACTCATATTGAGTCTTATAACTTTGAATTAGAACAACAATCTATCAAAAGTGAAAAACAAATAAAGGCGATAATATTATATAGTTTTCTTGGTTTAATATCAATTTTAAGCATTATGAATGTATTTAATATAATATTTACAAATATTATGTTAAGAAAAAGAGAATTTGCCGAACTTAGAACAATAGGAATGTCAAAAAAACAATTTAGTAAAATGTTATGTTTAGAAGGAATATTTTATGCAACGGCAGTATTATTTATTGGAACAATAATTAGTGGGGGTATTATATATTGGTTGTATACAACAATGATAGAAACAGAAATCTATGCTATGAATATTCCATGGATAACTTTCATTATATCAACCATAGCATTATACTTAATTATTTTTATAAGCATAGAATATGCTAAAAGAAAAGTAAATAAGTATAATATATCAGATGTTTTGAAATGATTTTGAAAATAATAAAATATGCACAGATTTATAATTATGAAATAAAGCTTTTTAATAGAAAATGGTGAAGTATCTTTAGAGGAAATGTCTAAAGAATTATAATAAAACTAGAAGAGATTACTAAAAAGTAAAATCTTCTAGTTTTTTATAAATTAACACATTTATATTTATTCTGTGAATTTTGTTCATTAACAATATTTAAGTAATTGACAACTAAAGATATAAAATACTTTGTACTAAGTTTTCTGCCATCATAATATTCATTAAAAAAATTACTAATAATAGATATATCAGTATATCTAAACATAGATGAAATAGATTTATCAATAGCAGATCTAACTGCAATCGTATTTGTTTTGTTTTCTTTGGCAATTTCTTGAATTAGTTTTTTAGTATGATATAAGAAAGATTGTTTTCTATAAGCTGTAAAAATAGCATCTATTAAATAAGTTGTTCCTTTAGAATGAACGTTGAATTGTAATTTCCATAGCATATTGTTTATATAATTATACAAAAAATTATCATCATCAAAATAAGAAGTATAAAATATTTCATTGATTGTATCTAATAGTGAAGTAAAATTAAAGGGTTTTACAAAATATCTATAGACCTTTTTTTCTTTATAAACAGAATTAATTAGGTTTGCTTCTCCTGAAAGGATAATAACATTCTTGATAACTTTTTTTTCTTTTACAGATAATTCTTTTAATACGTCTAAACCTGTAATATCAGGCAATTTTAGGTCTAAAATCAAAACGTCAGGATTCAACTTGAGGTAATTGTCAATTGTTTCATATCCAGTATGAGATACATTTACGACGGAAAGATTTTGCTCTTTTTTTAAAAAATTTAACAATTGAGAGCAAATTATTTCATCATCATCTACAATCATTATTCTTATCATAGAAACACCCCTTTTCGAAACACATAATCATAATATCATAAAATTATGTAAAATTCAACGGGCAAAGGTATATTTTACAATATTTTCCGATATTTTCCGACTTTTTCCGATTTTTACAATTTAAATAAACATCGATATAAACTTTAATTATAGGACAATAGTCTAAAACAAAGAAAGCATTTATACGATAGATTTGTTAAAATACAAATGAGATAAAGTGTAACGAAGTACGGTTTGACTATTGTTTGAAAGGAGGAATTTTAATGTAATTAAAGAAGCTAAGAAAAACATATATTATATTTAACTTTCTTTATTTTAGACTTTGTCCAATTTTTAGAATTGGAGAAATAAAATATGGAAAGAAAAAATTATTTGGTAGAAGAACTAACAAATGAAGAAAAAGTATATCTTAAAAGAATTGTAATGACAGCAAGGAATAAATATATTCAAAAAAATTATAATTATATTAACAATACTAATATTGTTATGAATGATGAACTGTTTGCAGAAGAAACAGTATTGGATACTGTTCTACAAAAATGTCAAGATGAAGTGGACTCTGCAATAGAGTTTGAGAAAACACTTTCAAATCCAAAGTTATACAATATTGTAAAAGCACTATCTTTACGAGAAAAAGAGGTGCTTTTTTATTTATATAAGGAACAAAAAAATATAAAAGAAGTATCAGAAATAATGCATTTGGACAGAAAAACAGTAAGGAAATACAGAAATATTGCTCAAAAAAAAATAATAAAAAAATTAATAAATGGAGGGTTTTAATATGTTTAATAATTTCAATTTATCAGACAAAGAAATAGTAAAAATCATTGAGGATTATAAAAATCTAATAAATAAAAATTCTATTATAAATAACTCAATAGATGAAGATTTACAGCAAGAAATAAAATTATTAATATTTAGAATTTTAAGTAAAAATAGAAAAAAATAAAAATTTTTTTTAAATATTTCCCCATTATAAAAATTTTTTGTGTTCTTAATAAATAGAAATGTAAAAAGGAGGAGTTTAGTTATGGACATGAAAAATGAAAATAAAGATAAGTCGGAATTAGATATCATAACAGCTTATGCACAAATGGCTTTCTTTACTTTACAAAATAGTGGAACAGAAATTACAGCAAAAACATTAAAGGCAGAAATAAAAATGTTCTATGAAAAGTTTGGAAACATAGAAGTAAAAAGATTAGCTAATATAATAATGAAAGAAAAGAAAGAAAGAAAAAAATAGCGAATTAGAACTTTGTAGCATTTTTATAATAATATGGGAGAAAATTGAGTAAAGTAAAAAGCTCAATAAGAAAAATCATGCCTAAAAAATGTTAGTAGAAAATTAACCTTTTGTATGTGAGGAAAAAATGAAAAACAAGCAAAAAATATTAGATTATTATTATAATTTAAAAAATAAACCAAGTGAAATTGCAACAAAATTACAAGTATCAAGAGCATATGTTACAAAAGTTATAAAAAATGATAAAAGATACGTAGATGAGAAAAATAAAAGGATTAAAGAAAATCAAATAAAGAACCAAAAAAAGACAAACGAATATATGAAGAAAAAAAGAGAAGAAAAAAGAGAGTTAGAGTCAATTATACAAAAACAACATATTCAAGCAAGTATGGAACTTTCAGAAAATCATGGTATAAGTAACAGAGCATATAGAGATTGGAATAAGTCAATATATAAATATAATAAAAAAACATCTTCATATGTTTTAGATAAAAATATAAATGCAGGATTTACAGTTCCAAAAACTATATTATGGAAATAGAAGTCTATAAGAGGTATAAAAATGAAAAATACTTTAATAAACAATAGTAACCAATGCCAAAATACTAGAATTAAATTGAGTGACAAAAAAATAATATGTGATGACAATAGTAGATATCATATAGAAATTTATAGTTCCAATGATATTGATACAGTAAAGTTTTTTTCACAACTAATAAAAGATAAAATTCTTTCTAAATGATGTAAAAAGACTTGAACCTTTTTATAAACAGAGTTAAAATGACATATAATATATTGAATAAAAAGGTTTTATTGTTCTTGCAAAGGAGGGAAAAATGGAACAATTTATACCGCATTTCAATGAATATGTAGTGGCAATATATTGTAGATTATCAAGTGAAGATAAAAAATATGGAACAGATGAAAGCTTAAGTATAAAAAATCAAGAATATCTTTTAAGAGAATTTTGCAAAAAAAACGGATGGAAGATATATGATGTTTATAAAGATGATGGCGTAAGTGGAACAACATTTGATAGAAAAAACTTTCAAAGAATGTTAAAAGATATAGAAAGTAAAAAAGTAAATTTGGTAATAACAAAGGATCAATCAAGACTTGGAAGGGAACACGTTTTTACTGATTACTATATGGAACATTATTTTCCTTTATATAATATTAGATATATTGCATTGGAAGATAATTATGATAGTGATAAACTATTCGGAAATGAAATTGCACCATACAGAAATCTTAATAATGAATTTCATGCGAGTGCAACTTCTAAGAAAGTAAGAGATGTCTGGAAAATAAAAGCTGAACAAGGAGAACATTTTGGTCAAGCACCTTATGGATATTATAAAAGAGATGAAACAGGAAATTTATTACATATAGATGTTAATGCAGCCAAAGTAGTAAAAATGATATATGATTTGTTTGATAAGGGATATGGATATAAAAAGATATCAAAAAATCTAAGAAAAAAAAAGATAATAAAGCCATCTGTGTACTTTAAATATAATAAAATAATGAATTTGAGTGGTACTTCAACTGTAATAAAAGCTATGGGAGAAGAATTTAATAAAGAAGATTATGATTGGCATCAGACAACAATAAAAAACATACTTGAAAATAGAACATACAAAGGAGACACTGTAAATAATCAGAGTCATACAGTGTCATTTAAAGTTCATAAAAAAATAAAGCATGATGCAAAAGAATGGAAAATAAAAGAAAAAACACATATAGCAATTATATCTGATGAACAATGGTTTAGAGTACAAGAAAGTATGAAAGTAAGGAAAAGAGAACAAAAAAATGGCGAAAGACAGATATTTTCAGGAATTTTAAGATGTGCAGATTGCGGTTATGCATTATCATATACACCAGACACAAGAAACAGAGAATGGTCAGCGTTCCAATGCACAACATACAAAAATAAGGGAAAAGAATATTGTAATTCTCATAGAATTTCATATAATAAAATATATTCAATTGTATTGAAAGAAATACAAAAATATACTAAGTTAATTAATGAAAATGAACGAGCAATTTTAGAACTTTTAAATAATGTAAATTTGCCTAATAATAAAAGAGACATCATGTATTATGAAAATGAAATTTTAAAACATAAAAGAAGAATAGAAGATATTGAAATTATATATAAAAAACTATATGAAGATAAAGTATTAGGAAATATAGATGCAGAAAGATTTAATAAACTAGCTAGTAGTTATAGTAAAGAACAAGAAACAATTGAAGAGTCTATAAAAATATGTAAAGACAAAATCTCGGAACTAGAAAATAAGAAAGATAATCAACAACAATTCATTAATATTTTAAAAAAATATAAAGAAGTAACAAGATTAGATTATGAAATATTACATGATATTATAGATAAAATTGAGATAGGAATGAATAATGGGAAAAATCAGTATCAAAAGATAAAAATATATTTTAAGTTTATTGGATATGTAGAACAGGCACAAGAATACAAAAATGTAGAAGTAAAAGCATCATAGATTAAAAGCATAGATTATTTTTTTTAAGAATATGCCGACCTTAAATACAAGCAGGGGTCCGCGGTTCGATCCCGCGATGGCGCACCAAACAAAAAGCACTCAAGACTTGAGTGCTTTTTTGCGAATAAGAACGTTTTTAAATTACAATTTTTTTAAACTATATCTCATTTGACACTGTATATAAATAAATTTATAATAAATTACACATTGTATGCAACCAATTGTTAAAAAATGTTATCTAATATATGGTGATAATAATGGAAGAATTAGTGGAAAAAGTAAAAAATGGAGACAAAGAAGCATATTCAGCATTAATTAAAAATTTAAAATCTGAATTATACAGCATTGCAAAGACAAAAATTTCTAACGAAGAAGATGTAAAAGATATTTTACAAGAAACAATTTTAATAGGATATTTAAAGATAAATCAGTTAAAAGAAAATAAACATTTTAAAACATGGCTTATAAGAATTTTAATAAATGAGTGTAATAAATTTTATAGAAATCAGAAAAAAGAAAGAATATTGAATAAGCGATATTTAGAAGAAAAATCAAGAGATAATATAACTGAAAACTTTTCAATTGACAATATTATAGAAAAATTAGATGATGTAGAAAAGAAAATATTTAAACTGTATTATGAGGATAAACATAGCGTTAGAGAAATATCAAAAATATTAGGAATAAAAGTTAATACAATAAAGAGTAAGCTAAGTAGAGGACGAAAGAAAATAGAAAATAAATATAGAAATGGAATTGTTGCAGTATTAATTTTAGTACTCTTAACAACCGGAGTTGTATTTGCAAAAGAAATAGTAGATTACATAAACAGACTATTTGGAGGTAATACAAGCGATGGAATGGAAACAGCAGTTAATAATGGATATGTAGAAGAAGTAAATACTGAATATCAAGAAGCGGGTGGAATATCTATTAGTATAGAAGAAATATTAATGGATGACTATAATCTTGCTATAAACTTTAAGCTTGATTTTGAAAAAGAATATGATGCTGAGGCATTTAAACTTGCAAGAATTAAAGATTTGGTAATAAGAGATGAAACTGGAGGACTTGTATTTAGTAGTACTGCTGAAAAAATTAGAGAAGATGAAAAAGAAGAATATTTAGAAAGAAGCGGATACAGTTTTGTTTCAACAGAAATAAATGATAAACAACTAAAATTATCTTTTATAGCAACAGGAAACTGGATGCCTTTCCCACGTAGCAAACATTTATATATTAATTTTACACAAATATTAACTAAAAAAATTGTTAATAGAGAAGAACAAGATATGGTATATGAAGGAAATTGGACTTTTGAAGTAGATGTACCAGAAGAATTCTATAATAGAGAAACAGTAATATATAAAGCTATAAGTTGCAGTGAACCAGAGATAGATATAAATAAAATAACAGCAACATTATCAAACACAGCATTTAAAGTATATATTCCAGAGATAATATCAGATAAAATTGAATATGGAGTAATGGCACTTAGAGAACAATATATAGAAAATGAAAAAGGAGAAAAATTTACACCAGCTCAAACAAGTGATGGAAATGGTGGACATGCAACGGTAGAAGATAGAATAATAGAATATCATAATACATTTAATTTAACTAAATATGATTCTACAGATGTTATCACACTTCATATTCTAACTAATAAAAACGAAGAAATAACAATTGATTTTAAATCTGAATAATAAGAATTTAATAAAAAATTGACATATATTAAAAAATGCACTAATATAATTATAGCAATTGCGAAAAGTCGTAAGCAATAACACCAAAAAAGACTAGGAATGATACTCCTAGTCTTTGCTTTTGCTACTCATCTAATAATATATTTAAAAATTTTTTATTTTTTTAAAACTTTTTATCGATTTCTTGTATCTAATATATGTAAGGAAAAAATGGGAGGAAAAATAAATGGAGCAAAAATTAGGAATAACAATAATAATAATTTTAATTATCTTGCTAATTTTTAGTATAATATCAAAAAATAGAGAAGCTACAACAAACTCTAATGTAGCAGACAACTTAAATAATATAATAGAAGTGTCTCAACCTAATTATTCCAAACTTGACAGCAATGAGATTATATAATAGTATTGTTGTATAAATAAGGAGGAATATATGAGTGTAGCACATATATTAGATTTATTAAAAGAATATATAATACTAGCTATATTTATTGTACTATTATTTTTATTTTTCTATAAGATAGTATACAAAAAAATAATGAAAGGTCAAAAAGAAATAAAAACAAAAAAACTTATAACAATACTTATCTTTATATCATATATAGTTATAGTATTTGGAGCAACATTTTTAAGTAGAGGAAATGCTTACGAAGGAGCTGTTAATCTAAGTTTATTTAGTTCATATAAAGAAGCATATATCATAGGGAAAATCTCTGCATGGAGAAATATTATACTAAATATAATGTTATTTATACCAATGGGATTTTTATTACCACTATTAACTCCAAAATTAAAAAAATGGTACAAGACAATAGGTATTGGTTTTGCAATAACTTTGCTAATTGAAATAGTACAAACTATAACACAAATGGGAATATTTGAAATAGATGATATTTTTAATAATACACTCGGAACAATAATAGGATATTCGATTATAAATATAATATATATAATCATAAATAAAGAAGAAAAAAAGAAAATATTAGTAAACATATTACCATTATTGTTAACAATAGTATCCTTTACGGCTATATTTATAAAATACAGCACACAAGAATTTGGAAATCTCAGTATAGAAGCTACAACAAAATTTAACATGAAAAATATAGAAATAGAAAATAATATAAGTGATATAGATACAAATAGAAAGAAAGCAAATGTATATAAGACAAAAATATACACCAAAGAAGAAACAGACAAAATCGCAAAGGACATTTTTGAAAAATCAGGAGATGCAACAGATGAAATAATAGATACAATATATTATGAAGAAACAGCAATTTATAGCACTCATAAACAAAATCTATGGATTAATTATCTAGGTGGTACATATAGTTATAGATATACAAAAACATTTGAATATGAGAACAGCTCAAGTAATACAACATATTCATATGACGAAGAAGGAAATGTAATTGCAACAATTAGTCAAAATGATAAGCAATATATTGAAGATAAAGAAACAGTATTAGAAAAATTAAGAGAAATAGGAATAAATCTTGATTATGAATATGAATATAGATTTGACAAAGAATATGGAGAGCACATATTTACAGTAAATATGCATGAAGAAGGAAATAACATAACTGATGGAAATTTGATATGTACAATGGAAGAAAACGGCAATTACTCTATAAAAAATAATTTAATAAAAAGTGATAAATATAAAGAAAAAGAAATTATATCTGAAGAAGAAGCATATAAAAAGATAGAAGAAGGAAAATTTAAAGTAGCATATGAAAATGAAATCAATAAAATAAAAATAAATTCTGTAGAATTAGATTATATGTCAGATAGTAAAGCATATTATCAACCAGTATATAAATTTGAGGTTAATATAAATGATTTAGAAAAAACAACATACATATATATACCAGCAATAAGTTAAAGAAAGTTAAAGAAAATTGAAAAAAGTTACTAAATTATTAATTGACAAATAAACGAAAATAATGATATAAAGAATTTAGACAAACTTCATTTTACAGAAAATACTGTAAAAGAAAGGAAAGAAAAAATATGAGTATTTTAGAAGTACAAAACTTAAGCAAAATTTATGGAGAAAAAGAAACAAAGACAATAGCAGTAGATAATGTATCATTTAAAGTAGAAAAAGGAGAGTTTGTTGCAATAGTAGGAGCAAGTGGCTCAGGTAAATCAACACTATTACATATGATAGGAGGAGTAGACAAGCCTACATCAGGAAATATAATAATAAATGGAACAAATATATACGAACTAAGTGAGCCAAAACAAGCAGAATTTAGAAGAAGAGATGTAGCATTAATATATCAATTTTATAACCTAATACCAGTATTAAACGTAGAAGAAAATATGTGCTTGCCAATAAAATTAGATGACAAAAAAGTTGATACTCAAAAACTAAATGAACTAATAGAAAAATTAGGATTAGAAGATAGAAGAAAAAATTTACCAAATGAACTATCAGGAGGACAACAACAAAGAGTAGCAATAGGTAGAAGCTTACTTCAAGAGCCATTAATACTACTTGCAGATGAACCAACAGGAAACCTAGATAGTAAAAATTCAAAAGAAATAATAGAACTTTTGAAAAAATCAAATAAAGAATATAACCAAACAATAATATTAGTAACACATGATGAAAACATTGCAAAAGAAGCAGATAGAATAATAACAATAGGAGACGGAAAAATAATAAAAGATGAAAAAAATGCATAAAAAACTCTGAACTTTAAGGAAAAGCCTTAAAGTTCAGAGTTTTTTGCTTTTCTAAATTCTATAATTTAAAAATAGAATAATTGGTAGAAAAAGTTTCGAAAAATTAAAAAAAGTTGCCAAATTATTAATTGACAAGAAATATGGGAGATGATATATAGTAGGTAGTGAATAAAATAGGGTGAGTATATGAAGATAACAAGTACTTTAGCATTGAAATTTATAAAAAAGAATAAGAAAAGATCAAGCTATACTATATTTGGAATTATTATTGTAACAGTATTAGTTACAACCGTTATTACTCTTATTTCAAGTTATCAACAATACTTAATTGCTGGAGTTAAAAGCAAAGGCAATTGGGAAGCGGAATTTAAAAATATTACATATTCAGATAGTCAAAAAATAAAACAAAATGAAAATATAAAAGAAATATCTATATCACATAAAATAGGAACATCAGAAGAAAATTTTGGTATAGGAAAATTAAATGTAGTTGAAGTAGATGATAATACATTAAAAAATATTAATTTGTCAATTACAGAAGGAAGGTTTCCAGAAAATCCAAATGAAATAATAATAAGTGAAGCCAGTGATTTTGATATAAAAGGACATAGCAATATTAAAGAAAAAATAGGAGATAATATTACAATAACGGTTAATGGAAAAACAAAAAATTATACATTAGTTGGAAAAATACAAAAATCGAAATTTGACGAAAAATCATTTGTAGAGACTAAACATGGAGCGATTACAATATTAAATGAAAAAGAATTAAGTAATGATAGTATTGTAAACGTTAGTATTTTAACTAATAACATACAGAAAATATATACAACAGGAAACGAATTAGTAAAAGAAATAGGAATAAGCTTAGATAAGAAGGAAGAAACAAGGACAGAAGAAGAAATTTTTAATGATATCATAAAAGGAGTAAACTTAACTAGTAATATAGCTAGTATAGAATATAATACAGAACTTTTAAATTATGAAGGTGTAATTAATTTAGAAAATGAATTTTCAATAAAAACTATAACAATTGGAACTATATTAATAATAATATTAATGACAGTATCAATAATAATGCTTAAAGCCTCATTTAGTATGACGTATAATGAAAGAATTAGAGAATTAGGAATGCTAACTTCAGTAGGTATGAACAAAAAACAAAGAAAGCACGTTATGAGTTTTGAAAAAAACATACTCGGAATTATTGGCATTATAATAGGTTTCGTACTAGGAATAGCATTGAGCTATGTTGGAATAGAAGTAATAAAAAATATCATAGCAAGAATGAACTCAAATGAGATATTTACACTATATGAAGGAATAGAATTATCATTAAAGGTTCCAATAAGTGCAATTATAATAATTGTAATAATTATTTGGATAATTATTGATTTATCAAGTAATCTACCAATGAGAAGATTAAATAAGATTAGCTCAATTGAAGCAATTAAAAACAATAAAAATATAAAATTAAAAAATAAACAATTTAAAACACCAAAATTAATAGAAAAACTTTTTAAAGAAGAGGGAATACTTTCATATAAAAACATAAGAAAAGATAAATCCAAATATAAAACAGTCGTAATATCACTATTAATTAGTTTTATACTATTTTTAAGTATAACAGGACTAGTAGAAGATATAGATAAATATATCTATAGTGCTAGAAATACAGAATATGACGACTATACTATTGAGATAACACCAGTTTCAGCAAATGGTGGAAAAATAAATATAGAAAAAATAAACGAAATAATGCAATATCTAGAAGATAATAAATTAGTAGATGAATGCTATGCAAATTTGCAACCTTTTAATGTTACCACTATAGAATTAAAAGAGAATGAAGTGTCTGAAACTGTAAAAGAAATGATAAAAGAAGGAAAAGCAAATGCATTTATAAATGAAAATGAAAATATTGAAATAGAGATAGGATACCTTTGGATTATCGGAGATGCTTATGAAGAAATATTAAAAAAAGCAGGATTAACAGAATTAAAAGATAATGAAGTAATTATAGCAAATAGTATAACAGAAAAAACAAAATATGGAGACAAAATACAACTTACAAATCTAAAAATAGGAGATAGTTACAAAATAGATATAGGCTCAACAATGAAAGTGGACAATATGGGAGAAGAAACATTTACAATAGCAGGAATAGTAGATGACTTTAGTCCATATATCACTAACAAACTTGCAAATGGAACAAGGATAATACAAGTCATGAGCCCAGAATATGTAATGAAATTAATAGATAAATATGATTATATATATTTTGCACAAATAAACATAAGAACTGATGAAAAAAGAGCAGCAAAAATAGATGAATGCATGAACGAAATAAAGAAAATTTATGGAGAGACAGAAGCTGTTGTTGGTAACAATAAACTACCTATGGACTTTTCAAAATACGAGGAGTCAATTTCTCCAGAAGAAACAACAACTAGGATAGATACAAGTAAAGTTTCAGCAATGAGTGTAATGAAACTATTGAGAGTGCTATTATATTCATTTGTAGTTGTTGTAGCAATTATAGCAAGTATAAATATATTCAATGCAATTTATGCAAGTATAATATTAAGAAAAAAAGAATTTGCAATGTTAAAGTCAATAGGGATGAGCAATAAACAAGTAAATAAAATGTTATTACTAGAGGGATTATTTTATGGAATGGAAGCGATAATACTTGGAAGCATTATAAGCATAGTGATTTTATATGTTATGCACACTATTATTTTAGGAAATGCATATTTATTTAAAATAAATTTGATAAATATTTTAATAAGCATAGCAATAATGTATGCCATAATCTTCTTAACAATAACATACTCAAAAAGAAAATTAAAGAAAAATAATATCATAGATGAAATAAGAGAGGAAAATATTTAGATAAGGACACTTTTAAAAGTGTCCTTATTTTTATCAAAAAAAGTTTCGAAAAATTAAAAAAAGTTACTAAATTATTAATTGACAAGAAATATGGGAGATGATATATAGTAGGTAGTGAATAAAATGGGGTGAAATATATGAAGATAACAAGTGCTTTGGCAATAAAAAATTTAAAATATAATAAAAAAAGAAATTTTGCAACAATACTACGGAATAATATTAACAACTATACTTGTAATAAGCGTATTTATACTAGTTGCAAGTTATCAAGAATATATAACAAATGTAATTAGAAATGAAGAAAATTGGGAAGTAAAATTAAAAAATATAGAGTTTTCAAAAATATCAGAAATAGAAAATAATAAAAATATAAAAGAAATATCTATTTTATATAATTTAGGAAATACAGAAGAAACTTTTTATAGATATGGTAATATTCTAACAAAAGTAAACTTTACAGCATATAGTGAAAATACAATTAAAAGTAGCAATATAATATTAAAAGAAGGAAAATTTCCAACAAATAGTAATGAAATAGTAATAAGTAGTTATTTAGAAGAAGAGCTATATATTGGAAAAAATGTAGAATTTACAATAAACGGAATAAAAAAAGAGTATACAGTTGTAGGAATTGCAGAAAAATTAGAAAATGATAAAGTTATAAATGCATTTAATTTAGTTGCAGGAGTATTAGCATATTATGAAGAAGAAACAATACCAAGCCAAGCAAAAGTAGATGTTTTTATCATAACAAATGATATAAGAGAAGTTTATAAAACAGTAGAAGAATTAGTATCAAATTTAGAACTATATAGTAATAACGAAGAAATAGAAGAAAATATAGAATATAATAAAACCCTTTTAAATTATTCATTAGTATTTGATGACAACGAAGAAGAAACGCCAGAAATGAAAATGATAACAGAAGCCAATAGCGAAGAATTTAGCACAGATTTAATAAAAATTGTAGGGATAATTTTATGTATTATTGTAATTATATCAGTAATATTAATATATACTACTTTTAGTATAACGTATAACGAAAGAACAAAAGAAATTGGAATTTTAGAATCAATAGGAATGAATAGAAAACAAATAAAAAATATGCTTATTAAAGAAAATAGTATCTTAGCAACTATAGGAATTGTAATAGGGGAATTACTAGGAATAGGATTTATGTATTTTATAATTAAAATCATAAATATATTAATAAGAAATCAAATAAAAAGTCCAATAGGAAGTAAAATTCTAATTGATCCTAATATAGAGATCTATTTAGTTATAACAGTTGGAATAATTTTATTAACAGTAGTGGTTATATACATAATTGTATTATTATCATCAATGTTACAGATGAAAAAAATCAATAAAATATATCCAATAAATGCAATCAATAACAATATAAACAAT
This sequence comes from uncultured Clostridia bacterium, assembly GCA_944386135.1. Lineage (GTDB taxonomy): Bacteria > Bacillota > Clostridia > TANB77 > CAG-508 > JAAWPK01. The sequence goes on along the minus strand of CALWZW010000001.1, from coordinate 5,533 downwards.
GAGAAAATACAAAAAGTAAAGAAATTACGATTTATTGAAAAATTATTTAAACAAGAAGGAGTACTTGCAGTTAGAAATATAAAAAGAAATAAGACAAAATATAGAGCTATTACAGCCTCTATTTCAATTACTATAATCTTATTTTTAGTAATAAGTGAAATGACCAACATTATAGGTGGATATATAGGAAATATAAATAATTATAAAGAATATGAAATAATTCTAGCAAATCATTCCAACGATACGAGTAAAGAAATAATAAATATATTAGAAGGTACTGGAATCATGGATAACTATTTAAAAATATCAAGAACAATTGTAAATTCTAGTACAATAAATAATAATATAATTGAACCATTATCAGAAAATAAAACAAATTATTCACAAATACAAGTAGTAACTCTTGAAGGACAAGAATATGAAAAATTTTTAAACAATTTAGAAATTAAAAAACTAGAAAAAGGAAAATGTATTTTAGTAGATACTGTTGAGGTAAAAAACACTGGACGAGTTAGAACAACAAATTTTGTAGTAGGAGATAATATAATCCTTGAAAATATAAAAAATAATGAAGAAAATCTTGAAACTTCAATAGAAGAACAAGAAATGTTAAATGAAACACAAGAAATAATAGGAAATATAGTAAAAGAAGATACAAAAGAGAATGAAAAAGTAGAAGAAAAAAGACTAGAATATGAGTTAGAAATAGCTGCAATTAGTCAGCAAGACTGGGGAAATATAACAGAATTAAATACGAGTATTTATTCTCCTATAATACTGATTGTTAGTGAAGAAACATTTGCTGAGTTAAGTAAAAAATTATCTTTTATAAATGATTATATTTATATAGACACATCAAAACCAGAAGAAATAGATAATATTGTTAATAATATCAAAGAAACAGGAATAGCACTTATATCTATGAACTTATATAAAGAAAATGAGTCATACATTAATAGAGCATTAATGATAAGAGTACTTGCATATTCATTTATAATAGTTGTAATAATGATTAGTGCAGTTAACATTTTTAATATAATATACTCAAATTTTATATTACGAATAAGAGAATTTGCAATATTAAAATCACTAGGAATGAGTGATAAAAAGATAAAAAAGATGTTGAATTTAGAAGGTGTTTTTTATGGACTAAAAGCCATTTTAATAGGAATAATTATAGGAGTGATAATTCTATACTTAATATATTTAAGTACGAGAGAAAGTATATTAGAAACATTTAAAATACCACTAATTAGAATTGCAATTGCAATAATTGTAATATATATAATTATATTTTTAGCAATATACAAAGGAAAGAAAAAAATAGATATAAATAATATTATTGAAAAAGTAAAAAAAGAAAATATATAAATAAAATGGGGTGAAATATATGAAGATAACAAGCACTTTGACCTTGAAATATCTAACAAAAAACAAAAAAAGAACATTGGGCACAATTATGCGGAGTGATAATAGTTGCAATATTCATAACTGCGATAATTACAATACTTGCGACATATCAAAAATATAATGAAAACGTAATAAGAGATAAAGGCAATTGGGAAGCGGAATTTATATGTATAAAATATAGTGATGTTCAAGAAATTGCAAAAGATAAAAACATAAAAGAAATATCAATATACTATGACTATGGAATGTCAAGTGAAAACCTAGACGAAACAAAAACCTCTTTTGATAGGATACACTTATACGGATATGACGAAAATAAACTAAAAAATAGCGGAATACAACTTACAAGAGGAAGAATGCCCAAAAATTCTAATGAAATAATAATAAGTGGAAAAGGAAACTTGAATGTAATAGACTTAGGAGAAACAGTAGAATTAACATTTGAGGGAAAAACTAAAACTTACACAGTAGTAGGACTAGCTAAAGAATATATAAAAGGAGATAATTCAGACTCCAGCTTTTCAGACGGAAAAGACAATAGATTTGGTGCAATAACACTTATAGATACAAATACACTACAAGAAGAACAAATTGTAAATGCAAGTGTAATATTAAATAATCCAAAAAAAGTATATGATGTAACATCTACCTTAGAAGAAAAACTGCAACTCGGAAATATAGAAAATATATCAAAAGAAACAGGAGTAAATAGAAATGAACTTGTACAAAAAGAGCAATCAAGTTGGTTTTCTGAAGCTGTTGAAAATATGATGAATTTTGCAGGAATAAATGAAGATACATATATTAATTACGAAGAAAATGAAGAATTACCAGAAGGAAAAGTAATATATAATGAAGAATTACTGGAATGGCTAGGAGCAAAAGAAACTCTAAATTCATCATATAACTTATTTTCAATGATACGGACTAATAATAGTACTTTTTGTTGGAATAGTAGGAACGGCAGTATTAGTGATATCATTCGCAATAACATATAGAGAAAGAATAAAAGAACTAGAAATGCTAACATCATTGGGAATGAGTAAATCACAAAGAAGAAAAATGTGCATAAAAGAAGGAACAATAATATGGATAATTGGTGTAACAATAGGAATAATTTTAGGAATAATACTATCAGTGTTTGTTATACGAATTTTAGCAATAATAATAAGTAATGCAGGAGAAACATTATTCTTCAACGAAAGTGAAGTTAAATTTGAAATGTATCTTCCAACAAAAATAATAGCAGTAATTGCAGCTATAATGTATGCAATAGTAATAATATCATCACTACTACCACTAAGAAAAATGAAAAAAATAGATATTATAACAGGAGTAAAAGGGATAAGCAAAAAGAAAAGAAAGAATATAAAAGTACCATTTATAATAAGAAAAATATTTAAACAAGAAGGAGAACTAGCATATAAATATACAAAAAGAGAAAAAGCAAGACATACATCAATGGTATCATCTATAACAGTGAGCGTAGCATTATTTCTAATAGTTAATGGTGTAATAATAAATTTCTTACAATATCATAGTAAATTAACATATGATGACTATTTGATAGAAGGCACAACAGTAGAAGCAGCTGAACAAATTGTAGAACATTTAGAAAAAAATGAACTAATGAATGACTATTTTATACAAACAGAAGCTTTTCAAAATTTCTATGATTTAAATATAGAAGTTCCAAAAGATAAAATCTCAGATACCATGTTAGAAATTTTAAAGCAAGATAGAAGTTCCATTGTAACATCAACCTCAACATCAGAAAATTTAAATGGATACGCTAATACTCAAAGCTTTATATTTTTACCATACTATTTTAAAGAAAAAGCATATACTGAAATATTAAAAAGAGCAGGAATAAGTGAATTAAAGGAAAATGAATGTATATTATTAAATTCACAACAAGTAGAAAGCTCAACTTATGGAGAAAAGTTTGAAATAACAAAATATGAAATTCGGAGATAGTATAACTGTATTTGGAACTAATATGGAAACACTAAAAAGAGAAGAAATCTGCAAATTAAATATAGCAGGTGTAGTTGATAGTTTTGAACCATATACTCCAAATAATTATCAAATAGTAGATTACAATACAACAATAATTGTTCTGTTGAGTAAAGATTTATATGAAAAAGAAATAAAAAATAATGCAGAAACAATTTCGAATATCTATATTTCTACAGATAAACCTTATGAAATAGATAGAAAAATAGAGGAATTTAACAATTCACAAGAAGACGAATATTTATGGGGAAAAAATTTATATGATGAAAGATTACAAGAAGAGAGTAAGTTTGAATTATTTAAATTTATACTTTACGTATTTGACATACTAATTATATCTTTCTGTATGTTTAACATATTTAATATAATTTCATCAAGTACAATATTCAGAAAAAGAGACTTTGCAATATTAAAATCACTAGGCATGAGTGAAAAACAAATAAATAAAATGTTATGTTTTGAAGGAATACTTTATGGATTTAGTGGAATTATATTTGGAACAATATTTAGCTTTATAGTATTATATGTACTTGGAAAAATAGGAATAAATCAAGAACTATATTTATTCAAATTCCCAGTTATGCAGATAATATATGCAATAATATTAGTATATGCAGTAATATTCTTTGCAATGGTAAGTGCAAGAAAAAAGATAAAGGACAGAAATATCATAGAAGACGTAAAAAATGATGTAAATTAAAACAGAAGTGGAGGCGGAAAACTGCCTCCACTCTGCGAGCAGAAAAGTTGCCTAGAAAGTTAAGAGTTAATCAAAGTTTAAAGTAACATATTACTCTGTCCACATAAGGAGTGCATAATCTACGTTGTCGGCTTCAAAGGTAACGGTCACCTTTACTTCCATACCAGTAGGGAATGTATCGTTGGAAATTTTCCAAACCTGACCTCCTCCAGCGTTTATATACTCATCAATAAGAGTATCAAAATGTGTAGAAGAGTAGCCTACTTGGACAACGATATGGCAACGTCCAGTTGCTGTGAGTTGTGCAACAAGCTTACCAGGACGACTGAGAGAAAAATGGTCACTGAAAGATGAACCATTTTGCATATTCTCATTATGGATTGTGACATAATAGATTGCACGAGGAGTAGCAAAATCATCCAGAGAAGAAACATCATCCTGCGATGCAATCTTAAAAAGCTCATCCTGAGGCTCTGCTGCGAATGCACCAGTTGTGCACGAAATCGCCAATGCCAACGTCATGACGAGCGCGAACAACCGCTTAAAGTTTCTTTTCATGATATACCTCCAATGCTGTTTGTATAGGCAACTTTTCCACTCTATTACAAAAATGCTAGCATAATGCCCACATCATTGTAATTTAAAATATACGTATTGTAGCACCAGACTAGGTACATACATAATTATTATAATAGCTTTTACATAATATATTCGAAAAGTTTACAAAAATTTACATAATATTACTTTTGCTTAAAAAATTTATCATTGTTATAATAATTTCCTTTGTAGTAGGTTTTGTATTATCACAAAAATAAAAGAATTCTTTTATCTCATTTTTTTGTGTAATATAAGCATGCTCTGTTGCTTTATGAATGCTACTTTTAATATTAGATATAGTTTTATTAAAATGTTTAGAAATAATAGGATATATATCATTTTCCAAAACACAGTCTAATGGATCTTCAAATTTAATAACTTCCATTATAGTATAAGCTAAATAATGTGTACCGTGGTGTTTTAAATTATATCCTAAAGATTGTAATTTTGATAAAATTTGTAATTTTAATTTTCTTTCTTGTTCATCTCCATATAACATAGGTATCCTCCTTAAATTTCATTTATATATATTAGATACAAGAAATGACAAAAAGGTTTTAAAAATGATAAATTTTTTTAAACTTTTTGAAATTTTTGGAAAAAATTTGATAAGATAAGTGTAATAAAATCAATGTGGAAGATAGGGGGTGAAGAGAGTGAAAAGAAAAAGTATAACAAGATTAGTAGTCACATTAATTTTGTCAGCAATGTTATTAGTATCATCTAATTTTGCATATGCAAGCTCTAATAACGAGATTTCTACTATGTCATATTATGGAACAGATACATTTACATTTTATAGCGTAGCAA